>NZ_JBCAUS010000002.1:0-600000 GCF_038432375.1 Methanococcoides sp. LMO-2
ACTGAGGATAACTCCAGTCAGAATTTCGTTCATACCTACGATACAGCTGGCCTGTACACTGTGAATCTTACTGTCAGTAATATCAATGGTACTGATTCCGAGGTCAAGACCGGTTATATCACAGTTGCCCTCTCAAACCAGCCACCAGTAGCAGACGCCAATGGTCCCTATTTTGGTGACGAAAGTTCATTCATTATTTTCAATGCCAGTAATTCTACCGATCTCGATGGTAGCATCGTTTCATATGAATGGGATCTGGATGATGATGGAGAATTTGATGATGGTACAGGTGTTACTGTTACGAATACTTGGTCTGATGACTATTCAGGAAATGTTTCTGTTAGAGTTACCGATGATGAAGGATCCACTGATATTGATACTACGACATTGACTGTCAACAATGTTGCACCTGTTGTTGATGCAGGTCCAGATCAGACAGTTAACGTGGGTGAAGATGTCGTATTTTCTGGAAGCTTTACTGATCTTGGATCCCTCGATACCCACACGATTTTCTGGGATTTCGGAGATGGTAATACTACAGAAGGCACATTGACACCTGTACATACTTATGCTGGTAGTGGTGTTTACTATGTGATTTTGACAGTAATCGATGATGATGGTGCATCAACATCAGATACAGCAACGGTAACAGTATCTGATACCACAGGCTCAACGATGTCTGTAGATTCGATATCCATATCAGTAATACAGAAAGGTAAGAGCTACGAAGCTGTAGCGACTTTAAAAGTACTGGATGAGAATAGTAATTTGGTGAAAGGAGCTACTGTGAACGGGTACTTCACACTCAATACCAACAATGTCATCTCAACTGTTTCGGGAACTACAGTCGGAAATGGAGAAGCAAGAATTGGTTCTGGAAAATTCAAAGCTAATGGAGGAGATGTAATTACGTTCAATGTGACAGGTGTTGATCACCCGGAATACAGTTACGAACCTGGAATGACATCATTTAAGGTCTCAATTTGAGACCGTCTATTTTTTAATTTTTCTTCCAATGGCTTGAGCTGACATAATTAAATCCGGGAATCAGTATATTTAGAAAATTCGGATTTTAAAATACCTGCACAAACAATCGGCTGTAAATAAGGACTATTCGCTACCCAGATCACGCTTCTGGAGTGCGGACCGAGGTGCTGAGCTATGCTCAACACCTCACTGAATGAAAAAAGTAAGGTTCTGATATTAGATTCAAAATAACAAAAACAAGGCTCACTCTTATGAATTTTTTAGAATTTGATATATGATGGGCCCGGGGAGATTCGAACACCCGACCTCTGCCGTGTGAAGGCAACGTCATGACCAGCTAGACCACGAGCCCATTTTAATTTGTTTTGACCTGAAATGTAAGTCATTATTCAATTTTCAGGTGCTACTGAACCATTACATGGGTTTGATGGGCTATAAGGTTAACGGCAATTTATTGTAGGTCTTATTATTAAAACGAGGATATATTCATAAACTCGTCTAAAAATAGAAAGGTTTAAGTATAATTCGTGCCTTTATTGAATTGTACATTGGCAGAGAACTTTGAGTAGTTTCTTGAACAACTGATGAGTCACTACCCTAAAACACACACAAACACCACACACTCCCTTCCAACTCGAAGTTCTCTCCTGATTACTCCTATTTCTTCTTTTTAAATTTAAATATTGGATTTTCTGGTTTCTGGTCCTTTGTAGATGAAATCAAAAAAGAGATAGGCAGGGGATAGAGCAAAATGGTTGAAAAAAGATAGAAATACTCTGGTAACTAATTTATCGCTCCAGAGCCATGCGTTTCTTTAATTGTGAAGAGTCAAGCCAGATGCCTCTGAGCTCCACCTGTCCTTCGGAGTTCACGAATATAAGTCTTAGGATCACATCGTCGGTCTGTTTCTCGAAGTTGGCTTGATAGACAACAACTGTATGTTTATCACCGGCATTGATCTCCAGGAGTTCTTTTGAGGTATAGTTTCCAAGCTCGTCCTGAACAATGTCTGCAGATTTGAGGAAAACCTCTTCTGTGAATGCCTTTTTCATTGTCGGGTCCAGATCCGCGGAGAATCTTGTATAATTCTTCTCATTGAGTGCCAAGAGTGCATTCTCTGCAATAGGATCTGCATATCCTTCTATATCTGCATTGAAGCTCTCTTCATCTATGGAGGTGCATCCGCTAAGGATGATCGCCGCTAAAACGATAATGCCTGCTAATGCTTTGATCTTTAATTTCATGTCTCTCACTTAATGCTGCTCTATCTCTGTGAAGTCTTCTTCCTTCAGTTCTTTTGGTAATCTGAATGTGAATGTGCTGCCTTTACCGTTCTCGCTTTCCACAAATATGTTGCCGCCCTGTCCATCTATGATACCTTTGATAATGGCAAGTCCAAGGCCGGTACCGCCTGCCTTTCTTGTGGCGGTGCTGTCCACCTGGTAGAACTTGTCGAATATCTTATCACGCTTCTCCGGTGGTATGCCGATTCCATTGTCCTTTATGCTGGCCTGTATGTTGTCACCGGTATCAGTTACGCTGATCTCCACATCTCCGTCATGTGGTGTGAACTTGATGGCATTCGTCAGGAGGTTTACGAATACCCTGATAAGCTTGTCCTTATCGGTCCTGATCGTCAGGCTCTCTTGTGGATATCCTACCTTTAGATTGATTCCTTTGTCCTTTGCCTGCTTTTCAACTGTCTGGAGGGATGTCTCAACGATCTCCCTGATATTCACATCTTCAGGGTTGAACTTCATCCTGCCGGATTCAATGCGTGAGATGTCCAGCAGGTCATCCACCATTCTTGACTGGCGATCGATGTTCCTTATGATAAGGTCAAGCATCTCTTCCTTGACCTCTGGATCGCATTCTGTCTCCTTCATGAACTCGCTGGAGGTTTTCATGGCGGTAAGTGGTGTCTTTAGCTCATGCGATACCATTGATACGAAGTCGTTTTTGAGACTGTCAAGCTCCTTTAGCTTCCGGTTGGCATTTTGCAGGTATTCATTGGATTTTTCCAGTTCTGACGTCTTGCTTTGCACCTCATCCTCAAGTGTCTTGTTCCAGGAGAACAGGATCAGTGCTATGAATGAGCCTATGAAGAGGATGAATGCAACAGAGATCATTGCAAACAAACCCTGTTTTACATATATTGACTGTACAAGTGATTCCACGTACCACAGTGGTGTAACAACACCTACGGACCATTGCTGGTTCTTCCATATCACAGGTTCGTAGGATATGATCTTCTGCTCCAGGAAGCCGTTCTCATTCCTTTCCGAGAATGTCCCGCTGCCTGAAAGTCCTTCAGTCTGCATGCCGATTATCTCAAGGCGGCTGACATCGGGCTCGTTTATGATGTCAAAGTAGTTCTTTCCGATGAGGTCTGTTTCAGCACTATCGTACAGAAGCCTTGCATTGTCGTTGATCAGGTAGATATATCCTGCCGGATTTTCCGTTTTTATTGTTTCCTCTGTGATCTTATCGATCTCAATGACTGCAATAAAGGCACCTTCAAACTCATCCTCTCCGACGTAAACAGGTACCCATACATAGATCGCCAGCTCCTTTTCAAATGTTGTCAGCGGGTCAGTGATATAGGTTTCACCTGTTTCCCGTACGATATCAAAAGGAATGCTCCTCTCATTTTCGTACAGGTTGTATTGCAGTGGAGTGTTCTCTTCAGGATATCCTGAGACTATTGTTCCGTTCTTGTCCACATATTCGATAACGTAGAAGCCCTTCGACTTCTCGTATATATTTTCGAACGTTCTTGTGAAATTGTCATCTGGTATCTGGTGGGGCTGTATGGAAAGGACCTCAAGCATGGTGACCTTTTCATTAAGGAAGGTCGTTATGCCGTTGGAGATCTGTTGCGCCTGTGATGTCTGGCCTTGTGCAAATTGGTCTATGAACTGCTCTTCGACCTCAGCGTTGGCCCTGATCCCCAGAAAAAGGATCGAGCTGATAAAGAGCATCGTTATGATAAGAACGATGATCGCATTCCATCTGCTTTTTTTGGCAAACATGTGAGGTCAGCACATAATGTGCGTTGTAGTTTAGTCCTGTGTTCTTCTCAACACAGTTTTGATCCTTGCTTTCAGCTCCTTCAGGTTGAAAGGCTTTGTTATGTAGTCATCCGCACCGATATCAAGACCGCCTACCTTGTCATCGATCTCTCCTTTTGCAGTAAGCATTATAACCGGTATATCCCTGTAAGCCGGATCATCTTTCAGTCTTTTGCAAACCTCGAAGCCGTCCATGTCAGGCATCATTACATCTAGAAGGATCACGTCGGGAATATCTGATTTCAGCATATCGAAAGCCATGGCTCCGTTCTCTGCATCGATGACATTGTACCCATCTGCCTCAAGTGCCCTTTTGGTAGCGATGACAGCATCCGGTTCATCGTCTACAATAAGGATCATTTCCCTTGTATCTGAAAGGGCTGCTACCCTTTTTGCAACCGTATCTTCAGGAACAGATAGTTTATCTGCAATTTCTTTGTTGCTGATGCCAGGCTGTTCCTCAAGAAGTCTCAGGATGTCTTTGTCAAGCGTTTCCTTTTCCATATATACCACAACTTTGAAATATGGATAATTATTAAAGGATGATATTATTAAAGCCTTTCTAAATATGATAAGGTCTATTCATATTTTGAATCGACCAGCCAATTATTAGAAAGTCTTATAAGTCATAATTGTATATTTTATGTTGATACTAATGGATGCTCTTGAAAAAATATTCGGAAAGACAGCTCAGATCACTGTTCTCAAGAACCTTATTCTACACAAAGGCGAGTCCACATACCTTTCAGGTATTGCGGATGAGACCGGTCTTTCCCATTCAAGTGTCGCAAGGGTCATTGAACCTCTGCTCAAAGCGGATATCGTAACCGAGAAACGCCTTGGAAAGCAGATCCGCACCTTTAGCCTGAATCTTGATAATGAGCTGACATTACTGATACTTGAGTTTTACGATGACCTTGCTAAAATGAAGGTCTGACCCCAGCTCAGTAATTTCATTAACTTTTGTTCCTGTTGTTTATTTTAATGATGCTGTTGATGCTTCATCGTTAGCTTCAACTGCTGTTCCAGAGAGCTTATCATTCAGGTCACTTTCTGCATCATACTCCAGGTCATCTTCCATATCTTCTTCATCGATGTCGTCTAGGTCTTCGATGTATGTATAATCGTTTTCATTGGTGTATGCAGATCCTGTGCTTCCAAGCAGGTTATAGGCCAGTGCTCCGGAAAGCTTTGCAAGGGCGTTCATGATGTGCAGTGAGACGAATCCCAGAAGCAGGCCACCAAACATCAGCACAAGAGCTACTCCCATTGTTTCTACTTCAGCTTCTCCGAAGTTCACGTAACCGGTGTTGTAGATAAAAGGCATTGAGATCAATACCAGTGTGAAAATCAGGAGTATGAACGCGATTACCAGTGTGAATATTCCAAGCGGGAACTTTATGAACAGGAAAACAAGCCCTTTCCATGTTACAGGATTGAGGATGTATCCTTTCAGCTTCTCCGTCATCTTCTGGTTTGATATCTTCCGTGGTTCCATTGGGGGTATGTCGATCCCGAGAAGCCAGATGGCAAGCTGTCTTTCAAAGGATGCCAGTTCCCACCATGCCACAAGCATCAATATCAGTATGGGAATTCCGATAAGGGTTATTGACAGGCTCAGTCCCATTGAAAGTCCTGTCACGAGGAATATGAAATAAGCTGTTCCAAGTGGGAAAGAGAACAATAGGTATGTGAGGTTCAGGTAGGTCTGCTTACGTGTGACCACTCCAAAAAAGTCTCTTATAATACTGCTTATTCCTCTTTCTTTCATATCTACCCCGTCCTTTACCCTATTCTTTTTATTTTTATTTATACCTTTATCATTTTTCCGGATTCATCATAGGTTCCTGTGCGATCCTTTTTGGTCTTCTGATGAAGAAATAGATCAGTGCTCCGACAAACTGGGCAAATATAATTATAATTACCCATATCAGCTTATCATTACCCTGTGACGGTTCGTTCATTGCACAGTCGATAAGCATCCAGAGCCAGAATAATGTACCTGCTATTGCAAGTCCTGCAAATGTCAGGAACACTATTGCGTTTATCGGAAAAAATATCCAGCTATCAAGCATCTATGTTCACCTTCCTCTTCTTTTCTTTTTTAGGTGTTCTCTTTATTCTCTTTCATTATGTTCTCATCAGTCATGACGGAGTGCATCCACCGGTTTCATCTTCGCGGCTTTGTTTGCAGGGTATGCACCTGCTATCAGGCCTACAACAATGGAAACCACAAAACCTGCGAATATCTTCCCTGCAGGCAGGACCACTGGCAGGTTCATGAAGGTCGCAGCAGCATAGGCTCCACCACATCCGAGGATCATACCAAGAACCCCTCCAAGGGTTCCCACAACAGCAGATTCCACAATGAACATAGTCAGCACATCATAATTGGAGTAACCGATAGCTTTCATCAACCCGATCTCGGACGTACGTTCAGTCACTGTCACAAGCATGATGTTCATGATACCAATGGAACCAACTACCAGTGAGATCAGTGCAACTGCTGTAAGCAGTGCAGTAAGGGCATCTGAAAGGCTTCCTGCTTCTTCGAGCAACTCCTGCTGGTCCACTATGAAGTATGGCTTGACATCATCCTTTTCCATGTCTCGGGATGATATTCCCAGATATCTCCCCAGCCGGGTGTCTATCTCATCCGAAGTTTCTGTTACGGTATCAATGGATTCGGCTTCTGCAAATATTCCGGAATAATCCTCCACATTGAGGATCTCGTTCATGGTGGTGATCGGTATGAATATGCGGTTGTCCGGATTCATTCCTGATGAAATGAAGCTAGCTTCGGACTTTTCCACTATACCCTTTACCTGAAATGTCTGAGTGATGACCTCTCCATCACGTGTCCTGAAGGTAATGTCAATTGAATTCTTGTTTGCAAGGGTACGGTCAAAGGTATCTCCTGATATTTCGCTACCAATAACAGCAACGTACTGATCATTATCTTTAAGGAAATTACCTTCACTGAGCTGGAGATTGGCGACCTCATCATAGTCGCCTGTAACTCCCATGATAGTAACCCTTCTCGAGTCCGACATGTATGTCACCTCAGCAACCTGCTCATTGAGTGGTGAAGCTCTTACAATTCCGGGTGTGTTCCTGACAACTTCCAGTTCATTATCGAACAGGATATTTGGTTCATTTGTTCCGACATATATGAAGTTCGAGCCGATCGTACCTATCTCTTCGTCAAAGTACTGGTTAAAGCTTGCACCGATGGCAACATTTGCTATCACGGCAGCTACTCCTATTACGATACCAAGGGTTGTCAGGGTGGAACGAAGCTTTGAGCTGAAGATGCTTCCTGTTGCGATCTCAAGTGATTGCCTGAGGTTGACCATGTCCATTACTCCTGAATTTTGTCCTGTTTCTTCTTCCTGTAGACAAATAGGGATGATCCGGCAACAGCTACAAGTCCAAAGGCAGCAGCAGTTGTAGTTGTATTGCCATCATTTTCCTCTGTTATGTCAAAGCTGCCGATCTCTTCTGTGTTCGAATGCTCGTTGAATCCGTTCCTGTATTCTGCTGTCAGGTTAAGGGGTGTAAGTGCTTCTTCATTTTCCACTACTGCAGTGAACTCGATGGTAAAGAGCTCATCCGGCTTCATGGTGCCTATGAAATATTCTGCAGGTGAGAATCTGACTCCTTCTGCTTCAGGTCTGACACTTACGGATGAAAGCGTGTTCGGATGAAGGTTTGCAACATCGAACTGGACCTTTCCTTCTCCATTGACAAGTGTTAAAGGCTTAGAGGGGATCATTTTTAGTGCTGAACTGTCAACAGTGACCGGGACTCTCCAGTTGTTATTGTATGCGTGTGAATTCCCGAGGACCGAGAGGTCAAGGTAGTATGTTCCATCCGGAGTATCATCGGGAACCTCTACATTGAATGTAAGTGTGACAGAATTTCCCGGTCCGATAATACCTGCATCTTGTTCGCTGCTTGTGACAAGTATATTGTCAGAGCCGGAAAGGAATGCGGACTGGATGCGTGCATTGGTGTCATAGTCCTTGCCTTCGAAGGTTATCGTGTTCTGTGTAGCAGTGTTGGTGAGCGTAAAAGTGATAGTACCTGTATCGCCGGGGCTGAAGACTCCCGGATCAGCGGAGGACTCTTCCAGTTCAAGTGTTCCCCTGCTCTCAAATGTCGTAGAGCCGACCTTCATCTCAAAAGTATCTTTTAGCCAGGTGCTGTCGCTATCGCCCCTGTAGTAGACATCAAAAGAAGCTGTTCCTGGTTTTGCATTTTCATCGACATACAGGCGATATTCCTGTACAGATGCAGTGCCTGGTGAGAGTATGCCGATATTTTTAATGGCATTGTTCTCTGAATCCAGGGAAAGGGGGTATTCAGGTACAAGTCTTATGGAAACGTCATCTGATTGTCCTGATCGGAAGTTCTCTACCTTGATCCAGACATCGACGTATTGTCCTATCTCTGCCGGATATGGTTCGTACTTCTGCACATCCACATCAAGGCTTGTGGAACTGCTTTCCTGGGCCGATGCCGGGCTCAGCATACATGTCAACAGCATCAACAGGACCACGAGTGTAGGTAATTCTTTTGTTATCTTCAGGTTACTTATTTGCATTATGATCATCTCAATTGTTCTCTATATAGCCGTCCTTCACATGGATCGTCCTGTCAGCATATTCTGAAGTTTCAGGGTCATGAGTGATCATGATTATCGTACTTCCTTTCCTGTGAAGGTCGGAAAAGAGTTCCATTATCTCAACACTTGTCTTTGAGTCAAGGTTCCCTGTAGGTTCATCTGCAAGGATTATGGCAGGATCGTTGATCAGTGCCCGGGCAATGGCAACCCTCTGGGATTGTCCTCCTGAGAGCTCAGTTGGTTTGTGGTCCATGCGGTCTGAAAGTCCCACAAGTTCCAGCAATTTCCGTGCACGTTCATTCATGTCGATATTCGGCCTGTGGTTTGCATAGGTTGGCAAGAGTACGTTCTGTAGGGCAGAGAGTCTGGAGACAAGGTTGAAGTTCTGGAACACGAACCCTATCTCCATCCCTCTTAGCTTTGCCAGTTCTATATCGGAGATCCTGTTGATGTCCATCCCCATGACCATCACATGGCCTTCACTGGGCCGGTCAAGACATCCAAGCATGTTCATCAGAGTACTTTTACCGGAACCGGAAGGACCCATTATTGCTACGAAATCCCCTTTTTTGACTTCAATGTTAATGTCATGAAGTATGGGTACCTCAACATCTGTCAGGTAGTAGCTCTTTTTTAATCCAATTGTTTCGATAACTGTTTCTTGTTCCTGTTTGTTTTGTTCAGCCAGAACGACCATCTCCACATTTCCGAATATATACAAACTCGTCTATTTTTCGTCAAATATGTATAAGGCAGTTCACAATTTAAACCTTTCGATATTTAGTCAGGTTTGAATATGGGTTTAGTGTTGAAGAAAGATCGGGTTCAAAATAAGTTCTTAACTAAGGAGAATGATCGCGAAGAGGAAATAAATCAAAAATATAATTCAAAGTAACGAAAGAAAAAAAGAAATGCGGATAATAAGGAATATCACTAAAAAGATTACATCAATTAATTATTTAATTAAAAAGAGGATCAGAAAGATCAATTGTCTTTCTGCCTGCTTTCTTCCAGTGCACTCTTGACTATTTTCATTGCACAAAGTTCGCCACACATGGAACATGCATCGCTTCCTGTATACCTGTTCTCCCTTATGGTGCGTGCTCTTTCAGTATCAATGGCTGTCGCATACTGTGTGTCCCAATCAAGTTCTGCACGGGCTACTGCCATTCTTTCGTCCACTGCACGTGCACGCTCTTTCTGCCCATCACGGGTAAGGTCAGCAGCATGGGCTGCTATCCTTGTAACAGTGGCTCCTTCACGGATGTCCTCGGCAGTAGGTAGCGCAAGATGTTCTGCCGGTGTTGTCATACAGAGGAAATCAGCTCCGCACATGCCGGCAAGAGTGCCTCCGATGGCTCCTGTGATGTGGTCATAGCCAGGTGCAATGTCAGTGACCAGCGGACCAAGCAGGTAAAGTGGGGCTTCGTGGCACAGTTCTTTCATTGCCCTTACGCTGAGCTCGACCTCGTTGAGGGGCACGTGTCCCGGACCTTCCACAAAGGTCTGTACGTTGGACTGCCTTGCTTTTCTCACAAGTTCTCCAAGTGTGATGAATTCCATGAACTTCGGTCCGTCAGATGCATCATGTATGCATCCCGGTCTCATACCATCACCGAGGCTCAATGTGAGATCATATTCCTTTGCGATCTCAACAAGATAGTCATATTCTGCGTAGAAAGGATTTTCCTGCTCGTTGTGTATCATCCATGCAAAGGTAAAGGAACCTCCACGGCTGACCATGTTCGTGATCCTGTCGCTGTTCTTGAGCCTTTCAATTGCGTTGTAATTGACACCTGCATGTACCGTTACAAAGTCCACACCGTCCTCGGCATGCTTGCGTACGGCATTGAACATGTCATCGGATGTCATATCAACGACTGTCTTGTGGGAAGCAGCAGCCTGGTATATTGGCACGGTACCGATTGGTACATCCACTGCATCCATGATCCTTGCACGTATCAGGTCAAGGTCTCCGCCTGTGGAAAGGTCCATTATCGTGTCAGCACCGTATTCTACAGCGACCTTTGCTTTCTCAACTTCGTCATCAATGTCCACAAAGTCCCGGGAGGTTCCGATATTGGCGTTGATCTTCACGCTCATATATTTCCCGATACCAAAAGCCCGGGATTTTCCCTTGATGTTCCTTGGGATCGTCACAAGACCTTTTGCAACACAAGATCTAACTGTATCAGCATCGATGCCTTCTACCTCTGCAACACTTTTTATCTCAGGAGTGATAAGGCCCTTCTTTGCATCTTCCATTAATGTCATTGTTACTCCGAATGATGATTTTTAGAATGATCGTAGGCGGTTCTTAGGATTCAATACAGCAATGATACATATATATGTTTCACAATCCGGCATTCCTATCTCTTGTTATGTTTTGGGAAAGTTCATATATCAGTGAGGTCAATATTTATGTATAAAAGTGCAAAATGCACATCTAACAGATCAACAAGGGGGTAATTGTGTGACTGCTAAAGACTATAAGAAGATCCTGATAGCTACTGACGGGTCTGAGAATGCTGATACTGCTATATTGTCGGGTATCGACATTGCAAAGAAACTTGGTGCAAAGGTATATGCTATTTGTGTAGTACCTACCCATCCATCGTCATCTATGCCTATAGGCTCCAGGATGATGCAATGGGAAGTGCCATTTCAGGTAATGATGGATGAGGCTGAAAAGGCCGTTCAGCAGGTTGCCGATGCATGTTCATCATGTGAGGTTGAGGTTGAGAAGCTGGTTCTTGAAGGGCATCCTGCAGAAGAGATCATCAAGTTTGCTGAAGAGAACGAGATCGATCTTATTGTAATGGGAAGCCTTGGTAAGACCGGACTTACGAGATTACTTCTAGGAAGCGTTGCAGAGGAAGTTGTCCGTCACTCAAAAGTGGATGTTATGATCTCAAGATGAGGTCATATTATTCTTTTTTAACAGCCTCGTTTCCTTGTTTGTTCCATTTCATTTTTATTTTTAAGTCATAAGAATAGCAAGAAATGGAAAACTGGTAAGGATGGCATAGGTAGCAAGAACATATGGTTCCAGCTACCATTTTATCTATTTAAATCTTTAATCCTCGACTTCCATTGCATTGATTATATCATTGACAGTAAGCTCCCCTTTTGTTGCTCTTTTAACCATCGGATAGATGTAGGAGCAGTCATCGATTGCATTCCACCTCTTTTCCCCGACCTTGTGGATTATCTCGTCCATTATCTTTTCACAATCGTTACAATATTTGTTCTTAGTTTCAACTCCGCAAACAGCACATTGCATGGTTACCCTCCAATATTATATTGGTACGAACGGTTATGAAGTTTTTGATAAGTTCCCGTCGATACCCTGATCCGATACGATAATTAATGTACTGTAAGTACCATCTTATGTTACACCTTTTTGAGGAACAGTACCGTTATCTGAATACTTGATTTACTTTCGATTCCCATGACCACAGTCGTATTTACTGAGAAGAACAAAGCTGCAGCCCAGATCTCGAACATATTGGCCGGAGGCTCGGCCAGACGAACAATTGTAGACGGGGTTCCTGTTTATGAGTTCCAGAGGAATGGTGTCCCCTGGAAAGTAATGGGACTAGCAGGCCATATCATGGGATATGACTATCCGGAGGAGTTCAGTAACTGGAGGGATGTGGATCCTGCCATGCTTCTGGACACCGAACCGATAAAAAAGGTAACTAAGACCCAGTTTGGCAGTGCTATACTAAAGCTTTCAAAGGATGCTGACCTTCTGGTCCTTGCCTGCGATTTTGACCGGGAAGGGGAAAATATCGGCTTTGAAGCAAAATCCATAGCCGAAAAGGTATCCGGATCAACCGTCAAACGTGCCAGGTTCTCTTCTCTTTCAAAAAGTGAGATTGACAAGGCCTTCACTGATCTTGTGGAGCCTGATGAGAACATGGCAATGTCCGCAGAGGCAAGACAGATACTTGACCTCAAAATGGGTGCAGCATTTACACGTTTTGTAACGCTTTCCGTAAGGGAACGTGCAAGAACAAAAGGTGTCCTGTCCATCGGTCCCTGCCAGACTCCCACATGTGGTTTCGTCTATGAGCGTGAACTTGCAATACGTAAGTTCGATCCAAAGGACTTCTGGAAGATCGAGGGTATCTTCAACGGAAAAGGTACCGATTTTACAGGTGCCCACCGCGGAGGTCACATCTATGAAAAGGAAAAGGCCGATGCAATATTCAGCAAGTTGAAGAATTGCAGGACCGCGGTGGTATCGAAGAAGACCGTAAAGGAGATGAAGACAAATCCTCCGTTCCCGCTTAACACCAACGAGTTCCTCAAACGTTCATCCAAATACCTCGGTGTAAGCCCCGAACAGGCCCTGGAGATCGCAGAACAGCTCTATCTTTCGGGTTTCACAAGTTACCCGAGGACAGAGACCAACAAGTATGCTGATGACATGGATTTCAAGAAGATCCTCAAAGGTTTTACCAGAGGAGATTATCAGGACTTTGCCATGCTGCTTCTTTCCCAGGATAAGATAACTCCTCGAAACGGAAAGAAAGACGGACATGACCACCCCCCTATTCATCCGATCAAGGCCGGCTCCCGTGCAGAGGTGGAAAAAGCTGTCAAGATGCCCCGTGCATGGGATGTCTATGATCTCATCGTAAGACACTTTATTGCAAACCTCCTGCCCGAAGCCATATTTGAGAAGACCCGTTTTGAGATTACAGCAGAAGGCGAGCTATTCGATTCCACAGGCTCTGTCCAGAAGAGCGCCGGCTGGCTTGCAGTATATCCTTTTGAAAAGCCACAGGACAAGCTCCTGCCACTCCTTGAAGAGAAGGATGTTATTGACGTAAAGAAGATCAACAACATCAAGTCACAGACAACACCTCCAAAGAGGCTAACAGAAGCTGAACTGCTGACACTTATGGACAAGCATGGTATAGGTACCAAGGCAACTGCTCCTTCCCACATTGAGACCAACAAGAAACGTGGTTATTTTGAGACAAAGGGCAAGACCATTGCAATAATGGATACAGGATTCACTCTGATGGATGCGCTGAACAGCTCTGTTCCTATACTTGTCAAACCGGATATTCGTTCCAGGATCGAATCCCTGATTCAGGAGGTTGAGGACGGAACAAAGAAGTTCCCACTGGCTCTTGAGGAAGGAACTACACTTATCAAGGAGATGTATTCCCACCTGTTGAAGAACCGCGAACTTATGGTTTCGCAGATAGCAGGCACAATTACCGATGAGGCTGTTGCAGCTGACAAGAAGAACCACGTCGGCACATGTCCGGAATGCGGCCGTATGCTTCGCATGGTCATCACTGACAAAGGCCGTTTCGTGGGATGCACGGGATATCCTCAGTGCAAGAACACATATCCGCTTCCAAAGGCAGGTGCCCTGGCGGTACAGCGCTCCAGGAAGTGCAAAAAGGATGGCATTGCAGTTATAAAGGTCGGAAACAAATATTTCTGGTCTGTGGGAATCGGTCCGTGTTTTTCATGTGAGAAGGAAAAGGAATGCTTCCCTCCTGAAGTCATAGGTCCGTGCCCTTCATGTGATGGCCAGATGTTCCTTATCGCTACAAAGGATTCACGTTTCCTGGGATGCACCAAAAGGTGTGGCCATACCCAATCGGTCCCTAAGAAAGGTCGCCTGACCGTGACGGACAAGGTCTGTGAGGGTTGTGGATGGCACTTCATAAGGGTAAAAGAACAGGGCAAGGATGCAAAAGAATACTGTGCCAACCGTAAATGTGAAGCAGCAGCTGCAGCCCGTAAGGATGCGATCAGGAAAGCCAGGACCAGAGAATAAATTGAAATTTATATTTAATTTAATAAAGGGGTGGCAGGTCTTAGTTTTCGCCTGTCCACTTTTCACCATACTTTTCGTTGAATGTGATCTCTTCGAGAGCTTTCCTTGTTGATGTACGTTCTCTTTCCACGGGCTGGCCGATAGCAAGGACTGCCATAAGTTCAAGACTTTCCGGCACTTCAAGAATGGTATTTACCTGTTCGCTCTTTTTGAGGATCTCTCCGAGCCACACCGCTCCAAGTCCAAGGTCCTCGCAGGCAAGAAGTATGTTCTGTATGGAAGCACCGATGGCAAGTACATCCTTGTCGTGGTGATACATCGTCTCCTGATCGAGATATACTGCTATCAGGACGTTTGCCTGCAGGACTATCTTTGAGTAATGTGTGCAGTCTGCCAGTTCATTGATGGTGTCCTCGTTACGGATCACGATGAACTTCCAGGGCTGGTTGTTAAGGCCTGACGGTGCCCACCTGCCACAATCCAGGATGGTGTTGATGTCATCGTTGCTTACAGGGTCTTCTGTGTATTCCCTGATGCTTCTGCGTGCAAATATGGTCTCTATAGTAGCTGACATGTTATCACAGGATCATCAAAAAAAGAATGGTTTTTCAGGACATGTGTCCTGAAAAATGTATTTTAGGATCGATTTTTAGCTTACTCTTCGTTGAGCTCGCTGTTGAGCCATGGCATCATTGCCCTGAGCTTCTTACCAACGACCTCGACAGGGTGCTCGTTCTCCAGACGCTCCATGGAGGTAAGTACAGCGTGGTTTGTTTGTCCTTCAAGGACGAACTCACGTGCGAACTCACCGTTCTGGATCCTCTCGAGTGCAATGTACATTGCTTCACGGGACTCTTCGTTGATGACCTGTGGGCCAACTGTGAGACCACCGTATTCTGCTGTGTTGGAGACTGAATACCACATCTTCTCAAGACCGCCCTCATGGATGAGGTCAACGATGAGCTTGAGCTCGTGGAGTGTCTCGAAGTATGCCATTTCCGGCTGGTAACCTGCTTCAACGAGTACTTCGAAGGATGTCTTGATGAGGCTTGCAACACCACCACAGAGGTCTACCTGCTCACCGAAGAGATCGGTCTCAGTTTCCTCGCGGAAGGTTGTCTCGATGACACCGGCTCTTGTACAGCCGACACCCTTTGCGTGTGCGAGTGCCATCTCATGTGCATTTCCTGTTGCATCCTGGTAGATAGCGATAAGACCTGGAACACCAGCGCCTTCATTGTAGGTCCTTCTTACAAGGTGTCCCGGGCTCTTTGGTGCGACCATGTAGACGTCCACATCTTTTGATGGTACGATCTGGTTGTAGTGGATGTTAAATCCGTGGGAGAATACGAGTGCATTGCCTGCTTCAAGCCCTGGCTCGATCTCTGCGTAGTATACCTGTGACTGGATCTCATCAGGAAGGAGGATCTGGATGACGTCTGCAGCCTTTGCAGCATCTGCAACTGTCATTACCTTAAGACCGTCGTTCTCTGCCTGTGCCCAGCGGCGGCTTCCTTCCCTGAGGCCGATGACAACATCAAGGCCTGAGTCGTGAAGGTTCTGTGCCTGTGCGTGTCCCTGGCTACCGTAGCCCATTACAGCTACTGTTTTACCTTTAAGTGCGCCGAGATCGGCGTCTTTGTCATAGAACATTTCTACCATGTTTATTTCTCCGTATTTTAATAGATCAAATTAATTCAATTATGAACTTTTAGAACCCCTTGTAAGTGCTACCTTACCGGTCCTTGCCATTTCCTTGATACCGAAAGGTCTCAGCAATGTCTGGATCGCCTTGATCTTGTTGGCATCTCCTGTGACCTCAATGGTAACTGATTTTGAAGCAACGTCAATTATCCTTGCCCTGAAGATATCCACGATCTGGATGATCTCAGCACGGTTGCTGGCATCAGTATTCACTTTTATAAGTGCCAGTTCCCTTTCAACGGATTCATCAGCTCCAAGGTCTGTTACACGAATGACTTCGATAAGCTTGTTAAGCTGCTTTGTGACCTGCTCAAGCACATGCTCATCGCCGCGAACAACAATTGTCATCCTTGAGATGGTGGGGTCTTCAGTGATTCCCACTGCAAGGCTGTCAATATTGAAACCACGTCGTGAGAATAGCCCTGCAACCCTTGTCAGTACTCCATATTTGTTCTCTACCAGAACTGCAAGTGTATGTTTCATTGTGTCCTCTCCAGGTCAAGTATTTCGTTGATCGCTGCGCCTGCCGGTACCATTGGTGATACGTTCTCTTCCCTCTCGACGATGAAGTCGATGATCACAGGTCTGTTCGCTTCGATGGCCTTTTCAATTGCAGGTCTGACCTCTGATGGCTTCTCAACACGAATTCCAAGAGCGCCGTATGCCTCTGCCAGTTTGACGAAGTCAACGCTGTCCTCGATGGTGGTGTGTGAATAGCGGTGTTCGAAGAACAATGCCTGCCACTGCCTGACCATTCCCAGGTAACCGTTGTTGAACAGTGCAATGATGATCGGAATATCGTTCTGTACGATGGTTGCCATTTCCTGGGAGTTCATCTGGAATGATCCGTCACCGGAAATGTCGAAGACGACCTTGTCAGGCCTTCCGAGCTTTGCACCGATGGCTGCGGGGAATCCGTATCCCATGGTTCCCAGTCCGCCTGAGGTTATGAATGTGCGTGGCTCTTTGTACTTGAAGTACTGGGCTGCCCACATCTGGTGCTGTCCTACCTCGGTTACGATGATCGCATCAGGACATGCCTCATTGATCTGTTCGATGATGTACTGTGGCTTGATCGCATCATCTCTGTTGACGTAGTAAAGCGGGAAATCCCTCTTCCAGATGGCGACCTTGTCAAGCCATTCCTTTGTGTCACATTCGCTAACATGTGGGAGGAGTGACTTGAGGATGTTTTTAGCATCTCCAACGATGGGTATGTCCACAGTGATGTTCTTTGAGATCTCTGCAGGATCGATATCAATGTGAATTATCTTTGCATTTGGTGCAAATGACTTGAGCTTTCCTGTGACCCTGTCGTCAAAACGTGCACCTACAGCGATCAGGAGGTCTGATTCCTGTATCGCATAGTTTGCATACTTTGTACCGTGCATTCCGGGCATCCCTAGGTAAAGTTCATTGTCGTTGGGGAAACCGCCTATGCCGGTCAGTGTTGTTGTGACAGGTGCCCTGATCTTTTCTGCAAAGGAAAGCAGTTCCTTGCTTGCATCTGAACCGATTACGCCACCACCTGCGTAGATAACAGGTCTTTTTGATTTTGCGATGGCTGTTGCAGCTCTTTTGATCTGCTGGCTGTTGCCTTTGTATGTTGGCTTGTAGCCGCGAAGCTCGACCTTGTCAGGATATACGAAATCGATCTCATCGGTCGTAACATCCTTTGGCATATCAATAAGAACAGGACCCGGCCTGCCTGTGGAGGCGATGTGGAATGCCTCTTTGATTATCCTTGGCAGGTCCTTTGCATCCTGTACGAGATAGTTGTGTTTTGTGATAGGCATCGTGATGCCTGTGATGTTAGCTTCCTGGAAAGCATCGTTACCTAACATTGAGCTTGGTACCTGTCCTGTAAAAGCTACCAGTGGAATTGAATCCATGTATGCGTTTGCGATACCTGTGACAAGGTTTGTTGCTCCTGGGCCTGATGTTGCCAGGCAGACGCCTACCTTTCCTGTAGCCCTTGCATATCCTTCGGCTGCATGGACTGCTGCCTGCTCATGCCTGACGAGCAGATGGTGCAGGTGTGCATCATAGAGTTCATCATAGATAGGGAGCAGCACGCCGCCCGGGTATCCGAATAGAACTTCGACATTTTCCCTGTACAGGCACTCGACGAATGCTCTTGCGCCTGTCATTCTTTCTGGTTTTCCGGTCATGCTATCTTTTCCTTTTAGTTGATCGGTAAGATATTATCAATTTATCAATATGTGTTCAAACATTTGTTTTTCAGTTTGTGATTGGCTGTTGTATCCTGTATATGGATGTTCAGTCCTGTATCAGCTGGTTGATTCCGTTTATGATCGCTTCTACGGATGCCAGGATTATGTCTGTGCGGGCACCTCTTGAAGTGACCATCTTTCCTTCCCTGGAAAGCTTCACCAGTACTTCTACAAGTGCATCGGTACCACCGGTGATAGCATCCACATGATATTCTTCAAGCTGGATATCTGCAAAACCTGAAATGGCCTTGCGTATTCCCTCGAAAGTTGCATCAACAGGTCCGTCTCCGATGCCTGCTTCCACGATCTCCTTTCCATCAACGGTAAGTCTCACGGAAGCGGTTGGTATTGCCTTGTTACCTGAGACAACAGTGAACTCCTCGAGCTTGACTTTTGATTCGCGGTAGATATCAAGCACAGCTTCAGCGATTGTCTGGAGGTCTGCATCTGTGACACGCTTGCCATGATCACCTAACTCTTTGACACGACCCACGATCTCATTGAGCTGAGATTCATCCACATCAAGTCCCAGTTCCTTTAATGCAAGTGTCACTGAGCTCTTGCCTGCATGCTTTCCAAGCACGATCTGCCTTTCACGTCCGATGCTTTCCGGTGTTATCGGCTCATATGTGGAGGTATCTGCCAGTAATCCGTGTACGTGGATACCTGCCTCGTGAGTGAATGCATTTCCACCGACAAGAGGCTTGTTCGATGCTACAGCCAGTCCTGTCAGGCGGCTGACAAGCCTTGAGGTCTTGTAAAGCTCATCGGTCTTGATTCCGGTGTCGTATTTGTAGAGCCACTCAAGTACCATCACTACTTCTTCAAGCGCAGTATTTCCTGCCCTTTCTCCGATGCCATTGATGGTCATGTGCGCTTCTTTCGCACCACCGTTCAGTGCAGCGATGGTGTTCGAGACCGCGAGGCCGAAATCATTATGACAGTGGATGGCTACCGGTACATCGATAGCTGATGTAAGTTCTTTGAATATCTCGGTCGTTCTTTCTGGAACAAGCAATCCCACAGTATCACAGAAACATACCCTGTCAGCACCTACTTCCACACCTGCCTTGTACAGGTCCGTTAAGAAATCCAGATCTGCTCTGGATGCATCCTCTCCGCTAAGCTCCACTATAAGACCATGGTCCTTTGCATATTCGGTGGCACTTAATGCCATTTCCTTTAATGCTTCCCTGTCCTTCTTGAGCTTCACATTAATATGAAGGTCTGATACAGGAGCCACGAGGTGAATCGAATCCACATCACACTCTAAGGCATAGTCCACATCCTGCTGCATAATGCGGCAGTAGCTGCATATCTCTGCGTCCAGACCTTCAGCTGTCACAGCACGAATTGCTTCGCGCTCGCCCTCTGAAGTGATGGCAGAACCTGCTTCGATGATGTTTACTCCCAGATCGTCGAGCTTGCGTGCGATCCAGACTTTCTCTTCTGTTTTCAGTGCGACACCAGGTGTCTGTTCACCGTCTCGTAAAGTTGTGTCCAAAAACCGGATATTTTCGAATAATGTAATCCCTCAGTTGTTTTTTTATTTCAGCGACGTATTTTCTCTGTTCGATCAATGATCTCTGAATTTATCACTAATAATCAGGATGTTATTTATAGATGCATGTCGCTGACTATCACAGCCAAAATAATACTTCTATTGGTTTTAGTACTTTTGGTGTGGAGTTAACGGCTTACTTGCGTAACAATATCCAGTGATCCTTTCATAAACATAATTCCCGGACTGGATCTGTTTTTTCGATGTGGATTCATGATGTGGGGTCACAACAATAAAAAAAGAGATGCCATAGAGGCATCAGAAGCAGATTAGAAGTACTTGTCGATATTGAGAACTGCCTTTGCGATAAGGTCTGCACATGCCTGAAGGTCTTCCAGGGACAGCACTTCAACAGGGGAGTGGATATATCTTGTAGGCACGCTGATGGTGCTTGAAGGAATACCTTCTCGGGTGAGGTGAATTGCAGTAGCATCTGTTGTACCGCCACCGCCTACATTGAGTTGGTATGGTATGTCATTCTCCTCAGCGGTCTCTTTCAGCCACTTCACGACATTCCTGTCTGCGATAAGACCTCTTCCGGATGCATCAACGACCGTGATAACTGCACCTTTTCCCATTTCCAGTGCAGAATCCTTCTTGTCAATACCTGGATGATCTCCGGGGAATGTAACATCAACTGCAATGGCAACATCAGGGTTCAGTCCAAATGCGGATGTGCGTGCACCTTTAAGCCCGACCTCTTCCTGCACGGTTCCCACAGCATGTACAGTTGCCTTTACATGGTTTTCAGAGAGCTGTTTCATTGCATCGATGAGCATTGCAACTCCTGCACGGTTATCGAATGCCTTACATGTGACAAGTCCGTTGGCAAGAGGTGCGTAATCCCTGTCAAGAGAGATGGCAGTTCCGACATCGACTCCCATGTTGATGGCATCTTCCTTGTCCTTTGCACCGATATCGATGAACATGTCCTCGGCCTTTACCGGTCTCTTCCTGTCTTCCTCTTTCATTACATGTGGTGGTTTTGATCCGATGACACCTGTAATAGGGCCGTTGCTTCCGTGAACGACCACTCTCTGGCTGTGAAGGGTCTGGTCGAACCATCCTCCGATCTTTACGAAACGCAGGAATCCGTTGTCATCGATGTACTGGACCATCAGTCCGATCTCGTCCATGTGTGCTGCCAGCATAATGGCAGGACCTTCACCTTTCTTTGTGGTGATGAGATTTCCCATCTTGTCTGTCCTTGCCTCATCTACATATGGTTTGATCTCTTCTTCCATGATATCCTTGATATTGTTTTCATATCCGGATATGCCGTGTGCGTTGGATAACTTTTCAAGTAGCTTCTCTAGTTCCATAGCTGATCGGTGGTAGATTGGTCTTTGAGGATATAAATGTTTGAGTAAGGGGTTACCAAGAAAACATATATTACTTTTGAGAACCATTTTTAGATTATAGCTTAACGATTTGCTATATCTGTCTATTCGGGGGTGTTACAGATATGAAAAAGATTGCAGTCATAGGATCAGGTAACGTTGGTTGCGCTACTGTTCAACGTATCGCAGAGCTTGAAATTGGAAATATTGTCATGACCGATGCTACTGAGGGTGTGGCTAAAGGGAAGGCACTTGATATCATTGAGGCTGCCCCCGTTCTCGGCTATGATGTTGAGATACTGGGTACCAGTGATTACTCTGATATTGAAGGTTCTGATATTGTGGTCATTGCCGCAGGAGTTGCACGTAAAAAAGGAATGGTACGTGATGATCTGATGAAGGTCAATGCAAATATCATAAAAGAGGTTTCTGAAAAGATCTTACTATATGCACCCGATGCTATAGTTATCACTGTAACCAATCCACTTGATATCATGACGTATGCTACACAGAAATGTACCGGATTTGATACAAATCGGGTATTTGGAATGAGCGGGATGCTTGATTCAAGTAGGTTTGCAGCTTTCATTGCTATGGAACTTGGTATTTCTGCAAAGGATGTTTCTGCACTGGTACTTGGTGGGCACGGTGATTCCATGGTCGCATTGCCACAATATACCACAGTGTCAGGTGTTCCATTACCTGAACTACTTCCTGAAGATACGATAGAGAGGCTTGTAAAGCGAACTGTCAACGCAGGAACTGAAATTGTTGAATATCTTAAGACTGGCAGTTCCTTCTTTGCTCCTGCAGCAGCCATTGGATCGATGGTTGAATCCATAGTTAATGACCAAAAAAGAGTAATTCCAGCATCCTCTTACTTGCAGGGTGAATATGGTGAGGATGGACTGTATCTGGGAGTACCTGTGATCTTAGGTAAGAATGGCATAGAAAAGGTCATCGAACTCGAACTTACAGAAAGCCAACAACAGGCATTTTCAATATCTGCTGATCATATACGTAAAAGCATATTAAAATTGCAGCTGTGATATACGTAAAAATCGGATAAATTCTATCTCTATTTATTTTTTCGCTTTGTGGATGTTTTTTGATAGGCAGAAAAACTCCTATTTTTATTTTAAAATTTATTTTGCGGAATTTGGGGATCGCTTTGATAAGGGTAAATAAATTTCTGGTTTTTGTAGTTTCAACTTAACCTTTAATTTGTAATTTATTCAAATAACCTGGCAGCCATCAACAGATATCACCTGGCCGCTTACATAATCCCCAAGCTCTGAACTTAAAAAAAGAATAACTTTTGCAACGTCTTCCGGTTTGCCACTTCGACCAAGAGCTATATTTGCTATAAGTTTACCACGAATTTCTTCTTTCACATCTCTTGTCAGGTCAGTTTCAATGAACCCTGGTGCAATTGCATTTACAGTAATTCCATATCTTCCAAGCTCTTTTGCTGCAGATCTCGTGAATCCTACGACTCCTGCTTTGCTGGCCGAGTATGCGGTTTGGCCGGCATTTCCATTCAGTCCTATTATAGATGAGAGGTTAATGATCTTTCCAGATCGTTGCTTTCTCATTATGTTCGAAGCATATCGGGTGCATAGGAAAGTTCCTTTCAGATTAACATCAATAATATGTTCAAACGACTTTGTACTTGTCATCATCAATAGATTGTTTTGCATTACTCCGGCATTATTGACAAGTATGTCGAGTTTTAAATATTGCTTTTTGATGAGGTCGAACATCTCCTTTACATCGCTCTCAACAGATACATCAGCTTTTACCATGGTCGCCTTATACCCTTTCTCTGTAATTTCATCTACAAGATCAGTAGCTTCATCTTCACTTTCGTTGTAGTTGATGATCACAGTTGCATGGTTCTCTGCTGCTAATAAGGCTGTAGCTCTCCCAATTCCCCGGCTGGATCCTGTGATCAGTATTACTTTGTCTTTGAGCATGTATGTGTTCCTTTTATCGAAAAACAGGTCAAAATCATAACATATGATGAATTTCATCCCTGTTTCAGTATTCATTTTTCAAGATAACATATCGGAGGATTTGATGTGATATATTTGGATGCCTTTCCTATTTTTGCAATTCCTCTCTTTGCTTTGTTTATTGTTTCCTCTGATAATTCTGTATTCTCTTTAATCACATCCACAGGTAGTTCATGTTCCTGAGAATACAATAGTTGGTCCATGATATCAATTGGCATACGCCAGAAGAAGTCCTCATCAGATGTGTAGCTGCTCCATGTATCTGCGCTTGGAGGCCTTTCAATTATCTCTCTATCGACATCTAGCAGCTCTGCCAGTGCGTAGACCTGGGTTTTGTAGCAGTCTCCCAGAGGTTCGATATCCACTCCGCCATCGCCATATTTCACGAACTGGCCCAGAAGGTATTCGGTCTTATTGGTGGTACCGCATACAAGATAATTGTTCTTTTCAGCGTACATATACTGGACCAACATTCTTGATCTCTGTTTCACGTTCTGGATTCCGATCAGTTCGAGATAGTCCTTTGCTTTCAACCGATTCTTTGAAACGATCTCGCCATCTTTTACAAGTCTGATGGATGGGATGGTTATCATATTGTCTTCTAAGAGACTTGGTAGGACAAGTGACGTCTTGTGAATATCCGGATCATATTCCGGGCAGGTTCTCTTTATTATCTGCTCCTTTTTCCCGTATATGTCAAGTGCTTCAAGGATAGGGGTAATAGGGACCTCTTCATAAGAAACACCCAATGTGTCACAAAGTCTTGCTCCGAGTTCTTTGCTGGATGAAGCTGATTCTTTTTCAGGAAGCAGTAATCCGTAAACATTCTCCTTACCCAGTTTCTGAACAGCCAGTGCGAGTATGACTGCAGAATCGATACCTCCTGAAACTCCGATCACAACTCCCCTTTTCTTAAAGTCCTTCACATAGTCTTTAATGAAAGTCCTGATCTTAGAGGCGTTCTCTTCTGTATCTTTATTTATCTCATCAATTATTTTCATGCTACTTCACCACTGGCAGGATCTACGCTTTTATTCCACTTCCAGATCAAGTTTCTTAGAGGCCATTTCTATCAATGGCTTTGACAATTCCTTATGCAATTTCTCAAGCCCCTCTTCCTGGGTCATATCTCCACTTCTCACAAGCCCCGCTATATCGAAGGCATATGGATGGATATTGTATTTATCAATATGATTCTGGCAGGCAAATGCATTCAAAAGGCAGTTTGTTGAATTGCTGTCACTTATCTTTGGGGGCATCCAGCCGAGGTCAATCAGAGCCTCAATGATCTTATCTTCATTGTAATCCCACAGGCACATTGGGTGTAAGATCATTGGAATGTTATCTTTGTCTATGTTATTTATTATCTCATTTTTTAGAACGAAACTCTCATCCTTGTCATCTACCCCGATATTTTGAAGTTGTTTCTCAAAAAGATCCCGGGACCATTTTATGAAATTAACCTGAAGGTCAATTATGGGAGTAGGTGACTGGCCGGATGTAAAAGCAAAAACAATGAATGGTGCTTTGCGAATTATTGCCTGTTCTATGAGCTTTTGTTTGATTATGCTGATGCAGGTATTGCAAATGTCACTGGCCCGGTATCTGGCAAATTTTGAGTATGCGTTGGTAGATGTGGCTGCTTTTCGAAATGTATCACAAAGTGCCTTTTCATCCATGGTAAGTTTAAAGTAGTCGCATCCTGTGATCTCACACATCTTTTTTGCATTAGCAACAGCAGTGTCTGAAATGAAAGCATTGTCAAACTGAATTGCAAGTATGTTCAGGAATGGATACTCCTTCTTCAGTTTATACAGGCCGTATGAGGAATCTTTTCCGCCCGAGAGTGCAAAAATAACATCATATTCCCCTTTCCCACTTTTTTCTTTAAGCAGTTTTTCCATAATCCTCAGATATTTTATCTTATCTTCCGAAGAAAGGGGTTCATACTTCTCACAGAACTGGCAAAGACCGTTTTCCTCATTTATTGTTATACCAGGAATGTCTGAATCTAAAATACATCTTTTACATATTAGCTTTGACATTTTGATACGCCTCTATTATGGACCTGTTTGATATTTTTCCACTTTTGCTTAGTGGTAAGTTCTCGATAAGAATTATTTCCAGTGGACACAGGAAACCGGGTAGGTTCTTCCTGCAAAATGAATACAGTGTTTCAACTTCAGTATCTTCCGTTGGGATCACCATAAGACTGATGGCATTTCCCATATACTCATGATCGACCGGGACGACGAATACATCTGAAAGCTCATTGTTTTTTCCAATGTATTTTTCCACTTCCCTCGGATTTATACGATGATCGGCAACTTTGATCAGGTCATCTTTGCGACCTAATAATTTGAAGTAACCATTTGGCAGTTTTTGTGCCAGGTCTCCGGTATACATCCAGCCATCGATTATTTTTTTGCGGGTAGCTTCTTCATCATTAAGGTAACCTATTAGTATGTTCTTTCCTCTGGCTATTAACTCTCCTGTAATTCCCGGCTCTACCGGATTTTTATTATCATCAACAACATCAAGCTCAACGCCTGGTATCGGTCTTCCGATAGTATCAGAATATTCTTCCAGTTCTTCTGAAGGGACATAAGCAAGTCTGGCAGTAGCTTCTGTTTGTCCATACATTGGTATGATCTCAATGCTGTCATTCAATTCTTTGATCCTCTTTGTGATCTCTGTTTCCATGGCCCCGCCTGCGGATGCAGCAAGCCTGACGTTCCTGAATGCTTTCTGGAAGCTGGAAGGATATTTTAGAAGAATACGATAAGTGCTTGGAACTCCATAGAATATGGTTACTCCCGATTCTATGAGCTCGAATGTCGATCTGAGGAAAGTAAGACCTCCGATCGCTATGGATCCTCCTGCAACCAATTGGGAATTTACGATGGAATTTCCAAAAGCATGGTGTGGAGAAATTACCTGTGCAGCCTTGTCTTCAGGTGTTATGCTTAGTACTTCGATTATGGAATTTGCATTCGAGATCAGGTTTTCATCACTTAACATGACACCTTTTGGTGCTCCTGTTGTTCCGGAGGTGTACATAACGAGTCGTAACAGGTCATTATTATTTTCACTAATTACATTTTTACGTAGTTTTTTCACGGATGAGTCTTTTGAAATCCGGATCAAAGTACTGAACCGGTCAAAGAATGTACTTTCAAATCTTGAATATTGTTGTTCGGTGACAATAATATTATTTATGCGGTTGCTATCCAGTATCTGCTGAATATTAGATTCTGTAAGTTCCACAGGAAGAGGTACAGCAATGTTGTTCGATCTATACACTGCCATTAAAGCCCGAATGTACTCTATACCTGATTCGGCAAAGATGGCAAATTTACAGTGATCGAAGTCCTCTATTTCTGTTGCTATGGTGTTTATAGCTTCATCAAGATGTGCATAGGATATTGATCTGCTTTTTTCTTCCAATGCAATTCTTTGAGGAGTTTCTCTGGCATGTTTTGCAACATATTGATCGAGCTTCATGTTTTCACTTTATCAATTTTTGAATCGTATTTGCAATGCCGTTGATCGAATCAAAATTTTCAGGAGTTAACATATCCTCAGGAATATCTATGGAATACTTTTCAGAAATAAAATCCAAAAATTCGATCAACCCAATTGAATCGATAATTCCGTTCATTGTTAAAGAATCATCATCTCCTAATTGTGTGCTACTGTCCATAAACGAATTATTTTGTAAAAACCCAAGTATGTCTTGTTTGATCTCATCCATGTTGTCAACCCATTCTGTTTGCTTTTAAAGAGAATGATAACTTAACAGTGATCAAAAAGTAGCTCAGTGGATGTAAATGGAATACTCTCTGCAGCATAACTATTTGACCTAATTCCCCACTAATAATTTAACTTCTCTAGTATATAAGATATTTCTATAGCAGATACTTTATTCAACTTGATGGAGGGTTGAATATGATTACTTAGTTAGTTAGTTAGTTAGTTAGTTACTTTAGTTTATTAATGAGCAACTTCTAAAAATTATCAAAATCATTGGATGTAGCTTATAAGGACTTTAGAAGTAGTTTTTCTATTTTTATAGGATATCCTTTTTGGAGATGACATATATTGACCTCGTTGCTTTTTGAAGTGAGAACAACAGAAAGTATATACTTATCATTTATACTGAGTTGATGGTGATCGAGACCATCAAGAACAATTTCTTTATTCAAGCATGCCAGCATACTCTGATCTGTCAGTTTACAATATGCTTCCTTTAATGTCCATTCTTTTAGCAGGTCAATATTGTCTTCTTGAAGCATATCTCTTTCAAATCTTTTATTATGGACATATTTTGAAAAAGTCTTCAGATCAATTTGCCTTATGTGCTCAATGTCAATTCCTATTTTTTGTTTTGATAATGAGATAGCAACGAGGTTCTCGGAATATGAGATACAAATATAGATCTCCTCGTGGTTCTTAACGCATACACGTCCTTCATTGTTTTGATAGAGGGATATGTCTGAAGATGACCTTTTTTTCAGGATATGCTGAAGGACGGTCTTCAGGAGTGATCGGGATACAATGAACCTTTTTCTAAAGTATTCCGTTTTTAATGTGTTAAGATATTCTTTTTCATCATTGGTTAGATCTGATAGTCGTAATTGCTCATGTATTTCCAGATCGATGAAAAAAATAAGGGCTTCGTTCTTATTCCATAGTTTATGGATCGATAAAGATGACAAAGTAGCTGATGATTCTACTGTTTTAATATGCATGAAAGAACCTTTTGTTTGCGATAACAAAATGATGTTGGAATGTAGCTGGCAGACTTGGAAATTCTTTTGATGTTCTGGCGTTGATCATTTATAGTCCTATTTTTCGCTGGTTACACTGATCATAACAAGTTCTCAATTTTATTTTTATAATTTAAGCATTTAATTTTCATTAGTTTTTGCATTTGTTTACTTATTTATTTTTGTCAGCACAGGTCACATCCGTTTTATCACAGATTATTATATTTAAATCCTATAAATCTCATAATGATGAGTATCATAACATTCTCGTTTTTTTCATAATGTTTATATATCACCAGTGCCAATTGGAATATGGGGATTTTAAACTTTGGTAATTGCGATCAAGTCAGTTCAACTTATCAATGCATTTAACAACAAAGGAAAAAACATGTTCGGGATAAAAAAGTTTTTAATAGTAGCAGCTATGTTTGCATTATTTGCAGCCACAGCTAACGTTTCTGCCGCGGCTTCAGATGTAACTCTGGAACCATCTTCCCAGATCGTTACTCCGGGTGAGACTTTCACAGTAAATATCTTCGTGTCACCGGATGTGGATATTGCAGGGATGCAGTTCGATCTTGTCTTTGACAGCTCCCAGTTCCAGATATCAGAAGCAAGTGAAGGTAGTCTGTTCAAACAAAGTGGTATGGGCACATTTTTCGTTTCAGGCTCAGTAAATTCCGGTCTGCTCAATGATGCTTACGGTTGCATCCTTGGTGCTTCGGATGTAGCAACACCGGCAAACTTTGCCAGCGTTAGTGTAACAGCAACAGAGCAGTCCAACGGCAGATCTGAGCTGGTCCTGAAGGATGTCATCATAAGTGATCCGTCAGGTAATGCTGTGGACATTGAATTAACAAATACAGTTATCTCTGTTGTAATAGTTGATATTAATCAGGATGGTGTGGTTGATTTTGAGGATTATGGTTTGGTTGAGGAGCATTTCGATGAAACAACTTCATACCCTTATCCTGCATGGGATGTAAATCAGGATAATATTGCAAATGTTCTTGACCTAATGCTTGTATTATCTCACATGGATTAATATGGTAGGTAAGGGATTCCGATGAAATGGGACATTCTCATCTCTGGTAAAAGTAATGTATTTTCCTTACTTATTTTTTCTTTAGTAACGATTACCTGTCTTAGCGGACTCGCCGGTGCCACTTCAACTATTAGTATAGTTCCTGAATCAGAATCCATAGTAACGGGTCAGGAATTCTCTGTAAACGTATATCTGCAGCCAGATCGTCCCGTTGCTGGTATTCAGTTCGATCTGATATATGATAGTGATCTTGTCAATGTGGTCACAGTTTCTGAAGGTGATTTCTTAGGGCAGGATGGTGCTCTTGTCTTGTTCAATCCCGGTAATATCGATAGTTCAAGCGGGAAAGTTGATTCTGTATATGGTCTGATACTTGACAAGACAAGCGTCGTCGGACCGGGGTCAGTTGCCGTCATCCAGATGAACGCCGGTAATATCTCAGGTACAAGTACCCTCTACCTATCTAATGTTATAGTAAGTGATGCGCAGGGACAGATCATACCTACGGAAATTGTCAATGGATCGATCATGATCTCATCTGAAACATCCTCATCAGGCAAATCAGTTTCAAGTGATGGAACCGATGATGTGGAATCCCCGGGAATTACTACCACAAGCGAGTCATATGAAACATTTGAGGCTATTGAAAGAGAGCGCCAGGCCGTGTATCTGGGTTCTCAGGTTTCCTATCAGTTCGATAAATCGGAAAACCCGATCCGGTATATCAATTATGAGTCTCTTGCAAATGCCGGTAATGTAATAGCAACGATCGAAGTCCTTAATGGTCCTTCTCGTTTTGTTTCATCTGAACCTCCCGGTACAGTATACAAAAACGTAAATATCTGGCTGGGGAAGCCCGGATATGGAACAGAGAAGGACATTAAAGATGCAGTTATTGGATTCAGGGTTGATAATTCATGGTTTGAAGACAACCGCATATCTGATAGCTCTGTAATGGTGTATCGTTATGAGCAGGACTCCTGGATACCTCTTCCAACCATGAAGATCAGTGAGACAAGCAGTTATGTTAATTATGAATCCAGCACAACTGAATTTTCTCCATTTGTGATCGTAGGGGATATTTCAGAAGAGGTCATTGAGGAAGTAGCAGAAGCTGCTGAAATTCCCGAAGAAGATAAAAATCTTGATCAGAATGCAGCTCTAATTTTATGCTTATCAATCCTGGGACTGTTGTTTGCAAGAAGAAGATAAGATTCAGTTGTTTCTGTAATACCTTCTTCACTTTCCTTCTTTTAATTTTGAGTTAGCTCTATGTTCTACTAACTCTATCCATTAGCTTTAATTCACTTGGGAAAGGGCTTTTATGCGATATTCAATTCAGTAGTTTTAAAGATCATCCTTGATAATTGAGTTTAACAACGATTACCATGCTTTAATTGAGGCACCAATATGTTTGAAAAACTAATTCCCAAACAGAGAACAACTTCCACCCGTCTTGGAGGTCTACTGATCCTCGTAGGTGAGACCATGTTCCTGTTCTCTATCCTGAACTTCATTATGATCACCCGTCTTCAGTATTACAGTTCAGGTGACTCATTTGCAAGGACCATATTCCCGAAATATTACTTCTTCCTGTTTGGAATGCTCGCCGTAGCTTTCATAGGAATGTGGCTTGCATATGTCTACATATTCCCGAGCAAGCAGAAGTTCTCGCAGGAGCAGGCTGTAAAGGATAACAGGAGTCCAATGTACAATCGCCTTGTGGAGATGCATGAGGAAATGCGTGAGATGCAGTCCATGGTGAAGGAATTGCAGGAAAAGGTAGATACCCTGAGCAGAGAGGGACAGAAAGAACAATGACAATTACGGTTGAACCTGTGGTCAATGAACCTGCCCTTGTAGTAAATTCCGATACAAAGGCCCTTGTACTGGCAGATATCCATCTTGGCATCGAATGGGACCTCTACAGGAGTGGTTTTTCCATACCCAGCCAGATAGAGCAGAGACTTGAGCGGATAATGGCACTTGTGGAGCAGGAAGAACCTGACAGGATCGTGCTTCTTGGGGACGTCAAACATAATGTTCCACAGGTTTCCTGGCAGGAACGTGATGAGATTCCTTATTTTATTGGTAGCCTTTCAGAGAAGGCAACTGTTGATATCTTCCCTGGGAATCACGATGGTGGAATAGAGTTCCTGCTGCCTCCTGACAGTGACGTGAACGTTTATCCGGCAAGAGGTGATGTTATTGATGGAGTCGGCTATTTCCATGGTCATACATGGCCATCAGTGGAACTGCTATCTGCGGAACATGTTATCGTTGCTCACAATCATCCCACAGTACGCTTTACGGACTCCATGGGATACTCCGTTGTGGAACAGGTCTGGATAAGGGCACGGTTCGAAAGGGAGGTGCTTGCAGGCCACTTCAAGAGTGCTGACCTATCGGAAGAAAGTGATGCATGGTCAGATCCCGATGTCGTAGTGGTTCCGGCCTTCAACGAACTTTGTGGAGGTGTGGCTTTCAATGAATCGATGCTTGACGACCTTCTGGGGCCGATATTTTCATCCGGTGCGCTTGATATCGATCACTCTGATGTCTATATGCTGGACGGTACCTATCTCGGGATGTTGAAGAACATCAGGAAACTGGAGGAGACACGATCCGATAGAGGCAGGAGTAAGGGCGGTCGAAGCAAAAAGGAAAGCAAGAAGAACAGAGCCAGCCGCTCAAAACCGGATCGCTCAAAGGAGGGGCTGAAATGAGCTTTGGCAACCAGTTCGACAAGTTCCATCCCGCAATTCAGGAAACCCTGAGGAAAATGGGCTTTACGGCTCCCACCAAACCCCAGGAGATGTGCTTCCCCCATATCCTTGCAGCGGAGCATACATTCCTGATCGCACCGACAGGCTCCGGTAAGACCGAATCTGCCGTACTCCCAATGTTCCATCATATTCTTCACAAAAGTGAAGAAGGGCGCACGGGGATCTCTGCTCTTTACATTACTCCATTGCGTGCCCTCAATCGTGATATGCTCACACGTATCCAGACGTGGGGTAAGGAGCTAGGCATAACCGTACAGGTGCGCCATGGGGACACCTCTCCGTATGAAAGGCAGAAACAATCCCGGAATCCTCCTGACCTTTTGATCACGACTCCTGAGACACTTCAGGCGATGTTCACAGGCTCGCGTCTCAGGAAGAATCTTGAATGCGTCAGTTACGTTGTGGTTGATGAGATCCATGAACTGGCATCTTCCAAAAGAGGTGCACAGCTTTCCGTGGGACTTGAGAGGCTTGTGGAGATCTCCGGTGAGTTCCTGAGAGTGGGGCTTTCAGCCACCGTTGGTAATCCTGATGTGGTTGCACAGTTCCTTGTAGGTTCAGGCAGGGAAGTATCCGTTGTGCAGGTCACCATGATAAGCCTGCTCGAGTTCAATGTGGTCAGCCCGCAGGTAACCGACGATGATATTGCTATCGGGAAGAAGCTCGGCTGTGAGCCGGAGTTCGCATCCCACCTGCGCTGTATCCGCGAGATCGTGGATACCCATCTTTCAACTCTTATTTTCGTTAATACAAGACAGAGTGCAGAAGCTCTTGCTTCCGGTTTCAAGATACTGGGAGCTTCAATAGGTGTGCATCACGGCTCGCTTTCGGTGGATGCACGTATTGAAGCTGAGGAATCCTTCAAGGCAGGTGATATAAAGGGTCTGATCTGTACCTCTTCAATGGAGCTTGGCATCGATATCGGCAAGGTTGATCACGTTGTACAGTATGGTTCCCCGAGACAGGTCTCACGCCTGCTCCAGCGTGTGGGACGGGCAGGGCACAGGATACACGAAGTTTCCCGTGGAACTATCCTTGCAATGGGTTCGGATGATATCGTTGAGAGCATGGCTATCACAAAAGCTGCTATGGCAGGTAAGGTTGAAGACATCACTCCTCATAGCGGATCACTTGACGTTGTGGCAAACCAGATATCCGGGATGGTGATCGATTTTGGTGATGTTGAGATAAAAAAGATCCATTCCATACTGACCCGTACCTATCCTTTCAGGGATCTTTCCATAGAACAGCTTGAACGTGTTATCAACCAGATCATCGATTACCGCATGGTCTGGCGTGATGAGGGTTCCACCAGCATCAGCAGGCGAAAGAAGAGCTGGCAGTATTACTATGACAACCTCTCAATGATACCTGATGAGAGGAAGTTCGAGATCTACGATATTGTTTCCGGCAGGTCTGTGGGAATGCTGGATGAGGCATTTGTTGTTAATTTTGCATCCCCGGGTGCTGTATTCATCACCAAGGGTGACATGTGGCGTGTTATTGAGATGAACACCGACCGGGACCGGATCAAAGTGGAACCTGTCAAGACCATGGGTGAGATCCCCAGCTGGGTGGGAGAGGAGATCCCGGTCCCGTTCGCAGTGGCACAGGAAGTTGGGCGAATTCGGTTTAAGATATCCTTCCTGATACATGACGGGAAAACCGACGAAGAGATCGCTGAAGCACTGATGGAAGAATATCCTGTTGATATCCACAGTGCACTTGAGGTCATTGAGCTTGTAAAAGAGCACCTTTCAAAGGGATGTCCGCTTCCTGATAATGATACTATCGTGATCGAGGATGAAGGTGAGGCTGTTATTATCAATTCATGTTTCGGCCACACCACCAACGAGACCATAGGCAAGGTCATCACTTCACTACTTGCTGCCCGTTTTGGCAGTAGTGTGACCCAGGAGATCGATCCTTACAGGATAAGGATGCAGCTCCCAAGGCGTATGAAGGCTCTGCATATACAGGAGATGATCTACGACATCAAGCCTGAACACATTGAGCCGATCATTGAGATGACCCTGAAGAACACTTCGGTGATGAAGTGGAAGATGGTCCATGTGGCACGCAAGTTCGGTGCATTGAGCAAGGACATCGATTATGACCGTATCAGTATGAAGAAGCTGCTTGAGATCTACAAGGGCACTTCCATGTACGATGAGGTCATGCGTGAGATCTTCCACAACATGCTGGATGTGGATCAGGCGAGGGATGTGCTTGCACGGATAGCCTCAGAGGAAATGGTAATTCTGGTAAGTCCTGCTCCGACACCCATCGGCTCGGCAGGATTTGCAATGAGGCGTGACCTCGTGGCTCCTGAGAAAGCTGACAGGTCCATCGTGCTCGCCCTTAAGGACAGGATAATGCATGATCGGGTCATACTGTTCTGTGTTCACTGCAAGACCTGGGTGTCACGCAGGAAGGTCATGAACGTTCCCGATGAGATCGTGTGTCCTGTCTGTGATTCCAGGATGGTGGCTGCACTCAAGCCCTGGGAAGAGGACGAGATAAAGCTTGTCCGGAAGCAGGGCAAGGTCACTGCAAAGGAAGATGTGAAGCGCATCCAGCGGGTATATCGAAATGCTGGTATTGTTATGGCAAACGGTAAGCTTGCGGTCATAGCTCTTGCAAGTCGTGGAATTGGTCCGGAGACGGCTTCCCGTGTGATCGAGAAGATGCGTGTGGACGAGGAAGCTTTCTACAGGGATATCATGGCTGCAGAAAGGAACTACGCCAAGAACAAGCAGTTCTGGAAATAAGAACCAGTAACATGGCGCAACGTCCTTATACTTTGTAAATCCAAAAAACCTGTCATGGATATCAGGGACAGGATACTTGCAGCTACAGGTGCAGTAAAAGCAGATTCTATCTTTACCGGCGGTCGTATTGTTAACGTTAATACGAAAGAGATTCTTGACAGGGATATTGCTGTAAAGGACGGTTACATTGTAGGTATCGGAGATGTTTCCTGCCTGGAAGGCGAGGACACTCAACTGATCGATGTAAGTGGTCGCTACATCTCTCCGGGTCTTATCGACGGCCATGTTCATTTTGAATCCAGTATGGTTACCCTGAGCCAGTTCTCTGTACCTGCCCTTGAACACGGTACAACATCTGTTGTGATCGATCCTCATGAGATAGCCAATGTCCTTGGCAGGAAAGGCATCGAACTCGTGCTTGAAGAAGCGGCATCATTGCCATTGAATGCTTTTGTGGCGATCTCCTCATGTGTTCCCGCAACGGCCTTTGAAACTGCAGGTGCATCCATCAGTGCGGATGATATTGATTCCCTTATCAACAACGAGAATGTCGTTGGTCTTGGTGAGATGATGGATTATCCCGGTGTATTGGGGGGGGATGAGAACAAGCTATCCATGATAAGGGCTGCACTAAGGGACAGGCTCGTGGTCGATGGTCACTGTCCGGCAATTTCCGGGGAACAACTCTGGGGCTATATGGCAGCCGGAATTTCCACGGACCACGAATCCATTGAATATGAAGAGGCGCTGGAGAAACTGCGTCTTGGAATGAAGCTTATGATAAGGGAAGGGTCCGCAGCTAAATCCCTTGATCGATTCCTCCCACGGCTTATTGAGGAAGGCGTATCCCTTGAGAACGTTTTCTTCGTCACCGATGACAAGCATCCCTCCGACCTGATGAAAGGTTACATGGATGTGATCGTCAGGCGGGCCATAGCAATGGGACTCTCCCCGATGGATGCTATCTGCATGGCCAGCATCAATACTGCAAAGCATTATCACCTTGACAACATGGTTGGTTCCATTTCCATTGGCAGGAAGGCCGACCTGATCGTTCTTGAAGATCTTGATACGTTCAGCATAGATTCGGTCTATGCTGCAGGGAAGCCGGTAGAGGGCTTCATTCCTTCCTACGAATATCCTGATGCAGTTTTTAACACGGTACAATTCTCACAGGTCAGTGGATCAGACCTGCAGCTAAAAGCAGGTCCCGACAGTGATCAGAGGGTTTCAGTGATCAAGGTCCTGCCTGATCTGATCCTTACGGAAAAAGAAAGTGCCATCCTCTATTCGGATAGCAATGGGGTGCTGCTTCCGGACCTTGATAATGATATCCTGAGCGTTGCTGTGATCGAAAGGCATGGCAGAAGTGGTACCATAGGTCTTGGCTTCATCAAGGGAATAGGCATAAAGAATGGTGCTATCGGCCAGAGCATAGGCCATGACAGTCACAATGTTGTTGTGACCGGGGATAATCATTCGGACATGGCATTGTGTGCCAATACTATCCGTGAGATGAATGGCGGCATATGCATTGTCAGCGATGGAAAGGTAGCAGGAAAACTTGAACTTCCTTTTGCAGGATTGTTGAGTACTCTTCCGGTTGAAGAGGTCGAGGAACAACTGAACGAGCTTCACAGGTCAGTACAGAGCATAGGCTGTGACCTCCCGGCACCGTTTATAACTCACTCTTTCATAGCTCTCCCGGTGATCCCGTCCCTGAGGCTTACGGACATGGGTCTTTTTGATGTTGAGAAGTTTAGTCTTGTTTCTCCGATAGAAGATGAATAAGGCGAACAAATAAAAGATAAAGATAAAAAAGAAAATGAAGTAGAAAAAGGAGGTGGCTTCAGTATCACTCTCCCGATTCCATCTTATCCGAATTTTTCGACATAGTTCTTGTATGCCCTGATATACTCAGCATGAGGCCAGATCAGGGGTATTGTTACGTATGCCATTCCATCGTTCCATTTAGGATGGTTTCGCACGTTCTCGATCATGGTGAGCTTGCTGTCCCTGAGGATCTTTGCGTTGGTGTAGTCCTCATGCCAAATCTCAAACCTTTCGATGGTCGAAATATGCTCAGGTAACTGGTAGTTGTGTGCCATGTCAACCACCCAGCCCAGATACATCTCTGCCATGTCCTGGTCATCGATCTCAACATAGTGGTTTGCAAGCTGGCAGGTGAAGTGGCACCATGGGCCATATCCTCCGTTGTTCCTGTCCCACATTTCAGGATAGCGGTTCAGGCCGCCAATCTCCTTGTCCCAGAGCTTGTCGTGTATCCTTCTGACAGTATAGCGATTCTTGATGTCGTGCTGGTCGATGAGCCCGAAGTATGCAGGCGCGTATTCCACAACATCCACATCGATGACGCTTGAGGCAAAGGCATCATATCCGATAGGGTTGCTGCTTTTCTCTTTTACACGGATGCATTTGATGAATGAACGCCTGCGGGGGCTGTACATGCGGGTAAGGATGGCCTCCCTGATCTTTTCAGCTTCTGCTTCCCAGGTGGCAACGTCTTCCTCAAGAGCTTGTCCCATCTTTACTGCTGCTTCGATACCTGCACAGCAGGCGGAGTTGGCGTAGATCTCAAATCCATGTTCGTATGCTGGATACTCATGGATACTGTTCACGGTGTGGATAAGGTCTACCTCTTCGTTCTTGTTCATCAGTATGAACTCAACTGCTTTTTTGACAGTTTCCCAGTGCTTTTCCACAAAGGCCCTGTCTGCCATAGATTCAAAGAAGAGTCCTCCTGTTGCTTCGAAGTATTTTCCCATTGCATAGAGGACCAGTCCGTTTCCGTCGATCTGCAGGTCCTTATAGCTGGCATCATTTCCGTCAACATCATATCTCTGGGAAAATTCACCCAGCGGTTTTTGGGAATTCAATACAAACTCAAGCCCTCTTCGGGCCTCATCCAGCATTTCGGCATCAATACATCCAAGTATTGCCACCGAGTGGTCCCTGGGGTAGATGAAAGGATAACGTGTTCCCGGGGGACTTGCATAGAACCCTCCTTTTTCATGCTGGTTGTTTTTCAGGATCTTCACGCTGTTTTCGTATAGTTTTTCAGCTTCGATCAGATTCAAAGAATTCACTCCTTTTCAAGGTGGTTTATCTTGCAAACGTAATATCCTTTATCGAGAAATTTGTCAACTTCTTCTTTTGTCATATTTGCCTTTTCAAGGGCTTTCTCATTGTAGACTACATTGTTGGTTCGGGGGCATCTGGATCCGACGTTGAGGAGTTCAACACCTGCCAGTTCACCTCTTCGTCTTATGTAGCTGTGATGGAGTATACCTGTGACCGTTGTAAGTGCAGGGTATTCCCATCCGTCGTCTGCTTCCATCATCTGCTTGTTAGAAAGATTTACAAGCTCAATGAACTGTGAAGGTCTCTCTCCGTACATCTTTATAAAGTCAAGAAGCGTATTCGAGAACGGGCATACTGGTAAATAGTTGACCTCATCTTCACGGGCACCTTCAAATCCCGGACCTTCGATCTCAGCCAATTCTTCTCCGATCTCGCGTAACCACTCCAGTGCGTTCTGGGCTCCGTTCTTGTCCACCATTTTGATAATGCCTATCAAAAAGGCTCTTGAAATCAGATTCTCAATTCTTATCAATTCGTTTCCCCCTTACTTAATTATCATCGATTTGCCATTACCTGCCGATTATTTCATTGATCGCGTTGCCCCATCCGATGGGTCCGATTCCCTCTACCCGCTTTATCTTTGTATCAGTTATTGAAGGATCGTGCGAGCCTCCAGGTTTTTGTACAAGGACAGATATGTCCACAGATTCCAGCATTGGAAGGTCGTTTTGGCTGTCACCGAGACCGATGGTGGTAATGTCAGTGAACTGTTGCCTGTAGATGTCGGTAAGGATCCTGACAGCTTTGCCCTTATCATTGTTCCCGATAATATGCCAGTATCTTCCTCCCCTGGTGTAGTTATATCCTGCAGCACCGATCAGCTCTTTCATCTTCGAGGCCTTGTTTTCATCCTCGTCGATTATTCTGAACGCTTCATCATAGTCTCGCATTTTAGCAAGCTCTGCAGAGCGAATGTCAAGTCCGGTGTCCTTGCTGACCTCTTCAGTGGTCATTTTCCCGAAATTGATGATCTCAATGCCGGACCCTTTGCTGATTTCCATGAGTGTATCCTTCAATGCAGAATAGCCGGTCCCGAGCTCTATGACATCGTAGTTCCCGACCTTGTGGTCGAAATCGATGTCAATGTCAAAATACCCTTCCGGAACGAAGATACCTCCTCCGTTCTCTGATATGAAGGGATGGTGGCAGTCCAGCTCTTCAACATAAACTTCAAGTTCGGCCCGTGTTTTGCTGGTGCAAAATATGAGTGGTATTCCCTTTTGCTTTAACAGGTCAATTGCAGGTCTGGCTGCTTCGTATGAATAGCTATCATGGTCTACCAGAGTTCCGTCAAGGTCTGTAAATACGACATATGTCAAGATCATTCCCCCGCCGGCATTTAAAAAATATGTGACCCGCTGTTAAAATTTTAGGGAGCCGCTGCCGGTTTTACATTTCCCTTTCGTATAAAAGTTTATATTGAATGTTCTATATATAGGTATTCAGACTTATCATACAACGGGAATGGGGTAATGCATCGACAGTTGGGGGCATGCATTTCTTTGTCTGTTTGCCGGGCTATGAGCACTTTGTAGACCTATCAACGCTATCGGGGAGTTAGATGGATTTTTATCAGGAATACATTACAACAATTCATGATTTCAGTATTGATAAAGAAAGGCTCATCAAGAGGATCAACGAACTTAAGGGTCGCAGACCTGCATCACTTGTGATTCCTATTTTGTATGAGGAAGTTAACAATCCTCCTCTTAAGAATATAATTTCCAATCTTAATGAGGGTACGTGCGTTAATCAGGTTGTCGTTGCCCTTGCTGCTGAAAATGCAGAACAGTATATTCACGTGGTCGAATTTTTCAAGGAATTGAATGTACCTCACATTGTGGTCTGGTGTGACGGTCCAAGGATCCAGCATATCTTATTCACTATGAAAAAGATGGGAATTGACCTGACGTCCTATAAGGGTAAAGGAAAAGATGTCTGGATAGCTACTGGAATAGCAACTATTGACTCATATGCGATTGCCTATCACGATGCTGATATTGTAACTTATTCAAAGGATTTCCCTGCAAAACTCCTTTATCCTGTTGTTGAACCTGAACTCAACTTTTTCTTCAACAAGGGATATTATGCCAGGATCAATATGGAAAATAAGACCATGCATGGTCGTGTTTTCAGGCTTTTCATCCGTCCTTTGCTCGATACTATGCAAATGGATTCCAAAGCGGATATCCTGAGATATCTTCTTGCTTTCCGATACACCCTTGCAGGTGAATTCGCCATGACAAGCGACCTTGCGATGAACATACGCATCCCGGCTGACTGGGGTCTTGAGGTCGGGCTTCTTGCAGAGGTCTACAGGAACACGACAACTAAAAAGGTGTGCCAGACAGATCTTGGTTATTACGACCACAAGCATCAGGATGTAGGTTCCAACAGATCAGAAGGGCTTTGCAAAATGGTCGGTGATATTTTCACGACCTTTATGAGGATCGCAACGGAATCTACTGATAATAAAATTTCACCTTCTTATCTGCATGGCATCCACGTAAAGTACAAACGTCTCGGACAGGACCTGATAAGAAGGTATCATGCTGATGCCCTCTGTAATGGCCTTTGCTATAACAGGCACGAGGAAGAATTGTATGTTGACATGTTCGCACGTGTGATCAGGAGAGCAGGCGAGGATTACCTTGAGCATCCTTCAGACGTACTCATGCCTGACTGGACACGTGCCCTCTCAGCCATGCCGGACCTTCGTGAGCAGTTATATGAGGCCTGTGTTGCTGATGAAAAGGAATATTGCAGTGGACCAGTAAAAGGGGATGACTGACCGGATATTCCATCGCATGCAGGTATAACTGCATTTTCATTTTTACTTTTTTGATGGACTGGATGGCATCGATCCTGAATTTCTTTATCGATTGCATGTGCAATAAGTTACCCTTAAATAAAACTCAGGAACATATCAACTAAAAACGTAAGAACTCAGGATCAGGAGCCAATTAGAATGACCCATTTATCTACCTCTTCATCATTATCCCAAAGGTCTGTGAATATCCCTCCCTTCTATGTCATGGAAGTGCTTGAAAGCGCCCAGAAACTGGAAGCATCCGGCAGGGATATCGTCCATCTTGAGATCGGGGAACCGGACTTCCCAACAGCACCACATATCTGTGATGCAGCAAACCGGTCCCTTGCATCCTGCAACACCCGCTATACCCACAGCCAGGGTCTGCCTGAGCTGAGAAGTGCGATAGTGGACGATTACAACAACCGATTCGGTCTCGATCTGGTTCCCGAGCAGGTGCTTGTGACATCTGGAACAAGCCCTGCATTGATGCTGACCTTCATGGCATTGCTTGACCAGGGTGATAAATGTCTCCTGCCAAACCCGCATTATGCCTGCTACCCTAACTTTGTCAGCGCTCTTGGATGCCGATCGAACTTTGCATACACATCCGAAGAGAATGGCTTTGGCCTGACACCGGAACTTGTGTCCGAGAACCTTGACGCAGAGACCAGTGCAATCCTCATCAACAGTCCCTCAAATCCCACGGGCTACGTAATGTCATCAAAGGAGATGCAGGGAATAGCAGAAATAGCAGGATCGGAAGGTAATATACCTATAATTTCGGATGAGATCTACCAGGGTCTTATCTATGGCGGAAAAGACCACAGTATTCTGGAATATACTGACAATGCCTTTGTCCTTAATGGATTCTCCAAGAAGTACTGTATGACTGGCTGGCGGCTTGGATACCTTATCGCACCCCTCGATTGCATGAGGGTGCTGCAAAAGCTCCAGCAGAACTTCTTCATCTGTGCTAACAGCTTCGTTCAGGAAGCCGGGATCGCTGCACTTCGTGGACCTCAGGACCATGTTGACAAAATGGTGGAGACGTATGACGAACGCAGAAGGTACATGCTGAAGAGACTGAAAGGCATCGGTTTCAGGGTGGGGTATGAACCAATGGGAGCTTTCTATGTGCTTGCTGATGCCAGTGAGTTCGGAAACGATTCCCTTGAACTTAGCCGCACAATTCTTAATGAAGCAGGTGTGGCTGTCACGCCGGGAATTGATTTTGGAGATGGTGCTGAAGGTTATATCAGGTTCTCGTATGCGAACAATATCGAGAACATTGAGGAAGGTATGAAGAGGCTTGATGGTTTTCTGAATGGTTGATCTTCTGAAGGTTTAATAATTAACTTGAATTTAGTTGCAAAAACGGTTCCTGACAAAAATTAGAAATGTGATGCATTAATATTTCTTTTTACAGAGGTGTGTGAGTGGAGAAAGAAACCAGCCCTTCAATAAACGTATCAAAAAATGGACCATATATTGTGAAAGACCTTAAGACACTCAGGAATTCAAAGGGTGTTTTCATCGAGGTAAAACCTGTTATTGCACTTTGCAGATGTGGTGGGTCGGGGAATATGCCATTTTGTGATGGGACGCATTTAAAGAACGATTTTTCCGGGGAAAAAGAAAAAGACCGTATTCCCGATAGGGTTGATACTTACGTTGGGAAACATATTACCATTCATCGTAACAGGGACGTGTGTTCTCACGTAGGGCATTGTGTTCGTAATCTACCTTCTGTTTTCAAAAAGGGTGAAGAGCCCTGGGCAGACCCGGATGCTGCAGATCCCGAAGAGATAGCAGAACTGATCAGGACCTGTCCTTCTGGTGCGTTGAGTTATACTGTTAATGGAAAATTGTATAAGGATTATTCACATGGCCCGGAAATTTTTGTCCTGAAGGATGGACCTTACAATGTTACCGGAGTCACGCTTGATGACCCTGATGGTTCAGTACCTGAAACCCAGGACCATTATGCTCTCTGCAGATGCGGTAAATCCCGAAATAAACCATTCTGTGACGGCCGGCACTCCAGTGCTGAATTTAAGGACAGGAAGAATTGAAGCAACAGGCAGAACAGGAACTGGAAACGAAACTATTGAATATAAAAAATAGAAAATAAATGGAATAAACCTTCTTATTCCATTGAAATTGCTTCGGATGGACAGGAGTCCACACATATACCACATTCAGTGCATGCGTCAGCATCTACTACAGCGATGTTGTCGCCGTCCATTGAAATTGCTTCAGCTGGGCAATCATCTACACATACTCCGCATCCTACACATTCGTCCCTGTTAATTACAGCTACCATTATTATTTTCTCCTATTAAAGTTGGTTGAACTTGCATTAGTTGCAAATTTTACAATATACACATTAAGTGATGTTCGATAAAAATGTATCGAGTATCAAGGCAAAGTTTGCTCAATACCATGCTTATGAAGATCAGGGACACAAGGGTAAAATTTGGCAAGAAGCTCATTGAGGTAAACGTCTTTAATCAGAGAATTATCATGATGATTTATGCAGGAGCATTTGATCAAAGAAATAGTCGATTGCTAAATAGATTACGGCAAATCTTAAATAAAACCTAATCCATTTCGCTTTACAATGCTAAATTCTATCACTGACTACAATGTATTCAATTTACCTGTATCTGTAGTAGTGGTAGCTTTAGTAGCTTGAGCAAGAAAAAGAAACTTTCTGGCTCAAGTGGTTGTTTTTTGGTTATTATACTGATTAGTGTACCTCATGCCAGTTTGGTTTCTTTCTAAGGAGTTTAAATATGGAAGAAATGAACGGAGCAGAAGTTCTGATTAAATGCCTGGAAGACCTTGGTGTCAAACATATCTTTGGTTATACGGGAGCAGCAATACTTCCAGTGTTTCACGCTCTCAGACAGAGTGATATTGAGATAATTGTTAATTCCAATGAGCAGTCATCAGCATTTAGCGCAGCTGGTTATTCAAGGTCGAGCGATCAAGTCGGCATAGCTATGGTCACATCCGGACCTGCTATAACTAATACACTTACAAGTGTTGCTGATGCGTATAGTGATAGCATTCCTCTACTTGTATTTGCAGGTCAGGTCCCTGAGCACAAGATAGGAACCGATTCCTTTCAGCATATTAATGTCAAAGGTATTTTCGGAGATGTAACAAAGAAGGTCATACAACTGTCCAACGATGATGACATCGAATCCATAGTCAAGGATGCCTATTACTTTGCAAGATCTGGAAAACCCGGTCCTGTTGTCATAGATTTCCCTCTTGACAAACAGCAGAAGGTCCATTGTTACCAGAACATGGATGTCACAAAGTTCAGGGATAGTTATCATGACGACAGACATCTGAGTGAGAAACAATGCGAGGACTTTTTTAAACTGCTCCTCAATTCCAAAAGACCATTGCTCTATCTTGGAGGTGGACTGAACTCAGAGCATGGAAAGCAGACCATCAGGGAATTCAATGACCTTTTCGGGATACCTTCTGTCAATACACTCATGGCAAAAGGCACCGTTGATGAAAGGGATGATCTGAACCTGGGAATGCTGGGGATGTTCGGTACACCATATGCGAACATGCTTATCCAGGAGAACGATTTCTTTTTCGCGATCGGTGTTAGATGGGATGACAGGGTTGCGGAAAAGGTAGGATTTGCAATCGGGGCTGACATCGCCTATATCAATATTGACCCTGAGAAAATGCATCAGATAAAGATCGAACGTGAACCTAAATTCACATTCATAGGAGATGCTGCAACAGCTATCGATGACCTGCTTAACTATGCCAGGAATCACAAAATCTGCCTCGATATTCAGGAGTGGCAGAAGCGTGCAGCGTACCTGAAAAGATCATGGCCACTAGATCACAATCGGGAATCTGAATGTATGCAATCTGCCGAAGTAATGGCAAATCTTGCAGATTATGTTGATGAAAATACAAAGATAGCTACAGGTGTAGGCAACCACCAGATGCTTGCAGCACAGTACCTTCCTATGCAAATGGCAAAGTCTTTCATGACTTCCGGCTCCTTTGGAACAATGGGTTTTTGCCTGCCCACAGCGATCGGTATCCATTATGCGAACCCTTATTCAAGAGTTCTGGCTATCGATGGTGACGGCAGCCTTCGAATGAATCTTGGAGAGTTGCATACCATTGCATCATTGGAACTGCCGATCAAGATACTTATGCTGAACAACAATAGCGATGGAATGGTCCAGAACTTGCAAGACACAGAATATGAAGGTGTTCGCATAGGGACACAAAGACCAAAAGATGTTAATTTTGCAGATATTGCAAGTTCATTTGGCTTTACTTACGCAGAGAGGATAAGCAATAAAAATGATCTAAAAAAGAGCATTGAAGAATTCATGAATGCAGAAGGACCTTGTTTCCTGGAAGTTTGTACAGATCGGGAAGAGATCCTGTATCCGAAGGTCCCAGCAGGAGAATCTTATAAGGATATGATCCTGGGGCCATACATAAAACATGTTCCTGAAAACAAGTCTTCTCAGTTCCTTCCATCTCAGCATACTTCCTGAGGAATGAAGTTATTCTGGGTTAAGGGGATTGGTTGGCTCTTTCCAATCTCCTGCTTTTTGTATTATTTAGCACAATGTTTCCGGAAGGGAAAAGAGAATCCATGATAAAAAAGACATTTAGCACAGCATCACTTCGACTAAATTCTGGTAATATGTGTTTACATTATCCTGAACATCCCTGGTCCTTCAGATGGTCTTTCTGTGAATCCATAGCGCTCATAAAATCTGGAAAGACCTTTTGCAGACATTAATCCGACAAAAGTACCGGGGGAAGCATGTTCTTCTAGATAGTCCATAATTGTATCGATGATCTGTTTGCCCAGACCTTTCCCTTGGAATTCGGGTAAAACTATGATGTCCTGGACATAATAGTAAATTCCCATGTCTCCGATTACCCTGCCACATCCAATAACTTTGTTGTCTAAAACGACACAGACACAAAATAGTGAGTTGTTCAAACCGGTCTCGACTGCTTTTGGATCAGCTATTCTGTTCCATCCAACAGCTTCACGAAGTGTTTGATATTCTTCAACAGTTGGGATCTGCTCGATTAGTTTGTATTCTCGTTCCACTTACTATCATCTCGAAGGACAACTTGAACTATGTAACGTATAATCAGTAACAGTTGATAATATTAATTAAAAAGAACTGACGTTAAGGATCGAGTTGAATCAAATCAAGATCAATAACAGTAAAAAAAGAAGTTCGTATGCGACAACCGCATACGAGTAATTAATCTTAGTTTTGATCAACGAATTTCCTGAACAGGCGTGCCTGGAATCCGTGGTATTTTGCAAATCCTTCGGCGTCTTTCTGGTCGATGGTGGTTCCATCAAAGGATACAAGCTCCTCTGAGTAGAGTGCTGCAGGTGATGTTCTTGCAAGTATGGTAAGGCTTCCCTTGTACAGTTTCAGGGTGACAGTACCGTTTACACGTGTCTGTGTATTGTCGATGAATGCATTAAGGTCATCGTAGAGTGGTTCGTCCACAAGACCGTAGTATGCAAGTTCGGACCACTGTTCGTCCACCATTGCCTTGAACTTGAGCTCAGAGCGTGTGAGTACGAGTTTCTCGAGGTCCCTGTGTGCTGCAAGGAGTACGGTTGCTGCAGGGTGCTCGTAGTTCTCACGTGCCTTGAGTCCGAGGACACGGTCTTCGATCATGTCGGTACGTCCGACACCGTGTGTTCCTGCAATGACGTTGAGCTTTTCGATGAGCTCTACACCGCCCATCTTCTCACCGTCAAGTGAGACTGGCACACCGTTCTCGAAACCGATCACGATGGTCTGGGCATCAGGTGAGTCCTCTGGTGAAGCTGTCCACTTGTAGATCTCCTCAGGTGGGATGTATCCGGGGTCTTCGAGCTTTCCACCCTCGATGCTTCTGCTCCAGATGTTCTCGTCAACGCTCCATGGCTTTGCAGTTGTGACACCTACTGGAATGCCGTGTTCTTTTGCGTACTCGATCTCCCATTCACGGGTCAGGTTCATCTCCCTCATTGGTGCGATGACATCCATGTCAGTGAGCCTGAACACTGCCTCGAAACGAAGCTGGTCGTTGCCTTTACCGGTACATCCGTGTGCCAGTGCAACAGCTCCTTCCTGCTCAGCGATCTCTACGACCTTTTTTGCGATGAGTGGGCGTGCGATGGATGTTCCCATCACATAGCCTTCGTAGTCTCCATTGGCCCTGATAAGAGGGAAGATGTAGTCGTTCACGAACTCCTCGCGAACATCAAGTGTGAAATGGAGGTCACTGATCTTCTTTGCCTTCTCTTCTGCCTGAGTGACATCTTCCTTTGGCTGTCCTACATCGACTGCCACTGTTATGACTTCATCATATCCGTATTCTTCTTTGAGGAGCGGGATACAAATAGATGTGTCCAGTCCTCCGGAATAAGCAAGTACTACTTTCTTTGACATGTTGATTCGTTCCGTTTCTCTGTATTATGATAATTAGTCCCTGATGATATCCTTGTGATAGTCATTGATGGACTTGATAGTAAGATCTCCCTTCTTCATGGAGACAATTGCATCAGCTGCTGCCTTTGCTGCCTGGATGGTGGTGATGTACGGCACCTTGAAATCCACTGCTGCACGGCGGATGTGGTATCCGTCCTTTCGTGACTGCCTTCCTGTTGGGGTGTTCACGATCAGTGCGACCTCGTCCCTGCGCATCATGTCGATAACGTTCGGGCTGCCTTCGTGTACTTTCATCACTGCTTCCATGTTGATGCCTTTCTCGGCAAGGTAGTTCACAGTTCCTTTGGTACCGATCAGCTTAAGTCCTGCATCCTGCAGCTTGCGTGCGGTCTCAACAAAGGCTTCCTTGTCGTTCCTCCTGATGGACAGGAAGACATAGCCGCTTAGTGGCAGGATGTTGTCAGCGCTGAGCTGTGCCTTGAAGAAAGCACGTCCGAAGTCATAGTCAATTCCCATGACCTCTCCGGTACTCTTCATCTCAGGACTGAGCACAGGGTCTGCACCTGGCAGTTTGTCGAATGGGAGCAATACTTCCTTGACGGAGTAGTGTTCCACATGTGTCTCATCGTGGTTTGCATATCCAAGGTCATCAAGTGTATGGCCGATAATGACCTGTGCAGCGATCTTGGCAAGTGGAACTCCCACAGCCTTTGATACGAATGGTATTGTTCGGCTGGAACGTGGATTTGCTTCAAGCACATAGACCTTGCCGTTCTGCTCTGCCATCTGGATGTTGATAAGTCCCTTAACGTTGAGCGCAAGTGCGATCTTGCGGGTGTAATCACGTACTGTTGCCAGTGTTTCCTCGGAGAGTGAATATGGTGGGATCACACATGCAGAGTCACCGGAGTGAACACCTGCTTCTTCGATGTGCTCCATAATAGCGCCGATAAGCACGTCCTTTCCGTCACACACAGCATCCACATCGATCTCCACAGCTCCCTCAAGGAAGTCGTCGATAAGGATCGGGTGTTCAGGGGATACACGAACTGCTTCCCTCATGTAACGTTCAAGATCGGCCTGCTCATAGACGATCTCCATTGCACGTCCGCCGAGAACGTATGATGGCCTGACAAGTACAGGATATCCGATGCGTGTTGCGATCGCAATAGCATCTTCCTGGGATGTTGCATAACCTGCTTCAGGCTGTGCAACGCCAAGCTTGCTCATCATTACATTGAATTTCTCCCTGTCCTCTGCCATATCGATATCCTCAGGTAATGTTCCGAGGATTATCGTATCGATGTCATCACGGCGGTCGAGTTCCTTCTGAAGAGGCATTGCGAGGTTCACAGATGTCTGTCCACCGAACTGGACAAGCACACCGTATGGTTTCTCACGATCGATGATGTTCATGACGTCCTCAAGTGTCAGAGGCTCGAAGAACAGCTTGTCGGATGTATCGTAGTCAGTTGATACCGTCTCAGGGTTGTTGTTGATGATATGTGCTTCAAGGCCTTCCTCACGGATGGCTGTGACAGCATGGACGGTACAATAATCGAACTCGATACCCTGACCGATGCGTATAGGACCTGCACCAAGGATCAGGATCTTCTTCCTGTCTGTTGGCTGGTCTTCGCACATGGTCTCATAGCATGAATAATAGTAAGGTGTCTCTGCAGCGAATTCCGCAGCACAGGTATCTACCATCTTGTAGGTGGTATTGACGTTCTCACGGCGGAGGTCATTGATCTCCTCACGGGTCTTGCCTGTAAGCTCTGCGATCCTGTCATCGGTGAATCCCATCTGCTTGGCAGCCCGGAGCATGTCAATGTCCGGCTCACCTGCGAACATCTTGTTCTCAAGATCGTTCTCCATCTCGACGATGTTGTTGATCTTAGTTACAAAGAATATATCATAGCCTGATAGTTCTGAGACCTCTTCAATGCTCATTCCGTTCTTCAGTGCATCGAAGATAACGAAAAGCCTCTCACTGGTAGGTGTTTTCAGAAGTGTTCTGGCTTCTGCCTCTTCCCATGTATTGCTTCCGAACTTCATGTCGATATCAAGGGAACGTACCGCTTTCTGGAGTGATTCTTCAATGGTACGTCCTATGGACATTACCTCACCGGTACTTTTCATGGCAGTTGTAAGTGTCTTGTCAGCGGTTACGAACTTGTCGAAAGGCCACCTCGGGATCTTTGTTACCACGTAGTCGATTGTAGGCTCAAAGGAAGCAGGTGTTTTCTTGGTTACATCGTTAAGGATCTGGTCCAGTGTCATGCCGATAGCGATCTTGGCTGTTACCCTGGCAATTGGGTAACCGGTTGCTTTTGATGCAAGGGCCGATGACCTTGAAACACGTGGGTTGACCTCTACGATCCTGTATTCGCCATCTTTTGCAGCGAACTGGATGTTACATCCACCTTCGATTCCGAGAGCACGTATGATCTTGATAGCTGCTGTTCTCAGCATCTGGTGCTCAATATCGTTCAGTGTCTGGGATGGTGTTACCACAATTGATTCACCGGTGTGTACTCCCATTGGGTCAAGGTTCTCCATGTTACAGATGACAATACATGTGTCATTGGAGTCACGCATGACTTCGTATTCGAATTCCTTCCATCCGAGCACACTCTCTTCAATGAGGACCTGGTTGATCCTACTTCGGCGAAGTCCTCTTTCGCTGATCTCGAGGAGCTGTTCTCTTGTGTATGCGATACCGCCACCGGCACCACCAAGGGTGTATGCAGGTCGGATGATAAGTGGAAGTCCGAGTTCATCAATGAGCGCTTCAGCTTCTTTCAGTGAAGAGACTGCCACGCTTCTTGGCACTTTCTCACCGATTTCATACATCTTCTGCTTGAAAAGTTCACGGTCCTCGGTGTTCTTAATGGCTTCAAGGGACGTTCCAAGCAGTTCGACATTGAACTTTTCGAAAACTCCCATATCAGCAAGTTCACTTGTGATGTTCAGTCCGGTCTGACCACCAATACCTGCAATGATCCCGTCCGGTCGTTCCTTTTCGATGATCTTGGCAATGATCTTTGCCTCGATAGGCTCGATGTAGACCGCATCTGCTGTTTCAGGGTCTGTCATGATGGTTGCCGGGTTGGAGTTAACGAGAACGACCTCATATCCTTCTTCCCTGAGTGACCTGCAGGCCTGGCTTCCTGAGAAATCGAATTCTGCAGCCTGTCCGATCATGATCGGTCCGGAACCGATAAGCAGGATCTTCTTAATATCTGTTCGTTTTGTCATTATACCCTGCCTCCCATAGCCTTCATGACCTTTCCAAAGAATATCTTTTCAGTGTCCCTTGGTCCGGCATTGGCTTCCGGATGGTACTGGACACTGAAGATGTCAAGATCGTTGTGTTCGATACCTTCTACTGTATTATCGTTAGTGTTGATCTGTGTCACATTCACATCGGTGCCGTCAAAAGAGTCTCCATCCACAGCAAAACCGTGGTTCTGTGATGTAATGTGGACAATTCCGGATTCCAGGTCCTTTACAGGCTGGTTTGCTCCGCGGTGTCCAAACTTAAGTTTATATGTATCTGCTCCAAGTGCCCTTGAGATGACCTGGTGGCCAAGGCAGATACCTGAGATAGGCATACTTCCTGCCAGGTCCTTTACGACATTGATAGCATTCTGTGCGTTCTGAGGATCTCCAGGACCGTTGGAAAGGAAAAGCAGGTCAGGGTTGTATTCCTCGATCACAGATGTAGGTGTGCTGGCTGGTACTACTGTGACATCAACACCCCTGTTCAAGAGGCTTATTGAGATGTTCTTCTTCATACCAAGATCAAAGAGCACAACATGTTTTTTATCACCTGTCTTGACCTTACTTTCTATTGTGTAAGGTTCCTTGCAGGTGACCCTTGAGATAAGGTCAAGGGTTGAGATATCAGGCTGTTCCCTTGCAAGCCTGACAGCTTCCTCACCATCGTCGCTGCCGTTTATCAGCGCAGCACGCATGGTACCATGTTCCCTGGTACCTATGGTGAGCATACGTGTGTCAATTCCGGAGATTCCCGGCTTGCCTTCGTCTTCCATCAATTTGTAAATATTACGTGTTGACAGGTGGTGACTTGGGGAAGGGCAGGCTTCCCTTACAACAAGCCCTTCGGCCTTTACGCCGTCGGACTGGAAGGTCTCATCATTGACTCCATAATTCCCTATTAAAGGGTACGTGAACATTAATATCTGACCAGCGTATGAAGGGTCGGTGAGTGACTCCTCATATCCTGTGTACTGGGTAGTAAAAACAAGTTCTCCGCAAACGATACCTTCGGCACCAAAACCAGTACCTTTTAAAATTGTTCCATCTTCTAATCCTATTACTGCAGACATCATCCGAACCTGCGAATACATGTCATGAATAGGCTATAAGCGTTACGATGGATTCTATGCATTTTGAAATAACTGTAATTTGAAGGACTCTCGTCTATATAATTCTAGGATAATATAAGATAATAATAAAAAAAGAAATATCAAAGGACTGTCAGTCCAGTCCTTTCAGGAAGTTCCTTAGGAAGAATAACATTGTCACTACAGACATTGCAAACAGTATTACAAGTGTTCTTAGTGGTGATTCCAGTACAAATTCCTCAATTTCTTTTATGATATCTAATTTCTCTTCTTCAACTATGAGTTCCTTGTCCTGCCCCAGTTCTATTGGACTGTTGGTATCTGAAAGTGTTATCGTCCAGATATTGAAGTCACCGCCTTCATTGGATGCAAATGCGAGTTTATCGCCTTCAGGGCTCCAGGCTGGATGCGTCTGGCTGGAATTATCAAATGTGATCTGCTCTATACCCAAATTATCAGAGTTCATTACCCACAGGTCAAAATTCCCTGATCTGTCCGATACAAATGCTATCTTTGTACCATCCGGACTGAACACCGGGTGTGTGTTCTCAAAAGCATCATCCCTGAGGACAACAGGAACACTGCCATCAATGCCAACTTTCCAGATGTTGCCTCCCAGTGAATACACCAGCACCTTACCATCAGGTGACCATGCCGGAGCTCCCTCATCGGAACTGGAATCTGTAATCTGCCTGTTGCTACTGCCATCAGGGTTCATTACCCAGATGTCATAGTTTCCTGCAGCTTTTGAAAGATATGCTATCTTTGTCCCGTCAGGGCTCATAACAGGAGCTCTCTTGTCAGTAGTGGAATCTGCTACCTGAAAGCTATTGCTCTTTTCCGCAACCTCTACCATGCGGATACTGACAAAGTTGGAAGAGAATGGCTGGACATGCTCCGTAGCAAAATAGATGAACTTCCCATCTGCGCTGAAAGAAGGTTCTCCTTCCCAGGCAATGGTATCATAGATCCTTGTCTGTTCAGAACCGTCAGCATTCATGAACCAGATTGCCTGCTCTGAAGAATAAGTAATGAGCTGTCCGTCCGGACTCCATGCAGGCGCTCTCTGGTTGACCTCAAAGGTAAGTTGCTCTGTCTCTTCTACTGTTACAGCACTAACAAGAGTAGCTGATATCAGTAGAAGTGACGCGATCAATGCAATCTTTAACACCAATGTCCCCGTGTAATTCCTTCCGCCAATCATAATATCTATAAGACATTATGTATTAATTTGCTCATTAATCTTTTGTTTCAGGAGTTCGCTAAGTACCTTTCCGTCAACTTTTCCGCGGAATTCTCCCATGACAACTCCCATGAGTGGACCAACGGCTCCCATTCCTTTTTCTGCTACAAATTCCTGCCTTTCGGAGACTACCTTTGCTATGAATGCCTCGATTTCGGAGGTATCTATGGCTGTCAGGCCGAGTTCTTCCAGACTGTCCCTGATATTGGCCTTAGGTTTCTTTGCAACATGGCGTAGGATCTGTTCTATACCTTCCTTGGCGACATCACCGGATGATACTATCTCGAAGGTCTCTTTGAAATGCTCATCATTGATGTTGGTAACATCAACGCCATCACGCTTGAGTTCAGGCACAAGTCCTGTTATCGTTGTAACGATAAGGGTTGCAGTAACGGTCTTGTCATCGCTGAAACTGTCCATCAGTTCCTCGAAGAGAGGGAGGTGTTGTGAATATGCGATCTTTTCTGCAAGTTCCTCGTTGAGTCCGTAGTCTTTGCTAAACCTCTTTGCCCTCTCGGTCAGAAGTTCAGGGATCTCGATAGCCTCAAAATACTCCTTTCCAATTTCTACCTGTGGGACATCGGTCTCAGGGTACATCCTTGATGCGCCCGGAAGCGGTCTCATGTATGCACTGTTACCATCAGGAAGTGCACGCCTTGTTTCTTCAGGAACGAACTCAAGGGCTTCCTGTGCACGGATCAGTACACTTTCCATGGCACCGCGTGCACGTTTTTCCTTGTCAGCTACCATTACGACAGCATCGCCTTCCTTTGCACCAACGAAGTCACGCAATGATGCGACCTCTTCTTCGGTTATACCATAATTGGGTAGTTCATCGGTGTGGAATATACCGCCTACGCCTGAGGTCTTCGCACGGTCGGAGAATTCAGTACCTAGGCGTCTTCCGGGCTGTACTTCCATGCCCACATGTCCTGCGAATCCGGTCAGAAGGACTGCCAGTACCTTTCCCTTCTTGAGTGCTTTCTTTATGACCTTTGATTCTGTTCCCTTGAAAAGGTCTGTCACGTCAAAGATCTCATCATGGACGCTTGCACTCCTTTCCAGAAGGGACCTGCGTATCTCAAGCAGGTTTACCTGTCTCTCAGCTTCCCTTTCAACAATGGTCTCTATAAGGTCCAGTGCCTGGACACCCTTGATCTCCACACGTGCTCCTTCTGCAATGGAGATATTAACATCCTGCCTGATGGTACCCAGTCCCCTTTTCACCTTTCCGGTGGAACGGAGTAACATTCCGATATTTGCAGCCGTTTCTCTTGCATGTGCCGGTGTGATTATGTCAGGTGCTGTTCCGATCTCTACCAGTGGTATACCAAGCCTGTCAAGGGAATAAATGATGGAATCGCCTTGATCCTCTATTTTCTGTGCAGCTTCTTCTTCCACACAGAGGACATCAACGCCCACGGGTCCTTCGGACGTATCGAGGTGTCCGCCTCCGGCGAGGAAAGCAGTTCTCTGGAATCCGCTGGTGTTTGACCCGTCCACAACGATCTTTCGCATGACGTGGAGTTGCTCGACCGGGATCATGTGAAGCAGTTTTGCAATGGACAATGCGATATCAAGTGATTCCTGGTTTAGTTCACGCGGTGGTTCCTCATCGTTCTCCACAAGGCAGGTGGTGTCGTATGCCTTATAGATGTACTTCCTGTTGACCTTTGTCTGCTCAAGCGCAGCCCTGTCGGTCTCTCCCATCTCACTTGCAGTGGGACGCAGGTAACGGAAAAATTCAAAGTTCGACTCATCCGTGTCCCGTATCTTAGTAGGGCATTTACAGAAAAGTTTCTCTTTTGAGTCCAGTTGCTGATGGATCTCAAGTCCGCATTTCAATCCAAGTTCACGGTAGTCGATCTTTTCGCTCATAGAAGTATCACCAATTACTCTGTCACAATCTAGACAACAAAACGTGTTAGCCGTTATAAAAGTATTGTTTGCTATCCGTTCACTGGAATGTATTATAACATTTTGTATTTTGTTCCATGACCTGAGCATCCTCTTTATTTCTTATAATCTTCCTCCTGATAGGGCTTGCCCATAAAGTCCCTTACTTTGTGGTCAACTACCTTACTTTATAGTCAAGTTGCCTACATTGTGGTCAAATCGCATGTCGGTAAGCTATTTCCGACTATTAAACGGACAGAAAATCATTACTTGGTTGTAAATGTGCGATATTAAAATTTCATCAATATTGCTGCTTTGTCCGAAAAATAGGGTATTTATCGGACAACCGCACGAATTTTCGGACAAAATTATGAATATTCGGACAAAGCGTGATATTGAGGGCAAGTTCCAAGGTATCAAAAAGGTGGTATGGGAGATTCCCATTCTTCACAATCTAAAATGACGTAATATTCAGGAGATTCCAATCTTGGTACTTCCTCTTCTGGAATCGGGGATGGGAAACTAATGTGAACTACAGCCACATTGCTTTTGTTATACTGAAATATATACTTTAAATTGGCTTTATACACCAATGATTCATTTTCCTTGGAAACGCAAATATCCCAGGTCGGATCCACCAATGAAGCTGATAGATATTCATCATCAATCACCCTACCGTTTTCCGATAACTCTATCAGTACCTCTTCATTTATCCCATCGATATGTTTTACCGTGAGTTCATGGTCATCGGAAAGCTTGATAACATCCCCATTTCGTAAAGAATATGTGGCACCAAAACAATCCCCAACCACGATACCACGCTCGGATAAATTTTCATCCACGAGTTCTTCTCCCATCTGCTCATCTATGTGGACCTCATCCATGGTTTCTCCCGTGTCATTTTCAACACCATCTTCAGGAAAAACGTGTATTTGGGTAGAGATTACTACCAATAACAAAACCACAATCAAACAAACCAATACAACTTGCTTAATTCTCATTTGCATCTATAACAACTCCCCAATATTGACAATATATTTTAGTTGGAAGTATATGAATACATCGGACAAATATGTTAACTGTGTGAGTATAGATGTTGAACCAATAGCGCATTTGCTTAAAAAATGTAGACTATAAGAGTGGGAGCTAACGGATCTTTGTCAACTGGATATGATTCTGGTTTGGTGATCCCCATGGGAAAACATCAACAACTTTGCATCTATTTGAATCATTTTTCGGTCAAAAATACGTTTTTTCGGACAAATTGATTTTTCGGACAAAGTTGCAATATTGCGCTTTGTCTGAAAAATAGAACACTTATTGGACAACAGCATGAATTTTCGGACAAAAAGTAAAAAACGCCAATCTCCCTTGTTTTAACTGTCACCTTCTCTACAGTTTTTAATTAAGCCCGACACACCTCATTCTCTTCTTATAAACATAAATGCGATTCCCAACATGATCATTGTCAGCACGGAACCGATAAAAGGCATCTCAGTAATTCCCCTATCGTTGATGTAGTTGATACCAATGTTATTTTCAGAAACATTTGCAACGAGACCTTTTCCATTGTCGAATAGATGATTTCCACTCACCGTGTTGTTATTGCTGGAATCTTCAAGGAACTTGCAATATTTGAAATCATGTGTTACGATATCGGTATTCACAGTTTTGTTATTGGATTGATTGAGATTGATACCGTGATAGTCGTTCAAGTTTGCAGTATTATTAATAATGGTGTTGAATGTGGAAGACTTCAGGTATATCCCATGTACTTTGTTCGAGTTTGCAGTGTTTCCCTCGATGCTGTTGTTGCTGGTTTCATTCAGATAGATGCCATATTGTTCGTTCGAATTTGCAGTATTATTGATCAATGAGTTATGGTCGCTGTAATAATACAACAGGATTCCGTGCTCATTATTCGAAGCAGTGTTGTTTCCCAGATAATTGCCCCAGGAAAAATCATTAAGATAGATTCCATGTTCACCGTTTGAATTTGCTGTGTTGCCTTCCAGCACGTTGTAATGAGAAGAATCAAGGTAGATACCGTCACGTTTGTTGAAGTTTGCAGTGTTATTTATAAGTGTGAGATTTGAGGCTTCTCTAATGTAGATACCATGTTCGTTGTCCGAAGCTCTGTTATTGATAAACGTATTGTCGTTGCTATAAAAGTGCAAAACAATAGCAATCCCGTTGTTCGAAATGTTGTTATTGTTAAATGTGTTATTAGAGCCTCCATACATAAGGATGCCTCCTTCATTGTTCAGTACAGCATTATTACTCAGTTCGCTGTTGTTGGAACTCGACAAAAAGATGGCGATACGGTTGCCTGACGCAGTATTATTACTCAGTACATTATTGCTGGATCCCTCCAAAAAGACACCTATGCTATTGTTGAACAATCGGTTGTTAGTAATAATACAACCTTGGACCTCAGTATCCTTTACGGGAACAAATACAGGAACTCCATCAAGATATATTCCATAGGCAGGACTGTTTTTTTCAGTGCTATTGGCACCTGTTATGTTAAATCCGCTGATTGTTACGTTATTTGCAGTCACATGAAATACAGAATCATTTGAGTCTGCGGCTTGAACAGCCGTATCATCTGGATTTCCAGATTCCGCAACTATTGCTAACTCTTTGTTTACATCAACGTTTTCTGAATACTTCCCAGGATAAACAAAGATCGTATCACCATTATTTGCAGCGTCGATGGCTGCCTGTATGGTAGTATAATCTACAGTCCCACTATCGCCGACAATAATCGTATCTGCCGCAGCACTACCTGTGGCCATAGTCAAAAAACCAATTGTCATTGCAATGTAAAATATGTGACATGATTTCATTTGCATCTATTACAACTCCCCAACATCGGCAATATATTTCAATTAGAAGTAGATAAATACATCGGGCAAAAATGTTAACTGTGTGAATATAGATGGTGAACCAATATCCGTATTTGCTTAAAAAATGTAGAATATAAGAGTGGGAGCTAACGGACCTTTGTCAACTGGCTGTGATCCTGGCTAGGTAATCTCCATGGGAAAACGTCAACAACTTTGCATCTATTTGAATCATTTTTCGGACAAAAATGTGGATTTTCAGTCACGTCATAAAAACAGGGCTACAGCTGTTGCAATTTTCATTTATGAATATCAATATGCGGAGGATTTTCTACATTTAATGTAACGAAACATACCAATTATTTTTTATATTACAGAATATAATTTTGCATATGTAAAGAAAAATCCATTTCAAAGAAGAAATTCCATCGTGGGAGTAATTAATGAACATCAAAAATTTAGTAATTCCAATCATAATATCTTCAGTAATAATCATTGCTACAACTGGAGTATTGTATTTTAAAGATGCATTAAAAATAATAATTGGTAGCCCATTGACGTTTCTGATTGAGACTTTGGGATTATTTCTTCTGGCACTAGCTCCTATTATACATGGTTGATTACAAGGAATAAGATCGGATCCGTTATGATTGGAGTGATACCTGTTATCGGATTTTACCTCTATTTCAATTTGAGTTCGATCATATCGGGAGACTTTACCAGTATGGATACTCTTGTTTATTTTGGAGTCCTTGCTATCCTTGGTGGTTTGGAAGGTTATTTTGCAGCAATAGAAAAAATAGAGTACAACCTTTTGGCAGTATGCTGTTTTCTGTTATGGGTAGTATTCTTTTTAAGAGGATTTATTGATTAAACCCAGAATTATGCTGTTTACCTAAAAATCCAGTCCTTAGATGGAGAGTATATACCTTCAAATGTGGCAATGATTTCCCAAGTTGAAATCCGTTTTAGACTAATCCCTCATCCACCAAACTGGATTGATGTTGACAGGCAATGAAACCACTGAATAACAATAATAACATGAATTTTCGGTCAAAAATACGATTTTTTCGGACTAAATGAATAGTTCAATCCATAAACTGTTGCCGCACATATGACAGAGAGAATTTATAGTCAAAATTTGACTTTATGGTCAAACGTACTACTTTGTGGTCAAGTAGCGTAGTTTGTGGTCAAGAGGACTTTATGGGCAAGCCCCTCCTGATAGAAAATTACTTATTGCAGTACTCAGAAATATTTTTCCGGGTACTATAATGGATAAAAGAATAGCGAGCAGCGGATTAGAGGGACTCGACGAACTGCTTCAGAACCTATGGTATGGTGACAACGTTGTCTGGCAGGTTGACGACCTTGAGGATTACATCTTCTTTGCAGAGAAGTTCATGGACAATGCGATAGAAGAGGGGCACAGGTGTGTCTATATCAGATTTGCTCCCCACAGGCTGATCCTGGAACCAACTAAGGGGTTGGATATCGTCGAAGTCGATCCCGCAAAGGGTTTTGATTATTTCAGTACTGAGGTCCACAGGATCATTGAGAGCTATGGTCGTGAGGTATTCTACGTATTCGATAACCTTTCAACACTGGTTGTTGAATGGGCAACAGACGAATTGCTTGCGAATTTCTTTAAGGCCACATGTCCCTATCTTTATGAGCTTGACACGGTAACGTATTTTGCACTTACAAAAGGAAGGCATGGCCATCAGGCGGTAGCAGCTATAAGGGAGACCACGCAGTTGCTCCTGAACTTCTACCATGTGGAAGGCAATGCATACATCCATCCGCTAAAGGTGTATGGCCGTTATTCAAGCCAGATGTTCCTCCCCCATCTCATGCAGGAGGACGAGTGGGTCCCATTGTTCAACAGCGGAGAAGCGGCATCAGTCTCCGGAGGGAAAGACCGCCACATATTGGATCCGGGGGTAAGCAGCATAGCTCCCTGGGACACGATCTATAGCAAGGCGTTGCAGTATCAAATGCTCTATGAGGAAGGTAAGATCCCTCTGCAGGAAATGATGGCGCTCAAAAGTGAACTATGCCGTATGATCATAGGTGACAGGCCACGGTTCAGGGAACTCGCCGAGAAATATTTCGATATCGATGACCTGCTCTATATCAGGGAAAGGATCATCGGTTCCGGGATGATCGGTGGCAAAAGTGTCGGAATGTTGCTTTCAAGGAACATTGTTCTCAAGGAAGATGACACTGGCGAGTTCGCAAAGATCATGGAGCCTCATGATTCATTCTACATCGGTTCCGATGTTTTCTTTACATTCCTCATCAACAACGACCTCTTTCGTCTGAAGATCGACCTTTCAAATGGCTACCGGCTCTCAAAGGAGGAGTTCCGGGAGGTCGAACAACGTTTCCTTGAGGGAACATTCCCTGCTGATATTATGGAGCAGTTCCGCAGTATGCTGGATTATTTCGGTCAGGCTCCTATAATCGTCAGGTCAAGCAGCCTGCTGGAAGACAATTTCGGCAATGCATTTGCAGGAAAGTACCGGAGCGAGTTCTGCACGAACCAGGGAGACCCTGAGGAAAGACTGGCTGCTTTCCTGGAAGCCGTCAAACTGGTCTATGCCAGTGCTCTTGATCCGGATGCGCTGATCTACCGCAAGGTACATGGCCTTGATAATACTGATGAGCAGATGGCAATCCTTGTACAGCGTGTATCAGGTACTCACTACAAGAACTACTTCTTCCCGGCTCTGGCAGGTGTGACATTCTCCAGGAACCTATTTGCCTGGAGTGAGCAGATCGATCCGAACAAAGGTATGATACGTCTGGTGTTCGGACTTGGTACGCGGGCCGTGGACCGTGTTGATCGGGATTATCCACGTATCGTCTCGGTAAGCCATCCCCAACTGAGGCCTGAGAGGGGTCGCCAGATCGCCAGGTATTCCCAGATAGAGGTGGACCTGCTGGACCTTGAAAGGAACGAGTTTAGGACGGTTCCCGTTTCCACATTGCTTAAGGATTTTGATTATCCCAGGCTGAGAATGTATACTTCTCTACTGAAGGATGACTATCTCAGGGACCCTGTCACAAACTTCATATCAGCCTCCGATGGGAAGCCTGTACTTACTTTCAATAATCTGATATCCAAAACAAAGTTCGTTGAGATCATCGGTAATGCCATCCAGACCATCGAAAAAGCATATGGTCAGCCTGTGGATGTGGAATTCACTGCATTTATCGGCAAGTCGAACAACATCAAGCTTAACATCCTCCAGTGCAGGCCGATGAAGATCCCCGGAAAGGTGGAATCACTTTCAGTGCCTGCTGACCTTAGTTCGGATGAAATATTGTTCAAGTCTTCAAAGACCATTTGCGGAGGGGTTGTTCCTGATATCCGTTATATCGTCTATGTGGATCCTGTTATATATTCTACAGATATTGATTTTGAAAAGAAGCAATCCCTTGGAAGGATAATCGGTCATCTGAACGAAAAGCTGGGTAAAGAGGGGGAGGAGTTCATCCTCATGGGACCTGGAAGGTGGGGTAGCAGTAACCTTGAACTTGGTGTCAACGTGACATATTCGGAGATACGAAACACGTCCGTGCTCATCGAGGTAGCAAGGCAGACCACCGAGCACAGGCCTGATGTTTCCTATGGTACCCATTTCTTCCTGGATCTTGTCGAGGAAGAGATCATCTACCTGCCTTTGTATCCTGACGAGCCTGAATCTCAGTTCAATGAGAGGTTCTTTGAGAGATCAGCAAATTCATTCTCAGATGTCCTTCCTGAATACGATAGTTTCAGCGATATAATAAAACTGATCGATGTTCCTGCTGTTACAGGTGCTCATGCATGTGTGTCGGCAGATCCGGAGAAGCAGGATGCTATCTGTTTCCTGAAAAAATGACTGAAAACTTGTGAATGAATGAATGAATGAATGAATGAATGAAAAGCGAAAGTTGAAAGGGGAAAATCCCGGAGTTTTCCAGTTTTCCCTTTCTTCATTTCATTTCATTTCTGAATTGACCGGTGGACCTCTTCAGCCTTGCCTTTGTTCAGTATCCTCCTGAACTTCGGTTCAGTGATGGAATCCTTTGCTTTCTGCATCCTTTCAGAAACCTTTGCCATCATTTCTTCATCGACATCAGGGAACGCGATGTCCACATGTTCTTTCAGAGGCTCGGGTTCGACTTCAAGTGCCCTGGACAGGTCCGGTCGTTTCCTTTCCTTTGTCAGCAGTGAATCGATGGCATCTTTCCACTCTGCTGCCCAGGGCGTGTCAGGTATCTCAGTGTGATTCACCTTGCTGCGTGCGACTTTCATAACATCCACAGGACAGGCATTAACACATGCTCCGCAGTAAGTGCAGAGGTCGTGTACTGCTGCGATCTTCTTTCCGTCCTCAGGAACGTACCAGAGGTGTGAAGGGCAGATGTTGAAACATGCATGACAGCCCTGCGTGTCGCATTTCTCAACGTGTTCATCGACAAGGACAAGTTCGCCTTCGAACGGCTTGACCAGGTCGACCGCGTCATAAGGGCATACAGCATCACACCAGCCACAGCGTGTGCATTTGTCATCGTCAACGGTGACATGTCCTGAGACAACTGGCGGTTCGCAGGGACGCTCGCCCTTGACCTTGATGGCATTCTCGGGACATATATCCTGGCAGAGCATACAGTAATCGCACATGTCTTCGTCAACGATAAGTTGCTCGAATGGCATGGGGTCGGTCGGTGTCGCTTCCTTTTCCAGCATTAGGAAGGCATCACAGAAATACGCACAAATGCCGCAAAGGTTACACTTATCGGTGTCTATCTCGATCTCGCCTTTGGCGTTCTCCTTCAGTGGTGCTATCTCTTCCTTTTTAGGGAATGTGTATTCCAGTTCAATGGCATCCTCCGGGCAGGCTGCTTCACAGAGAGAGCAAGGGACACATTTCTCGTTCATCTCGACCTTGTACTCCAGTACAGGGAAAAGCTCCTCTTCAGGGAAATCTCCTTCAGTCCGCATTTCCAGCGCTGTTACCGGGCAGAAGTTCACGCACATGGAACAGAAGGTGCACTTCTCAAGGTCCATCATCACAGGCGGTGCGTCCATGCCTGTGGCTATTTCCTTGATGGGTCCGAGCTCCAGTGCCTTTGTGGGACAGATCCTTACACAGATCCCGCATCCCATACATCGTTTGTAATCGTAATCAAGCGTCTTTTCAGACCTGTCGGAGACCAGCTTGTAAAGAATGTGGTTGTCCTGTATGTCCATCTCCCTTGAGACTTCCATGGGCTTCTCTTCGTCGGTCATTCATTTACCTCCGGCAACTCTGAGCCAACAGGGCCAAGTTCGGTCAGTTCGTCAACGAAATCCTCTATGGTCTTTGCAAACTTGTCGCCTTCTGCTGCGGATATCCATTGCAGCTTCAGCCTTGCCGGGTCCAGTCCCATCTCGTCGAGAACTTCTTTCAGGTTCTCCATCCTGTGCTTTGCATCATGGTTTCCGAGTATGTAGTGACATTCATCGAGACGGCAGCCGGTAACGAGCACTCCGTCAGCGCCTACCTGCAGTGCTTCCAGCACAAAGTCCGGGTCCACGCGTCCGGCACACATGAGTTTGATGATCCTTACGTTAGTAGGGTACTGTATTCTTGATGTTCCTGCAAGGTCGGCTGAACCATAGCTGCACCAGTTGCAGAGGAATGCGATGATCAGAGGAAATTCGTCTTTTACCTCAAGGGCTGCCCTGATCTGTGCTATGATCTGCTCATCAGTGCTGTGGGGCATGGTGATCGCATCTGTGGGGCAAGATGCACTGCATGAACCGCATGTCTGGCAGGAGATCTCATCGACAACCGCCTTGCCTTCTATTACTTTGATGGTATTGAAATTACAGGTATCTTCACATATACGACATCCGATGCATTTTTCAGGATCCACGTGTGCACTGAACGGGTCATTCTTAAGCTCGCCCTTTGCCAGCAGGCGGGTGGACCTTGCAGCAGCTGCACTTCCCTGTGCGATGGATGTCTGGATCTCCTTTGGACCTGAGGCACAGCCCGCGATGAAGACGCCGTTTATGTGTGCATCCACAGGTCTCATCTTGGGGTGTGCGATTGAAAAGAACCTGTCAGGCCTTTTTGAGAGGTTCAGCATCTTTGCTATCGGATCTGAAGTTGTGCTGGCTTCCATTCCGGTTGCCAGGATTACAAGATCGTAAGGATCCTCACGGATGGCACACTCAAGTGTGTCCTCATAGCGAAGCTGCATCTGGCCCTGCGGGTCAGGCTGAACTTCTGCAACCTTGCCGCGGATAAAATTGATTCCCATTGATTGTGAGCGTACATAGTATTCCTCATACATCTCGCCGGACGCACGTACATCAATGTAATGGATCGTAACATCACAATCCGGATAGCGTTCCTTTATCATCTGTGCGTTCTTCATGGAGGACATGCAGCATACTCGTGAGCAGTATGGGTTGCCGACGGTCTCGTCCCTGGAGCCGACACACTGGATGAAGGCGACCTTCTTAGGCATCTCTCCGGTGGATGGCACTACAACCTTGCCACGTGTTGGTCCTGATGCATTGAGCAGTCTTTCCAGTTCCATATTGGTCAGGACATCCGGATAGACGCTGTAACCATACTCCTCTTTGCGTTTTGCATCGAATCCCTGGTAACCCGTGGCAACTATCACAGCCCCGACGGTGAACGAGAACTCCTCTTCCTTCATTTCATAATCAATAGCATCTGCCGGGCAGGCCTGCTTGCACAGTCCGCAGCCAACGCAGAACTCGTTGTTGATGTAAGCCGACTGCGGGACGGCCTGCGGAATAGCCATGCTGATGGCCTTTACCTTGCCAAGGCCGCTGTCGAACGGGTTTGGTATCTCCACAGGGCAGACATTGGAGCACTGGTCGATACATCCCTTGCAGCGGTCAACGATCACGTATCTGGAGCGCTGGATGCCTTTTACTGTGAAATCCCCAACTGAACCGGAGATGTCAGTGATCTCGGCATAGGTCCTCATCTCGATGTTCGGATGGTTCTGCACGTCCGTCATCTTGGGTGCCAGCACACAGATGGAGCAGTCATTGGTGGGGAAAACCTCATTGAGCAATGCCATCTTACCGCCGATGGTGGGTTCCTTCTCCACCATGTGGACGTGCGTTCCGGCATCTGCCAGCGTCAGGGCTGCCTCGATACCGGCAACACCGCCTCCGATGACAAGGACGTCCTTGTTCGCCTTGTACGTGCGGATCTGCAAAGGCTGGAGCAGCTTCAGCTTTGCAACTCCCATTTTGATAAGATCGAATGCCTTTTGGGTGGCCATACTCTGGTTGTGCATGTGCACCCAGGAGCACTGCTCACGGATGTTCGCGATCTCCAGGAGATACGGATTGATACCTGCTTTCTCGAGAACCCTCTTGAAAGTAGGCTCATGGAGTTTCGGAGTGCAGGCTGCGACCAGGATCCTGTCAATGTTGTTTTCCCTGATATCCTCGATCAGTTGTTCCTGCCCGAAGTCAGAGCACATGAACTGGATGTCTTTCACAAGGGCGACATCCCCCATCTCCTCGACCTTTTTGTGCAGTGCATCCATGTTGATGACACTTGCAATGTTCAATCCACAGTGGCAGATATATACTCCGATTCGCATGCGATAGGCTTCCTCTTGAAGGTTTGTTAATATATGAGGTAATTATGGGTGTGGAATTATGAAATTCCAAATTTATTATTAATTGTTACTAAACATCAACTATTATAAGTTACATTTCTTTCCAATCCCACTGCGGGTAAACATATCCCTTATATCCTGTGCAACTGCAAGATCCTCATAGGCTTCCTGAGCTGCTTCCGGACTGGGGAACATCCTGTAAAAAACGCAATCCAGCTTACCGTCCTCGCTTGTGGTAACTACACGCATATCATGTCCATCCACAGGCATCCATATAACGATCTGTCCCATCTCCTCATTGTAGTTGAGATCAACCTTGAACTCCTCAAGCTGCTTACTCTGCTGCACTATCTCAGGTTCTTCATTATTATCGGTCATGCTACCAACGTATGCACTACTGATTATTAATGGTTGTGATTCATTCCTGCACATCCCCGGCCCTACACAAAAACATTATATATGACTAATGCTATTATGGGGTTGCACATCCCACACCACTAAGATTGTGGCGGATACTGATGTGCATTATTAGCAACATTGGGCCCGTGGTCTAGTCGGTTATGACATCGCCTTTACACGGCGGGGGTCGTGAGTTCGAATCTCACCGGGCCCACCACAATCTTGTTCTTTTGGTTTTCGTGATGAAGAGCCGTTGGTCTGTATTGATTTCTCTAACGATTTCATCTGTTTTTCGAGGGATGTCAGGCGGGTTTCAAGGTCGGAGTTATCACATTTTTGCATAACTTTTTTGTCACCATCAAAGTTCTTGTCGAGAGATATTACAAGCAAAGGAATTCCATTGTTATCGATTTCGAAAAAATGAGCCGTTTCTCCGATTAGATGTGAATAGGACTTTGGTAGTCGGATCAGTGGATATGTGGTATCGAACACATACAGAAAATGAGTACTTACACTTGAAATACCATACATTAAGAATTCGGCCTTATGCAATATTCAGGTTTGAGTCCACATCATTGATCATATCATAGCGTAACGATCAGTTGTCCTTCACTACAGTATTCCAGAAGCATCTCTGCTATCTCATGCGACTCGATAAGCTCAATACCAGGAATAAGCTCTTCCTCTTTCATTCCTATAATGGATGCTCCAAGTTTGCAGCACTTGAATTGTACACCCTGTTCCATGCATTCCCTTATCTTATCATCGTAGGCAGGAGATCCGCATTTATCAGCTTTTCCAAGGATGACTCCCATCGGCCCGAATATGATAACAACAACATCAAGACCTTTATTGCGATAGTAATTTGCAAACCGAAGGGTTTCCATGGGGCTGGTACTTTCGTAGACCATGTTCTTGAGAAGCAGTAATACTTTTGTAACTTCTGTCATATTTACTCCGTTTCTGTGTGCTTCAACAATCGCGTTTGTAGCGAAGATTAGTTAAGCGCTTTCATTGATGAAGGCACAATAAGATGATTGGTACTATTGTAGTAATTAATTGATGGGATGATCATATCATCAATTATGAATGTCCGGCTCTGTCGAAATCCTCAATAATAGAGCACAACTAATATCAGCAATAATCCGAAAAGCACTTTTAGTTGCTTGTATATTTGACATTTTCAACCTATTAATAGTAAATTTTATAGAAATTTTACAGAGCCATAATGTTAGAGATTTAAGAATTCGTCTTCAATTCTTTCAATGCCTTTGTCACCGTCTATGTTAAATTGATAGCTCAGCATACGCTTAGTAATAATACCTTGGTTAGCTGCAAGATTGACGGTGAGAGTGAAGACTGGAATGGGTTCATTAGAAGTACCATCATTTATTATAGGAGAAACAGAAGCTTTTCCTTCAATATTCCAAGGCCATCGAGAGCTACATTTCAAAAAATGAACGTATGTACTTGGAATCCATTTACCTCCAACATTTGGATTTTCAGCTCCGTAGTTAGTTATAATTTTAAAAATGACATCAAAACAATTAATTCCAAACAGATTGTCCAATTTCCACTGAATCTTATCAGATTCCCCTTTTTTACTATTAACATAGTTTGTCCAATTACTGTCTTTTTTTGAGAACACATGTAGGGCAGAATCATCTGCATCTATTGTAGGTTTACCTGACTTTATTATCTCCCATGTTAATTTGGATGCAATCATTGTTATGTCAGGTATTGGTAATTCAGGTACAGAAAAATAAGAGGGTTCGAGAATATGTTCATCTTTTTTTGCTTTATCATGGATCTCCTCAATGGTTCCCTTTCTTCTCGAGACTTCTTTTCCATTAATTAATAGAGTTTCAATATACTTTTCATCAATTTGGTCTTCACTGCTCATATAAGTCACTCCCAATTTTTAAAATAAATACTCTCTTTATTTAAATATATTGTATAACAATAAACTTTTTTATATCTGTCTTTATTTGTAAAATTGTAAGTTGGTTTTCAAGGGATTCGAATATTATTTCGAGGTATGGGTTGGAGATTGTCCAATTGACATTTCTATCGAAATCTTCGTCAAGTGATATTATGGATAAAGGGTGAAAGTTAAGAATAAAGAACAAATTTACTATCTCAGTTTATCTGTGTATTTATCATTCTATAAAAAGTTCGAATATTCCCCATCTATCAACCCCCTTTACTCTCTGGAGCTAAAAAATGAAACGGATCGTTCTAGGATTTCAACACGTACTGGCGATGTTCGGAGCAACCATCACCGTCCCGCTGGTGGTAGGATCTGCCATCGGAATGCAGATCTCGGAAATTGCCGTACTGATACAGGCCGTCCTGCTTGCCATGGGCGTGGCGACCCTTATGCAAACGTTCTTAGGTTCTAAGTACCCCATCGTCCAGGGCTCGAGCTTTGCATTCATTCCCGGCATTATCGCTATCGGTTCCGGAATGGGTATGGCTGCTGTCCAGGGTGCCCTGATAGTTGGGGGAATTATCGAAGGTATCACCGGCGGACTTTCTCTGATCGGCAGGTTGAAGAGACTATTTTCACCCCTTGTTACCGGTATCACGATAATGCTAGTAGGTTTTTCTCTTGCTCATGTTGCCGTTAAATATTCTGTCAACTTCTTTGTGGATCCGGCCGGAACTTCCATATTCCCCTCATTGTTTGTGGCATTTTTAACTTTCACAACCACCATACTGATCTCCCTGAAGGCAAAAGGGACCTTAAAGGCAATGCCTGTAATTTCGGGTGCACTTGTGGGTTACATCATAAGCATACCACTCGGACTTGTGGACTTCAGTCTTGTCAGGGAACTGCCGTTCTTCAGCCTTCCGAAACTGATGCCATGGGGAACACCCGTATTCGACATAAGCGCAATAATCATCCTGCTGTTCGCCTTCATGGTCAGCATCATTGAGAGTGTTGGAGACTATCATGCGATCTCGACCATAGCAGATCTCCCGATCGATGACAAAAAGGTCAACAAAGGAATTGCTTCCGAAGGATTTTCCTGTTCAATTGCCGGTATATTCGGAGCATGCGGTACCACCAGTTATTCTGAGAACATAGGTCTTGTAGCACTGACAAGGGTCTCAACCCTCCAGGTGGTGCAGATCGGTGCAGGAATACTTATTCTACTTTCATTGATACCAAAGTTCTCAGGCCTGCTTGCAACCATCCCTGCACCGGTTATGGGAGGATTGACAGTGGCACTCTACGGTATGATAGGCGTCACCGGCCTCAAGCTGATAAAGGATAAGGTCGAGCTCAACGACAGGAACACACTGATACTTGCAAGCTCACTGGTCCTCGGACTTGGTGCACCACAGCTTCCTCCGGAATTCCTGGCCCATTTTCCACAGATCGCTGGAAGCATACTGGCATCAGGAATGGCAGTGGGGGCAATATGTGCCATAATCATGGACCAACTGTTAAAATAACGTTAATCTACAAAATAAATTGAGGAAAATGCATGTTCAAAGACGAAAGATGGGAGGGAGTCTATTCATTCGAAGATTCCCCATACCTTATGGAGATACTTACAACACTCAGGTCAAAGCAGACAAAGAACATTAAGTTCAGGAAAGGTCTTGTCAAGCTTGGCAGGTACATGGGATATGAGCTCACAAAAACAATGGATTTCGAGAACATCAGGATAGAAACCCCCTTGGAAGGAACCGATGGTGTGGCTCCGGGCGACAGGGACCATGTGCTGATAATAACTGTTCTCAGGGTCGCAATTCCTCTGATGGAAGGCCTCCTTAAGACATTCGAGAACGCAAAGGTGGGTATTGTTTCAGCTTCCAGGGGAAAGGCCCCGGACTTTGAAATCGACATGAGCTATACAAAGATCCCACATATAACCTCGAAGGACACAATGATCATCTCAGATCCTATGATCGCCACAGGCTCTACTCTCCTGAAAACGGTCAAGGAACTGAAGAAGTTCGGAAACCCCAAAAGGGTCATAATTGTCGGTATTCTTGCAGCTCCTGAGGGTATAGATGCAATCAAGAAGGAGCTTCCGGAAGTGGAGATATACGTCACAAAGATCGACAGGGAGCTTAATAAGAAGGGCTATATCCTCCCAGGACTTGGCGATGCAGGCGACAGGGCATATGGAGAGCCGTTGGACATATCCCTGCCTCAGATGCACAATCTTGAGTGAAGATTGGTTTTGTAGAATATCTACAAACCATTTAATTTTTAGAAATAAGTTTGTTTAACAATCAGTAATAGTGCTCCCAATTGTCTTGTGCACGGCAAAACAATGAGGAGCCTTTCATATTATTTTCTATTTTTAATCATGACTTTAGGGTTCCACTTACATCCGTTTGTCCAACGAAATTAAAAAAAGGATATATAATCCCTAATAAAATCAACACACATTATTTCCTGAACAGCCGAGGGTTCCGTTCGATAAACTTTCTTTCCGCATTCTTGAAAAGATTGACATGGATATCCTTCTTCAGATACAAGTATCCCATTGTAGACATCAAGAATGCACTGGCTGTTTCGACGATCAGATCCCACATCGTATCCACAAGCCCTGATTTTTGCATATTAAGCCCGAATAATCCATCCATTACATATTCAAATATCTCCCAGATTGCTCCAAACGATACTGCGATGCTGAACGAAAATAATGCTATGAAAAAGGGGCTTAGATTTACTTGATGTTCAGAGTTCAAAACATATACCAAAATAAAGCCAAGTGCTGGAAAGATTATACCTAAAGATGTGTGGAGGAAGAGGTCCCACCACCAGAATATTTCGAAATACTCTCCGTATTCACCCAACATGAGAGATGCATAGATATAGAGCATGATCAGTACTTCAAATTCGTTGGGGAACTTGAACTTGTACCTTTTTTCGATTAGACTTGGCAGGAAGGTCACAACCAGAACATATATGAAGAAACCTAAGTGCATCCAGTTACCCGTCAATGTTGCCACTATGCATCCTATGATCAACATCAATCTAAATATTGTAGATAGCCAGAATGCAAACTTGTCAACTCCATCCATCTCAGCCCTATTCATGAGTATCCTTTCCAAATCTACTGCCCATCGTGTCTTGAAAACTCGTTCTCAATATAGATATTTATACGTATATCTATGGTCTTTTAACCTACTTAATAGTTTAATCATCGATAACTGTAATCGCATTAAAAAATTAATTTTATACAAAAAGTTAAAAAAGGGAGTTTTCATTCACTCAAAAGAAGAGGGGTAGCGACAGATTTATTCATCTGTCCTCGGTTCCTCCGCAATTCAATTTCTCTGAAGTTTGTGATGAAGAGCTTTGGTTTTGCTGTTTTGAATCTACTATTGAAGCTTCCGTTCTGCTGTCAGTGAGGTGTTGAGCGAAGCTCACCACCTCGGTCCACGCTCCAGAAGCGAGATCTGGAGCTGGTGATCTGGCGCGTCAATCCTCCAACGTGGATACATCCCCCGGATCCATTCCAAGTTCCTGTGCCTTAAGCAATCTCCTCATGATCTTTCCGCTACGAGTCTTTGGTAGCGAATCTACGAATTCGATCTCAGAAGGCATGGCAATTGGTCCCAGGTTCATTCTTACATGATACATGAGATCAAGCTTCAATTTATCAGAAGATGTGAAGCCCATTCGAAGTATGACGAAGGCTTTGATGGAATCCCCCTTTAGAGGATCAGGCTTTCCTATTACAGCGGCTTCGGCCACAGCCTCATGAGAAACAAGCGCACTCTCGACCTCTGCACTGCCGATGTTATGACCGGCAACGATAAGGACATCGTCGGAACGGCCCTGTATCATGATATAGCCATCCTCGTCCTTTACGGCAAGGTCACCTGCACTGTAGTAGTTCTGGATTGTCGTCCAGTACTGACGATATCTTTCATCATTACCATGAACTGTCCTCATCATGGAAGGCCAGGGTTGTTTTATCACAAGGAAACCACCTGTTCCTGCCGGCACCGGATCGCCATTCTCGTCCACAACATCAGCGATCACACCAGGTATGGGTCTTCCAGTGAATCCCGGTTTCATGGGTTCCCCAACTGGTGTGGTAAGCATGTGCATACCTGTTTCGGTTTGCCACCAGGTATCCAGAATGGGGCATTTCTCCTTGCCGATCACACGATAGTACCACTTGAACGCTTCCGGGTTCAGAGGTTCGCCAACCGAACCCAGGACCCTCAGGGAGCTCAGGTTGTACTTTCCGGGCCACTCTTCACCCATTCTCATGAACATGCGTATCGCTGTTGGTGCCGTATAAAAGACGCTCACATCGAACTCCTCTATCATGCTCCACCAGACACCCGGGTCAGGATGGTCGGGTGTTGTCTCTGAAATGAGGATCGTCGCACCCATGGAAAGAGGGCCATAAACAATGTAACTATGCCCTGTGATCCATCCCGGATCCGCAGTACACCACATGACATCGTTCTCTTTCAGATCCAGAATGTTCTTTGTAGTGTAGTAAGTGCCTACCATGTAGCCACCACAGGCATGAACTATCCCCTTGGCCGGACCGGTTGTTCCGCTGGTGTAAAGAATGAACAGAGGATCCTCAGAGTCCATCATCTCGGGCTCACATTCCTTATCAACATCTTCCATTATCTCATAGAAGTCAACCTCTATCTCAGAAAAGAGTTCCATTTGCGGTGTCATCCTTCTCAGGACCACTATCTTCTCAACACATGAGGCATTGACCACAGCTTCATCCACAAGGGACTTAAGATCAATGCGCTTACCACGCCGAAGGCTTGCATCCGCAGTAATGACGATCTTTGCCTGTGCATCCTTTATCCTGGAATGCAATGCTTTGGCACCGAATCCTCCGAATACCACACTATGGATCGCACCTATACGTGCACACGCCAGCATTGCCACGATCTGCTCAGGAACTTGTGGCATATATATGCAGACCTTGTCCCCTTTCTCAACCCCCAGGGACTTGAGACCATTGGCAAATCTCATGACCTCACGGTAAAGCTGACGATAGGTGACAACCTGTTCTTCTCCTCCATCGCCTACCCAGATCATTGCGACCTTGTTCCTTTTCCCATTGAACACATGCCGGTCAAGGCAGTTGTAAGTGATGTTCATCCTGGCATTGGTGAACCATTTTGCATAAGGATGGTCCCATTCCATCACCTTATCCCATTTTTCGAACCATTCAAGTTCCTCTGCAACACTTTCCCAGTGTTTTTCAGGGTCCTTAAGAGATTCACTATAGACCTTTTCATAATCCTGCATCCAGGAATTTTCTTTTACCGATGGATCAGGAAGATAGCTCTCATTGTCCAGCTTAACATCAAAATTCTCAGACATGTTCTCTCTATTCCTAACTATTATTCATTAGATATTTCACATGACCTGACCTCGGTTCAGGTCATTGAACTCAGCTTTGGAACCATTCAATAATATCCATTAGGCAGAGAATTCTGTCGATGGTTATGGATGTCAATGGAACCAAATAAGGAAGAGATAGTGAAACCAGAGGTTAATAGTTCCCATCCATCATGAATAATTATGATGGTTATATTTATCTCTTGTGGTCATTTGATGAACCAAAAAAGATTAGGTATGGATGTTAAAAAACTAAAAAAAGAATCGAATAAAAACTATAAAAGAATGACCTTCCTGAGTATCATAGGTCTGGATCTGACCAATATTATTCCACTCCCTTTTCCCTGAATTTGGGGGTGAATCCTTTGTTTTTGTGATTTTTTAATTTATGATTGAAGCTCCCATTCCACTTCCAGTGAGGTGTTGAGCGAAGCTCATCACCTCGGTCCGCGCTCCAGAAGCGAGATCTGGCGTATGCAGAAGCGAGATCTGGCGTATGCAGAAGCGTGATCTGGCGTGTGCAGAAGCGAGATCTGGTGTATCTGGCGTGTGTTCAAACAGAAAATATATATTTTAATAACAAGTTTTTACTAATACTTCTAAATTAAATTTATGCAAATGGCCAAATAGTATTTTGGTTGAAAAGCCATCGTAATTAAGAACTGGAGAAATGGAATGATACCCAACTACGATTACAAACCTGGCATCTATTATCTTTCAACTTTTATCATAACCTATGCTCTCTGGTTTGCAGGAGCATATCTAAGCTTTCAGGATGGCGGAGAAGCTCTATATATGTTGCTCATGCTGCCAGGGCTTATGGCACCATTTCTGATATCAATTGTCATGATCATCAGGTCCAAAAATATGGATCTAAGAAGGGATTTTGTTAACAGGCTGATCAACATAAGACTTATACAACCAAAAATCCTCCCTGTATTCATTCTATTAATGCCTCTGTCAGTCCTTGCATCGATCTTTATCTCCCTGTTGTTCGGGGGATCTACGTCACAGTTCCAGCTTGCTGAAGGCTTCTCCTTCTCTACCGGATTTGTCCCGGTATTGTTGCTGCTTTTACTTGCAGCAGGCTTTGAAGAGCTGGGATGGCGAGGTTATGCTTTTGATAGCCTGCAGAGCCGGCACACATACTTCAAGGCCTCGCTTATTTTCAGCACACTGTGGTCACTCTGGCACTTCCCTCTGATATTTGTCAACAATTCCTATCAGTATGAGATATTCCACGAAAGTTTCTGGTATGGCCTGAATTTCTTTGTCAGTATCGTCCCCATGGGAATGATAATCAGCTGGATATGCATAAAGAACAGGAAAAGTATCATTGCTGCAATTGCTTTCCACTTTATTGTTAACATGTCGCAGGAGATCCTGGATATATCCCAGACCACAAAGATGATTGAAACCGGAGTTCTCATTATTGTGGCTGCTGCTATCATTGGATATGATCGGGAAATGTTCTTTTCAAGGGAACATCTTGCAGATTTAAGTTAACTATATGTTCCATGGAATCTAATTATTTTTGAGGGGTATATTGTGAACATTCGATACAATCGTGTATGTCCGGCTGCGATCTCAGGCATTCTGGATAACAGGATAAGAAGATGGTTCCAGAAACCCCGGGAGATACTAGATCCTTATATCAAAGAAGGAATGACAGTTCTTGATCTTGGATGCGGTCCCGGTTACTTCTCAACAGAAATGGCCCGAATGGTCGGTAGTTCCGGTCTGGTCATAGCGGCTGATCTTCAGGAGGGGATGCTTCGAAAACTCGAAAAGAAGATCCAGGGTACGGAGTTGGAGAAGCATATTGTACTACACAAGTCTGAAGAAGATATCATTGGTATATCAGAGAAGGTCGATCTCGCAATAGCCATTTACATGCTCCATGAGGTTTCAAAGCCGGAAAAGACCATCAATGAGCTGGCTTCCATTGTAAAGGCCAACGGGTTACTGTTCATAGCAGAACCATATCTGCATGTTTCATCGAAGAGATTTAATGAGTTTGTCAGGACGGCTTTAGATAATGGTTTCACTATTGTGGAAAGGCCAAATCTATTTTTCAGCAGGGCAGTTGTTCTGAAAAAGAAATAATGTTTCCTGTTTCCTGTTTTTCATATCTCAGAATATCTGGAGGTTTTGTAACCTCGCTTTTCGTTACTGATACGTTATCAGGTTGCAGAAGCGAGGTCATTCTCCTTGATCATTTTGCCAAAAACATCTTGATCATGTAAACTCCCATAACCACGACCATCAGACTAAAGACTGCCTGCATGAGTGCCTGATACCTGGGATTAAAAAGGGCAAATATTGCTTCCTGCATGCTAAAAAAGAAGGAGAACAGGGCAATGAATATCAGAGCCACAAGGACGATCACCACTGCAGCATTAACGAGCTTTTTGAAAGATTCGTCATTGTTGTTGCGGTTTGAAGTTCTTCCTTTTGTATTCGCATTTTCCATTGCGGGAACTTCCTCTTCCCGTTTTTCCATATTATACCTGTCTTCTTCCTCTGTCATATTATCCCCCTTCATTTTCTTTGCTTTTTACTGCTTAGTATTCCTCTGTTAACAATCCCGGCTGTCAGAAGGATTGCTGTGAGTGTAAGCAGGATCTGGAATCCCGGCATTGCATCTTCATCTGGTTCTTCGACTGGTTCGTCTGTTGGTTCCTCAACAATTGGTGTGCCTTCTTCTACAAGTGGATACGTATTGACAACGTCTATTTTATAGATCTCATCTAGCTTTACAGGCGCCGGGTTTTCAGATATGGCAACTTCCCGTCCGTTCTCTTCAACAACAACTGTAAATGTGTAATCGTCATTCCTCGGAAGGACAAAACGAACGTTTCCCCTAACCCTGCTCGATCCTTTGAGTATCCCGAGTTCGTCACTTTCAGTATATGCTGTGTATGGGTCCACCCTTGCTGTTACGATCATATTTAGGGACCTGGAATCTCCTCCTTCATTGTAGATGCCAGGGGAGACATCAACCACGGCTTCTCGATCTGAGTTCACGAATTTTGTGATAACAAGGTTCATGTCAGTGAGCTTGATATTCGCTGGCTGGTCAGCTGATGGTTTTTCTTTCACGGTAACGAAAGTGCCCATCTCTTCCAGAAGTCTGTCATCCTCAAAAAGCTGGACTTCGACCACATACTTTCCGGCTTCCGGAACCTCAAGTGATGCACTATTGTATGCCATGGATTCAGCTTTTACGTATCCCATGTCCAGATCCTTTTCTGCTACGATCAGTTGTGTGGTTTGGTCAATCACCTTGATCTTTACAGAAAGCATTGAACTGTCAGAGCTCTGATCGTTTCGGATATAGGGAGTTACTGTCAGGAGAGCACCTTCTTCCTGGGTAGTGGACATCACATCTATGTCCTGAATAAAGACATGCTCATACTCCCTATAAAGGTCGTCTGGTGTTTCAACACACCCGGAAAATGAGATTACGATCAAACTGATGGAAATAAAAAATAAAAATAGGGACCTTTTAGATCCCGATATTTTAAATCCCATGGGAATCAGACCTGGTTAAAGTTTTACTTTAAGCACGAGGGATTGGGTATCAAGAACATAATCTCCCTGCATTAGTGTTACAGACACATCAGTTTCCCCGTTAGGTGCATCTTCAAGGATTGGAAGTTCAACACCACGGGTATATGATGTACCGCCCCTTGCCATTGCCTGGGTTATGTTGAAACTTGCATTTCCTCCGATAAGCTCATTCTCAATATCGATATATACAACAAGGCTATCTGCAGGGATCGTGCTCTGTCCACTATTTTTAACTGAGAATTTTACAGTAACATTTTCACCCTTTTCAGCTTCCCAGGTGGAAACTGGTGGAGTTGCAAGCAGATTATCTATATCTTCTACAAAACCTACGAATTGCAATTCTGCATCTGGGAGAACCACGGTCTGGACTGGAATGTTCTTTGTCTGGATCACAGGTTTCTCATCTTCATCAAGGCCTGATGCATATGATATGGTCAGCATTGTGGTATCTTCTACTGAATCAAATGCAGGGGCCTGTATCCTGGCATTAACAGTTGCTTGCTTGGTTGCAGGGATGTTTATGTTAGAAGTGTCCCCGAGAACCGTAAAGAGGCCGAAAGAACTTACGCTTACGGAATCGATCGGCTGGCTGGTATTGTTGTTCAGGACAATTACAGATATTTGCTGTTCCTGGAATTCCTTCATGACTATTGGTTCTGTACTCACGATGAGATCTCCTGATGTCACAGGAGATATGGTCGTCGTAGATACACAACCAGAAGCAAGGATTGCTAACGCGATGAATATCAGTCCTATATTTTTATTCATTATACATCCTCTTTGAAATTTATAATATGTAACAAAATTAGCAAAGAAGTTATATAAATTTTACTAGTTACTGATTAATATGGATATAATTTAACGAAACAACTTCGTAAAAACGTCATGTCGTTTGAAAAGTTAAAAGAGAATCAGATTCAATTCATGTTTCAGCAGATACGTGGTATAAGATCGCCTGTAGGCGGGTCCACATATCTCATGCTACCAATTGGTGTCCTCATCAGAACCTTCCCTAAATTCTCTTCTGTTGCTTCTCCTATGATAGCAGCATCTTTGCCATACTCATGTTCACGAAGAATTGCCAGCACTTCTTCTGCATGTTCAGCCTTGACACAGATGACAGCTTTCCCTTCATTTGCTACTTCAAGAGGGTCTATTCCAAGCATTTCGCAGGCAGATGCTACTGATTTCTTTATAGGCAGGTCATTTTGCTCAATGAGGATCCCTGTTCCGCTTTTCTGAGCCATTTCGTTCAGTGTGCCTGCAAGTCCTCCTCTGGTAGGGTCCTTCATGGCTGATATGGCAGGCTTTCCTTCGATAGTTCTTATCTGAACAACGTCCTTTAGCATATTCCACAAGGGAGCCACATCAGACACCAGATCGGTGGTAAGTTCGAATCCTTCCCTGTGAGCCAGAAGCGATATCCCATGGTCACCTATGGTGCCTGTAAGTATTATTTTGTCACCGGTACACAAACCGCAGTCCCTTATCACTTCATTCGCTATTCCGATGCCTGTAGTGTTAATTATGATAGAGTCAAGTCCGTTTCTTTCCACCGTTTTCGTATCGCCTGTTATAATAGGGACATCCACCTCTTCTGCAGCTTCGCTCATTGATCTGACTATTTTCTCAAAAGAGCTAAGTTCAAATCCTTCAGGCACAATCATTGCACATGTAAGAGCAAGAGGTTCAGCTCCCATTACTGCGAGATCGTTCACAGTGCCTGAGACAGCAAGCCTGCCAATGTTGGAATCCGGGAAAAAGGCTGGTTTGATCACATGACTGTCTGTGGTGACCACGATCTCACCAGGATTATTGCAATTGCTATTGTCATTACTGTTACCATTATTGTTGTTATTTTCAATTATACTTGAGATGTTTATCGTTGCACCGTCATCGAGATCATCAAGTCCCACAAGTCCTGCAGATCTGCCGGTTATGTTGTTGAGGATCAGGTCACGTATCAGAGCCTGCATCGGCTCTCCGCCTGCTCCGTGTTCCATCTTTATGACATTATCGTTTGGCATGATTCTCACTTAGGTCTCTCAGGTTTATATCTATCAGAAACAGGTATATTATTCTTCAATATACGATTCAATATACTCTATCCATCTGTCAATGCTTATCCTGTCATTTTTAGAGGTTAGCAGTACCGGAATTGATGGTTTCAATTGCTTGATGTCAGCCTTCATTTTTGCAGGATCAGCATCTACAGCTTCACTGATGTCAACTTTGTTAACGATGGCAAGGTCTGAGCTTTTGAAGATCATCGGATGCTTCAGAACAGTATCATCACCTTCACTTACACTTACGATCACAACACGGACGCGTTCACCGAGTTTGTAATCAACAGGACAGATGAGGTTCCCCACATTCTCAATGAACAGGATGTCAATGTTCTTAAGGTCCAGATCCGCCAGTGACCTTTCCACAAGTTTTGCATCCAGATGACATTCACGTCCGGTGTTTGCAGCTACCGTTTTCACACCAAGCTTTTCGAAACGGGATGCATCCATCTCTGCAACAACATCCCCTGCAATGACCGCTATCCTGTAACGGTCTCCGAGTGCATTGATCGCCTCTTCAATAAGTGTCGTCTTCCCTGAACCGATGGCTCCCATGATGTTCATGGTGAAAACCCTGTTCCTGATCAAAAGCTTCCTGTTGCTCTGTGCAATTTCATTATTGGCTTTCAGGACATCCTTATTAACGTTTACAACATGCATCAGCATTGATAAATCCCCTTTCTTATTTCATATTTCGATATCTATCGTTCGGATCATGAGCTCATCCCCACCCAAGAGCTGAAGAAGCTTACCGCATACCGGACAGGTCTGAATTGCATATTCGTAAAGTGATGGCTGATCTTCATCACGAAGTTTATCCGGAACTCCTGCATCTCCTCTGTATCCGCATTCACACTCTCCGGATGGTGGAACAAAATTCACATTGACCTTCGCCCCTTCGGCAATACTATTCCGGGAAAGGACATCAAGGCAGAATAACAACTGTTCCGGACTTACATGGGTAAGGCCGCCTATTTCCAGTGTTATGGAATTTACTGCAATCGCTTTATTTTTGTCTGCTGTTTCTATCACAGTTTCAAATATCTCACAGGCAAGTGAATACTCATGCATTTTATATTCCCTTATTATGTCTGTATTTGTACCAGTTATAGCATGTGCCTTCCAGGCTTACCATACAGGGCCCGACCGGATCTTCTGGTGAACATCTTCCGCCAAAGAAAGGACATTGGGAAGGTTGGGCGCGTGCTGTCAGTATCTCAGCACACATACATTCTTCGTAAAGGCCAGTTCGATTACTATCGGTTTCTGAAACCTTCCTGTCATGTAAGACCTTTTCATAGATCTCAGCATGGACATTCGAAGCATCGAATTGCTCAAACTCCGTTCTCAGAGCAAGTCCTGAATTTTCGATCATCCCGATTCCCCGCCATTTGGTATCGGTCTGCTTAAAGACCTGATACATCATTTCCCGGGCCTTAATATTCCCCTCAGCATTTACTGCACGTGGATATGCATTCTCAACAGAGGAGCTGCCGGATTCGATCTGGTTTTGTATCATGGCTATGCCGAGCAGAACATCCAGAGCTTCGAAACCTGTTACTACGATCGGAAATCCCTTTTTTGAAATGGGTTCATATGGATCAGTTCCAATGATCGTTGAAACGTGACCTGGTGCCAGGAATCCGTCAACTTTCGTATCCTGTGTGAGTATCTCCATTGCCGGAGGCATGAGTTTATGGCTTGTCAGAATACTGAAGTTCTCAGGCACACCTCTCAGCAAGGCAGCAGCATTGGAGGGTGCAGTGGTCTCAAATCCGATCCCGAAAAATACGATCTCTTGAGTCTGGTTATCTTCTGCGATCCTTATGGCATCATCGATGCTGTAGACCATGCGAACATCACATCCCTCTGACCTTGCATCGAACAGACTTCCTGCAGTTCCGGGAACCCTCATCATATCCCCAAAAGATGTTATCACCTTTCCGGACCTCGCCAGTGCAATTGCAAAGTTGATATCCTCTGCAGGGGTCACACAAACAGGACATCCGGGGCCACTTAACAGCTGAATATCCTCGGAGATCACATCACGAATTGCATATTTTGATATGGTCCTTTCATGGGTTCCACATACATGCATTATCCGGAGAGGGGTGGCATGTTCATTGATCCTTGATATCAGCTTTTGCTCAATGTTTTCCATAATATCAACTGAGGTTCATCACATCTCTTAGCAATTTGAGAATTTCTTCACTCTCTTCATCAGATACCAATGAGATGGCATAGCCGACATGGACAAGTGCATATCTGCCTATAAGGGAGCTATCAGCTCCTCCTATTAGATCAAGGTTCACTTTCCTCTTTATACCCCCGATATCCACAGTAGCCGTATTTTCATTCAGGATCGAAGTTATTTTTCCCGGAATGGCTATGCACATACTATAAAAATGGAATCTTTTGTATTTAATATGTGGTGTCCGCTAGTAATGATTAGATTGTTATTTATATCTGAAAGTAAAATAACTACAATAGTGGGATGGGTTTTATTGATCAATTTTAGTGTGAATTTATTTGGATCCATTTCAGCGATAATTCATATTGAGATGGTCACTTGAGTGAGGAAAATATAAATTCAGATAACAGTGGCAATGATTTTGACTTCTTAAGAATGGACTGGCACAAGTTCCTTAAGGCAAGAAAGGCGGGCGGCGGGTTCAAGCTTCTGGAGTCCTATCTGAATGATGATCCGGGAGATCATGATTTTCCTGAGACTCGTGTACTGTGGATCCAGGGAGCCCAATGTACAGGTTGTTCTGAGTCTTTACTGGATGCTTCCAATCCTGCACTCCTGAAGGCATTCGAGATACTGAACATAGATCTGAAACGTCATGAAGCGTTCCTTGCACATCAGGGGCTATTTGTTGATGGGGAGCCTGCCAATACTTCAGAACTAAATTCAGAAATACTTCTTGATGAGATAAGTGAACAGGGCAACTATATCCTGATGGTAGAGGGTGCAATTGCGAACGGTCCCCATGGTTCGGGGAAATATTTCATGTCCGGAAACCGCAGCAGCAAGGAAATGTTCAAAAAGGCAGCCCGGAATGCTGACCTGATAATAGCTGTGGGTACCTGTGCTGCATACGGTGGCATAAATACTGCCGGGAGCGACATCGTTGATATTCTGGATTATCGGGGTGTTGCCTTTACGAAGAAAGATCCTTCAAAAGGCATGTTGAAGCTTCTCGGGATAGACAAACCTGTGATCAACATCCCGGGCTGTCCACCTCATCCTGACTGGATAATCTATACGTTAAGTGCAATTATATCCGGTAATGTTAAGATACCCGATGACCTGCCTGAGGTGCTGGATGAATTTGGCAGGCCAAAGGTCTTCTTCCCGCCGGATCATAACGTTCACAAGGACTGTCCCAGAAAGAAGTTCTTCGATAATAAGGAATTTGATACCTGTGTTGGTGGGGAGAAATGCCTGCTGAGAATGGGATGCCAGGCCTTTCTTGCACATGCTGACTGTGCACTGCGCAAATGGAATGACGGGCACAGTTACTGTGTGCAGGCAGGTTCCCCTTGTATTGCATGCGTGGAACCGGATTTTCCTGATAATGCAAGACCACTGTATTCAAGCAAGAAAAACAGGAAAAGAAAGGAGGCTGATCAATAATGGTCCGTGTAACAGTAGACCCCCTTACAAGGGTAGTAGGTCCTTTAAGGCTTGATACTGAGGTCGATGAGAACGGTATCATAACGGAGGCCAGAAGTTCCAACATGATCTTCAGGGGGTTTGAACGTATATATCGCGGTCAGGACCCGAGGGATTCAATTCTCCTTTCCCAGAGGATATGTGGGGTCTGTCCGGTGGCACACTCCATAGCTGCTGTCAATGCACTTGATGATTTATATGGCGTTGCCGGATCTGTTCCAAAGGATGCACTTGTTGCAAGGAATATCAATCATGGACTCAATACGATCTCAAATCATTTACTCCATTTCTACATCCTGTGGGGTCCGGATCTTGCAAATCCTGCCTATGGTAATGTACTGTCCACTTTCGGGAACCTGGGATCTTCGGTATGGAAAGAATTTCTTGGGAGATTTGCTCCGATCAGCTACAAGATCGATGGGGAAGCTATTCCTCCCGGTAGTTCATATGTTGGCGTAATACCGATGAAGAAGATACTGCACGATGCCGGTGCTGTTATAGGTGGTAAGATGCCCCACCAGACCGTCATGTATCCCGGCGGAGTTACGAACAACCCGACGGCTTCGGATGTTCAAACTATGTCATCGATCATGTCAGAAGTGGTAGATTTTCTGAATGCTACTTCGATAGGCATACCCTTCGAGGAATGGGTTGGGAACACGTACATGGCATCTTCTCCAAAGAAAGCCGCGGATTTCTTTATTGAACATCTTCACGAACTGACCGAAAGGTCACTCCGGACAAACGACCTTTCACGTTCAAATGGCTGGGGGGATCTTGAACTCTATTCCGCATTAGGCTCGGAACTGATCGGTGAAAAAATACTGGGACTTCCAATAAGTCTCAAGCACGACAAAATGAGTGGCTACAATGATCTTTCGAAGATCGGCTTCCTTTCATATGGGGATTTCTACAACGTGGAACACGAAGGTTATGAACCAACAAGTCCTGCAGGTGATCGTTTCCAGACCTCCGGTTTTATGACCAGCTCGCTGGAGTATCATAAATTTGATTCAGATAAGGTCACGGAAAGTGTAAAACATTCCTTTTATGACGACTATGAAGGCGACAAACATCCGTATGAAGGGGTTACTGAACCTTTTACCGATCCCGATCGGATCGATTATCAGGATTTCTCTGCGGAAAAATACACATGGTCCAAAGCTCCCCGTTATGAGGGCATCCCCTGTGAGGTGGGTCCGTTCTCCCGTCTGCTTATCATGAAAGAGCCACTTGTTACAGGTCTTGTGCAATTGTTCCAGGACAATGGATATTCTCCTTTCAACAGCTTTACCAGAATGATAGCACGCATGCAGGAATTGTTCATAATAACCAATGAAGTGATTCAATGGATAACAACAGACCTTGATCCAAATGGAAGGTTCCGGGTGGATGTTGACATGTCAGCAGCAGAGGATTCCAGGGGAATGGGTATTTGTGAAGCCCCCAGGGGTGCACTGGGTCATTGGGTCATAACAGATAACGACGCAAAGGTCGCCAATTACCAGATCGTTACACCAAGCGCCTGGAACCTGAGCCCACGGGACAGTGAGGGGGTACCCGGTCCTCTTGAACATGCATTGATCGGTTCCACGATATCTGCTGTTGATAACTGGCTGGGAGTCGATTTCAGCAATCCGACCGGCATATTACATGTGGGGAGGTCCTATGATCCCTGTATCACATGTGCTGTCCACACCATCGATCTGACAGGGAAGAACCCACCCGGCATGGTCAGACTGCTCTGAGGATCTCTGGGATCAAAATGTTATCAGAATGCATACTGGAATATACACTGGAATTCACACAGGAGGTCTGAATGTCTGAATATGATCCATCTGTTCGCATAATCGGATGCGGGAATCTTTTAATGGGTGATGATGGCGTTGGTGTGAGGGTTGTCGAAGCTCTTGAGAAGATGGGGGATAGTCTTCCAAAGGGTATTGATATCCTGGATGCCGGTGTGTGTGGTCTGGATATTCTGAACCTTCTGGAAGGTGTTGATAAGGTCATTATTGTTGATTCAGTGGTTGGCATTGGAACTGCAAAAAAAGGTTCGATTCTTCGTTTTGATCTTGAGGACCTTTTGAGCAAAGCCAATGAGCACGTTGGAATTTTCTCTGCCCATGATTTCGGAATTTCTGATATCCTGATCATTGCAAAACATGTTCAGAATCTTCCAAAGATCGTCATTTTTGGGATAGAGATAGGTGAGATCCAGCAGGATATTTCAATGGACCTAAGTCCGGAGGTTCTTGCTGCAGTGGACAGGGTCATTCCCTATATTGTTGAGGAAATAGATCATGCTCTCAAAATATGATTCGAGATTTTATCTAAAAAAAGTTGAATAAAAAAATAGTTGTATTCGGATGTTACTTCCCGGTTATGAGCAAGTCATCCAATTTTACGACGATTGGTGTTATTCTTCCTTTATTGCTGCTTTGATCTCTTTTTGAGTTTCAGGATCATTTAGTTGTTCATCAGTGTAACCATGTTCTTCTTTGGCGTGCTTTACAGCAGTTTCCATCATTTCATCCACGGTTGTTCCTTCAGCAACAAAGGGACAAGCAACCCCAAGATCTTTACAAGCTAATTTGTATGTCATAAGTCATAACCTCCCGACTTATAGTATCTTATCCCTTCTATTTAAGGCCGGTGCAAAATGCTCAATTCAATATAATAAAAAATTGAATTCCTGTTCGTATGAGCCTTCTATGGAAATAACATGTGAAGAAACCCATTCATGGAGTGGCTGGTGCTCAATGTTTTCTTTTAGAACTCATGCATTGCTTTTCTCTTCACTTTCATTGTCAGGCAAGAAGGGTCCCTCGAACAAGGAAATCATGAGGTATATTTATAGTATTTTGAACCAGTTACATTAAAGATGCAAATTCAATGCAGGAAGATCAATGTTACTGGGGTAGTGCAGGGTGTTGGCTTTCGCCCGTTCGTATATCATATTGCGACAGAGAACGGACTCTGTGGGTATGTGAAGAACACAGGAAATGATGTAGAGATAGTCGCAGAAGGTGAAATAGAGGATATCGAACATTTTCTCCACGAGCTACAGAGCAAAAGACCTCCGCTGGCATCTGTTGAGCAGGTAAGAACGAAAGTTTCCCGTGTATCGGGCTTTTCCGATTTCTCTATACTTGACAGTGAACAGGATGAATCTGTCAGGTCCATTATCCCACCTGACACTGCTATCTGTTCTGATTGCCTGCGTGATATGTATGATAGTAAGGACAGGCATTTCCATTATCCTTTTACGTCCTGTACAAACTGCGGGCCGAGATATTCAATGGTAAGTTCTCTTCCTTTTGACCGGAAAAATACCAGTATGGCTGAATTCCCCCTCTGCTTGGAATGCAGTTTAGAGTACAAACTTCCGTCTGACAGAAGATTTCATGCACAGGCCACTTGTTGTCCGAATTGTGGGCCTGTACTTTCACTCACCAACGAAAGCGGTGATGTCCTTGCATCTGGACATGATAGCATTGTCAAATGTGGTGAACTCATAGACGATGGATCAATTGTTGCGGTTAAAGGATACGGGGGTTTCCATCTTGTCTGTGATGCCACTTCAGACAGAGCGGTCTTGAAGCTCAGGGGTTCCCTAAACCGTCCTGCACAGCCTTTTGCGGTGATGGCGAAAGATGTTGAGAATGCATCTTCTTTTGCTTGTATCGATGCAGAAGAGAGTTCTATGTTACAAAGCAGGCAGCGTCCAATCGTTGTGCTGGATAAAAATGATGAGTTTTCACTATCCGATCACACTGCTCCTGGTCTGCACAACATCGGGGTAATGCTACCTTATTCAGGCACACATCACCTTCTGTTAGACCATACTGATTCGGATGTTTACGTGATGACATCTGCAAATCTTCCGGGTCTCCCTATGTTGATCGATAATGAGGAGGCATTGTTATATCTCGATAAGATAGCAGATTATTTCCTGTTTCATAATTATGCTATCGGGAACAGAACCGATGACTCCGTCATCAGACTTGTTAATGGCAAAAAAGCTTTCATAAGACGCTCCCGTGGTTTTGTACCTGAGAAGATAGAGCTTCCGTTCCCGATAGATCCAGCGATCGGTGTGGGTCCCGAACTGAACACCACCGTTACGCTGGCAAGGGACAACAGTGCATATGTTTCCCAGTATATCGGGAACACAAGGCATTTTGAGACCGCTCAGTATCACAGGAAGGTTGTTTCCAATTTAGAAAGGTTGACAAAGATCACCCCACAGCGATGGGGTTGTGACATGCATCCGGATTTCAATACCACCCATTTCGCACAGGAGCAAGGTGGGAATAACACGGTCTTCGTGCAGCATCATTATGCACACATCGTTTCGCTAATGGTGGACAATCTTTTGCCAGCCGATTCAAGTATCATTGGCATCGCTCTTGACGGTGCAGGATACGGGGAAGGTGGAGCAATATGGGGTGGAGAGATCCTTGAAGCCACGTATTCCGGTTATGAAAGAGTTGCTCATCTTATGGAGCAGCCGATGCCGGGCGGGGATATGGCTGCGATATATCCTTCACGTATGGTTCTGGGGATGCTGCATGATGTTCTTGAGGCGGAAGAATTGAGGGAACTTCCTCTTTGGTTCAAGCATGGTGAACCGGAACGCGACATTGTATTGCAGCAACTGGAAAATGGTGTGAACATTGTCAGAACGAGCAGCTTCGCAAGGGTGCTTGACAGTGCTGCAGCACTTCTTGGTGTCTGCCATTATCGCAGTTACCAGGGTGAGCCTGCAATGAAACTGGAATCAGTTGCAAGAAAAGGTGTGCATGATCTGGATCTGCCTGTCGTTTGCAAACGAGGAGTGCTTGATACTACCAGCCTTTTGTATGGTCTGTACGAAAGGCTTGATTCACATGAAGTTTGTGATCTGGCATATTCCATAGAAGATGCACTTGCCGTTGGGGTTGCCGAACTTGCTGTGTCAGCAGCTAAAAAAAGGAACATTGATGTTATAGGGCTCAGTGGGGGAGTTGCATACAACGAGCACATAATATGTCGTATCTGTGAAGTTGTAAAGGATTCGGGGTTTGAATTCCTTACTCATAACAGAATTTCGTGTGGGGATGGCGGTGTTTCCCTGGGGCAGGCAGTTGTTGCAGGATATAGTGCTTTTACCTAGTGAGCATTTCAATAATAAATTTTGATCATTATTTAATTTTAATCTTTTAGCTAGTTGCCAACATCTGTCTGATTAAATTCACAAATGATTCTGCTAACCCAAAAACTATTTACCCTATTAACATGTCTAACGCAATCAATCGACTGCATTTAAAAAATTAGCAATCGGTGATGGAGCCCGTGGAAATTAACTCATCAGTCATCTGATCTGTTGGATATGGTCTTTGATAGCCACAGGTTTCGTCCATGTGTCCTGAGTCATTTCTATGTCGGTCTGATGCTTTTTTTCGCTTTCGTGCTTCATGATTAAAAAATGAATGGATTTAAAGACTTGATCTTAATGATAAAAGAACATAAAATTAGAACCTACTTTGAAGAATAGTTTTTGAGCGACCTTAAAGCAGGTTTCATCACGGCTGTTGTAGCACTCCCGCTTGCCATCGCATTTGCACTGGCATCCGGTGTGGAACCTGTGATGGGACTTTATACTGCGATCATTGCAGGTGTCCTTGTATCCGCTTCTGGCGGTTCACGCTATTCAATATCCGGTCCCACAGGCGCAATGACCGTTATCATCCTTTCCACTGTCAATATTCATGGTGTGGAAGGGCTGTTGCTTGCAGGATCCCTGGCAGGTCTGTTCCAGATACTCTTTGGAATCATGAACCTGGGAAAAGTTGTGAAATATATTCCCCTGCCTGTGATCTCAGGATTTACCAGTGGCATTGGTGTGATCATCCTGATCGGCCAGCTGTCCAATTCCTTTGGCCTTGTGCTACCTGCACGTGAGCATGTCTGGGAAACCGTATATGATGTATTCATATCCCTTGGAATGGCGAACACCACAGCAGTCCTCATCTTCGGCAGTACCATTGTCCTGATGCTGTTGCTTCCAGGCATGCTCTCAGGATACCGCTATTTGAACAAAGTTCCTGCATCCATCGTGACACTTGTCATCTCGGTGATAGCTACGTATTATTTCCGTCTTGATGTCCCGATAGTCGGAGACATCCCCGGCAATATTCCGCAGTTCCACATGCTGAATTTCGACCTTGAGCTCATGTATGCAGTTCTGCCTGCTGCTTTTACCATAGCTTTGCTCGGTTCCATAGAATCACTTCTGTGTGCGGTGGTCTGTGATGCAATGACAAATACAAAGCATGATAGCAAGAAAGAACTGATCGGTCAGGGTCTTACAAATGTCCTTCTGCCTTTATTTGCAGGTATTCCGGCAACAGCTGCAATTGCAAGAAGTGCAGTGAACATCAGGGAAGGTGCCAGGACACGTATGTCCGGAGTAATACATGCCCTCGTATTGTTTGCGATCCTGCTGTTCTTCGGCCCCGTCGCAAGGTACATTCCAAAGGCCTACCTTGCAGGAATCCTGATTTTGGTATCCGTGAACATGATCAACATCGAAGAGTTCAGGACCACCATGAGGATCAGTAAGATGGATACCTTCGTCCTGCTTGCAACCTTTGCACTGACAGTTCTGACGGACCTTGTATTTGCTATTCAGGCAGGCATGTTCCTTTCCATAGTCCTGCTGTTCATACGCCTGACGAACATAATTGACATAAGTTCCATGGAGAACTATGACCCGTCTGAAGGGATCAATGCTACGATAAATTCCGATCCGTACCTTGATGAGAACGTAGCTGTCTATACGATAAACGGTCCGTTCTTCTTTGGGGCGATGAACGTGTTCGAGCACAAGGTCGATGAACAGATCAAAATGAGCAAAAAGCACATCGTAATACGAATGCGCTATGTTCCTTTCATTGATACCACAGGCATCGAAAGGCTGAAAAGCTTCATTTCGATCCGTAAGAAAATGGGTCAGAAGGTCTATCTGACAAGTGTCCAGCCATCAGTAATGGCTGTTATTGATTCTGACCACGATCTTAGTGGAATGATACGGGAGAAGGACGTACTTGTATTCAGCAGGACTCAGGAAGCTCTTGGTTTCCTGAAGTCTATCGGGAAGGGTGGAAATGGAAATTGAGCTCTAATCTTGTTATTCTGATATGGCTTCAGTTCTGAGATCTGAGTTGAAACTGACGTAGTTGAAATGATTGAGTAAATAGAGTATGATCTGAGTGGTTCGGGGGTGACATCCTCTACCACTCGTTTTTATTTTTCTGAAATTTGATGTGGAATGCCAAAGCAGTCTTCTGTATATTTAATAACTTTATTATAATATTACATCACAAAATCTATACTTCCATAAATGAGGTATAGAAATGCTAAAAAAAACAATCCTTATCTTATTTTTATCAATATTCCTGCTATCTTCCGGTTGCTCGGATTCCACAGAAGATCTTGCCGGTTCAGTGGAGGAAGTCGCTACAGCTGCAGCCGAGGTTTCAGGTGCGATAGAAGAAATTGAAAATGAATTGAATGAGCTGGAGGAAATTGGCGAGTCCGTTGACACTGTACTTTCTGATGTAGATGATATTGAAGAGAATGCAGACGGGAATACTGCAGGTGACACTAATGAAGAAACACCTGTGATAAGCAATCCCTCGTCTGATGGCGAAGATCTCCGTATCGGTGCCTTCAACATCCAGGTGTTCGGTGTGACAAAGGCATCAAAACCGGATGTAATGCTGGTTCTTGCAGACATCGTCCGCACCTACGATATCATTGCCATTCAGGAGATCCGGGACTCTTCCCAGACCGCTCTTCCTGACCTTGTGAATCTTGTGAACAGCGATGGCTCACAATATGATTATGTCGTAAGTGAGCGCCTCGGAAGGACTTCCAGCAAGGAACAGTATGCATATATCTACGATACCACGACGGTTGCAGTAACCGGAATTCCTGAGACCTATCCTGAGCCGGAGGGAACCGATCCGTTCCACAGGCAGCCATATATCAGTTCATTCAGTGCGGTAGGTGGAGATTATGATGCAGTTCTCATGGTGATACACACCGATCCGGACGAGGCTACAGAAGAGATCAATGCTCTTGATGATGTCCTGGAATATGCACAGATGTCCTATCCTGATGAAGGTGACTTTGTCATCATGGGTGATTTCAACGCTGACGGAAACTACTTCGATGAAGACTCATCCAGTGATCTTGACAGTTACTTCTGGTTGATCGATGATAGTATTGATACTACCACAAAGAGCACTGACTACACTTACGACAGAATAGTCATGACCGATACTTCCGACATTGTCGGTGATAGTGGTGTTTTCAGGTATGATCTTGAATACGGTCTGTCCGAAGAAATGACTGTGGCTGTATCAGACCACTATCCGGTCTACATGGAGGTCAGATGTGATGGTGACAGTGACCTGTGACCGTTGCAGGTGAGATCTCTTTCCGATAAAAAAGAAAACTACCAATTCAGTAGTAATTGGTAGTTTTTGCTATTTGATCCTGTAAGTTATTAGCTGTTTGTTATTTCCTGATGATCATACTGCCAGGGAATTCATAATCATACCAACGATGATCAACACGACGGCACCCACTACCCAGAACTTGATGATCTCGCCCATTGGCAATTTCATTGCTACCGGTTCAGAAATGGTGCATTGTGGTGTTGCCTGTGGAACTGCAGCTGAACGTGAGGCGGATGGTGCCGGTGTAGGTGCAGGTCTGCTGACCGGTCTCTCTGAAACCGGTTTTGCAGCGGGCTGCTCTCTAACAGGAGCTGGTGCTTTTTCTTCTGCCGGTTTCCTGACAACAGTTGGTTCAGGTTTTGCTCTTACAGGGGTCTCTGGCTGAGCAGGGGTTGAAGCTAGCTGTTCTTCAACTTCGTTGAGCTCCTCAACGATCACATTTGTTTCTGGTTGGGAGTATGATCCTGAGCTTGTGCTAAAGGAATCTTCGCTCTTTTTCGCTTCGTTCTCTTTTGCGATCTCAAAGATTGCCCACTTTTCGTTGTTGGCATCGGAGCTCTCTATGTTTGCCTCTGGTTCGCTTGCAGGGGTCTCAAAACCCATGGTTGCGTTGTTCTCAGGTGTTGAGAACGTTGTATCTTCCATGAATGAGCTTCCAATCTCCTGGTTCTCTTCCTCTGCGAACATCGTGTTAGAGTTAAAGCTATTGGAATCAAATGAATTGCTTTCTGTATAACTTTCGGGTTCCTGGCTGAATGCGCCTGCTGCACCTTCGATGTCATCTGCTCTTGCACGGCTTCCCATGGCAGCATCAATCATGCCAAGCTCATCCTGTGCATCTGCAAGAAGCCTTAGTGCCTGCACATTCTCCGGTTCTATCAACAGGCATTTTGTGAAATACTGGACCTTTTTATCCAGGCTTTTTGTCTGCACACCAAGATCGAACCAGTTCTTAGCGCTCTGGTCCTTTTGTTTATCCTTAAGATTATTTATAAAACCCATCTGATTACCTCTGGGACAGCCCTCATCATATTTCCACAGTTATTTGCGGAAATACCTGCCCAATATAATAATATTTGAAAGCTATAAATATATGTGCCTTGATCCAGGTCTATCGCCGTACCAGTTTATTCTGAAAATACTTGTAAGGTCGATCTCAAAAAAGTCAGAGAATGGAAAAATATCATTTAAGATCAGGGATATGGGAAAGTACCATAACCGGTATGGCCATGGTGTCCATTATCTTTCCCTGTTTTCTCACTAACTTTACTTCTTATTTGCTCACTCAGAGGACGTTTGTGATCTCTGATATGTATGGGACCATGCGGAAGAACATTGAACCTGAGAATATCAGGACGAACCAGATGAATGGTTCTCCGGCTGCAAAGAGGTAGCTTTTGTGGTCCTTTCTTGACCTGTCTACCTTGTCAAGATAGTTCTGGGCGTAGAAGATCACCGGTACGATCATCAATGCTGTGTATGGTATGGCTTCGATGTATGCTCCGTAGATAAGTAGTATAGCAGTAACGAAATTGATGGCGATCAGGGTCATAAGACCTTTCCTGTATCCGTAGATCGCAGGGAATGTGCGGAGTCCTTTCTTCTGGTCACCTTCGATGTCCCTGATATCAAAAAGGATCTGTATCCCGGTCATTCTCAGGAATATAAATGTGGAGATGATCAGAGCTTCCATTGTGATCGGATATGAGTAATATATGAACATAACATACACAAGTATGGCCCAGACCATTGACACAAAAATATTTTTGAATGCAGTTATCTTCTTTGTCAGACCTTTAAAGTATGCCTGGTATGTCACTCCGAGGAAGAGGATGGCGAATCCGATGAGCATGTTCGGAATGTCACTGTAGAGCACGTAAATGGAAGCGATGGACACGATGGATCCGTATAATATTCGGGTTATTGTCTTTGAATCATTTTGCCGGAAATAGTTTGCACGTGTTGAATTTGTTTTCTCATCATCTTCTGTTCCATTGAAGTAGTCATAAAGGTAGATTATGTAGAAGGTCAGGTAGATTATGACCAGAAAATCCCATGTTATGGGTATCTCAAAAAGGATCGAACACATAAATGCAACACAGATCGCACCAAATGCGAAGATATGTCCTCCATATATGAAATCAGCCCATAGCTCCTTAATTGTGTCTAATGTTTCTCTATATATTCTGCCATTTCCTGTTATATTGAATGCTTCGTTCATGTTTTCCCCTCAAAAAAACAAGTCTGTTCACAAAGCAGCAATATATGAACATAAGATAAGTTTTATGTCAACAAAAATATATTTCATGTATGTATGATTTTTTATATAATCTTGCAATGTCTTTTTGTGGCTCATAAAAAAATGAGGTATTTCCGGTTTGCATTTCCAATGTCCGGATGATAGGAAATAATTTAAAGATTGAATCCAATCAGAGCTGAAAAGGTGATCATCTCATGAAATACTGGCAGCCAAAATTTGAAACAATGAATCACGATGAACTTCGGGAACTGCAATTGAAGCGTTTAAAGAAAACGGCTGCAGCAGTCTATGACAATGTTCCTTTCTACAGGGAGAAGTTCGATGCTCTTGGTATAACCCCTGATGACGTCAAGACCCTTGATGATATCAAGAAATTGCCTATGACCCGAAAAACAGATCTTCGTGACAACTATCCTTTCGGCCTTTTTGCTGTCCCGAAGGATGAGATCGTCCGCATCCATGCATCTTCCGGTACAAGCGGTAAACCTACCGTTGTCGGATACACTGCAAAAGATATCGAGACCTGGGCAGATATGATGGCCCGCAACTTCACAATGATCGGCCTGGATGCCAGTGATGTTTTCCAGAATGCCGTCAACTACGGTCTTTTCACAGGCGGTCTGGGTTTCCACTACGGTATTGAAAGGCTGGGTGCCATGGCAGTCCCAAGCGGAACCGGAAATACCGTTCGCCAGATCGAGATGATGCAGGACTTTGGTGTCACTGCTATCCACTGTACTCCTTCTTATGGCCTTTACCTTGCAGAGACCGTCAGGGAAATGGGCGTTGCAGATAAATTATCATTACGTGTAGGCTGCTTTGGTGCAGAACCATGGTCCTCCAGCACAAGGAAAGAACTCGAGGATGCTTTCCAGATAAAGGCTTATGATTCCTACGGACTTTCCGAGATGATGGGCCCGGGTATTGCTTTTGAATGCCAGGAGCAGGACGGCCTTCACATCTGGAGCGATCACTATATAGTAGAGATCCTTGATGAGAACGGTGAAGAGGTCGCAGAAGGAGAGAAAGGAGAGATCGTACTTACCTCACTGACAAAGGAAGCACTTCCTGTTCTCAGGTATCGTACCGGTGATATTGCCAGGCGTCTGGCAAGCGAGTGTCCATGTGGTCGTACAAGTGACCGTATCTCAAGGATCCTCGGAAGAGCAGATGACATGCTCATTGTAAGGGGTATCAATGTGTTCCCATCTCAGATCGAGGATGTCCTTGTGAGGATCGAAAAGATCACCGACCAGTTCGAGATCTATCTTGACAGGAACAAGAAGAAGCTGGATGAGATCACTGTAAGGGTCGAGCTCGATGAGGATGCTTTCACCGGTGAGATCGGTGATCTTGCAGCAGTAAAGAGGGTAGTTGAGGGCGATCTAAAGAGCGTCCTGAACATCAGGGCCAATGTCGATCTTGTGGAAAAGGGAACCATCCCGAGAAGCACAGGCAAGGCAAAGAGGGTCTTTGACAGAAGGGAAGCTATCTGATCCCTTCTTTATTTTCCAAAAAGTTCATATTATTTCTTATTTCATTTTTATTTCAGAATATTTCGTAAGGTTTCAGAGGTTAGATCATGCCACATGTTATGGAGATCCTTGGAAAGACAAGAGTTGTAGTCGAGGACGGAAAGGTTGTAGAGGTTGGAGAGCCACAGCTTAACTGGTGCCCGCTTTTTGAAAAGGCAAGGGGTATTAAGGAGATAACCCGTGAGGCTGTGAAGGAGAACATGGAATTCCGCATAAAGGATTTCGGCCTTTTCACTCCGCAACGCAAGCTCGAGATGGATGTCTTCGTGGGCTTTGGCGCTTCCGAGGTAATGATGACCGGCCTGAACCGTGATATGCTGGACACCACAGTGACCGTTTGTGACGGTGCAGGTACTGTGATCACCAACAATCCTTCCTTGGTTCAGGGAATGGGTGCGAGGATCTCTGGTCTGGTGGAGACCGAGCCTATTGATGAGATAATCAATGGTATCGAGGAGAGGGGTGGAATAGTCCTCGATCCTTCAACTGCAGCTATTGACCCTGTGGCCGGTGTCCTGAAGGCCAGCGACCTGGGATTCAAGAGGATCGCTGTCACTGCTGTGGACCCTGATACTGCGAGGAACCTTCGTGAGATCGAGGAAGAGAATGACCTTGAATTGATGATGATTGGTGCTCATACGACCGGTCTTAGCAGGGAGGATGCCCTGGAGATCATCAAGTATCTTGATATAATCACTTCCTGTGCCTCAAAGAGCATAAGGGATGAGATTAAGCCACTGGCACAGGTGGGAACTGCAGTACCTTTGTTCGCACTTACGCAGAAAGGAAAGGAACTGTTGCTTGAACGTGCCAAGGAAGTAGAAAGCCCGATATTGGTGAATACCATGGCACTGCCTGTGCTTCCTGAGAAAAAACAGCCGAAAGATCTTGCCTGATCTTTTTTGGCAAATTATTTTTTTAATTACTGACGATCAGAGTCAAAAAAGTGGGAATCAGATGTGAGATATCAGTTCTCACATCTCTGAAATTCCTTCTCAGATATCAAAACTGGTTATCTTCTCATCCTTTCCATCAGAGATGGTCGCTATTATCATCTTGAACTTAGGCACACCTGTGCCGTTGGTGTCAGCGGATACAAGTGCGTTGGACCACGGGCTGTTGGTCATGTAACCAATGCCTTCGTGGGCTTCCTCATACTCTGACTTCTCAACGGTAACAACGACTCGACCGGAGCTGTTCTTCAGGACAGCCCTGCCTTTGGCTTTAAGTCCCATTTTCTTGATGTCGTTCTCGTCCAGCTTTATGACCGCTGAACGGCTGATGTATTCCTCCCCGCCTCTTGAGGATTCCAGGGCAGTGTTCTGGAAAATATCCCTGTGGGTTACAATCTTTATGTCATGTTCCGGGGCTGCAAGAAACTGGCCAAATCCCATTATAGTGCCTCCATGATGCGGTTAAGTATCTCTTCATCGCTCAGGCTGTCCGTAGTTATCATCGGTTCTATGTCAATTTCAACACCGTCCATCCTTATGGCAGTGCCTCCGGAGTCAGAACCGGTTGTTGCAGATGCTATGGAGACCTTTGCTTTTGCGGATGTCATGGTCACACATGGGTCTATTGTGACCACAGGAATGCCGGAGAGTTCTTTAGCAATACATCCGGGCAGGCTTGACATGGGGTCAGAGCCGATAACAAGGGCTGCATCCACACTCTTTGTTCTCAACAGTTCTACCACCGAGCACTGCGGCCCATGTTCTACACCGTTTTCCCCAAACTTTGCGCGGTTGATGTATCCGGTCTCATCATGCAGGTTGTGGTCAAATCCACGCATGTTGAACTGGCCGACCATTGGTATGAGGTGGAAGTTTGAGACCTCGTTGAGCTTTTCCATTAGTCTGACAAGAGGTTCAACATCCGGGAGAGAGTAGATCAGTCCGAGCCCAACGCAGATGGTACCGAACTTCGCTTTCTTCAGCATGTTGGCAAGCTCAAGTATCTTCTTTGGTCCCATTCCGAAGGAGACCTTCGGGACCTTTCCTGAGAGTGCAGCGATTAGAGCATCGATAAGTTCCTCATCCGCCTGTGGGGGGATCTGGTAGAACTTGTCTGCGCAGATGATGGCGGTATCGGACTTCCTCACATCTATGCAGATGGCGGTCCTGTCCTCTTCCCAGCCGCGTTGCCTTTCTTTTCCGCGGGGGAAGTATGTGTATTTTGAAAGATGCCTTGGGTGTGAGTTGGATGGGTCAGCGCCCCAGTAGACTGTAACGTCGCCATAGTCCTTCACTTCTTCCAGTGTGCAGGTCTTTATCCTGTCCCCGAGTATGGCTTCAATGACAGGCCCCTGGCAGAAGGAAGATGTGTCGTCGATGTATGCGTTGAGCTTCTTTGCGATCCCTATGGCCTTTTTCTGGGCTCCGGTGGTGGAATTTCCCATTCCGAAGATCAGCGGTTTCTCGGCATTTTTGAGTATGCCTGCTGCTTCTTTTATGGCCTCGTCCATGCTGACGTTGTTGCCGTCTACCCTGCACTCTGCAGGTTTTTCACATTCCTTGAGGCGGGCCACGCCTTTTAAGCAGGCATTGTTAACTTTGGAGATCTTCCCTTCATTGACCTCGATTTCGATATCATCACAAAGAAGTGCACAACCTGTGCAAACGTAATATTCCTGTTCCACTTATCTCACCACGTAGTTTCAGACGAACTCTATTGCTTTTGTCGGGCATGTTACGATGCAGCCGTTGCACATTATCTTGTTCTTGCCAAAACGGCGGCACTGGTTCACGTTGGAGAGGCGTACAACACCATCTTCCACGCGAAGGATGACATTCTCGCTGGTGGGTGCCTTTCCTGAGCCGGCACCATGTGGGTCTTCGGCAACATTTACCGGGCAGGCGACAACACAGTTCCCGCATCCGATGCATTTGTCCTCGTGAACGATCATTCCGGATTCCGAGGCCTCGCCTGCAGGTTTGATCATTCCCGAGAGCTTCTCGTAGTTTTCCTTAAATTTGTCCTTTTTCAGGGGCGGACAGTCATCGACCGTAACCTCTCTTGAAAGGAGGGCGGCTGCAAAGGCCATGCATGAGGCCTTTCCACATTCCTTGCAGTTGGTCTTTGGGAGAAGCTGGTATATCTCCAGTGCATTTGTCATAGGTTCACCTGATCAAATAGTCTAATATCAATAAAATATCAGGGAAGATGTGGATTTAATCTTCCTTTTTATCTTCTTCCTGATCTTCCTTTCTGAAGAAAAGGTCACAATGGCATGATCCGTCAGATTCGATCTCGTCCTTGTGGTATATGCAGGGACATACTATCTTTTTGTCCTCGATCTCGTCTCCTGTTACTATCCTGCAGGGACAATAGTTCTTTCCGTGAGTATCCTTGTTCTTTGCTATTCCTTCCAGTACAAGGTCCCTCATCTCTTCATCAGGGTTAAGCATGTATCCTGCTTTATCTGCATACTTTGATGTCCATGCATGTACATCTTCTTTTGTTGTCTTTTTTTCACTCATTATTCTCACTCTGAATCGGGACTTCTGATCCGTTATTCCAAAAGGGTTTCAAGTTTTTCTTTCAGTTTCTCTTCTTCTGCAAATCCAACCACGTTTGTGATCATTTCCCCACCCCTGAAGAATAAAAGTGTTGGCACTCCAATGATCTTGAACTGCTTTCCAATTTCCGGTGAGTTCTTCAGGTTCACTTTTATGAACTTGATCTTCCCGTCGTATTCTGCAGCTACCTTTTCAAATATTGGTGCCATTTTTTTGCATGGGGGGCATGTTTTTGTGAAACAGTCCACCACAACAGGCATCCCGGAGCTGACAACTTCACTTTCAAATGCTGCTGTGTTGATCTCGTAGAGGTTCGTACCCAGTTCTTCTACTACAGGTTCACTGGTTCTGGTTTCTTTTCCTTTTCCGAACAGGTTGCTGATAATATCTCCCAATCCCATATATTACACCTTCTTGCTACAGATCTTGTTTTGAATCAAAGTTGTCTTTCAAATAAGTTTGTTCACAACGCCTGATATTGCTCCCAATGTCTATTGAAATTTCATTATTTGTGCTACAAGTTACAAATAAAGCATATCTGAAAGTACATAGCTATTTCGATATGGGCCTGTCAGGGACCATGACATCAAGTAGCAGGCGATCTATCTACTTTTAAAGAAATCTATAAGTTGTTTATGTAGTTATTCCATCATAAACGTAACTACATATTGCTTCTCCCTTTGTACATATTATTTTTATCATCCATAAAAAAGTTTATAACAGTTAATGCCATATCGTAATAGGACTCAAATATTGATACACTTGATTATATGGGAGAGAGGCGGACGTCACAGGGAAAAACAAATTATATTGACACTGTTCTGGATTCGATCATGTCAGGCGTTGTGGTCATTGACAACGAGGATCACGTTATCGTTGATGTTAATGAGACAGCGGCCAGCATGATCGGCCTGCCAAAAGATGCTATTATTGGAAACGTCTGCCATAAGTTCATCTGCCCGGCTGAAGCCGGATATTGTCCTGTTTCCCATCCTGACAAGGTTATGGACAGATCGGAATGCTTGCTTTTAAATAAAGATCATGGGCCTGTACCTATACTTAAGACTGTTAAAAAGGTTGAGATGAATGGCCGTTTGTGCCTTATAGAGAGCTTTATTGATATCTCAAACCGAAAAAAGGCAGAGGAAGAGCTTTTCGTAAAAGGGAAGGCCATCGATTCATCGATCAATGCCATGGCTCTTGCTGATCTTGATGCCAATCTTACCTATGTAAATCCTTCTTTCCTCAGGCTGTGGGGATATGATGATGAAAAAGAGGTCCTTGGAATTTCCTCCATGGGATTATGGCAGGATGAAAGGAAAGCAGAGGACGTAAAGAGGGCTTTGCTCTCCGAAGGAAGCTGGATCGGGGAACTGGAGGGTAAACGGAAGGATGGGACTAACTTTTCAGTAACACTTTCTGCAAACATTGTTTCCGATGAGAACGAGAATCCTGTATGCATGATGTCCTCTTTTGTAGATGTCTCTGAGCTCAAAAAAGCAAATTTACACATCAAGCGAAAGCTCGAAATTGAAAAGACCATTGCTTCCATTGCTTCCATGTTCATAGGTCCCAAAGATATCGATAAGACCATTGATCTTGCTCTTGAGAATATCTGTGAACTATGCGGGTGCAGCAGGAGCTATATCTTCAGGTTCAGCAGTGACGGGAAAAGCATGAGCAATACTCATGAGTACTGCCCAGATGGTGTTTCTCCGCAAAAGGCCAACCTTCAGGAGATGCCACTGGAGCTGTTCCCCTGGTGGATGAGTAAACTGCATGGTGGGTTTTCGATCCATATCAAAGATGTCTCAATGATGCCTGAGGAAGCATCTGCAGAAAAGTCCATCCTTGAGATGCAGGGTATAAGGTCACTGATAGTCCTGCCTTTCTACATGAACAGTGAACTTACAGGTTTCCTTGGCATGGACAATGTGGTAAAGACAGGAGAATGGGAAGATGAGGATATCAACATCCTTTCTTTACTGTCCCAGATAATCGGGGCAGCCTTTGAATGCAGGAATGCTGAAGATGCCCTGATAAATGCTAAGCTTACAGCTGAGGAAGCTAATCTTGCAAAGACCGAGTTCATTGCAAACATGAATCATGAGCTGAGAACACCTCTCAATTCAATCATCGGTTTCTCGGATGTGCTTTATGGTGAGAACTTTGGTGCTTTGAACAAGACCCAGAAAAAGTACCTATCCAATGTAATTATTAACGGCAAACATCTTCTGGGTATCATCAATGATCTTCTTGACCTTTCAAAGATCGAGGCCGGGAAGATGCAACTGTTCCCTGAGGAATTCGTTGTTACTGATGCTATCAATGGTATCAGGGCCACAATGATGCCTCTTGCACAAAAGAAGGACATCGACCTGATATGCAATATCGATATTGAGCATCCCCTTATTGTGGCGGATGCATTAAAGTTCAAGCAGATCCTCTATAATCTTGTGAGCAATGCTATCAAATTCACGGATAATGGTGGCTCTGTGACCATCGGCGTGGACAGGTCCAACGAGCTGATATCTGTTTTTGTGGAAGATACAGGTATGGGTATCTCACAAAAGGACCTGGGCAAACTGTTCGATCCTTTCAGCCAGGTGGATGCATCGTCATCAAGGGTACACGGTGGCACAGGTCTTGGCCTTGCTCTTGTGAAGAACTTTGTCGAGATGCATGGTGGGGAGGTACGGGTTGAAAGTGAGGTTGGAAAGGGTAGCAGGTTCACTTTTACGATGCCTGCAGATTATAGCATCAAGTTGCAGTGAGCTTTGTTTTTCATATGTGCTGCAAATCCGCAGAAAGCAAAGGACTTTTTTAAGAATTTGCATAAATTCCTGTTATCTTATGCAATCTGTTTCATTTAAATAATATCAGATATTACAAAGTGACCATCATGTCACAGAGCAATATCTCCAGAAGACAGGCACAGTATGCAGGCTACATCTTTTTCGTTCTTGCTTTCGTAGCAGTGGGCTTCCCTCTTATGGTTCCACTCGGCTTTAAGATGCTTATCCTTGTACCAGCCGCTTTTGCAATTGGAATGGTGGGCTTCTGGCTCGGCGGTTTCATCCATAAGAAGATGCAGGAAGAGTAAGTTCAGAGCTTATACTTACTCATTTGATATTTCTATCTTCTATTCTTAATACCCGGTATACGAAAAAAGATCAGATGATCTCAGGCTCATCCAGTTCAACATCAAGTACCGGCAGGTCTATAGGCTCCCCGTCGGCATTGTAACACTGCCAGCTGTTCTCATCATAGGGTGCCCCCACAATGATATGATAACTTCCGGTCTTCCCGAAAAGCCGGAGGTCTGCCTTTGAAGGTGTTATGATGGGGCCCGGGTGGCTGTGTATAGATCCCACGGATGAGACATTTGGCATCATGAAGAGCTTGATGACAGCGTTCTGGTCACTGGATTCGGTTCCGGGAAGAATGAGGACCTCAGTGATCACATCTTCTTCTGCCTGAAGCAGGCCGGCAAACTCATTGGGGGCCGAGGCCTTGCTGACACCCAGGATGAATTCCAGCGTTTCACGTGCAATGCCTTTGACTTTCATAATAAGAAATTGTTTTGGAAGATAATATAGTTTTGCAGGATCAGAAGAACAGCAGGTAAAGTCCTGCGGATACAACGGCACCTGCGAAGGTGGCCACGAAGTTGACACCACTGTTGGTCAGCACTCCCCTGCTCTGCAGGGTGGCACCCAGAAGGCTGTCGAAGTTCGTTCCCAGGAATCCTCCTGCGATTGTTATGGCCAGGGCTGCGGTGATGTTGTCCACCATTCCGAAGGCCACTGCAAGGATGGCGATGACAGCTGATCCGCCTATGCAGGACAGCTCACCAAGCAGGGTAACTCCGCCGTCAACACCTGTCTTTACAGGTTTTAGGGTGGTTATCATCCTTGGTTTCTGGTTGGACGTGGTTCCGATCTCGCTGGCAAGGGTGTCTCCTGCAGCGGTTGCTACGGTACCGAGATATGCGAAGATGATCAGCTCGCCGTATTGAGGATAGATCCCGTATGCTATTGCCAGAATGAGCGCGGCTGTGCTGTTACTGAAAACGTTCTCGTAGGTCCTGACACCGCCTTTTCCTTCTGCGATCCCCATGGCTTCCTTCATCTTGTACTTGTATCTGGTGAATGCGCCTCCGAGGATGAAGAATGTCAGGAGCAGGACGAACCAGTAGATATTGCTGAATGCTATGATGAGGACACCGATGAGGGTGGCGCTCAGGGTTGCGGATATGTCTGCGATCTTTGCATAGTAGGCAAGGTAGCCCAGAAGCAGTGCGAACCCAAAGGCTAATATGATCTGCTGAGCCGGTATGGAATATCCGAAGCAGACGAAGAGCCACATTGCCATTCCGGCTCCAAGCGGGATGGATATGTTCTCATCTATCTTCGATGGTATGGATTCGAAAAGCGCGGCTGTTATTGAACCGATCACGGCTACGAAGAATACAAGGTTGTAGGATATGCCGGAGTCCTGCCAGTAGACGATCCAGGCGCCGGCCAATGATGCGACGATAATGCCTGAGACAAGCATTGAGATGCTTGATGGAATGAGGTTCAGACTATGGGGGTCGTCCTGGTACTTCTTGGAAGGATACTCGTTGTTCGTGAGATGAATGTACTTCGATTTCATGTGACAGCGGACGATGGTAGCAACTCCCAGCCCCATGGTTGCTATGCTGACTGTCTGGCCTATCACGAAGAGCGGATAGGTGGCAGAGAAGAAGTTCAGTACGAAACTTACCAGAAGCAGGATAAAGATGGATACCACCAGATACTGTGGCGATCGGATCTTCAGCATGGGTTCAAAACCCCGTAACATGTGGGGCCTGTCCTCAAGGTACCTGAGTGCTATAAGCAGGCCGAAGAACAGTGCGATAAGGACCTCCCAGCTTACGAAGGGGAACAGCAAAAACAGGAACATGAAGGCAAAGGATAGTATCAACTGCCCGTGTGCCTGTGGTTCAGCTTCTGTGATGTGATCCGGTATCAGTTTCATAGTCCCCGTTTTTCAGTTTATATATTTCTTGAGTTCCTTAAGCTTTATTCATTTATATATGTTCTGAAATATTAAGACCCATTTCCTCATCCAGATAGTTGAATACCTCCACAAGGTCATCATACCTCTCCCTGGCATAATCATCGAGTGGAGTCGGCATGTTGTTAACGATCACAAGCTCACCGCCATGATCAAGGGTATACAACGGAAGCGTAGCCGCCGGCTGGACCACCAGTGTTGACCCAAGCACAATGATCAGGTCCGCCTTCGAGCTCTCCTCAATGGCCTTCTCGATCACATCATGCTCAAGCATCTCCCCATAGAACACAACATCCGGCTTGATCAGCCCCCCGCACTCATTGCACATGGGAACCTCCTCCTTCTCAAGAAGCCCCACAACATCCTCAAAGGAATACTTCTTCCCGCACGCAAGACACGTATGCTTCGCCGGAGACCCGTGAACCTCAATAACGTTCTCAGACCCCGCCCTCTGGTGCAACATATCGATGTTCTGCGTGATCACCGCCTTAACGATCCCTCTCCTTTCAAGCTCTGCCAGGGCCTTATGGATGATGTTCGGCTCCTTCCTCTCAAGATCATATATCAGTTCCCTGGAATGCGTATAAAAATATGAAGGGTCCTCGTGGAAGTAGTCTATCGAAAAGATGAGGTCCGCATCAAACTTGTTGTAGATCCCGTCCTTCCCCCGGAAGTCCGGTATGCCTGAAAGCGTGGATATCCCTGCTCCGGTTAGGATGACGCAGTATTTTGAGTTTTGGAGGAGGGTTAGGAGTTCTTGCATGAGTTAAGGTGGGGTGGTTATGGTACTTATAGGGGGAGGTGGGATGAATGATTTACTTTTGTTGTTTTGTATAGAGAAGGTTATGATATTTATTTAATAAATAAATTAAAGAACCTTGTAACCATATATTTACAGGGGGTAAAGATAATGCCATTTGAACCTAGGTTATGGGATTCAAATTTAATTACAAGAATCGATAAATTCCTCAACACTATAAATATTGATGAATGGTATAAGAAGTATGATTGGAATAATGATTCTTGGAATAATGGTTTTCCTGATATTTTCGAACTTGAAATGATCATTGGTGAGGCAGTTAAAAATAAATCTTTAACTGTAAACCACATTATAAAAGTAGCTAAGTGGGGAGGCAACAACCGTAGAATTGAATGTGATGGTACTATAGATGTGCCGATTTATGATGGACATAATATCGCAAAGTGGGTTGAAGAGGAGCCGGAAAGATACATTGATGATATTTGTTCTCACATCAAGTACTTTGGACCAACGTATGGGAGTAAATTGCTTCGTTTTGCTCTTCCTTCTGAATATGGTGCAATTGATACAAGACTTGTTAGGGTTTTTGGGAGTTGTGATGATTTTAAGAACTGCATTAATTTATTGAACCTTAAAGCGTCTCATCAAAATAAAGAGAAGCGATGGTCTATTGCTAAAAATAAATCCCAATGGCCAAGTGAATACGGAACTTGGATTAATGTCTTAAGATACATTGCAAAACAAATGAATGAAAATGATGTGAATTGTCCACATCCAGACTGTTTTGTTGAGACAAAACTGCGTGATAATGGTTTATGGTGTTGTGCAGATGTCGAGATGGCTCTTTTTTCCTATGCCAGTTATTTTATTAAAACTAAAAATAAGGGGTCTGCAAATGGATGTGCTTACGAATCAACAAGAAAAAATTACTCATTATCTAATTACTGAAGGGAAATTTTTTTGGGATAATGATGAAATTGATAATTTCACGAATGACCCAGAAGCAGATAAATTAGTGAAAAATATTTATGATTTTCCTCATGCATTTGTGCTTGCTGCTGTAATGGATAGAGGAATTGATGCGGAAAGAGCTTGGGCAATACCCTACGAAATTTCAATTAAAATTGGGAATTTCGATTTCTCTAATCTTAGAAATCTATCTTTAATGGATATTGAGAAACTTTTTAATGATAACAAACTGCATCGTTATAATAATAAAATGGCAGACTGCTTTTTCAGTGCAGTGCAAAAAATTGATACTGATTATGAGGGTGATGCATCAAAAATTTGGGATGCAAATCCAAAAAGCGCTATAGTAGTTAGACGTTTTCTTGAATTCAAGGGTATAGGTGTCAAAATTGCAACAATGGCGACTAATATGCTTGCAAGAGATTTCAAGATTCCGATGGCTGATTGTAATGGCATCGACATATCTCCAGATGTTCAGACAAAAAGGGTGTTTAAAAGAATTGGTCTCATTAGGAAGAATTCTAGTGATGAAGAATTACTTTATTCTGCCAGAGCTATTTACCCTTAGTATCCTGGAATTATGGATTATCCTTCTTGGAAAATCGGTAGGGATTTTTGTAGACCAAAAAATCCATATTGTAAATCTTGTCCATTGAATGGGTGCTGTCCAAAAATAATTGAATTGTAATCCTGTAATTGTGGTGATATTGTGACTAATTCAGATGATAAGATACTGATAATTGGATCCTGCACGAGTTCAAAAAAGTATTCCCCACTTAACGAAGCAACTGAGGATGAACTGGATGATCCCATTTTAAGAAAGCAGAAAGAAGAGGAACTAAACAGATACACAGTTGATGCACTTGATATGTATCAGGGAAAGCAGCACACATTAACATGTGAAGCATTCAAATTGTTGCAAGAACAAGGCAAAAATGTTGATTTCTGGATTATTTCTGCTGGATATGGTCTTATAAAATATGATACAAAAATTATTCCTTATGATGTGACTTTTGCTCAAAAAAGCAGGAAATACGTAAAAAGTAGAGGAAAACTACTCAACATTCCCGATGATTTTGACAAATTGATAAAACACTACGATAAAGTAATTTTGCTTCTGGGAAAAGAATACCTTCTATCACTTGATTTTCCGCGGCCTATTGATGAAAATGTTGAAATAATAGCCATGGGGGGAAAGGAAACTAAAAAGTTGCTTCCAGACCAAAAGAACATTCATTTTATCCCTGCTGGAAAGGAGGAAGGGAAAAAGTATGGTGCAGCATTGATTTACCTGAAAGGTGTTATTCTCAAAAAGATGGTTGAAGAACACCAATTTGATCTTTAAATTTGATATTCGAAGGTGTTTATATGAGTGATAAGTGTAGGTTATTACATCAATATTTCAATGGGATGGAGAAATTGAGTTTTCCTTTCGCAAATAAGGATATTCCTCAAAATGGGATATACATTCTTTTCGAAAAAGGAGAACATGCACACGATACTGATAGGATTGTACGGGTTGGTACCCATACTGGTGAAAACCAGTTAAGGTCGAGACTTCGCCAGCACTTCCTCAAAGAAAACAAAGATCGAAGTATATTCCGAAAAAATATTGGCCGGGCTCTTTTAAACAAAAAAGATGATCCTTTTCTTGAACATTGGGAATTGGATCTAACAACCAGAAAAGCAAAAGAGAAATACAATTTTTCTATTGATCACGATAAACAAAAAGAAATAGAAAACGAAGTCACGAAATATATACAGAACAATTTCAGTTTTGTTGTTTTTCCGGTTGTTGAGAAAGACAAAAGACTTGAAATTGAACAGAAACTGATATCGACAATATCTCTATGCAGTGAATGTGCCCCTTCAGAAGATTGGTTTGGCCATTACTCTCCTAAAAAGAAAATACGCGAAAGTGGAATGTGGCTTGTTAATGGTTTGTATAAGGAACCGATGTCAGAGAAGGATATGGAATGGTTAATGGAATTACTAAAAATAAGTAAGAACTAATTTTCAAAAATCAAAAATTAAATAATCCCTCCTCTTCCTTTTTGAAATCAACAAATAAACCACACCAAGAAGCAACAACACAATACACCCAATCGTCATATTGATAATCACAGGATACTGCCCCCCAAATCCATCAGGCGATGTGTGCTTCAACAATATTCCTGAATAAGCCCAGACAATAACAAGTCCGTAGGCAACATCCCTGTTCTTCAGCATTGTTGCAAGGCCGATAACAAGTCCTAAAGCAATTACTATAACAGTCCAGGAAGCGTCACTCAAAATGAAGTCTTTCCAGCCCAGGCTGACAAGAAGTATAGTTGCATTGGCAATGGTTGCTACGGTGATCCATCCGAAGTAAACGCTAAATGGAAGCCTGATAAAGAAATATTCGTTTTCAGAAAACTGTTCCCTGCTTGTCAGTTGATTTATCAGGATCAGGCAGATGAGGATCACGATCATCAGCAACATGGATAATGGGATTATTTCATAGTGCCATGCGAAGATCCAGGATGCATTGGCAATGGAAGATACAGAGAACAGGATTCCGATCTTATAGATGAGTTCGGTCCTTTCGGTGGTTTTGTTTCCCTGAAAAATGCCAAGCTGGTAAAGGGTGTAGCCTCCCAGTAATAGGTATATGAGTCCCCAGATCGAAAAGGTCGCTCCGGCAGGGGCAAAAAGATTGGGGTAGGAGTCTGAGAGCTGGCCGGTGGTGATGTCATTGATGGGGAGGATGTTGGCCAGTGCGTTGACGGTGATCATTATCAGGAACGTTAGTGTGGTGATGATTTTTATTGTTTGATTTCTTTGGGTTGTGTTCATGATTGATTTGACCCCCCGTCAACTCGAATATGACTATTAGTTTAATCTGTTAATATTTCTTTAAATAATCTTTTACAAAAGTACGACTTGTTCTGCTGGGATTTCTGTTTTTCAAGGTGATGAAAGTTGAAAAACAAAAAGTTCGGATTTGAAATAACGAGTGAAAAAATAGATGATCCTATTGAGAGAAAAGATGGTGGTATCAAGTCAAAGCTCAAGAAGCTTAGGATTATCAAATAAATTTTGTGCTATCTCCAAACATTAGTCTTTAAACGTCCATTTTTCTTTATCCTCATCCCGTTTCAGACCAGCTTTAGCCTTCTGCTTCAGTGTTAATGAGGAAGAAGAAGTTTTCGTCGTATGCTGTGGTGCAATAACATTATTGCCCATAATAACAAATGTTAGAGAGGGGAAGAGCGATGAAGCTATTATGTTTAATTGGTCTCCATAAATGGGAAACGGTGTATGAATCTGGTCCGAGAATTGTACAGGAATGCAGGAAGTGCGGGAAGCTGCGATCATCGATGTATGATGTGTCAACAGGTGGACCGTATTGGGCCGACGGAGATTGGTGGAGAGACCAATAACCACAAATTTCATTTATACCGCTAATACTCTTATATATTAAACGAAAAAGGTATGATAATGATGATGGATATTTCTATTTTTTTCGCAAGACTTTGGGGCAGTTACTTTGTGATTTTTGGATTGCTGTTTATTGTAACAAGACAATTGGGAAAGACCATAGAGATGACTGATGATAAAGCCTTTGTCATATCTACAGGTTACACCACATTACTCATGGGATTAGTTACCGTAATCTTGCACAATGTTTGGGTTGCTGACTGGAGAGTCGCTATAACTATTCTAGGCTGGTCCACTGTAATCAAAGGAATTATGAAAATTGGATTTCCAGAACATATCCATAAACAAGCACAAAGATTCAAAAAGAAACAGCCACTTAGCGCCGCCATCCTACTTATCTTAGGCGCATGGTTGTTATGGATGAGTTTTTATTAATAAGCACCCCTCCGCCCAACTTTGTTCAATAACTCATCATTTTCCTTTTCGAATTCAAAAATACATCACTCCCCCTCCCACCACTCACAGATCCCCTTAAAATCACAGTAATAACAATTCGGCTCCCCATCAACCTCGAAATCATCCTTCAGAACCTTCTCCACAACAGCATTGATGCTATCCACTACCATCTCGATTCTCCCCTCATCCACATCCATCATCCGAAGCTCCTGGACCTCGGGGTTGACGTAAAGTAACCCGGCTTTTACCGGGAGTTTCCCGTACATCTCCTTCACGGCCAGGCAATAGAGGGCCAGCTGGACATCGTCCTTCAGCTTGCTCTTTGGGAGGGTGGTCTTGCCGGTCTTGTAGTCGATGACGATGTATTCGCCTTCCGGTGTCCGGTCTACACGATCGATGACCCCTCCGAAATGGGCACCTTTCAGGTCGAGGTCGAAGAATTCTTCCACTGCAACGGTCTCGTTGGGATTGTCGGCTTCGAAGCGGAACCAGAAGTCCAGCATCTGCTTCATCTTGCCGTGTTCCTGTTGTTCCTGGGTTCTGGAAGGGTAGGCTGCGGGGTCCCAGATGTCATCCAGCAGCTTGCTGGCTGTTGTGATGTCAATGGATTCTCCTTTCATGTCCATTTGGGACAGTTGTTCGTAGACGGAGTGGACATCTGTACCGACCTGGAAATAGGTCTTCTGCGGAGTGGGAATGTTGAGGACTGTCCCGTACTTGAACTTCAGCGGGCAGTCCTGGTATTTCTTTATCTTTGAAGCTGAGAATCTCATGTTCGGGTCCACAAGGGGCGGGATGTTGTTGTCGATCAGGTCCTCCAGTTCCTGCGGCTGCCTGGGGTTGACCTGCAGGAAATCCTTAGCATCAAAAGCTGCAAGGTTGCCTTCATCCTCGATCTCCCTGAGCTGGGCGAGGACCACAAGGGACTCCAGGGCCTGCTTTAACTGGCCCTGCTTTGAATACATGCCGAGCATCCGGAGGTATTCGTCTTTCTTCTTCATCAGGGGCGAGACATCCTCCACCTCGCTCTTCCTTTCGAACTGCTCCGCTTCGATATACTCGACCAGCGGGTTTGACGTGTAATCAAGCTGTGTGAGGAACTCGCTCGCAGAGACCTTCCGTTTGTTGCCTTCATACTTTTCAGGGAACATCAGGTAAAGCTCTTCCTTTGCCCTTGTCATGGCAACATAGGCCAGCCTTCTTTCCTCCTCAAGGTGCAGCACCTTCTCGTCCACATCCCTCTGTCTGCCCTTTGACAGCTCCTTTGGGACGGTGAAGGCCTTTCTCCTGTAGGTCAGGGGTAGGTGCCTGGTGGCCATGTCGCAGACGAACACCACCTTCGCTTCCTTGCCCTTGGACTGGTGGATGGTCATCACCTTCACAGTATCCTCATCACTGGACACGCCTTCGTCCAGGTCCAGGCCGAACACCAGCTCCAGGTCCTCAACCACTGTTTCCAGCTCACTGCCGCCGTCAACCAGCTCAAGGTCTTCCACAGTGGTCACAAGGGAGTTCAGTATGGAGATGTTCCTTCTGGATGAGAGCGTATCCTCCTGCAGCTGTGTCCTGTAGAAGTCGGTCTTCTCGGACAGCAGGTGCTTCACAGTATCCGATGGCAGGTTGCTCTTCTTGTATTCGATCAGCTCATTGAGCCGGGAAACGATGGACCTTATCAGGTCCTTCTGGCTGATGTCAAGCTCGTCAAGGTGGTAGAGCAGCACGGAATATATCCCGTCGCCTGTATCGCTGTCATCCCTGCTGATCTTCAGTGCCTGAAGGTTGATCTTCTGCAGGTTGTGCTCGCTCACACCCTCCCTTGACAGAATCTTTGCAAAGGCGATCCCGTTGTTGAACGGATCGGCCACCACATGGAGGTATGCCATTGCTTCCCTGACCACCGGGAAACGGTTCAGCTGGAGGCTGCCTACAAATTCCACAGGCACCATCCTCTGCTTCAGTGATTCGCTGAACTTCTTCCCGTCAGCCCTTTTTCGTGTAAGTATGAAGATCTCGCCCGGCTGCACGCCTTCATTGATCATGTCCGTGATCTCTTCAGCGACCCACTCTGCCTCGCTCACATCATCAGGAGCCTTGACAACCTTCACCTCGCTCTTCTCGCCATTGTGGGCCGTGAGGTTCTTCTCCTGCCTCTGGGGGTTATTCGCAATGAGCTGCTGGGACAGCTGCACGATCTGTGAGCTTGACCTGTAGTTCTTCTCAAGCGGGATCTTCTCAAGGGTTTGGTAGTATTCCTGCAACTGCTCGATGTTGGCAAGGTATGCTCCCCTGAAACGGTAGATGCACTGGTCATCGTCAGCCACACAGGTCAGGTTGTTGCCATCCGCTATCAGGTGTACCAGGAACAGCTGTGCGAAATTAGTATCCTGGAACTCATCCACTAGAACATAGTCATATCTGGATCTCACCATGTTCCTGACAACATCGTTCGTCTCAAGCAGGTTGCAGGCCATGGAGATCATATCGTCATAGTCAAGGAACCCGTTGTCACTCTTGTACTGCTGGTAGTGCTCATAGAACCTTGCCAGGTCGCTCAGCTTTAGCAGGACATCCCTCTCACCCTCCTCTATGCTTGCATCTTCCAGTTTCCTGCCTGCATATTCAGCCAGCTCTGCCGGTGAGACGAGATGGTCCTTCAGCTGGGATACTCCTTCCAGCAGGCTGGTAATGAGGTCGTATGGCTTTGCTGGGATGGCAAGGTTCTGAAAGTCGAATGAGTCTATGTTCTTGATCCCCCATACGTGGGAGTGTTCCTTTGAGATCAGCTTTGCGTTCTGGTTTATGCCAAGGTACAGGGAGAACTCGCGTATCAGGTCGTTGCAGAATGAGTGGAACGTGGAGACCGTGATTCCGCTGCCGACACCGATCTTGATCTCTATCCTCTCCTGCATCTCCCCGGCTGCTTTTTCGGAGAAGGTCAGTGCCAGTATCTTTTCCGGGGAGAGGTTATTTTCGGTGAGGTCCACCACTTTCTCTGTGATGGTGAATGTCTTTCCTGAGCCCGGGCCGGCCAGGATGAGGAGCGGGCCTTCGGTGTATGTGACTGCTTTTTGCTGGTCTGGATTAAGTTTGGTGGATGGCAAGATCGAGTACCCCTTTGATAACGTGATTTGAAAATGTTGTATGAGGAGTTAAAGATTTGAGGGGTGTTATAGTTTATGATTTATCTTTGTGGCTTGAGGGAGCAAGATAGGAATACTTAAAATGAAAAGAAATTAATTTTATTAGTATGGGCAATGACAGGAACAAGCTACTATCCCTGGAAGAGCACATTTCAGAGAGTTCCAGGATCTTAGGATTACGTAGCATTCCGCATATCGTTGTTGAAGAGCGAGGGCTTCCCAATGCTCGTACTAACCTGAGCAAGATCCTGATCACAACTGCAGCTCTGGAAATATTCACCGAAGAAGAACAATTTGCGATAATTGACCATGAATTGGGACATATATCCAACAAATACAAAGACTGGATCTTTTATGCTTACCTGATGCTGCCTTTCATAGCATTTATGATGCTTATGTGGATTGGTTTGTCTGTTCTTCCGGTCCTTTCCACAATGGTACTTCTTTTTTCATTACTGTTGTTTGTGATTCTAAGGTTCCCGTTGAATCAATGGATAATAAAATTAAAAAGGAGATCTGAATTTGAAGCAGACGGCATATCTGCAAAATTAGGGAACAAAGATGCTCTGGTATCAGCTTTAGTGAAATTGAAACCCCTCTTAAATGAGAATGGAGGGAGTCGTGACAGCTATAATTCAATTGTGCAGCTTATTTTCAGATTTTACTTTTCAAAAAACAATGTATATCCATCCATTGAAGAACGGATAGAGAGGTTGAAAAGATATTGACTAATTTACTAACGTGGAAACCCTGATAAACTATCACCAATCAATATTTTCATATGATCTGGTTCCTTTTTGCCTTCCTGGGTGCTTTCTTTGATGCCACTTATTTTATGCTGGTTAAGAAACTGCTCAAAGAGGTTGACCAGTATGTTCTTGCTACCGGAATTTTCTTTTTTGCTTTTGCCATCCTCTTCACAATTTCCTGGTTAAGGGGATTCCCTGCCCTTGGAGATGCTTTTCTTTATTCTGTGATTTCGACCACGCTACTCAATATCTTGGCCATTATTCTATCGTACAGGGCATTGAAGATCTCAGACCTGTCCCTCACTATCCCGATGATCTCCTTTACACCCGCTTTCCTGATATTGACATCATTCATCATGCTTGCTGAGTTTCCCTCCCAAGAGGGTATTTTCGGTATAATGCTGATCGTTGTGGGCTCCTATGTATTGAATTCAACTGCCGACCAGCAAAACATGTTAGAGCCTCTAAGTTCGATCTTCAGGAACCGGGGTCCTCTTTACATGCTGGTCGTTGCGTTCCTGTACAGTATCTCATCGAACTACGACAAAATGGTTGTTCTAAACTCAGACATCTTCTTTGGCACATCGATCGTATGTTTGCTGATTAGTGTAACGTTCCTTGTGATTTCCCTATTCAAGAGGACCAGCAACATAATAACGGCATGTGTCAATAATTTGTCCGGTTTCCTTCTGATCGGTATCGTGATAACCCTGATCGCTGTATCAGTAAATATTGCATTGACCATGCAGATAGTCCCATACGTCATTTCCGTGAAACGATTTAATGCACTGTTCAGTGTAGCATTCGGGATACTGATATTCAAAGAGACAAATGTTCGGAGAAAAGGTTTTGGAGCCGTTATCATGGCACTTGGTGCAATTATTATTTTTTTATTTTGAGATTGAAGAGTTTCCATATTTCAGGATCAAGGATTTGTTTACAGCTTGACCAACATAAGTGAGTTATTCAGGAAGATTGGCTACGATCTCTGTTTTAAAGGGCAGATACAAAATGTAACGATTAATAAGCTATTTTCTAAATTTATCACAAAAAGGAAAATCATGGCCAATCGGACTTGGCTACCAGCAACAAATATAAGTATGCTAAGATTATTTATGCAACCCTCCAAGCGAACACCCAAAAACGATACAATCCGATGAGCTTTTGAAATGGAATCGAACAACATCTCTCTGAAAAACAAGATCCTTGTTTATGTCATCTTAGGTGCTTTCCTAATTCTATCTGTATCTGCAATAGTTAGTATTTCTACTGTAACTGGTCAACAGGAGGAAATGGCATATCAGCAGTCCATAGAAATAACCAAGAATTATGCAAATTATTTCGATGGAAATGCAAGAAAAAATCAGGCGATCACTACCACGATCTCGACAGCAATGAGCAATTACGATTCAGCTGATAGGGGTGAGGTGAATGATATGCTAAAGGGCATACTTTTGGAGAACCCACAACTGATCGGAGTTTATGTTGCCTATGAGCCCAATGCTTTTGATGGCAGGGATGCTGATTTCATAGGAACTGAAGGACATGACGGGACCGGAAGGTTTCTACCATTCTGGAACACGATAAATGGTCCGATAAGTGTTGAGCCTCTTGAAGATTATGAGACATCAGAATATTACCAGCTTCCAAAGGAACTTCAACAAACTGTGGTCATAGAGCCTTACTTTTACCGCGGGATACTGATGGTGAGCTATGTCTCTCCTATTATGAGAAATGGTGAGTTCGTTGGAATTGGCGGGGTTGATGTATCGCTCGAATATTTTGATGACATCATGTCTAATGTTACTGCTTTTGAGAGCGGTTATACTTTTGTTACAAGTAACAGCGGTATACTGTTGTCCCATCCGGAGCATAAGGAATGGATCGGGACAAAGAAGCTAGATGACTTTGGAGTTGCCGAGATCTCTGAGATGGCAACTGACATCAGAGGTGGAAAAAGAGGATACATTGAAACAACAGACCCTGACACCGGCAGGGAAGTTGTGATGTTCTATGAGCCAATTAATGGAGGTACCTATAGTTTTGTCCTCTGTGCACCCAAAGATGAGATGCTTGCAGGGGTAACGGTCCTGAGGAACAGGCTAATATTCATGTCCCTGTTCTCAATTGTTCTCGTGGGTGGAGTTGCTTATATGGTTGGTCGCTCAACAGACCAGACCATCAAAAAGATGCTGAATGATTTTAGATTGATATCCGATAATGCACTAACCGGAAATTTTGATACAAGGGCCGATACCAACGTACAGGTCGATTTTAAGAAGATCCCTGTAGGTCTCAATCAGATCCTGGATAACATGGGCAAGCTTACAAAGGAAAATGAAAAAGCAATGGATGCCCTGTTGCATGCAAAGATCGAAGCTGAAAATGCAGATCGCACCAAGGCTGATTTCATCTCAAATATGAGCCATGAGTTAAGAACCCCTCTTACTTTGATCATCGGTTTTTCAGATATACTTGACAGTGAACATTACGGCGCTTTGAATGAAGATCAGAAAAAGTATACGTCCAGTGTGCTTAAAAACGCAAATCACCTTTTGGAGCTGATCACTGACCTTCTTGATTTCTCAAACGTTGAGGTCGGGACGATGGAACTTCACATTAAAGATTTCTCTGCAGCCGATACTATCGATGAAATAGAAGCATTGATAATGCCGATTGCATCAGAGAAGGACATCGACATTTCATTTGATATCGATATGGAAGTGCCTGACATGAAAGCTGACGTAATAAAATTCAAGCAGATCCTTTACCACCTCGTAAACAATGCTATTAAGTTCACAGATAACGGAGGATCAGTTATCATTGGCGGTAAAATATCTGATGATTCTGTACATATATCCATTAAGGATACAGGGATTGGCATTTCACCAGAGGATCAGGATAAACTGTTCAAACCTTTCTATCAGGTAGATGCTTCAAGTACCAGAGAGTACGGAGGCACCGGACTTGGCCTTGCACTTGTCAGAAAATTTGTTGAAATGCACGGTGGTGAGGTCTGGGTGGAGAGTGAATTAGGCGAAGGTAGTACGTTCACATTTACAGTTCCAACGGGCCAAATGGCTGATGAGCAGTGAGGAACATATAATCATCACTTCTCCATTTTTCACTTAACATCATTAATCCCACATTTTCCAATTTTATCAATATATGGGTCACACCTTTTATTGTATCAGATTTTACAAAATAGATACAAAAACGGTGTATGTATTAACCAAATCATTTGATCACCCAAAATAGTATTAAACTTAAAGTAAGTAGAATACACCAAACCCCCATTTAAGGAGAATATCAAAAAATGGTCTCAAAGACACTTCCGTTCACAAAGGAACAGATACTGGAGATAAAAGAACAGTACCCAACCCCTTTCCACGTCTATGATGAGAAGGCAATAAGGGAGAACGCAAGGAAGCTCAAGGATGCTTTCAGCATTCTCGAGGGATTCCAGGAATTCTTTGCTGTCAAGGCATTGCCAAACCCTTATATCCTTAAGGTATTGAAGAGTGAAGGCTTCGGTGCAGACTGCAGCTCACTGCCAGAACTGATCCTTTCCGAGAAATCCGGTATCGTTGGTGAGAACATCATGTTCAGTTCCAATGACACCCCTGCAGAGGAGTTCGTAAAGGCAAAAGAGCTCGGTGCCATCATCAACCTTGATGACATCAGTCACATCGAGTTCCTTGAAGAGACCGCAGGACTTCCTGAACTCGTCTGTTTCAGGTTCAACCCTGGTCCATTGAAAGGAGGAAACGTTTTCATCGGAAATCCGGAAGATGCAAAGTATGGATTCACAAAGGAACAGCTCTTTGAAGGATACAGGATGCTCAAAGAGAAAGGTGTCAAGCGCTTCGGACTGCACACAATGGTGGCATCCAACGAACTTGATCCGGAATACTTCGTCGAGACCGCAAAGTTGCTTTTCGAGACAATTGTCGAGATCTCAAAGGAGCTTGATATCCGCTTCGACTTCGTGAACCTCGGTGGCGGTATTGGTATCCCTTACAAACCTGAGGACGAACCGGTCCCATACGATGTTATCGCAAAGGGTGTCAAAGAGCAGTATGATGCAATGATCAAAGCGAACGGTCTTGACCCGCTGAAGATCTACCTCGAGTGTGGCCGAACCATCACAGGTCCTTACGGATACCTTGTGACAGAAGTAAGACACCTCAAGCACATCTACAAGGATTACGTCGGAACCGATGCATGTATGGCAAACCTCATGAGACCAGGCCTCTATGGTGCATACCACCACATAACCGTCCTTGGCAAAGAGGATCAGCCTGCAACAACCAAGTATGATGTCACAGGTTCCCTTTGTGAGAACAACGACAAGTTCGCCATCGACAGGATGCTTCCTGAGGTCGAACGTGGTGACATTCTTGCAATTCACGACACCGGTGCCCATGGTCATGCAATGGGATTCAACTACAACGGAAAGCTTCGCTCTGCTGAACTTCTGTTGAGGGAGGACGGTAGTTTTGTCCGGATAAGAAGGGCGGAGACCATTGAAGATCACTTTGTGACACTCGACCTTGAAGGGCTCGGGGATTTCAGTTAATCAACAGAACTCAGGTTCTGGTAATTACTGGCATATTTGAACGGAAGTATTTGTTCAAAATATGCTCTTCTTTTCTCTTCTTTTCTCTTCTTTTTTCTTTCAAAATACCCTGTAAACAAAACGTTCTGAAGTGAAACTTTTATTAAGTTCAAGCTCTCTCTTTATTATTGATGACTGATAAAGACGAAGAAAAGGATACCTTAATATTCGTGATACAGAAACATCATGCAAAGAACCTTCACTATGACCTGCGCCTGGAAATGGATGGCGTTCTCAAAAGCTGGGCAATACCAAAGGAGCCTCCCACAGTGGAAGGTATCAAGCGTCTTGCAATCCAGGTCAATGACCATGACATCGATTACGCTGATTTCGAAGGTACGATACCTGAAGGCAGCTATGGTGCCGGCAAGGTGGAGATATGGGATCGGGGTACATTTGAGCCCGAGAGTGTCAAAGAAAAGAAGATCGTATTCAGTCTGTCAGGTGAAAAAATGAAAGGTGAGTTCGTCCTTGTAAAGACGAACTTTGGTAAGTACGGGAATGACTGGCTCTTCTTTAAGAAAAAGGAATGAGCTTTTATTTTCCGTCATTCTGAATTTGTGCTTATCGTGTTGGTCTCAGTGTCATCGTACCATCTGTCAGGCAATTTGTAGTTAATAATGGGATCATACTCCTGAGGCAGGTAGAAATTTGTTCCTCTGCCGTCCAATGCTTCTTCAAATGCCGGGTCGATAGCATCCAGCTTGTTCTTCTCAGTTTCTGCAGACACTGATTCACCTACCCTGTAGTGTGCAAATCTCTTGTTGTAGAGCACAGATTTTGATGCAGGGTTGATCTGCAACGCTTTTTCATAGTATCCAATTGCTCCTTCCACATCTCCAAGGACGTTGGCAATGAATCCCATGTTGTACCATGCTGTTATACTGAGAGGCTGTGCCTCGAGTGCTTTTGCATAGTAATCCATTGATGCGACATGACTACTTTTCAGGTATGCAGCAGTTCCTTTGTTGTACCATGCAGCGGCATTGTTCGGCTCGATCTCAAGGACTTTGTCATACTGGGCCATTGCACCGTTGTAATCTCCGTTCATATAGAGTGCAAATCCCTTCATGTTAAGGGCTTTTGTATCTGCAGGATTACTTGTAAGTATGCTGTCATAACATTTGATAGCATTTCCATAAAGACCATTGTTTTCATATGCTTCCGCTAGTTTGTATAAAGCAGCAGAATCATTGATATTTATGGAAAGTATCAGATCATAGGATCTGATGGCATCCTCAGCCTTTCCAGCTTTTTCGAATGCTATTGCTTGTGCAAATATTATTTCTACGTTCTGGGGGTCGGTGTCCAGCACTTTTTGATAGGATACTATTGCATCCTCGTAGTTCCCAAATTTGTAGGATGTTTCACCCTGATAGTACCAGCCTTCAAGGTTTTCGGGTTCCAATTTCAGAAGTTCATCATAATATGCCAATGAATCTTCATAAAGCTCAAGGTTTTCGTATGAACGTGCTATCATGAACAATACAGTTGTATCCTGTGGTTCGATCCTCAGAACATTTTCATAGCACTCAATTGCATGATAATAGTCTCTTATGTTGTCATAATCCTGTCCGAGATAGAACCATGCATCGCGGTTGTCAGCATCCAGTTCTGTTGCTATCCTGTAATTATCAATGGCTTCGATATGTCTTTTCAGCATATCGAATGCTCTTCCTCTCATAAGCCAGATGTTGCTGGTATTTGGATCTATCAGGACCGCTTTATTGTATGAGCTTAAGGCGGCCGAATATTCTCCTGTATTCAATAGTGCATTTCCCTGTGCGAACCATGCATCTTCGGCATGAGGTTCAACACCTATCAGATCGATCTCAGATGTGGTAATATCATTAGATGCAATATCATGGTAGTAACCATTTTCCAGATCAACGACCTGGAACATTTCAAACAGGTCCGGTCCGACAAAAGAGCCACTGACTGTAGGAATACTTGACGAACGGTTTATCCTTTCCATTTTGCTGAGAGTTACCTGCATCTGGGTGTTTACAGCTTTGTTTGCCGGTTCAAATGTCAGAGCGGTCTGATAGCAGTCAACAGCTTCATGATATCGGCCAAGTTTGTTCAGTATCCTTCCTTTCCTGTAATATGCATCGACAAAATCAGGTTTATGTTCGATGACCGCATCATAAGCGTTGATGGCTTCATCATATTTCCCAAGATGATCAAGGTCAAGCGCAAGTGAATACCATGCCAGGGTGAACTCAGGTTCGCGGTCAACAGCTTTCCTGTAACAGGTTACAGCTTCGTTATACCTGCTGAGTTTGTCAAGGTCAAAACCCTTCCGATACCAGGCATCTGAGCATGAAGAATCTTCTTTCAGGGCTGCTGTATAGCATTCTACAGCCTCGGTGTGCCTGTCCATCTCATCAAGGGCCAGAGCTTTGTTGTACCAGACAGTAGGGTGGTTCGTTTCAAGTTCAAGTGCTTTGTCAAGGCTTGCTACAGCATTACCATATTGTCCCTGTTTCAGGTAGATCGTACCCTTATCGAACCATATTTTTGTGGATTCAATGCTGAAATCAGGGGACTGGTCGTAGCAGTTCTCCTCGCTGCTAACATTCAATCGTTTAATTGCAGGATCCTGCAGGTATATCTTTGCAATGGTATCGGGATTGACACCTAAAGCCTTATCATAGCTAATTAGTGCTTCATCATACCTTCCAAGAAGATCAAGTACGATTCCTTTTCTTTGCCATGCATTTGTATTGTCAGGGTCTAAACTGATGACCTGTCCATAACTTGTCAGTGCTTCCTGATATTTTTCGGTTGATTCGAATGCTTCACCAAGTTTGAGCCATGCATCGATATTGTAAGGGTCAAGTTCAGTGACTTTTTGATAGGCTACTGTTGCTGATCCAGTATCACCAAGTTTCTCATAGGCCTGTGCTTTGCTCCACCATACATCGATGTTCTGGGAATCGAACTCAATCACCACATCATATGCTTCGATCGCTTTTTCGTATTCTTCAAGGCTATTATATGCATGACCTTTGTGATACCATATGGTAATGTTGTCCGGATCGATCTTCAAGGCTTCGTCATAGAGTTCAATAGCTCCTGCAGTCTTGCCTTCTTCTACGGATTTTGTAGCTTCTTTATAGATGTAGGATGATCGTTCCAGTTGCAGTTCAAGGAAGCTTTCGTAGATTTTCATTGCTTCATCATGTCTGCCAGTATTGTCCAATGCCTGTGCTTTGTGGTAAAGTACGATAGCTTCTTCTGAGCTTATATCTTCTATCTCAGATTCTGGCATCTCAGGATCGATGCTACTGGAATTGTTCGGACCTCCAGCTCCACTCAGGTATTTTTCAATGGAAACAAGTGCCTGGTCGTACATTAAAATGGCAGATTCGTAGTCACCTTTTTTCGAGAATGCCATCCCCTTTTTAGTAAGTGTCATTACATCATCAGGCTGGATCCCAAGTAACAGGTCATACTGTTCTATTGCTTTATCGTACTCACCAAGCAGGTAATATACTGATGCTTTATTGTCAAGAGTTTCAATATACTCAGGATCCAGATCAAGGACCATGTCGTATTTTGCCAATGCCTCTTCATAGCTGCCGTTTAATGCAAATACGGTTCCTTCTTCATTAAGTTTCATAGCCTCAAAGTTCAGACCCTGGGCTGAAAAGCCAAATCCTGAGATCAGTAGGATAATAAGTAACAAGCTTAAAATGGATTTTTTTACCACCATATTTTAACCCATCGAATGAATTTTTTCTAGAAATAAGTTGAATTTCCGTGTACAGAAATTTTAGTAGCGTATTTTATAGCGTCATTGCTGTCATTATCTGTAAGTAATATCCCTCTGTTTTTTTCATCTTGTTATTATACTTCTAAAGTATTACTTATATCAGAGCTATTTATTGCCTTTAATAGTAACAAAAGAATAGCCCCAATACAAATAAAGTTTTCCATCAATCAGATTTCCTTTACTTGATTTATATATTCACTTATTCATCCGTTCCTTCAAAGATCTCTTCATACGCATCTGTCCAGTGCAACTGTGAACCAGCTGCAATGAACATGGCTACTGATATTGCTTCTGCGATCTCTTCCTCTGTTGCACCATTCTCTTTTGCCCTTTCAGAGTGGATCTTTACACATTTTTCACATCTCATCAGGACAGCTGATGAGACTGCAATAAGCTCTTTCACTTTAACATCAAGTGAGTTTGTCCTGAATATTGCTGAACGCATGTCCCCAAATGCTTTAGCTGCTTCCGGTAAATTTTCATCTAAAAATGTCATTCTTTATCTCCATCATTATTTTGTTTAATTCAATTGCATTATCATTTATTAGAAGAACGCTTAATTCCATAGACAAGCCACACATATCCCTTTTGCAGTTTCTCACATTTGAGCAGTTCCAGTTCGATATGCTTCATCTTCCCGATATTCGCGAACAGGCTTTCAGTCTCTCCTCCTGTTAAAAAGGGCAGTACTATCAGGCTTATCTCATCCACAAGTCCCTGTTCGAGCAAGGCTCCGTTAAGGCTGCTTCCACTATCGACCATAACTGTTCCGGCCTCATATCTGTCAGCCAGCAGTCTAAGCGCTTCTTTAAGGTCAGCGTGTTTTTCACCTGTTACGATGAAGTCGTAATCCCTATCTTTAAGGTATTGCAGATAATCCTCTGGCGTTGATGCTGATACAAGCACCACAACATCACGACACATCTCGAATCTCCGGAACACATGCAATGACCCTTTAAGGATACCTTTCGAGTCAACGATTGCCCATATAGGGATCGTTTCATCTCTTTCCTGCTTTCTAAGGTCATCTTCCTCTTCCGGTGGAAGACCGCCGAACATTTCGATCCCGATCTTTGCAGTGTTCGCTCCGACCAGGTGAATGTCTTCTCCAAAGTTTGAAGCTGTTCCATAATGGAGTTCCATATCGACCTCGATGTCCCTGAATGAACCATCAAGTGTAATGGAATTATGCATTATTACCTTTGGCTTTCTCATGTAACCCCCAGACTTATATTGTTATCTTCAATAAAAAGAGTTGCCGTTGTTCAGGGAAAAACACCTATGTTCTTCACAGTCCAAAATCCGCAAGAAATGCTACGAAATCCTCATACTTGTCCAGGAAGTTCCTTCCCTTATCGGTAAGTGAATATATCTTACGCTTCTCCTTGTATGGGATAGCTACGATGAGACCTTTTGCTTCAAGGTCTCCCACATATTCATCGAACATCTGGAAGGAAAGGTTCGACAACCTCTGGAGTTTTGTAGGACTGATGGTATTATTGGACTCGCGGATAACCTTGAGTATATCCCTTATGATCTCCAGACGGCTTCTTTTCTGGAAAGGTTTCATATTGTTAGAATGCGAGTCCATTTTCGAATTCCCTTAAGGATAATAAAATAGGCTATGATCGTAAGTCCGTTTATGATAATTCCTGCGGTTGTGTCTTCCGATACAAGATCACTGAACGTTCCCAGGAAGTTAAGTGTAAATAAAATTATGAGACCCAGATAGTAAGGATGTTTTATTGAACCTATCCTTCCGGAAGATCTTATATTAGTTCTTATTAACAGGAGTATCAGTATAAATATTATTCCTTTGTACATAATTGTACTGGCGATTCCGTAAGACTCAGAGATCACTCCGTATGCTATGGCATCAATCAGTACGAAGGTCATCAAAAAGACGAAAAATAGCATCTTATACTTTCTTTTCGAAGAGATGTTGTCAAAAAGCCTCCATGTTATGGTGTAAAGCAGTTCACCCTTTGCCACCCAGAAAGAGATACCTGCCAGAAACAATGCAGGGATCCCGATCACAATGAAGAACAGTATTCCTGCTTCAAGTGACAGTTTTGCAATTGCCATTGATAGTATTACCATCAGGATCGCAAGATTTCCTACCCCGAACAAGAAGAAAGCGTTCTTGAAATGCTTCAGTCCCTCATACTGGCTGATCGAATAAAGTCTGGCAATGTCGAGGTAGATCATCAATGCAAGAATTGCCATGACTGGATATGCAATAAGGTCTGGTATTACATCCGATAGTGTATACATGGATGTCATTTCTGTTGACATCTCCAGTATCTTCGGTGTTAGTATTGCATCAATAGCATCAATTGCCATGGCCGGTCCTATGTGGGAAATGGTATATAAAAAAAATGTAGTTGAACTATATTTTTCAACTATATTTCTTAACTACTTCTCGTTTTTATAGATGTCAGTATTTACAACGATCTATGTCAGAACCACTGATCGCTTTCAGGGACGTCTGGAAGACCTACCAGATGGGTGAGGTGCAGGTAAATGCCCTCCGGAACGTGAACGTATCCATAGACCAGGGGGAATTTGCAGCCATCATTGGTCCCTCAGGTAGTGGAAAATCCACAATGATGAACCTTGTGGGGTGTCTTGATGTCCCATCCGATGGTGAGATCTTCCTCAGGTCAAAGAATATATCCGAAATGACCGAATCGGACCTTTCCACACTCAGGGGAAAGACCATCGGATTCGTATTTCAGCAGTATAACCTGATCCCCGGAATGACAGCTCTTGAGAACGTTCTCCTTCCCCTTGAGATCCAGGAAGTTGAAGACGGTATTGCCATGGAAAGGGCAAAGGAAGCCCTTGAGATGGTCGGCCTGTCAGACAAGCTGAACAACAGGCCCAACCAGCTTTCGGGTGGGCAGCAGCAACGTGTCTCCATAGCCAGATCGCTGGCATGTGACCCTGAGCTTATTCTTGCAGATGAACCAACCGGTGCACTGGACAGTAAGACAGGGCGTGAGGTGATGAACATTCTTCAAAGGCTCTGGAAAGAGAAGGGAAAGACCGTGGTTATGGTAACCCACGATATGAACCTCGCACAGTATGCTGAAAGACACATCGTCCTGAAGGACGGTCAGATAGTTCGCGATGAACCCAATGATAATTTTTCCGCGGATGGTTCACAGACAATTTTTGATTATCACAATATCTAAACAAAGTGATCGATATGAATTTTAAAAAGCTTTCAAGTATTTTAGTATTATTTCTCTTCATTTCAATGGCATTCGGACAAACTGCAATGGCCCTGACCAATTCAGACAGGGGCTTGATCGTCGATCTCCTGAACCAGAACCCTGATCCGGTAAAACCCGGTGATATCCTCGAGATCAGGTTTTCCGTCCAGAACACCAGATCAAGTACAACCGATAACGTTGTTGTTGAGCTTGTACCCAAATATCCTTTCAGCAAAGTTTCCGGACAGCCGATCATCGAGAACATCGGTAAGCTTGGAAAACGTTATGAGGATGAGAACAGCAAGGTCGTAAAGTTCGAACTTCTTGTTGATAACAATGTGAATGCAGGTCAATATCCTCTGGAGGTACTGGTCTATGAGCAGGGTAACAGGGATCATGCTTCCCTGAAACAGGAGGTCATGATCGATGTAGACAGTGAATCAAATGCCGAGATCGAATCCATCAGCCTTGAAAAACTTGTTCCGGGGAAGAAGACCAATCTCTCCTTTGTGATAAAGAACGTCGGTAACTCTCCTTTGAAGAACGCAATGTTTTCCTGGGAAAGCACAAGTGACCTTATTCTTCCTGTCGGTTCAAGCAATGTGAAGTACATTAATTTCATCGATATTGGTGAGAATGCCACAGTGGAGTATCAGGTATTGACGAACGTCAACACAAAACCCGGATTATACAAGCTGGATATGACACTTGTTTACGATGATGTGGAGGAACTGCAGACCATCACACAGGCCGGAACGCTGGAGAACCAGAAACGCAAGACAATTGAGAGCAAAGCAGGTATCTACATCGGAGGCACAACTGATTTCGATATCGTTTTCGTTGAGCAGACCATGAGAGGGGATTACTCGTTCTCCGTATCCAACATCGGTAACAACAAGGCAAGTTCGGTGACCATATCCATTCCTGATCAGGAAGGCTGGAGTGTGAACGGTGGGTCGAATTCTGTTGTTCTTGGCAGTCTCCAGAAGGGTGACTACACAATAGCAGATTTTGGCATCACTCCTGATACTTACGGTGAATTCCTTCCACTGAAATTCCAGATCGCATATACCTCAAGTGATGGTGAAAGGGAAGTCCAGGACAAGGAATTGTCAGTTCTTGCATCAAAACCGGTGATAATACAGGAATCCGCTAAAAACAGCGGCTCAAAGAGCTGGATGGTCCTTGCCTTTGCAGTAGCCTGTGTTGCAGGTTTTGTGTTCTATAAGAAGAAAAAGCTCTGATGCTTCTTCTTTTGCAGGGTGTTCATAATGAAACCGGCGAAGATATTAAAGATATCATTGAACATGGTCAAGGGCAACAAGCTGAGAAGCTGGCTTACCATAATTGGAGTTATCATAGGCATAGCCTCTGTTATGACAGTGGTGACCACTGGTGAGTTCTTCCAGGACCAGGTTACAAAGACACTGGAAGGGTTTGGAGGTGATACAATCACCATAGTCGCTTCCACTCCTTTCCAGGTCATCGATGAAGAAGAAGTAGGTGCTGATCCGGCTGAGGGGCAGGAGTACAATGAGTACCTTGAAGACCCTGACATGGATTCACAGGCGAAGCTGACAAGGAAAGATGTACTGACCCTTGAGAGGATCCCTGAGGTCGAGTACATCAATGTCAAAGTGGAAAGCAGTGCATTACTGGAAATGGGCACCGAAGAGACCTCCGTATGGATAAGCGGTGTGGACCCGAAGGTCTGGGAAAAGATGGCCACGGAGAAGATCGCTGAAGGCAGGATGTTAAAACCAGGTGACAGGAATGTTGTTGTGATCTCTGATTCACTTGCTAACGAGGCTTTCAAGGATAAGAAGATAAGGCTTAACCAGATGATCGTCCTGAATGAAAGGTCATACAGGGTTGTCGGTATCCTGGCAAAGGGCGATGGCCTGCTCGGAGGTATTAGCAGTATGTTCGGAAGCAGTGTATACATGTCATGCGACGATGTATATGATCTTCAGGCCGAGGATGATGCTTTTGCAAAAGAGGAAGGGGTCTACGATTCCATTGAAGTGATGCTTTACGAGGGTTCCGATGTGAACTCTGTTCTTGATGAAATGGACGAAAAGCTGAAGTTATCAAGACGTGTCGATGAGGATACAAAGGACTTCTACATCTCCTCACAGAAAGAAATAATGGAAGGTACCAACAAGCTGATCACCGCTCTGACAGCGTTCCTTGCTTTCATTGCAGGCATCTCCCTGCTGGTAGGCTCAGTTGGCATTGCCAACACCATGTTCACTTCAGTGCTTGAGAAGACAAAGGAGATCGGTATAATGAAAGCGATAGGTGCCAGAAATGAGGACATCCTCATGATATTCCTGTGCAATGCTGCCTTAATAGGTCTTGTAGGCGGTCTGCTTGGTATCCTTCTGGGAACGGCCATCGTTCAGGTCATCGTGTTCCTGATCTCCATGCAGCTGAAGATACCATTTGCATTCACACTGAGTCTGAAGGCAACAGCGGTGGCAACCATCGTTTCGATCGGAGTTGGCCTGGTGGCTGGCCTGATGCCTGCAAAGAATGCATCGAAGCTGAATCCGGTGGATGCTTTGAGGTATGAGTAAGTCGAGAAGGACCGATCACTAAATACTGAGGAACATTGGTTTGTTTCTCAGGTCTTCTCTATTTGTGCAAGTCCGTATTATTATCAAGATCTAATTAACGAATAGATCAGCATTTTTTCAGACTGAAAAGATGAAAGCCAGGTCCAACTTCTTTACAAATGCAATTTTGGCAACCTTCCTTTAATGATAAATCCGGGTTTCTTTCACAAAAACAATTTCCACAATTAAGACATGTGCAGATTCTTTTATCGACCATTTTGATCAACTGTTTCCCATTTCTTTTCCAACATATATGTGTCAAAACTTACAAAATATATAACTTTGTAATTGTAATTCTATGTTATGCGTAAAGATAAGATTAGAAAAGCAGTTGTTTATGAGGGAAAGCTTTTCTTCATAAAGAAACTCTGGAATAAGGAATAATTCAGTGTTTATGAGATCCTGTTTTCTTTTGGCACGATCTGGACAATATATATATCTGTTCTTAATATCCCATATTATGGGGTGATACAATAGAACGTAAAAACAAATTCCCGGTTCTTGAAGGATGGATCGAGAACTGTCCCTAGCTTAACAGGGATATCGAGCTGCTGGAATGCATGAAGTGTGAACATTTCACAAAGATCGACTGCATCTTCATTGTCTGTGGATACAAGGAGAGATATTCCAAGCGGCGGAAAACATATCGCGATGCTGAGACCGGGGAAGAGGCTATCAGGTGTGACCTGTCCTGAAGTAAAGCACTAATTACTGCTTATTTTCGATATTTTCCTTAAAATAGTTTCAGCTACGTTCGGAGAGGTAAACTCCTGCAAGTACAAGCACTGCACCGATCATAACATAGATATTCGGAACATTGCCGATTATTATGCTGTCCCCAATTATCGTCACAAGCGGGAGTAGGTAGATCCCATTGGTGGTCGTGCTTGATCCTGCAAGGTGTATTGCTTTGTTCCAAAAAAGGAAGCCAAGTGCTGAGCAGAAAACTCCCAGGTAGAGGATGGCAGCTATGACCACCAGCAGATCGTTTTGTGAGAATATATCTACCCGCAGGTCCTGTGCCTCATAAAGTGCGAAGGGGAGGAGGAAGGCAGTACCTGACAATGTGAGGTCCCGTGAAACAATGAGAATGTTCCTTGAACCCATGCGATCGATGATCATTGTGTAGAAGACCCAGGAGAAGACCGATCCGAACATCAGGAAGTCTCCCAATGGGTTCAAATTGAGGTTGAACTTTCCGTTCAGTATAAGCAAAGCAACTCCGACAAAAGCAACAAAGGCGCCAATATACTTTATTGGTATTGAGAACTTCTTCCTTAGAACATCTAAGGTCAACAGGAAGAAGACCGGTACTGTGGCACTTATCAGGGATGAGTTGGTGGCTGTTGTGAATGTCAGTGCCACGTTCTCGAACATGTAATAACAGGTGATGCCCAGGAATCCGGCGATAGCAACATATATTTTCTCATCCGGGCTGTAGGTCTCCCTTTTTCTGCAGATCGCGAACAACAGGACGGTGGCAATAAAAAAGCGGGTGAAGGCAATGATCGCAGGATCAAGATAATTAAGCAAAATCTTTGTGGCAACGAATGAGAATCCCCAGATGGCAACGACCATCAGCATGTAAAGAATTCCTTTTGTACGATCTTCCATTTTACCACTTTTAATAATCTGTTAGTACCCTGGTTGCATTTGACAGCCTGTATTTTTATATATTGGTTTCGATATGTACATTCATAATAAGGCAATGCTATAAGTCAGCGCCTAAAAAGGAAGACCTCATGTGATCCGATCGATACTGGACAATGACCTTTACAAGTTCACAATGCAGATGGCTGTGCTGGAACTTTTCCCTGATGCCCGTGCAGGGTATCATTTCATAAACCGGGGAGACCAGCGGTTCACTGCTGAGTTCGTGGCTGAAATGCGCCGGACCATCGATGAGGACATTGTCGGACTGGCATTGACCGATGAGGAATACCTCTGGCTTAAGGAAAGTTGCCCTTTTTTCAAACCATCCTATCTTGAATACCTTAAGAACTTCCGTTTCGATCCTTCAGAAGTGAGCCTGTCCCTCACCGACGATGGCGACCTTGACCTCTGGGTAGAAGGTCCCTGGCACAGTTCCATCCTCTGGGAGATCGTCCTTATGGCTACCATTTCGGAACTCTATTTCACTGTCGTTGAAAAGGACTGGCTGAACAGGTTTGCATCTAATGGCGATGACCCTGAGACAACCTTAATGAACGAGTATGGAAACCTCATGAGCGAGATGGGTGAAGAGCTCGACTCCAATGGATGCATCTTCTCTGAATTTGGAACCCGTCGCCGCAGGGGATTCAAGCTCCACGACAAGGTTGTTGACGTATTGCACAGGTTGGATTCATTTGCAGGCACAAGCAATGTCTATCTTGCCAAAAAATATGGTGTCAGGCCAATAGGAACTATCGGCCATGAATGGATCATGGGCAATTCCGCTCTGGTGGGACTCCGGAATGCAAACCTGTTCGCCTTCGAGAACTGGGTGAAGGTCTACAAAGGTGACCTTGGAATTGCACTGAGCGATACATTCGGGTCAAAACCCTTCTTCAGGAACTTCGGTCTTGAGCTTGCCAAACTCTATGATGGTGTCCGCCATGACAGCGGAGATCCCTTTAAGTTTGCAGATGAGGTCATTGAGCATTACAAAAAGCTGGGAATCGATCCCATGAAGAAGTCACTTGTATTCAGTGATTCCCTTCACGTGAAGGATGCTGTCAGGCTGAAAAAGTATTGTGAAGGCAGGATCAACTGCAGTTTTGGTATAGGTACAAGCCTGACGAACAATTCGGATTTCTTCAGTTACAGCCCACCGCTTAACATGGTGATCAAGCTCCATAAGATAGACGGCATACCTGTGGTGAAACTGAGCGATTCTGTGGATAAGGCCACCGGGGATCGTGATGCTTTGCGGGTTGCCAACTATGTTTTCGGCAGGAAAGGGCTGGACGATTGAATTTTTCCGGAGTTATTTTCCTTAGTATTTCAGGTCAGCTAATAGTCTGTGAGAAAATTACGGATTATATTATGTCTAATTTAAAATAAAAACATTGAGGGAGAGAGGAAGACTACTGTAGGTAAATACTATTATTTACTTCTTCACATATTTTAGTTAAGCTTTGCCACTGTTTTATTTCTGGTTAAATCCATTTATACATGGTGACTAGTAATATAAATAAAAAATTCAATGATAAACATTTAAATAATTTGTACTCTTGTATAAATCAAAATTTAGTTTGGGGATTACGATTTGAAAGATATTATTCTAATGCATATTGGGGATATTCATTTTAAAAATATTATCAAAATGGATATGCCCATTAATATAGTTGATACTCAAGAATCTCTGAATGTGATTGATCGAAATATTCATGTTAGCAGAAATAAATATGAAATAATTTCTGAATCATTACTTGCTGAGATTCAAAACTCAACGGTAGCAATTTTGATATCTGGTGATTTAACTACAAATGGGGAAGTTGAATCATATAATGATTGTTTAGATTTCTTGAAAAGTCGAATAGATTCTGAATTTTTGGATAGTGAATGTTTTCAAAAGCTTTTTTTAGTACCTGGAAATCATGATATTGACAGAAAGAAAATAGACGATAATGATTATATTCCAAAATTTGAGCCAATGATAGATGCCTTGCAGACTAAAAATTTCCCTGATGTACCTTGTGATGACATCATGGTAGAAAAAATATGTGAAGAAGACTCATTTTCAAAATTGCTTGTTATCTCAGTAAACTCTTGCATTGGTTGTGGTGAAAATAAATATTTCCCACCAGAAATCAGAGACCACTTAACTCCATTATTGACAGATTATGAAGTAATGGATACTCCATTAATAGCAAATGATCACATCGATAAAATGATTGAAGCTATCATGGAAAATAATGATTTTTTACCATTAATTTTAACTCATCACAACTTACTACCTTTGAAACGAACAAATTATGTTACGATACATGCAGACCTCATAAATAGTGGAATTCTACGTGAGAAATTATTGATGTTAAACAAACCAATATTGTATCTTCATGGACATATTCATGACGATCCTATTGAAATAATTCAGTCGCCTAATTATGAGAAATCTAAAATAATATGTATTTCTGCACCTTTATTGTTTCCCATTGAAAAAATAAGAGGGAGTCCCAAATTCGGCTTTAATAAAATCAGAATTATTTCTGGAAATAGTAGCCCAATTGGGTGTGAAATTATAAGTTACAGACTGATTAACAATAAAGTAGAAAAGATAAGTAAACGTATTCCATTTTTTTGTCCTCCAAAAAGCATGGCTTTAATAACAGATGATGATGAATTTGTTTTAGGTATGCTTGAAGATAACACAAATCTTTATTTTAACAAGGTTGCAAGCAAAATCAGAAAGTCTGGTCAAAATATTGAAGATGAAGAACTTATAGATATTTTAGAGAGACTAAGTTGGTTAGGATTAATCGAATATGGCGATGATGACGATGACATTAAAATGAGATGCATGAAAAGGTTGGTCCCAAAATGAATAAACATCAATCACCTTTCCAGTACAATCGATGGGAATCTGATACTGAACATTTGATTTGGATTCCAGAACGACTTTCTGAATGGGAAAAAAAGAGATCAATCTATATTAGTGGTTCCAGGGGAACTGGTAAAACTACGCTATTACGTGCTTTTGAGTGGAAACAACGATTACACAATGAATCACTTAAATCACAATTAGATAAACATCCCTTTTCAAACCGTTATATTGGTGTTTACTTAAGTATGCCAGATTTTATTACAAACCACTTCAGAAATTGGCCTCCTAAAGAGAATCATATGGATGATGAGACATGGGAAGAAGAAAAAGCTCGAGTTTATTCACTGTACATAGAGTACCAAATACTACAGTTGTTTGTTGCTGCTATTAAAGATTTGAGAGGTAATCAAATTCTCAATTTTACTCCTAATGAAGAAGAGGATTGTGTTCAAAAAATACTAGAGGAAAGGCCTGAAATAAAACATTTTTTAGTTAGTGACAAAGATGTAATTAGGTTAAATGATTTAAAAATATGTTTTAAGCTAATGCATGAAAAAATTAGACTTTATGCTATAAAAAATGTTCAACTTCCTTATGAAGAAATGTATCCTGTATTACAAATGGGAAAAATGTTAGATGAAATTGCAGATATTCTACTGAATCTTTGTTCCCAAAGTGATGACTATAATGATGGCGATGATACTAAGCTTAATTCTTGGACATTAAAAGTATGTCTAGATCAAGTTGAAAGCCCTGAAAATTATCAACTGAGGGCAATTAACACAATGGTTGCAAGATTGAGTGGTTCTAACGTTTCTTTTGCCATAGCAACGGTAAAGAAAAACATGGACATAATTTCTACGTACATTCCAAATCATCCGCTTACAGATGCGGATAGAATGCATTATGACTTGGATGAAATTTATAGAAAAGAACCTGGTAAGTTCAAAGAATTTATTTCGAATGTATCTGAATTGAGATTTAGAAAATATACTGGCAAAGATGATATTTCTGTAGACCTCCCTTATATATTGGGAGAGTGGGATATTAATACTTTGTTGTATCCACTTATTAACAAATCAGAAAATAAAAATGCAAAAGAACTTTTGAAAAGAGCTAAGCTAAATATGGGTAATAAGTTCTTTGAGTTTGATCGAAAAGATTTGCCATTAGATCAATTAATTGATGATGGCTTATGTGAAAAAACTGAAATATCTGAAGCTCAAGAAATCTTAATACCCCCAATCTTCCAAACATATTTGGTTGAGAAATTAAATTTAAATATTGACGACTCAAAAGCCACAAATTACGAAATAAGAGCCTTTAAAAGTTCTACAGTAAGAAAAGAAATGGTAGTAGCAATGCTATGTTTGTGCAAAGAGTATGGTCTTCCGGTACCTTATGCTGGATATAATATGGTTGTTGATATGAGTGACCAATGCATTCGTGATTTTTTATTACAAATGCATCATATATATGTCGTGCAAGCTAAATCTCCAGAAGAGTTTGTTCAAAAACCGGTAAACATAAGAAAACAGTTTAAAGCCCTAAAAAATGCAAGTAATGCTAGATATGATGGGATAAAAAATGATGTTTCATACGAAATTGGACAACTTATATATTCTATTGGCAAAATTACTGCAGAAGTCCAATCTGCTTACAATGACTCTTCTTCATTTAAAAGAGATGAAAAAGGTCGGTTTTACATCAATTATGCTTTAATAAAATCTAACAAGGATAAAGAAAGGTTGAAAAGAATATTAAAACTTGCAAGAGATAGTTTTTGCATAAAGGTTTTAGAAGAATCTCAAGAGTCAATTGTTTTCCGTTTACATAATTTATTTGCTCCGAAATTTTCTTTTTCATATAGGGGTTCATATTCTAATGTCAAAATCTCAGGTGAAGATTTGTTGTATCTTTGTATAACCGATAATGAAAAAGATGTTAATTCAAAAATTGACAAAGTTACTTCCAAATTAATAAAAACAGGTCAAAATATGACGCTTGAGATGTGGGGTCTTGACAATGCCAACTGAATTTATGGAAAAACATCTACACGGCAGTTCAAAACTTATCAATAAATCAGAAGGAATTGATGGTAATTTTGATTTGTTCTTTTTCTCAGTAGGATGGGAATCTAGATGCACTAAAATTGCCGAATACGATCAAGGTCGTTTCAATTTTAAATCTGCTATTATATTGTCATTTAATTTGAATGATGAAAAAGGTTATTTAGATTCATACATGGATAAAATTACATCTTTTGCTGAAAAAAAATCTGTTTTTGTTAATGTTGGAGAAGCAGTAGATAATTATGATAATTTGGATTTTATTGGAAGAAAACTTGAAAAGATTATAATAAATCATTTCAACACATTAAATAGACCTTTAAAGATAGGTTTCGATATTTCAAGTTGTCCACGATACTTTTATTTGCGTATCTTAGGATTTTGCTTAAAATACAATATAACACAAAAAATATCCTTTTTTTATTCGGAAGGCGTCTATAAAAGTAGTGGTAAAAATTTTGTTCATTCTGAAGGTGACTGGAAGATTGTAGAAATGACTGATTTTTCCAGCTCCTTTGACCCAGAATATCAAAATTTCTATGTTGTAGCAGCAGGCTTCGAAGGATCTAAGTATAGAAATCTGATATATCAGTATGAACCAGATGAAATAGGTATTCTTGTACCCAAGCCAGGTTTTAAACCTGAATATGTAAAAAAATCTATAATTGAATATGAAATTCTAAGGGACAAGTACTATATACCAGATGAGAATATTGTGGAAGCACCTGCTGGAGATGCGGTAGCGGCATGGAAAGCACTTACAAATTCACATCTGAATAAAGATAATTACAATATCACATATCTGACTGTGGGACCTAAACCCCATGTTCTTGCGATGGGTGTTCATGGATTCCTATCTAAAAATATAATCATAACATATCGTGTTCCTGATGGATATACTCGAATGGAAGTAGAAGCATCTAAAAATTTTTGGCAATATGATATTGAAAATATGATTTTTATTTAAATATTTCTTAAATATGGAAAAACATGTCAAAAACAAAACCTTTTCTACGTTGGGCAGGCGGAAAAACAAAATCCGTCAAAATTTTAGAAAAATGTATACCTTCTAATTTTTCCCCAAATAATATTTATCATGAACCATTTTTGGGTGCAGGAAGTTTATTTTTTAGACTTGGATTCAAAAATAGTATTCTCTCTGATAGCAATAAAGATTTGATCGATTGCTATAAATCCATAAAAGAAAGGCCAGATTTAATTTCAAGATATCTTCATGAACACTTGAAGAATAATTCTGAATCCTACTACTACGCTATGAGGGATAAATACAACAATTCTAAACCATCGTTTGCAAAATCTGCTTTATTCATTTATCTCAATAAAGCGTGTTTTAATGGAATTTATAGAGTTAACAAAAAAGGAGAATTTAATGTTCCTTATGGATTTAAAGAACCACCTGCATTACCTTCTAAAGAAGAAATAGAAGAAATACATCGCAAACTCTCAAATGTAAAAATTTTACATCAAGACTATAAACAAATTGTTAATAATACAAAGAGGGGAGACTTTGTTTACTTTGATCCTCCCTATCCTTCTATAAATGGAAATTCCTCATTTACTCATTATACAGTTAATAGATTTGGTCAAACTGATCATGAAGAACTTGCTATAGTTGCACGTGAACTTACAAAAAAAGGATGTTATGTATTAATATCTAATGCATACACGCCTTATATTTATTCTCTTTATAATAATAATAATAATAATAATAATAATAATAATTTTAATTTTTATGAACTAGAAGTCACAAGATGTATTAGGGCTGATGGTCAGAGGCATAAGGTAAAGGAAGTTGCTATAACAAATTATGATTGTAATAATCTCACCAATTTCCATTTGAAAATATAACAAAATTGAACTTTTATTTTCTCTCTATCTCATTCACTTAACATTTTCATTCGTTGCCCCGTTAATGTCATATATAGCAAACACGGATTATCAGCATCATATTTACAGGCAATCAAATGCTTTTTTTAGGGCAATCACACAGGGAAAAAGCTATACAGTTGCCAATGCGGCGAAAACGCAATTTCTAATGGAGGATAAAAGATGATCGAAGCTTATCTAAAACACGAAGAAGAGAGGAACGCTCAGGGTATTCCTGCACTTCCTCTGAATCCGGAACAGACCTCTGAACTTTGTGAATTGTTACAAAATCCTCCTGCAGGTAAGGAAGAGTTCCTGCTCAACCTGTTCACTGAAAGGATCTCTCCAGGTGTGGACCCGGCTGCAAAGGTCAAGGCAGATTTCCTTGGTAAGATACTCTCAGGAGATGCTTCTTCTCCGTTTATAGACAAGAAAGAAGCCATCAGGATCCTCGGGACCATGATCGGCGGTTACAATGTCGAATACCTTATCGAAGCCCTCAAAGATGGCGAAGTAGCAGATGATGCTGCATGTGCACTTTCAGGCATAACTCTTGTCTACGAAGCCTTTGACGAGATCGTGGAACTGGCAAAGACAAATGAAGCTGCCAAGAAGGTCCTTGAGAGCTGGGCCAAAGCAGAGTGGTTCACAAGCAGACCGGGCATCCCTGAGACCATCACTGTAAAGGTGTTCAAGGTCGACGGCGAGATCAACACTGATGATTTCTCCCCTGCAAGTGCTGCATGGAGCCGCCCGGACATACCTCTTCATGCACTGGAAATGGGCAATACCCGCTTCCCCGGTGGAATCGAGGAAATGGCAGAATGGCGTGAGGAAGGACACGAGGTTGCCTTTGTGGCTGACGTTGTGGGAACCGGTTCTTCCCGTAAGTCTGCCTGTAACAGTGTGCTCTGGCACATCGGCCAGGACATACCATACGTTCCGAACAAACGCCGTGGCTGCGTGATCATTGGTACCGCCATCGCTCCTATCTTCTTTAACACAGCTGAGGACTCAGGTGCACTGCCTCTTCAAATGGACATCAGCAAGATCAACAAAGATGACATCATCACCATCAACACCGTAAAGGGTGAGGTAACAGATGAGAGTGGCAATATCCTCTCCACTTTTGACCTCAAACCCAACACCATTGCAGACGAATACCGTGCCGGAGGTCGTATTCCTTTAATTATCGGTCGCTCTTTGACCACCAAGGCCCGTGAGGCACTTGGACTGCCTGAGACAGACATATTCACAAAGCCAGATAATCCGGTCCCGGCACAGGGACAGGGCTACTCTCTTGCACAGAAGATAGTTGGTCGTGCATGTGGTGTGGATGGAATTCTCCCAGGTACTGCCTGTGAGCCAATAATGACCACAGTGGGTTCCCAGGATACCACAGGTCCAATGACCGCTGACGAGCTTACAGAGCTTGCCTGCCTGAAGTTCCAGGCACCAATGTTCATGCAGTCATTCTGTCACACTGCAGCTTACCCCAAGCCTGCAGATGTGAAGATGCACAAATCACTTCCGAACTTCGTTTCCGATCGTGCTGGTGTAGCTTTGAAACCCGGGGATGGAGTAATCCACAGCTGGCTCAACCGCCTGCTTGTCCCGGACACAGTAGGTACCGGTGGCGACTCTCACACCAGGTTCCCTATAGGCATATCATTCCCTGCAGGCTCCGGACTGGTGGCTTTCGCAGGTGCCCTTGGTTTCATGCCTCTGGACATGCCGGAATCCGTTCTGGTACGTTTCAGTGGGAAGCTTAACCCGGGCATAACACTGCGTGATGTTGTTAACGCTATACCATACTATGCTATCAAGCAGGGCCTGATGACCGTACCAAAGAAGAACAAGATCAACATCTTCAACGGTCGTATCCTCGAGATAGAAGGACTTCCTGACCTTACAGCCGAGCAGGCTTTCGAACTTACAGATTCCGCTGCAGAGCGCTCAGCTGCAGCCGGTTGCATCCAGCTTAGTGAGGAGTCTGTATCCACTTTCCTGCGCTCCAACCTTGCACTGATGAAGAAGATGATCAGGGACGGATACAGTGATGCAGATACTCTCCAGAAGCGTATCGAAGCTGTTGAGGAGTGGCTGGAATCCCCAAGCCTGCTCAAGGCTGATCCGAATGCTGAATATGCAGCTGTCATAGAGATCGATCTTGCAGATATCAAGGAACCGATCCTCGCATGTCCGAACGATCCTGATGATGTCAAACTGCTTTCCGAGGTTGCAGGTACTGAGATCCAGGACGTTTTCATAGGCTCATGCATGACAAACATCGGACACTTCCGCGCCGCTGCAGCTATCTGGAGCGACCAGAAGTTCAATCCTGACGTCCGTACCTGGATCTGCCCACCTACAAAAATGGATCAGGCACAGCTCAAGGAAGAATCCGTTTTTTCAGTGTACAGTCAGGTTGGTGCTCGCATCGAGATCGCAGGATGCTCACTGTGCATGGGTAACCAGGCTCGTGTACCGGATGGATCCACAGTGTTCTCCACAAGCACCCGTAACTTTGACAACCGTGTGGGTGACGGAGCTCAGGTCTACCTTGGTTCAGCAGAGCTTGGAGCTGTAGTTACCAACCTTGGCAGGATGCCAACTGTTGAGGAGTACATGGAAGCTTACAAAGAGAAGATCGAGCCAAAACAGGATGAGATCTACAGGTACCTCCAGTTCGATGAGATGGAAGAATACCAGTAATCGAATTGTAGAATCATCTGTGAATACTTCTAAAATGCGTAATTTCAAAGCGCATTAACAATGGGCATATATAATGCCCATTTTCTGTCTTTTTTGTAAATCCTTATTTCTAAGAGCTCATCAAATCAGTATGGCAAAATTTGTGAGCTGATTTAGTGGACTTAATTATATAGCTCATTCTCCACCAAAAACTTAAATCAGTTCAAACTCATATTTGAGTTGGGAGTGATAATTGTATGCCAGCTATTGCACATTTTGACCTGCCGGCCGATGACCTTGAGCGGGCAAGGAAGTTCTATACTGAACTATTTGACTGGAAAATAGAGAAAGTTGAGGGACCATTTGAGTATTACTTCATCGAGACCACAGACCTTGAAGGCAATCCAGGTGTAGCAGGAGGGATGGGTCTTCGAGGAAGTCCTGAACAGAGGATAACCAATTTTGTTGAAGTAACCTCGGTGGACGAATATTGCGACCGCGTGAAGGAACTCGGTGGCATGGTGCTTCAGACAAAGATGCCCGTGCCGGGCTATGGTTATCTTGCAGTTTGCATGGATACCGAAGAGAACACTTTTGGTTTATGGGAAATTGATGAGAACGCAGAGTAAGGTCGTGATCTGGATAAATTGATCTTGATAGGCGCCTTAAGTTCAATTTGATCTGGTCTGATCTGCTACTGACTAAAGGGGAAACAAAATGAGTACAGATCTTGTAATAAGAGTAGGAGGAACCGCAGGCCAGGGATTGCAGACCATAGGGGTCGCACTTGCAAAGACCTTCAAGAAAAGCGGTTTCAACGTATTTGCCACACAGTTCTATCTTTCAAGGGTAAGAGGTGGTCATAACACGTTCCAGGTACGTGTAAGCGATGAACCAATAAGGGCAATGACCGAGAGGGTGGATATACTGATAGCTCTCGATGAGGAATCCATTGAGGAGCAGGTCGAGGAAATGACCGATGGGGTCATCATATTTGATAGTGATGTCATTAAGATCGATAACAACACTGATACTAACAACGGTCTCTTTTTCCACGTCCCGATGCTGAAGATCGCAAAGGATGTCTGTGGTAACAAGATCTATTCCAATTCCGTGGCAAGTGGTGCTGCCCTCGGCCTGATGTGCTTTGAGTTCGATTACCTTGCAAAGGTGCTGACAGAAGCTTTCAGGAAGAAAGGTGATGAGATCGTTGATAACAACGTCAAGGCAGCACGAGCAGGTTATGATTATGCCAGGGAGAACTACTCTTCAGGTTGCAAGTTCTCTGTGGGTGAACCTACGGACAGGGATGGGAGGATGCTCATTGCAGGCAACGATGCGGTAGGACTTGGTGCTCTTGCTGCAGGCTTACAGTTCCTGGCAGCATATCCCATGACACCATCTACCGGGGTCATGACCTATGTGGCTGCAAATGCTGATGATTTCAACGTTGTCGTCGAGCAGGCGGAAGATGAGATCGCTGCTCTGAATATGGTCCTCGGCGCTTCCTTTGCCGGTGCCAGGGCGATGACAACGACCTCGGGTGGCGGATTTTCCCTTATGGCCGAGGCCTTGGGACTTGCCGGAATAACAGAGACGCCTGCCGTAATATTCCTGTCCCAGCGGCCCGGGCCTGCTACGGGACTTCCTACTATGACCGAGCAGGGTGACCTTCAGTTCGTGCTGACCGCAGCACAGGGTGAGTTCCCTCGCTGTGTGCTGGCTCCGGGAACACCTGATGATTGCTTCTACCTGACAGCTGAAGCGTTCAATATTGCTGACAAATACCAGATCCCGGTCTTCGTCATGAGCGACCAGTATCTTGCAGATTCCCTTTTCACGTGTGAGAAGTTCGATCCGTCAAAGGTTACGATCAACAGGTATCTCCTATCAGACGAAGAACTGGACGAAAAAGGTGAGTATAAACGTTATGAGATCACCCCGACAGGTATATCACCGCGTGCTATTCCCGGCCAGGCAGGAGCGTTGGTGGCAGCTGACAGTGATGAACACAATGAATACGGTCACATTGACCAGACCATTGAGAACCGCATCCTGATGAACGAAAAGAGGATGAAGAAACTTGAGCTCCTGAGAGAGGAGATTAAACCACCACATCTGTACGGTCCCAAAGATGCTCAGATAACACTTGTTGGCTGGGGTTCCACCTATGGTCCTCTCATGGAGGTTGTGAACATCCTCATAAATGAAGGACATTCGGTGAACCACTTGCACTTCACCCATGTTTTCCCTCTGCCTGTAGAGTCCGTCAGTGACGTTCTTGGAAATTCAGAGAAGATCGTCTGCGTGGAGAACAACGCAACAGGACAGTTCGCAAGATTGCTGGAATGTGAGACCGGGGTAAAGATCTCCGAAAAGATCCTGAGGTCGGATGGTAAACCATACAGTCCGGAATCCATAATTCGTGAGCTGAGAGAAAAGGAGGTGATCTGATATGGTCAGTGTGGAAGATTACGGTGAATTTGAGACGGAATGGTGTCCCGGTTGCGGGAATTTCATGATACTAAAGGCTGTGAAGCGTGCTCTTGCAGAACTTGGAAGATCTCCTGATGAGGTATTGATCACATCAGGTATCGGACAATCAAGCAAATTGCCACATTACCTGAAATGCAATCTCTTCAATGGGCTTCATGGAAGGTCCCTGCCTCCTGCGATAGGTGCTAAGGTTGCAAACCATGAACTGACGGTTCTTGCTGTTACGGGAGACGGTGATTGCTATGGTGAAGGTGGAAATCATTTCATACACAACGTCAGGAGAAATCCAAATATAACCCTGATCGTGCATGACAACCAGATATATGGCCTTACCAAAGGGCAGGCTTCGCCTACAAGTGAGCCTGGAATGAAAACTAAGGTGCAGACACATGGAGTATTCAACACTCCGCTGAACCCACTGTCCCTTGCTATCTCTCTTGACTGCTCATTTGTAAGCAGGGGTTTTGCAGGTGATGTCTCTCACCTTACAGAGCTTATCAAAAAAGCCATACAGCACAAGGGTTTCTCTCTTGTGGACGTGCTTCAGCCATGTGTTTCCTTTAACAAGCTCAACACTTTCAGCTGGTACTCGGAAAGGGTCTACAGGATGGAAGAAGAGGGTGATGGGTATGATCCGGGTGATCGGGTGCAGGCCTTTGAAAGATCACTGGAATGGGGAGAAAGGATACCTCTTGGTGTCTTTTACGTGAATGAGAAACCTACGTTCGAAGACCATCTTGATGTGTTGAGGTCAGGGCCTTTGGTTACCAATAAAGCTGATCCAAAGAAAGTGGATGAACTTCTTGAAAGGTTCATCTGATCTTTCTTTTTTATCACATCAGCATGGAAATTTTGTTGTAATTGAAAATGAACCAGCCACCAAATATCATCATGAGACTACCACATAGGTACAATACTTTCTTGTGGGTTCTTCTGGAGATGAACTCGTTACCTTTTGCTGCTGATGAGGATACTGTAACAAGGAAACCAAGATCAGCAATCCAGTGTCCGATCACAAATGCAACTATTGCAACAGCTCCTATAAGGTATTCCTGAAGTATTATGGCACTTCCTGCTGTAAGCCACCAGAGTACATAGGTTGGGTTTAGTGCAGAGGTCAGAATTCCTGCAAGGATCGGATTCTTTACTATCTTAGCTTTTCTGGCCGCTCCGGATATGTCCATGGTGGAGATGTCTTTTGCACTTTTAAAGATCACCAGGCCGAACAGTATCATTATAATGCCACCAACAATTGACATGTAGGCAATTGTATCATTTCCGATTAGGGAGGATATTCCTCCGATTATCAGGAGTATCAGGGCTATCTCTACCAGTGAGTGCCCAATGAAGACAAATGGACCGCTACGCCAGCCTTTTTCAAGCGACAATCCAATTGTGGCGAACATCATGGGTCCGGGGATCAGTGCAGCAGAAACGCCGATGGTAAATCCCAGGATCATTGCTTTGATAAGTTCTATCATAATTATCAGGGGTTCAGTTATATAACCCAATTATAAAATTATGTGTATAAATATTTGATGGCGCTGCAACTTGAAATGTTTTGCAATCCTCGATATATTTAGTGGAAGTCAATAGATATATTCCTGATAAAAAGTCGGTATAACCCTATTCCTGTTGCAATGCACCACAGTAAAGGCCAGAATCCGTTTTGATCGATATCTATCAAAGTAAATGTAATTACAGTCAGCAGGAATAGTACCATTGTAAGTTTTACTCTTATTGTTTCAAGAGGTTCACCGGTCCGGTCACTTTTGCTTTTGATCTTTTCCGAGCTGAGTAAAGGAAGCAGGAACAAAAATATCATGGAAATGAGGGCTACAATTCTTGTTATTGAGAACTCTGCAATTGCATTCTCATTTCCTTTTTGGATCATGAATAAAGTGATAACTGCCATTATTATCGCTGCGGACAGATGGACCTTCTCAGGACCAGATAGCCTGCTGTCAATAAAAAGGGCAGCAGCTGTAAGTATTCCAAAGATCCAGAAGATCTCGTGGGAGAGATACGCCGCTATCAGTAATGCAGCCATGATGTCCAGTATCCCTGCTTTTGATCCGGTCGAACGGTTCACTATGCGTGATATAAGAAGGATCCAATACATGGCAAGCAATGGCTGTATTCCATAGATCATTGCAGGGATGAGTGAAAGTATAACAGGAACAAAGGCTGCTATCTCATGGTCAGGATCGATCTCTCTAGAGATTGCCCAGACCAGAAATACGGATATGCCTGCCTTTAAGCCATATATGGCTGCAGCGATGACATCTTTGTTAGAAGCAAAATTAAAGAGTGAAGAAATGATAATGACGATCAGGCATATCAGCAAGATAAGGCGGTTGGTAGGATAGTCCGGGTCCAGTGAACGATTTATGGATGTTATCCGGTATCTGTCCATACATTAAATGTGTTGTTCTTAAACTTTAAAGTTTCTGATCCCGGATCTAAAAAATTCCATATCAGAATCGAATGCCATCATTTTATATAGTTTGGACTTCAAAATAAGCACCCTATGGCAATGTCTAAGAAGGATCTGGCAAGGAAAAGTGGAAAGAAGAAAGAGAAACTTGCTGAGCTTGAAGAAAAAGCAGCTGCCGGTGATGGAGCCGCTAAGAAGAAGCTCGCAAAACTGAAAAAGAAATAAGATCGATTATCTCTTTTTCATTTTTCATCTCTTTTTTACAAAAGTATTTCAACATTATTTGAAGCGTAGCTGTTAAATGCTCATATTGTCCATTCTTATTTTGACTATTGGTAGAATATTGGTACTCTATCATAACAGAAAAATAAGGATTGGATCAAAATGAGAATGCTAGAAGAATTCTTCCCGGAATTCACTGAAAAACTGGATGAGATCGACAAATTATATGCCGATACGAGGACGATCGATGAAAAGACCTATCAGTTCATCTGCTTTGCCCTTTCTATCAAAGCAAGGTCAAAGCCCTGTGTGCTCAAGCATTTCAAAGGTGCTCTTGAAGCAGGTGCCACTGTCAAGGAACTCTCGTATATCTTTGCCCTGACAATGAGAGAAGCTGCAGGTGCCGATGACTGCTGGACACATGATGTCGTCGGGGACTGGAAAGAAATACTCAAAGGTAATGTATCCTGCAGTTGCTGTGGCGACGAGGAATGACTTTCCCTCTCTTTCATCTTTAAATGACCAGACAACGGATCAATTTCTCAATTATCTCAACATTCCGGCTTTTTTAATTGGTCGATTGATCCGTTTTCCTTTTATTTTTTACATATTTCTCCAGTTCTATCAGGAAGAATACTGAGCTTGATGTAAGTGCTATTATCACCCAGTCCGTAGCTTCAAGGGGACTTGTCCGGAGTATCGAATTCATAGTAGGACTATATGTGATGAATACCTGCAGGGAAAGGACCAGTGCAATGCCTGCCAGCATGAACTTGTTAGAGAAGAGATCCCTGAATACATTCTCATGTATCGATTTGCAGCTGAACAGGTAAAATATCTCAAAGAAAACGATCGTATTGAGTGCGATCGTCTGGGCAGTGTTGCTATCCCTGCCGTTCTGCATCATCTCGAAGAAATAAAGCAGGAACGTGGCGGTCACCACCAGTAATGCCACTGCGACTATCCTTTGTTTAATTACCGGCAGTAGAAGCGGCTCTTTCGGGGGCCTTGGTGGCCTGTTAAGCAGCTTCTTTTCCATGGGTTCAAGTGTGATGGGAACTCCCAGCCCCAGTGCAGTGACCGTGTTGATCCAGAGGATGTGTAGCGGGAGCAACGGTGGGTTCTTCAGTCCCAGGATCACAGCTGCAAGAACGGCCAGCCCTTCTGCAGCATTTGTCGGGAGTGTCCAGAGTATGACCTTCTGTATCTTGTTGTAGACATTCCTTCCTTCTTCCACTGCATTCACAATAGATGCAAAATTGTCATCTGCAAGTACCATGTCGGATGCATCCTTTGCAACCTCTGTGCCTGTTTTTCCCATGGCAACGCCAATGTCTGCATTCTCAAGTGCCGGTGCATCGTTGATCCCGTCACCGGTAACTGCCACGACTTCTCCCTGCTGCTTAAGCAGGCCAACAATTCTGGATTTATCTTCAGGAGATGTTCTTGCAAAGACAGAGACCGTTTTGAGGGTTTCTGTGAGTTCCTCATCTGACATCTTCTGGATATCGCTTCCTGACAAAGCACCATTTGTTCGTATACCCAGCTGCCTGGCAATGGTGTGTCCGGTAAGGATGTGGTCTCCTGTGATCATTATAACTCTGATACCGGCGTTGTTGCACTTGAAGATGGATGCTTTTACTTCTTCCCTTGGTGGGTCGATCATACCCTGGAGGCCGAGGAATATAAGGTCCTTTGCATCCTCTTCTGTGATCTCATCCTTTCCCTGCTCCAGTTTCCTGTATGCTGTTCCAATCACCCGCAGACCCTCGGATGCCATGTCCTCTGCAGCGTCAAGGAACTTTTCAGGATCGATAGGTGACAGTTCTTTACCGTCAAACTGGTGGCTGCATAGTTCTACCAGTTTTTCCGGTGATCCTTTCAAATATATCCAGCTGTTCCTGTCCTCGTCCTGATGAAGTGTTGCCATGTACCTTTCTTCGGATTCGAATGGTATGGTGTCAATTCTTTGCATGTAGAATTTTCCGGCTTTGGCAGCAGATACAAGAAGTGCTCCTTCGGTAGGGTCTCCATCGATGCCGCCTTCTTCCCTCAGGTAAGCATCATTGCAAAGTGTTCCGGCCTTGAGTGTTTCCATCAATGCCGGATGTTTTATCGGATCGGTCTTTTTTCCTTCAAGTTCGAAATCTCCCTCTGTGTTGTAACCAACACCGGTCACATCGAATTCCCCTTCAAGAGTATATATCCTTTTGACCGTCATCTCATTTTTGGTAAGGGTACCGGTCTTATCAGAGCAAATGACAGTGGCCGAGCCAAGGCTTTCCACAGAAGGCATTGTACGAATTATGGCATTTCGGGATGCCATTCTTTTAATGCCGAATGCCAGTGAGATGGTAATGAGGGCAGGCAGTCCTTCAGGGATAGCTGCAACTGCAAGGCTCACAGAGGCAAAGAAGATATCAAGATTGTCAAAACCCCTGAGCTTACCGACGATAAAAGTGAATATTGAAAGACCAAGGATAACGATGGCAAGTGTTTTTGCCAGCTGGTCTATTGTTCTGACAAGAGGTGTGGATATATTCTCCGTTTTCCGGATCAGTTCGGATATTTTCCCGATCTCGCTTTCAGAGCCAGTTGCAACCACAACTCCAAGTCCGTTTCCCTGGGTGACCAGTGTGCCTCCAAAGGCGATGTTCTTCTGCTCGGCTATTGGAAGAGTTTTGGTCTCGATGGGGTCTATTATCTTCTCCACAGCCGTTGATTCACCGGTGAGCATGGATTCATCGATACGCAGGTTCTTCACGTACATCAGTCGCAGGTCAGCAGGTATCCTGTTCCCTGTCTCCAGGAGTACAATGTCACCTGCAACCAGTTCCCTGCTGTGAATTATCATCCTCTTCCCATCCCTTAGAATACTGGTTTCGGGAACCAGCATCTTTGCAAGGGACTCAAGGGCATTTTCAGCATTTCTTTCCTGGATGAAACCTATAACAGCATTGGCAAGGACAACTCCAAGGATAACGGCCATGTCAGCATATTCTTCAAGAATGAATGTGACAAGTGAAGCAGCAAGGAGGACATATATGAGCGGGCTTGCGAATTGTCTTGCAAATCGATGGATCGAACTCTCTTTTTCCTTTACTTCAACTTCATTGAACCCATACTTTGAAAGACGGATCTGTGCCTCTTCATCAGTAATACCATCTTTATCGGTATCCAGCAGTGTCAGAACCTCATCCACAGGCACACGGTGCCATTTGATCTCCCCACTCATAGGTAATTATGTGTTATTGTAGGATGATATTCTTTTTGGTTTTTTGGAAGTTATGTTTTCTTAATTTACTTATTTTGAAGAAGTTGAATTCACGTTAATTTGAATTTTTATCTTTAGAGAAATGGTGCTATACATGTTGATATTGATTAAAAGTTATTTTTTATGAAAGAATATATATGGTTTTGATAACATAGATTTAATTGCAAACTACATCTATCTAAAGTTACAAGAATGTAAAGTGGGTACTTCTTTGTTAATATGAGGGGAGGGTTAAGTTGCAGAATAAAACCATCTGGTTTTTCTTTGTCTTAATTATCACAACGCTATTTCTATCCTTGTTAGCAGGCAATGCTACGGCTGAAGCCTTTGAGAACATAGATGAAAAGGATGCCAGATCAATATATGTGCTGAGGGAACTCGAAAGATCATTCACATTCAGGAACGAAGCCCTTGACATCACTTATATCAATATAACAACAGACCTGAATGTAGGTAATGTAGAAGCAATAGTGGAATGTCTAAAATCGACTTCCTCAATGGTATCAACCCCTCCGGAAGGAAATGTCTATAAGAATATCAATATCTGGGTTGGCGATAGTAAACTTCAGCACAGGTTAGTAAGTTCGGAGGTAGGATTCAAGGTGAATCGCACTTGGCTGGAAGACAATGAGGTTTCCGAAGAATCTGTAAGATTGAGCATCTATCATAGTGGAAACTGGGATCTTTTACCCACAGAAAAGATAGATGAAGATGCTGAATACGTTTACTATGAGGCGAATACATCAGGTGAGATACGCACACATTTTGCAATAGTTGAATACATGGAGGAAGAACCTGTTTCTTCAGATGTTGGTGAAGATTCAGTTGCTGAAGATGGTATGGATTCCGATCCTTTAAATGATGGTTCTGATATGGCTTCGGAAGGAATTGAAAACACTGATAGAAGTGGTGCCGAAGAAGCAGATCTCTCGGATCTAAATATGTTGACTTTTGCAATACCGATACTTATGGTGCTTGTGGTGTTATACAGTTCTTATTATGGTACGACAAAAGAAGAAAATATTGGATCAGTTGGGAATGGTTGGGGTATCCAGAATGACAAGCAAGTTGGAGAGGATAATGCTTCTGAAAAGATTGCAGATAGAAATGCAGCAAAGGATATCTCCGGCAAAGATGTTAAGAATGAACCCCATGATAAGGGTAAATGAAACCCACTCAGTATAAATTGATACAATGCTTAATGGAGGGGGAAATTATGGAAATCTCTCATCTATTATTAACAATAATAAAGAATAGATCGAGCTATGATTTCAAAGTTTGATCACTTTTAGTGTGAAAGTGTTCATGAAATATTATATATGGTTTTGAAAGTATAGAAATAACTAATTTACTTAACCTGACCCACTGTTATAGAAATGTATTGTGATTACTGCTTTTTAATAAGAGGAGATCGAGTTGCAGAACAAAACGATATGGATTTCAGGTATCCTTTTAGTGATAGCAACAATGGTTTCCATAATTGCATTATCTTCGGGAACTGCATTGTCTGAGAATTCTAATTTGTCTTTAGTTGATGATAGCAGTAGATCAATTCCCAATATTTCTAATGATGGTCGCTATATATTGCTCAAAGCTGCACAATTTAACAGCGAAAAAGTTCCCTCTATTTCCAGTATGTCAACTATGGGTGAAACTTCTTCTTCTTCATCCGAAGACTATTATATTGTTCAGTTCAGAGGCTACATACTTGAAGAGTGGAAACAGGATGTAAGGAATAGCGGTGCAACTATTTTTCATTATGTTCCAAACAATGCTTTTATTGTACGGATGGAGCCTTCAGTAAGAGTACAAGTTGAAAATTTGGATTGTGTACAGTGGGTTGGTCCCTATTATCCATCATATAGTGTCAGCCCTGTTCTTATATCTGCCTCTGAAGAATCAGGTCAGGAAGATATCATTGTGATGCTGTTCGATACGAAGGACAATTCTCGAATTTTGAATGAGATCAGTGCTTTTGGAGGCGAAATAGTTGACAATGCTGGAGGCATAATTCGGGTCAGGATTGATAAAAAGAATATTTCCGATATTGCAGCTTTGAACGGAGTCAGCTGGATAGAGAAATATGTGCAGCCTGTGATATTGAATGATGTTGCTGCTGATATCATCAGTGTTTCTTATGTGCGCACTACACATGGATTAACTGGTAGTGGACAGATTGTTGCAGTGGCTGACACAGGTCTGGATACGGGTTTCAACAACGAGTCCATACATGATGATCTAGAAGGACGAATTTTATCGTTGATTGACCTCTCTAATAATGGTGCAGCAGACACACATGGACATGGCACGCATGTTGCAGGATCTGTCCTTGGGAATGGTGCAAACTCCAGTGGTCAGTTCGCAGGAATGGCACCAGAAGCACAACTTGTTTTCCAGGCAATTCAGGATGAAGATGGAAGTCTCGGAGGCATTCCTACTGACTATGGTGAGCTTTTCCAGCAGGCATACGACCATAATGCAAGAATCCACACCAACAGTTGGGGAGCTTCGGTCTATGGAAGTTATACTTCAGGTTCACAAAGCCTTGATATCTTTGCATGGGATCATCCGAATATGCTGATACTCTTTTCTGCTGGAAATGACGGTGAGGATTCTAATTCTGATGGTGTGGTTGATGCTGATTCTATAGGTTCGCCTGCAACTGCAAAGAATTGCCTTACTGTTGGTTCATCAGAAAATTACAGGATCGACAGAACTGATACGTATGGTGATCGATGGTCAGCAGTTTTTCCGGTAAACCCTATATATAACGATTACATGGCAAACAATACCAAGGGTATTGCAGCATTTAGTAGCAGGGGGCCCACTGATGATGGTCGTATCAAGCCTGATGTTGTGGCACCAGGTACATTTATCATATCAACAAGGTCAAGCGTGGCAAGTGGGACTGGATGGGGGGTCTACAATGATTTTTATCTGTATATGGGAGGGACAAGCATGTCCACACCCATTGTTGCGGGTTCTGCTGCACTTGTGAGACAATATTACGTAGAAAATGAAAGCTTAAAGACACCATCTGCAGCATTGCTTAAAGCCACAATCATAAATGGTGCTAATAATATGACTCCTGGACAGTACGGGACAGGTTCTGCACAGGAGATTCAAACACGTCCGGATGATGCTCAGGGTTGGGGACGTGTGGATATCGAGAAATCACTGTTTCCGGTATCCCCTAGAAAAATCTATTACAATGACACTTCCTCTACTCCCGATTTGAACACCTCGGAAGAGTGGAATATCAGTTACTATGTAGATAACGGCTCTGAACCACTTAAGGTAACTCTGGTATGGACAGATTATCCTTCGGAAGCCTATGCAGCGACCACTTTGGTAAACAATCTAGATTTAATAGTGATAGGTTCAAATGATACTTATTTTGGGAACGGTGGTAGCGAGCCTGACAACTTAAATAATGTAGAGCAGGTTGAATTATTATCTCCTGATGTTGGCTGGTATACAATAAATGTAAAAGGGACCACCATCCCACAGGGTCCACAACCGTTTGCTCTTGTACTATCCGGAGCACTTTATGATGAATCAGAGGCAATTTACCCTGTTGCTGATTTCATTGCTAATGTCACCGAAGGATACGTTCCACTTACCGTTTCATTCAGTGACCTTTCAAGTGATGCAACTTCCTGGTCCTGGGATATTGACAATGATGGAACTGAGGATTATTCCACTCAGGATATTGTTCATACATATGATGAAGTTGGTCTGTATAGTGTGAATCTGACTGTAAGCAATATAAATGGCACTGCTTCCGAAGTAAAGGCCGATTACATTAACGTGACGCCTGTCCCAATTCTTCCTGTTGCTGATTTTAGTACTAATGTGACCGAAGGATACATTCCACTTACCGTTTCATTCAGTGACCTTTCAAGTGATGCAACTTCCTGGTCCTGGGATATTGACAATGATGGAACTGAGGATTATTCCACTCAGAATATTATCCATACATATGATGAAGTTGGTCTGTATAGTGTGAATCTGACTGTAAGCAATATAAATGGCACTGCTTCCGAAGTAAAGGCCGATTACATTAACGTGACGCCTGTCCCAATTCTTCCTGTTGCTGATTTTAGTACTAATGTGACCGAAGGATACGTTCCACTTACCGTTTCATTCAGTGACCTTTCAAGTGATGCAACTTCCTGGTCCTGGGATATTGACAATGATGGAACTGAGGATTATTCCACTCAGGATATTATCCATACATATGATGAAGTTGATCTTTATAGTGTGAATCTGACTGTCAGTAACGTCAATGGCACTGCTTCCGAAGTAAAGGTTAATTACATCAATGTGACGCCTGTCCCAATTCTTCCTGTTGCTGATTTTAGTACTAATGTCACCGAAGGATACGTTCCACTTACCGTTTCATTCAGTGACCTTTCAAGTGATGCAACTTCCTGGTCCTGGGATATTGACAATGATGGAACTGAGGATTATTCCACTCAGGATATTGTCCATACATATGATGAAGTTGGTCTGTATAGTGTGAATCTGACTGTCAGTAACATCAATGGCACTGATTCCGAATTAAAGGTTAATTACATCAATGTGACAGCTGCTCCAATAATACCGGTTGCCGATTTTGCAGCAGCTCCCAGATCAGGTGATTATCCTTTAGAAGTACAATTCACAGATTTGTCCATTAATGCTGCAAATTGGTCCTGGAACTTTGGTGATGGCAACACTTCAACTCTGCAAAATCCAATTCACACTTACATTTCTGAAGGAACTTATAATGTTTCTCTAAATGTTAGCAATTCAGGAGATTTCGATCTTGCTGAGAAATCAAATTATATCACAGTCTCAAAGCCAGGGTCGGGCACCGGCTCCGGAGGTGGGAGTAGCGGAGGCGGAGCTACCGGTGAAGCTTTTGAGAACATCGCATTCAAGGACGTGAAGACAGAGAACATCATAACTGGACTTGCAATTAACTATGTCTTCGATGATGAACAGAATCCAATTAGATACATCAATTTCTCTGCATTGAAGAATAGTGGAAGAATTTCAACAACTATAGAGGTGCTTAAAAACAGATCTTCAATGGTCGATACAACGGTTCATGGAACTGTTTATAGCAACCTTAATATCTGGGTCGGTAAATCAGGTTTTGCTACGGAAGACAACATTGCTGATCCTGTAATAGGTTTTAGCGTATCAAAGGAGTGGTTGTCAGAGAATGACATTGATGAGAATTCAATTGTCCTATATCGTTATAGTGAAGGCAAATGGAATGCTCTTAATACCGGGAAGATTGGAGAAGATGTATTGTATCTTTACTTTGAAGCAGAAACCCCGGGTTTCTCACCATTTGCTATTGCAGCAGAAGTGGACGATGGACTTGTAAACGATGTTACCGTTTTAACAGAAGAGGAATCCGGAAGTATTAATGTTTCCAGTACTTCCACGATCACTGAAACCTCAGTAGAAACAGGGAACGTAACCGAATCTGAAAAAGCAACTGGTTCAGGAACAAATATGCTGTTCATTGCAATACTGATGATTATTTTACTCGTATTGCTAACGATTTTGTATGTTGTACTATCAAAAGGTTACCATGCTAAATAAGAGTGAAACTGATCGGGAAAAAGCGATTTAAATAATTTCAATTCCGATCACATTCCTTCTTTGTAGATAAGGTTCTCGATCTTTTTCCTTTCGGAAATATCACTGAAGGTTATCAGTACTCCTATCAGTTTGTCGTTCTCGCTTTTAATAGGTGATCCTATTATATCGACAGGAATCCTTGCGTTGCTCTTTGTGACAAGGAGTGTCTGGCTTGCCAGTCCGTAGAAAGCGCCTTCACGCATGACCTTCTCGACAGGGTCCTCAACGGCATTGCCGGTCTCTTCACTTTCGACATAGAATATGTCCTTTAGTTGTTTTCCGAGGACTTCATCCTGCTTCCAGCCGGTAAGTGCTTCTGCGAATGGGTTCATGAACTTCACATAACCTGCTTCATCAGTGGCGATCATTGCATCGCCTGTGTTGTTCAGTATTGCAGTAAGCCACTTCTGACTCTCTTTCAGTTTTTTCTCCATCTCATGCTTGTAGAGGGCGATCTCGATATTGGTTCTGAGTTCACTTTCCTCGAAAGGCTTGAGTATGTATCCGAAAGGTTCTGTCAGTTTAGCCCTTTGCATAATGCTTTCATCAGCATATGCGGTGATGTAGACAAGTGGGATGTTGTAGTTTACATGGATATGGTCAGCAGCTTCCACACCATCCATTCCGTCCTTTAGCATAATGTCCATCAGAACAAGATCCGGAAGGTCCTGCTGTAAATTTTCCAGTATATTTAGAGCTTCCCTGCCGCTGTATGCTGGAATTATATCATAATCGTATGATAGGTATGCAGTAAGTAATTCGACATTATCAGGTTCGTCGTCGACAACAAGTATTTTTGTTCTACCATTCTCAGCCATATTAACACCTAGTAACAGGGTCTCTTCTACAGAGTCATTATTGTAATGAACAATATATAATCATTACTATTATAGTATATAGTTATGCTTGATAGCGAAATTATTCACATCTTCATCCTACAATGCTCATATTTGATATCTTCAGTGAGGGCGTCACTGTTCCACCAACCTTACGAATGTCTTTTCCAGCTCCTGTTATATTGCTGAGCATGTCAAAGATATTGCCTGAAAGCATAAGGGACTTGATCGGTTTGTCTATTTCCCCGTCCTTTATTGTGAAAGCATTCCTGGCTTCCACAGAGAAGTCTCCGGAAATAGCATTTGCCGTATGTGCGCCTATTACGGTATTGATAAAGACGCCTTCCTCAGTTTCATCAATGATGTCGCTTTGCGGATGGTCCATAATTAGGTTGCGTGAGCCGATCGAAGGCGTGGAAGCATAGGAGTGGCGTATTCCATTTCCAGTGCTTGTGGTCTTATCCTTTCCTGCAGTGTAACTGTCATAGAGGTAAGAGCTGAAAATCCCTTTCTCGATGATCGTGGTTCGCTGGGAAGGTGTGCCTTCTTCATCGGAGATAGAGGTCTCGATCCCCCCATGCAGGGTTCCATCGTCGATCATTGTAAGTTCTGATGTGGCGATCTTCTCACCGATCTTACCTATAAGTGATGATCTTCCCTTCTGCACATTGTCAGCATCAAGAGATGGTTCAAAGGTATTTCCAAGGATATCTGAGAATGCGAATGGATGTAGTATCACATTTGTCTTCTGCGGTTCGATGGACATGCCGTTCTGCGATCTTAATGCAAGCTCTGCCGCATTCTTTCCGATATTGAAAGTATCAATGTCAAGAGAGCGTGAGACTTCGAAGTCATAGGCTGTGGAGATGTCTCCTTCTGTTGTGATCACATCCACAAAACCGGAAACTCCTGTGCCTTCATCGACCACTTCAACACCGTTGGTGTTCATTATCATCTGTCTGGTTACCGTTGTAGAGAAGCTACCTGAGGTCGTGTTGACGTTTGGTATGGATAATGCACCATTGATCATCTCTCCGGTAAGTGAGATACACTCGTCCAGCCCGAGTTCGTCTATTTTTTTGTCAAAGGTCCCCGATACTTCAGGATATTTTGAATTTGAGGGCAGGGATGTCCAGTCCGGATCGCTTTCCCTTATCCTTGCAGAAGATACGGCTACTTTTACAGCATCATCGATGCGTTCCACTATGTTAGTGCTTGCGAAACCGACTGCACCATTGACGATAGTGCGGATGCCTATTCCCTCATTGACCCTTTCTTTACCTGATTCGATCGTTCTCCTTTTCAGGTCCGCAGTGATCGAACGGTTGTGAATGATGAAAACTTCGGCTTCATCGGCGCCCAGTTGTTCAGCTATTTTCAGTGTCTTTTCAGCAAGATCGAACATATCAGGCACCTCCTACCAGCGCTTTTGAAATGGATATATGTGGAGATCCGTCCGATACAGGTGCAAGCTGGCCGCCTTTTCCACATCTTCCCGAATGCATCTTAAGATCGTTTCCGACCAGTGTTACATTGTTGAGTATCTCAAGGGTCTTGCCGGAAAGGGATACGTCACGTAGCAATGTTGTTACTTCCCCGTTCTCAACAAGATAACCTTTCTCGGCATTGAACTGGAATATTCCTTCTCCTGTATTGACCTGGCCACCACGTGAGCCGGTAAGGTACATTCCGTCCTTTACTTCCTCGAGCATCTCGTCAAAATTAGAATTTCCGTTGTCGATATATGTGTTGCTCATCCTGACGATAGGTGATGAATATCCCTGTGCACGGCAATTTCCTGGAATTCCACCAAGGGCTGCTGCTGTTTCCCTTGAATGCAGGTATGAGTTCAGGACACCATCTTTTATTATCGTGGTCTTTGATGACTGTACACCCTCTGAATCAAAAGGATAGTAACCATATTCATGAAGAGTTGGATCATCTATTATGTTGATAAGTGGTGATGCGATCTGCTCACCTATGCGGTTTGCAAGTATGGAACTTCCCTCAAGGACAAGGTCTGCTTCGGAAGCATGGCCCACTGCCTCGTGGGCAAATACGCCTGCAAGTTCAGGGTCAAGTATGACGGGTAGTGTTCCACCCTTTGCAGCTTTTGCACCTAGCAGTTCAACTGCAGTCCTACCTGCTGATTCTGCAAGAGCAAAAACGTCGTTCTTCTCGAAAAGCTCATAGCCGGAAACCCCGAATCGGCTTTCCCTGCCGACCTGGTATACTCCTCCTTCGCTTGCTACTGCACTGATGGCAAATCCTGTTCTGATGAGGTCATATTCGCAATCAATACCCTCTGAATTGATGTATTGAATTTTAACAGAGGTCTCAGAATAGACTGCGGAAGTGCTGCTTATACCGTCCACTTTTGCGTGGCTGTCAATGTCCTTTAGCAACTGGACCTTCTCTTCAATTGGAATGTCCTGTGGGTCGATCTCAGCGACCGGGATGTCCTTTAGAATAGGAGCTTCCATGGACTTGAGCTCAACTTTCTCCTTTGGTGAGATCGTGTCCATCTGCCCTGCAAGCTCTGAAGCAGAAGTGATGGCATCCTTGATTTCAAAATTACCTTCTGCTGTGGTTAATCCCCAGGAACCTCCGCATAATGCGCGTGCCCCGCAACCCCTGCTGTAGTTTACAGATATCTCTTCAATATTGCCGTTGTCAAGGACGATCGAGGTGGATGTACCATCGATCACCCTGACGTCGTAAAAACAAACTTCAGACATTGTTGCTTCCTGTGAGCGCTTCCATCTCGGATTTAGGAATGGCGTTCATTTCGGTCAGTTTCTTCAGCTTTTCGACAATATTTGCTTTGTCAGCACCTACAAGGCTGTGCTCGATAACTTCGGCAATGGTTGTTACCGGTATGATCTCGACCATGTCCTTGTAGTTCTCTTCAATAAGGACGTCAGCTTCGTTGGACTTTGGAATGATGACCTTCTTGATACCTGCTTGTGCTGCAGCTTCTATCTTGTAGGTGGCTCCTCCGATTGGAAGTACATCTCCTCTTACAGAGAGGGAACCTGTCATGGCAACTGTCTGGTCTATCGGAATGTTCTCCATTGCGGATATCACAGCTGTTGCGATGGATATTGATGCACTGTCACCTTCCACACCTTCATAGGTTCCAATGAACTGGATATGAATATCGTGATTGATCAGGTCTTCTCCGGTTATGTTCTTGATGACGGCTGAAACGTTCTGCACAGCTTCTTTTGCTATATCTTTCAGCATACCAGTGGCGATAACGTGTCCATGTCCGGTAGATTGTGTTGGTGTGACCTCTGCCATGATAGGAAGCACAATTCCTGAATCTCCGCCCATGACCGCAAGACCGTTGACCCTTCCTACAGATGCTCCGATCTTTGTGAAGAGCTGGTAGTCCTTACGCCTTTCCAGATAGCTGTCTGCCAGTTGTTGTTCGATGGAACGTGCGATCTTCTTTGCTGCAAGTACATGTTTTGCAGTTGTGACCTCTGCATTTTCGGAGTGAGCGATATCACCGGCGACCCTTACAAGTCCGCCAAGGTCACGGAACTTAAGTGTAAGATGACCTTTACGACCTGCCCTTCTTCTGGCTTCCCTGATGACCTCGTTCACAGCTTCCTTATCAAATGGCGGGATGTGACCGTCGCGTACAACTTCCTGTGCTACGAAGCGGACCAGTGTTTTCCTGTTCTCAATTGTGTCTTCCATGGAATCTCTCATGAAGACTTCATACCCGTAACCCTTTATACGTGAGCGAAGTGCAGGATGCATTTTTTCCATGGCATCCAGGTTACCTGCTGCTACCATGATAAAGTCACATGGCACAGGCTCGGTCTTTACCAGTGCACCGGAACTGCGTTCGGACTGCCCGGTAATTGCATATTCTTTCTCCTGCAGTGCTGTGAGCAGGCTCTGCTGGGATTCAAGTTTAAGGGTGTTGATCTCATCAATGAAGAGAACGCCTTTGTGTGATTTGTGAATGTCTCCGCTCTCGACCCTGTCGTGGGAAGGGGTCTCAAGTCCGCCTGACTGGAACGGGTCGTGCCTGACATCTCCAAGAAGTGCACCTGCGTGTGTTCCTGTTGCGTCGATGTATGGTGCGTGCTCTTTCTGGTAATTTGAAACGATGAGCTTTGGTATCATCATCTCTTCTTTTGGCATGAACTGTCTTGTCAGCATCAGTATCATGATAGCTGCAATAATACCCCACAGTAACTGGCCGACGTAAAAGGAATACATCACAATACCAAAGACCAGGAACATCATCAGCATGTTGCGTGACTGTGCCTTCTTTCGTGATTCCATCTTATGGGCCAGCACGATCTCCCTGCCTTTTCCGGCAGGTACTTCCCTGATCTTGGGGTTATTATTGTCCTCAAGATTCGGATATGTCATTATATCCTCAAGTTCTTCCTTTGGCAAAAGTTCAGCCATTGCCTTTGCAAGCATTGATTTACCGGTACCAGGAGTACCTATCATCATTACATGACGCCTTTGGCTGGCTGCTTTCTTTACAACTTCAACGGCGTGGTCCTGCCCGATGACCTGGTCTATCAGTAACTCAGGTACATCTATTGAACTTGTAGTGTTAAAATCTTCACCGAAAAGTTCGGCTTCTTCATTAGCAGTCATTTCGTTGTCCATGGTTAACTCACAATTTAAACAGTATGATATGCAGTTGTCTATAGGAAATATGTATGAACATAATTATTTCGAGAATTTTCGCTATTATTATACTAGAGGCATTCAAGTAAATATATTTAACTATTTCAAACCTTTCTGAAAGGTATGAGACGGTATGTTTTCAGATGTATTTTTTATATATGACCGGATGATCTCTTCATAGGCATAATGCTAAGATTGCTATGAAGCCTGAATTCTGTTATATATTCTTTAGCAATAGCTAAAAAAAGCATTCAATTAAGTGCGAAGCTTGTTAAAAAAATATAGAAAAGAGGTGGTAGTAGCCTACCTGCCCGATTATCCATTTATACTGGAATTTAAGTTTCTTTTTTTTGATCGCTTTTTTATCAGCTCTATCATTCAATAAGGTCAAGTATCCTTATTGCGAGCTTTGCGGCGTTTGCACCGTTATCGATACCAACGCTGGCAACAGGTACTCCCGGTGGCATCTGCACAACAGAGAGCAATGCATCAAGTCCGCCTAGCTTTGCACTGACAGGCACACCTATAACAGGTTTCATTGTCTTGGAAGCGATCACTCCGGGGAGTGCGGCTGAGAGTCCTGCGATGGCAATGAAGACCTTTGCATCACTGGCAGCGATGTGCTCCTCAAGTTTTTCCGGGTCTCTGTGTGCGGAGATCACATTGACCTCATATGAATATTTTGTATCATCCAGCACCTTTGTAACACGGTTTGCGATCGCGTGGTCTGACTCGGAACCCATTAGTATTGAAATGTCTACCATATTTTGTCTCCATTCAGGGAAGGTTTCCTTCCCCGCTAAGTTCATGTTGGCGCTCAATGCTCATCCTGATAAGGATCTCATATATTTCTTTTACAGCGCCGGAATCAAGGTTTTTTTCGGTTGCAATGTTGGCTGCCCTGTCAAGAACTACCTGGTTCTGTGTATCATCATTGATAGAACGGTGTTCTTCCTTTTTGCTTTCCAGGACCTCTTCTGCAAGATCGGTCCTTTTCGCGATCAGGCTTATGATGTCCTGATCCAGTTTCTCGATCTTACTGCGAACTTCATCTATAGCGGTCATGTTCACCCACGTAAATTAAGGTTTCATTAAACCTTCATTATTAATCTTGGTATTTATGACTTTTCCGCTCGTACCACACTCTTCCCATATTTTTATGAGTTCTTCTGCAAGATCCTTTTCCACAAGTGCAGAATATGCAGGTCCCGTGCCTGATAAGCTGACGCCTTTGACTCCGATCCTCAGTGCATCCATCATTATGTCTGTGCTGAAACCAAGTGCTCCGCAATAGAGGAAACCATTAAGCGTCATGGCCTTTTCATATTCACCTTCAAGCGTAAGCTCATATGCCATATCTACCCAGGGAGCTATAAGCTCGGAGTCCTGTACGTTGGTCTGCGAACTGAAAGATTGCCTGTCAGGCGCAAAGATGATAACGTCCATCTCTTTCTCTGCACGCCTGACCAGCTCGTTCTTCCTGTTATCCGTTACGACGATACCGCCAAAAAAAGAAGCACAGGCATCATCAAGGGCGCCTGTGATGGTAACGCCTGCATCCTTTGCAGCCCTTACGCCAAGAAGTACTGCGTCCATGGGTTCCATTGTCTCGCCAATGGCATCAAGAGTTGCAAGGATAGTTGCATTGGCAGCTGCACTACTGCTTTTGAGGCCGCTTGCCAGTGGTACTTCACTGCTGGTGTGGACAGTGCCTCCCATCTCAATGTCAAAATGCTCAAGGACAAGTTCCACTGACCTCTCGATCAGTGTTGTATCTCCCTGTGGAACATTTTCAATGGTGCCGCTTATTGCCGGGCTGCTCTTTGTAAGTTCAACATCGGCAAAGGTCTTCAGGTCGACGCCGAAAGCGGCTCCTTTCCATGTTGCGATTGCATTAATGATGGTTCCTGCACCTAGTGCATAGGCATGTCCTGTGAGTGTCATATCAAATTCCCGGAAATAGAATACGGGATTTTGATATTTAAGGATATGACTTACTTGTTGAGTTCAGCAATTCCCATGAATGCATACTTGGTCTCCAGAGGAACTCCGGTATTCAGCGGGTTGATAACTTTCTTTGTCATCTCTATGCTGATATTTCCGTCGTCCAGTTCTGCATCTTTCATGTAGTCCATGACCAGTTTGTGACCAAGCTCTTCTGCAAATTCAATTGCTTCCTCGTAGTTGTTCATCTCGTGTTTTCCATCAGGTGCAAAGACCGTTATGGATGTTGGTTTGAGATTATACTTTGATTCACCGAAGGTTGCCCTGATAAGGAGCTCTATCCTTTTCACACCTTTTCCTGCAAGGGCGCCGACAGCATTTCCTACCTCAGCATATTCAGGAAGAAGGATCTTTGCAGCTACGAATTTCTTGATCTCTTCGGTGTATGCACGGACAGGTCCTCCAAGGAGAACAACCGGTACATCGACCTTGAAACCTGCAAGGAACTCACCGTCAAGACCTTTTTCGATCTCTTTTGCATCTACGGTTTCCATGAGGTATGATAAAAGGTTCAATACCATGTTCTTTGCAACCTTTTCTTTGACAAGTGTGCATAGTTCCTTTACTTCCATATCTGCAAAGATGCACAACTGTTCCGCACCAAGGATTGCCGCTTCTGTGGACCACTCGTCGTAATCTCCAAGCACATGCAATGCATCGGTCGGTGTAAATCCGATGGCCTGGATGAGCCTCTTTTGTATAAGGCTGTCAAGTAGCATCGGAGAAGGCATTATATTTTTGTCCCAGTAAATTTCACTTACAGTAAGTGGTTCATCCCCGATCCTGTTCAGCAGTTCCTCTTCCCTTTGTGTAAGTTCGATAGGTTCCTGCGCTGTCCTGATAAAGAACTTTGTCGGCTGGATGTTCTCGCCCAGCTTCAATCTTGAAATTGACTGGCCCTGTTTCAGCTTCTTTATGATCCTCGGATATTTTGTAGCTGCCACAGATAGGGGTACGACCCTTCTTGGTCCAATGCTGATCACATGGTTCATGACCCATACATGGCTGTCTCCGCCCATTGCAGATGTTTCCATCTTGATGGCCTCGACCTTTGTCTGCCATCCACCTACGATAGCACCGACATCGGATATCTGTGGCAGTCCGTTGACAGTCAGGGATACATCGGTACTTGTGCCGCCCACATCGATGACCACACAACTGGGTTCATCTGAAAGGTAAGCTGCACCCACAAGGCTGGCGGCAGGTCCTGTAAATATTGATTCTATCGGATGTTTCAATGCTTCCTGCATTCCTACTATGGAACCATCACATTTGAGCATCATCAGCTTTGCATTTATCCCACGGCGCTTGACCTCAGAAGCCACCGTATTCATGAACTGGTTTGCTATGGGGAGCAGCTGAGCATTCAGGAATGCGGTAATTCCCCTGTCGTATGCTCCAAGGGACTGGGAAAGCTCGTGTCCGCAGACAACCGGCATTCCGGTAAGTTCTGTAATGACTTCCTTTACCTTGAGTTCGTGCTCAGGGTTTCTGACGCTGAAATAAGATGAAACGGCAAATGCTGAGACCTTGTTCTTAACTGCCTCTACGAACTCCCTTACCGAATCGATATCCAATGGGGCGGCCTCATTACCTCCGGAACTATGTCCGCCGTCTACTGAAATGTAATACTTGATCGCTGAATTCTTCGGTGTATCGGTCTTGCCGACAAGGATAAGTCCCACAGGGTAGCCGGTCTTTTCCAGGATAGTGTTGGTTGCAAGTGTAGTGGATACAGATACAAGTTCTACCTTTTCGAGAATGGACTGGTCAAGGGCATTAAAAGCATTCTGTATACCTATCAAAAGGTCCGGGTATGTTGTCCTTGCTTTTGTAGAATCAACGATCTTTCCGTCCGCGTCGCTTATGAGAACGGCGTCGGTATAAGTTCCTCCTGCATCAATGCCAAGACTGTATTTCATGATCTTATTCCTTTATAGTGAATTTATTTTATTGCTTAGTGCAATCAGTTTCAAAAACAGCATATCATATTGCCGAAACATGCCATTTTACCAGTAGCACTAAAAAGCAGAATCAATTGCTGATCAACATTGTAATCGTTATCCAGCAAGTTAGGAATGATTCCTGGTATATGAACATTCGGATTTTGTTGTGAAGTTTGAGAAGTTCAATGATAATGAGGACATCTCAATGATCTCAGATTACAGCCTGCCAGTTGATATCCTGCTGATGCCAGTTTGACCCCTCGTAGAGATCATTATTCATATCGGCAGGCTGTGGTCATTTTCATCCTTGTTCTCAGATCTCCCTCTTTGGTGTGCCAATTCCCACGAAAACGAGCTTTGTTTCCAGTGGCAGGCTGTCGCCATGCATTGTTATGTCGTTCCTGGTCACTTCTATACGCACATCTTCAGCATCAAGTCCTGCTTCTTTCATATAGCCAAGGACAAGTTCCCGTCCAAGCTTATCTGCATATTTGAGGGCTTCCGGATGTGTCTGGAAGACTGTACGCTGACCCTGTGCGAACACTATATTACTGATCTTAGATTTCTTCCTGACGTTCTTGATAAGTATCTCGATCCTCTTGATGCCTTTTCCTACAAGAGCCCCTGCAGCATTACCTACTTCCGAGTGTTCCGGAAGTATAACATCTGCATCAATCAGGTTCCTTACATCTTCTACGTAGGCGCTTACCGGTCCTCCCAGAAGGACTACCGGGACATCAAGCTTGAACTTGGTGTGGAAATCACCTTCAATGACCTTTCTGATCTCTTCCGGTTCGACATTTTTCAGAAGGTATGACATCAGGTAGATGACCATGTTCTTAGTAACCTCGCTCTTTACCTGCTGGCAGAACTCCATCTTGCTCTGGTGAGTCATCCGGCTAAGCACAGTGGCAGCGGTATTAGAAGCTTCAGTGTTCCATTCGTTATAGTCGCCAAGGACATGGAGTGCATCCGTTGGGGTGAATCCGATTGCCTGTATCAGCCTTTTCTGGATCAGTGAGTCCAGGAATGCAGGCGATGGGAGCTTTTCAAGGAAAATACTGTTAATGGATACCGGATCATCCCCTATCCTGTCAAAGATCTCCTTTTCAGAGGGGCTGAGCTCGGATGTTGGTTCTTTTCCTGACCGGATGAAGAACTTTGTGGGCTGTATGTTATCGCTGAGAAGCATTCTTGAGGGTATCCTCGACATCTTCAGTTTTTCGATCATTGAAGGATACTTTGTTGCAGCCACACAGATCGGGATAACTCTCCTGGGGCCAATGTTGGGTTGCTGGTTCTTTATCCAGATGTGGCTGTCACCGCCCATTGCAGATGTTTCCATACGGATGGCCTTGACCTTTGTCTGCCAGCCTCCTACGATCGCACCTTCATCACAGAGCTCAGGCAGCTCGTTCTCTATCATAGAGACATCGGTACTGGTGCCTCCTACATCAATTACGGTGCAGGTCTTAGCCTTGCTGAGGTATGCAGCTCCCACAAGACTTGCTGCGGGTCCTGAGAAGATCGACTCGATAGGTTTCTCCTTTGCTTCATCGATACCCACCACAGAGCCGTCACATTTGAGCATAAGCAGCCTTGCCTTTATACTCCTTCTTTCCATCTCGCCGATAATGGTCTCTATGAAATGGTCTGTGATAGGGATCAGTTGTGCATTAAGGTATGCTGTGATTCCGCGGTTGTAAGCTCCAAGGTCCTGGGACAGTTCATGTCCGCAAACGGAGGGTAGTCCTGTCAGCTCTTTGATGAGCTCTTTTATGGCAAGCTCATGCTCAGGATTACGGATACTGAAATAGGATGAAATGGCAAATGCAGAGACCTTGTCCTTGTTTTCCAGGATGAACTCCCTGGCAGTATCGAGGTCCAGTCTTTTTAGTTCTTCCCCGTTGGGCCCATGCCCGCCTTCAACAATTATGTAATTTCTAATGGAATGGCTTTCTGGTATAACATAGTCTCCTGCCATTATAAGTGCGACCGGGTAGCCGGTATCTTCAAGAATTGTGTTAGTGGAAAGTGTGGTGGATACGGAGACAAGCTTTACATCTTTCAGGTAATCCTGGTCCAGTCCGTCAAGTGCGTTCTGAATTCCTATCAAAAGGTCCGGATAGGTTGTTCTGGCTTTAGTAGAGTCGATGATCTCTCCGTCAGAATCCCTTATTATGACTGCATCGGTATATGTTCCGCCTGCGTCAATGCCCATGCTGTATTGCATCTTTTAATCACTCCTTTTACTCCAATATCAGAATTCACTTCGCATGAAGGTTATAATTAGAACTATATACGGTTTCCCTAAATAAAAATGGTAAGGACTCGTATATAAGAGTTGTGTGGAATGTGTGCAAAACCTATGGTGGCCTATGTTTAGAATGTGCTGACGTATTGTGGCAGGCCAAAAATATCAGGGTTGAAGAATACCTTTCAGGACCACCAGTTCCTCAAAGAAGCAGTCCCTGTCACTTCCGCAGGTCTCAACTTTGAAACCATGGTCTTCCATGCGTTCCTTTACCTGATCTATACCTGTTAGTGAGGATATGAGGATCAGCACCATCCCGTAGGCGTTGAGGTATTCCGGGACTTCGTCGATAAAACAGTTAACTGCATCCCTGCCATCAGGTCCGCCGTCAAAGGCATAATTGAGCCACCCGGGAACTTTCTCATCCTCTGCTGTGGGTAGGTATGGGGGATTAAAAAGGATCAGGTCGAATGTTGTTCCGGCTCTGAAGCAACTGAACATGTCTGCCCGTATAACCTCTACATTATTGGAACGTGCACATGAGGCGGCGAGGGGGCTGATCTCAGTGGCGATCAGATCAACATCAACATTGCTCTGGAGAACAGCTGAAACAAAACCGGTGCCTGCGCCAACTTCCAGGACTTTCATTCCTGGCTTTGCACTATCGATCGCAACATCGGCTAGAAGGTAGGAATCCTCGGCAGGGTCGTAGACCTGTTCATCAAGGTTTATGTCGGCGTTCCGGTAGGTGATCGTTACCATGGTCTTTACATCGCATTCTTCATTTTGCAGATGTGGTTTGCAATGTCTGCCAGTTCCTGCGGCTCAAGGTTCTCGGCACGTTTGCTCATGAGTTCCTCTGGCAGTTCATCGACGATCTGCTTGATGTTTGGTACCTTCAGCAAATGGTTGCCTTTGATGATCGCATTCCTGAGCTTTTTTCTTCTCTGGAGGAATCCGGCTGTGACAAGGTTCAGGAAGAACTCCGGCTCATCCACATGGAATGGTGCCGGACGGGGGACAACCTTGACGACTGCGGACCACACTTCGGGAGGTGGCGAGAATGCGGATGGTGCTATCTTCATAATGATGGATGCATCAGCAAAATAGTGAGTGTTCACAGAAAGCCTGCTGTAGTCTTCTGTATTGGCTTTGGCTACCATCCTCTGTGCAAACTCGTATTGGTACATCAGTATGCCCAGTTCAAAGTCCTGCTCAAAGAGCTTGAAAGTGATCGGTGAGGATATGGAATATGGAAGATTTGCAACAACTTTGTTGAACTTAGGGAGATCGACCTTCAGGACATCGCTGTGTATGACCTCAAGTTTTTCATTGTCCGGAAACCGGTCATGAAGGACATCCACAAGCTGCGGGTCGAGCTCTATGACTATGACCTTTCCTGCTTTTTCAAGAAGCCTTTCCGTAAGATTGCCGATCCCGCCGCCGATCTCAAGTACAACATCATCTTCGGTGATATTGGCCTCTTCGACAATGGAGTCGAGAATTCGTTCGTCGATCAAAAAATGTTGGTCATGGCACCCGCCCCGGATGCCATATTTTTGCAGGATCTTTCTTACCAAGGCGATTACACCTGTCTTTAATTATTTTTTGGACGGATGCGTTGCTGCTGTAAAGAGCCTGTATTTGATGTTGTCATCCTTAAGCTCTTCAAGTATGCGGTTCACAATTACCTTCTCAGGTGTATGGACACCTCCGACACGGTCGTGAAGGTCCTTCAGGCTCTTGAACTCGCCTTTCTTACGCTCGTCGATTATTGCCCACATTAGCTTCTTCCCGATACCCGGAAGCAGCTCAAGCATGTGCAGCCTTGTTGTTATCGGATGCGCTTCGTTGAAGAACTTGACGAACTTCTCTTCCTGATGCCTGACACATTCCTCAAGCACATGAGGGATCTCAAGCTCTGCACCATGGCTCAGTTCCGCATAGTGTATCCTGTGCTTTACGTGGTCGATAACATCGCGGTCCCCGTCACCAATGTAAACGCGGGACTGTATCTCCGGAGCTGCTCCTTCTTTTGGAACAAGTTCCATAAGTACAAAGTGTTTGTCACCAATAGCCTGGACCAGGGGTTTCTTCTGGTATGATGGACGTTTGTCCGTTGTGCTGCCGTATGGCAGGTAGTCAAGAACCCATGCGTAGTCCTCTTTCTCAGGTGGTGTTCCCCTCTTTCTCATAGTATCCTCCCGTATGTTGTGCATCGATGATGAAACTTACTGTTTCCATCAAAAAAAAGTAAGTATGAGATATAAATTATTCCATTGACTCAAGCACCAGATTCAATATTGCATCCAGCTCTTCTTCGGTCAGGGTAAATCTCTCTTTTGCATAAAGGGCCCTGAGCTCATCCCTGCTCTGAGGAACGATATCAGCAATATGGATTGCGATCTCAGGTTTCATCTTCTCCAGCTCAAGAAGTTTGTTCACAAGTTCTCTGGACTTTTCCGCGTTGATCTTTGCGAACATGTCTGCATGGTTGATGGCCTTACGTAGCTCGTATCCCAGTTCTTCGCCACGTTCCGTGCGCTCTTCCATTATATCGTTAAGTATTTCCTTGACTTCGGAAACAGTCAATAACTCTTCACTCTGAACTTGTTTGACTATCATTAAAATACACTCTTTGAAATTAAGTATAGATTACCGTTTTGAGGGCCACAGTTGTAGCAGACGTACTCTTTCAGATAGATGTCGATACAGATATAACTATCGACTATATCTTACGATATCTGAATGAGTAAGTATCCAGACTATTGCTAGTCTGGAACATTAACTTAGTTGTATTTCTGTGGTTTAAGGTGCTGTGGGAGGGCGATAACTTCCTTCATGGAGTTTCCGTCCCTGACCTGTAAGAGGTATCCTCTTCCACGCTGTCCCATGACCTTTGCGGTCTTGCCCTGGAACTTTGCGTTTGGCATTCCTTTCTGTACGCTTGGATCGATGTCGATGTGGACCATCTGTCCGTTATCGAATTCCTGGATCGCTTTGCTTACAGGGGAGAGTCCTCTTTCCCTAACAGTCTTCTTCAATTTGTACCTTGTGCAGGCTCTTTCACCGTGTGATGTTGGCATTATTTTCCTCCGTTGTTCAGGTCGTGGATAAGACCTATGTTTGATAAATCTGATGGTTTGCCGATTAGATATCGACACCGATAACGTCCAGCTCGGCAACAGTTGCCTGGGTTCCGATAAGTCCTGTAAGGCTTGGCACTGTCCTGCCTTCGTCACTGGATATTAATTCCTTGACATAAAGACCACCCTCGCAATGGACTTCGATCATTGCATGGTCTTCTGTCAGTTCATTAAGCTTCATGTCATGAACCGTTCGCTTACGTACCAGATCCGCTCTCCTGTGGGAAACACGCTGTGGTGTTCTCTGGCCGATCTGTGCACCAATTAGTTCATTGATTGCCGATCTGAGCTTCTCTTCTGGAATTTGCTCTTTGAATGTAACTTTAAGGTTATAAACTTTATCCGCCTTTGAGGTCTTCAAAGCCTCGATAGTGCCCTTTGGTGTAAAGGTAAGGCCGATAACTTCGATCTTGCCCTCAGCCTGGTCATTGATCTGTTTCTCAACTTCCTTGAGGTCACATGTCCTGAGCAGTGGTTCCACAGCCTCTACAACGAAAGGCCTGCCGGTTCCCAGCATAAGTGCATCGATATCCTCACGGCCTGCACCGTGGAACTTAGTGTCCATGCATTTGAGGGCCTCGATAACAGGAGCTTTGGTAAGCTCATCCACGGATTCAGGGTACTGCTTTCCTGTGAAGTTGCAGGCCTCACATCCCTTTCCTTTGCATGATCGGCATGGCCAGCGTGTCTGCGGGATGGTTCGCACGAACTTCCTGTACCTTCCGAGGATATAGACCGAGCGGACCTGGAGAATTACTTCCTCATTAGCAAGGTCCAGTGTTACAAGTATATCAGGTGTCTCAAGCTCTACTTCCTTGTTCGTCCTTTTTGCTATGAGCTTGCCCACTTCACGGTTAAGCTCGGACTTGAACTGCTCTGCATGGGTTGCTTCAGACTCGGTCCAGAGGATCTCCTCGTTCTCGCTCAGGAGCCCGCTCATCTTTGTTCCCACAAGGAATGTGGAATACTCATAATTCTTCAGTGCGATCTCGGCCCTTTCAGCCCAATCGTCAAGCTTCTCAAAAAGTCCCAGGCATACCCAGCATTTCTCATCTTCGCCTTCTTTTCTCAATGATTTGCGGGCGTTGACACTTGAGCTGCTCAGCTCTTCCAGTATCTCCTTGTCACCCTCGTCCTTTCTCAGGCGGTCTCCTTCCATGGCAAGTGCCAGCTTAATGGCACTTCCCCTTTGGTCATTGGTCAGTCCGGTGGAGAGCTTTGCAAACTGTCTTCCCATACAGTGGTCACAAATAGGTCCTTCCTGGACGATCTTCTTTGCAGTATCGAGTATGTTCACCTGGTCACTTCCTTGTTCCTGTTCCTTAAATTACTGGACCTTCTCTGCCATTGTCCTGTCGATCTCATTGTTGATCAGTATTATGCAGTGGTCTGCATGTAATGGTATCGGGCCCAGTGAGATTGTTTCTGCACCCTTTTCATCTATCATCTGCTCTTCCTCTTCCGTGACGCCCACATGGTCACCAAGTATGAATACAGCATTGTCGTCAAGGTCCGTCATCTCACGGATATCCTTTCCGTTCTCGTGCAGGTAGATGAACCTGCGCCCTTTTTCACTGAACTCGGACAGGAGGGTGTCAAGTCCGCCCTTTCTCATGAAAACTCCCGGCGTGGAGCGTGTCTCCCTTTCCCCGGCTTCCTTCTGGAGTGCTTTTTTAATAAGCGATCCCGCGCTTCTTTCGTCAGGGTTAAGATATCTTATGTATTCACCATCAAAACGTACTATCTTCCCGGGATCCGGATCGCCAAGCAGTACGAGGTGTACCTGAACGTCCCTTCTCAGGTCATGGGACAGGAACAACGATGAGTTGATGCATCTGCAAAGGATGTCCATGCGGCCGGCTGAACCGGGCATGTCGTTCAGGGAAAAGTCGCCTTTTGTCACAGCTTTATGGGCAATTATCACAAAATCTCGCATTTTTTAGTATCCTGTCTTGTTGTTGGTGATAGCTATTTCCATTGAATTTAATGCATCATTCGATAAAACAAATACTTTTTTATTTATGTGCATTCCGGAATGGTTCATAATACAGGATATAGGATAAAAACATATCTGCTTTGGTCAGAACTCAGGACATCAATGTGTCATCAATAAAATGAGTCAATCGTCTTTGTTATCTCATCCTGTTTACGATACCCCTGAACAGCCGACCAAGGATGTCAGAACCTGTTATGACGATCTTTTCAGGATCTTCGTCGTTCCAGTAAAGTATGAGGTCGTTATCGATGACATCATCCTCTGAATCGACAGGATATACCTTCAGCTTATGGATTACATCCCCTATTTTTTCCTTAGGGCTTTTTACGATTATAGGGACATGGCAATATCTTAGTGGATAGAATGGCCTTTTGTAGATCGCATCCCTTATGAACGACGTGGAATCGATGGCCACGACAGGATGATCGTTTTCATCGACAGCGATTATCCACTTCTTGGCAGGTTTGGCTATCTTCTGTAGCAGTTCCTCGAACTCCGGGGTCCCTATCTCGGGGAAGATCGGTCGATTGTTATATGATTCGATCTCAATTATGGAATTCTGGTCTATAATGGAACCTTCCTGCTTTATGCTGAGGTCATCCAGTGAAAGGAAATTGAGGGCACCAACGCCTTCCAGCCTGTCGATGTCACTGGTATCCTCCCTGATGTGCTTCTGCAGCATTATCCTAAGGGATGTCTCCTTGAAGAACTCAAGTTTCTCCGTACCAAGCCATCTGTCAAGCACCATTGCGGAAGGTTTTGTGACAGGATACAACAGCATTATGTAGAATTTTACAATAGGTGTCAGTGAAGCTCCCATCTTCAGGGCATTCCTAGTGAAATATGCCTGTGGAAGGATCTCTCCGAAACAGGTAATGAATACCGTGGAGAAGATGAAAGCAGAGCTACCTATCATTACTGAGTCCGTTAAGAGGGTGAGCAGTACGTTGACACCCACATTACCCCACAAAAGGGTGGAAAGCAGCAAGTGCGGGTCTTTTCTCAGCTTCAGGACCTTTATTGCATGTATGTTGTGAGCTTCAGCCTCGATCTCAAGCCTGAGGCGGCTTAATCCAAAAAGACCGATGGTCAATCCCGAAAACAGAGCCGATTGGCTCAGGCAAAGAAGTATGAGTAACCAGATGATGATATCATTCATGATTAAGTGATTCACTCCGTGTATGAAACAGTGTTAATCATAATATGCAGGCACGAAATAAAACAATTTCTGTGTGATTGGATATCTTCAATCTTGTTCTGATGTATAATTGTGCTTTCTGGAGTTTTTGAGCTATAGTTCTGTTCATTATTACTGCCATTATAATCCAGAAATTTACACCAGAGGCACTTGCTCACTTTTTACTTCATCAGTTAGAGGGTCAAGTTCATCGTGATATGTTTCGATGTAATTGGAGATCTCTTCTTCCTTCACAAATTTTGCGATATGGAAAATAGCTTCACCTTCATGTGCAAGTGGGAGGTTCGTTTTTCCGATGACGATCCCTGATACTGTGCTTGTTACGTTCGTTTCGATCTCCCCTAATGGATCATTTATGTAGGCTAATATATCGCCTTTTTTAACCAGAGTTCCCAGAGGAATAACTGAACGTAGTATTCCACTTTCCGGAGCTCTGACCCATTGGGTAGATCTGGATATAAGAGTCTCATACTCTTTCTTCTTTCTGCTTTTTGGTCTCATTCCCAAATAAGACATGACTCCGAGGATTCCTCTTACTCCTGCTCTAATAGAGACTTCGTCAAATCGGAGTGCTTCGCCTGCTTCATACAAAAGGACCGGTATATTGTTATGTTCACGAGCTGCTTCGCGCAACGATCCATCGCGTAGTTCAGAATTAATAATTACAGGCACACCAAAAGCACGTGCAATAGCTTCGGTTTCTGGTTCCCCTCTCAAACAGGCACGGATCTGTGGTAGATTTTCCCGAGCAATGGCTCCTGTATGAAGATCTATAACATGGGTACAATGGTCAATTATCTCTGTCATAAGCATATTTGCCAGACGGGATGCCATTGAACCGGATCTTGAACCGGGGAATGATCGGTTCAGATCACGTCTGTCAGGCAAATAGCGGGACTGGGAAACAAAGCCGAATACATTTACAATTGGAATTGCAATAAGTGTACCTTTTATCTTGTTGAGCGTTTTGTGTGTGAGGATACGGCGTATGATCTCAACACCATTGATCTCATCTCCGTGGATAGCAGCACAGATCAACAGACAAGGTCCCGGTTTATTTCCATGTACAACATGGATCGGCATTGACGCTGAGGTATGTGTATAAAAGCTGGGGATTGGTAATTCAATTGATGTCCTTGTTCCCGGCTGAACTGTTATACCTGCAATTGTTATCGGTTCCTGCATAGATTAACCTTTACCACGTGTCCTGGTCTTGCCGGTTTTAGAGTTCTTCTCGACATAGTCAATGATCATTCCTGCAATATCTTTCCCGGTAGCCTTTTCGATGCCTTCCAATCCGGGGCTGGAATTAACTTCCATTACAAGGGGACCATGATTGGATCGTAAAAGATCAACACCTGCAACATTGAGTCCCATGATCTTTGCAGCACGTACTGCGGTAGAGCGCTCTTCCGGTGTGATCCTGATGATCTCCGCAGTTCCTCCCCTGTGTATATTGGACCTGAACTCTCCTGAAGGTGCCTGTCTTTTCATGGATGCGACAACCTTTCCACCGATGACGAAACAGCGGATATCGGCTCCGCTTGCTTCCTTTATGTATTCCTGGACAAGGATGTTGGCCTTTACGCCCATGAATCCTTCTATGACGCTTTCTGCAGCCTTTTGTGTCTCGGCAAGTACTACTCCGATTCCCTGTGTACCTTCAAGAAGTTTGACGACAAGAGGTGCACCTCCTACCATTTTGATCATGTCTTTAATATCATCAGGCTTGCTGGCATAACCTGTTACAGGGAGCCCTATGCCTTTTCGGGAAAGCAGCTGCAGGGAGCGAAGTTTATCTCTAGAGCGGGTTATGGCTACCGACTCGTTCAAAGGGTATACTCCCATCATTTCGAATTGCCTGAGGACAGCAGTACCATAGAAAGTAACGGATGCACCGATGCGAGGGATAACTGCATCAAATCCATCAAGCTCCTCACCCTTGTAGTGAATGGTTGGCCTGTGGGATGTGATGTTCATATAGGCTCTTAGAACATCTATTACCTGAACATCATGTCCTCTTTCTTCTGCTGCTTCGATCAGGCGGCGGGATGAGTAAAGCTTACGGTTTCTTGATAATAAGGCGATCTTCATTTGTCAACCTCGGTCTTTAAATTGTATATCTTGTGTGCATCGAGCTTTCCATGCATGTAGGATGCAGCAGGATCTACAAATGCCCGATTCTCTATTGCACGACGTCCCAGAAGCATCCTGAAACGCATGGTATCACGGTCTGTAAGTGTAATCTCTATCGGATAACGACTGGATGCAACAATGATATCGGTTTCGATGACATACCTCATTTCCCTGTGTCCGCCGGAATCTGTCACCTGTCTGCGGTCTTTCAGGGGTGCTGTACACTCTACCTGTAGGTCCTTGTTATTTTGTATGGGATGGACCATGAAACGGACCATTTCAATGCCGTTGTCGATGTAATGCTCCACATTGAATGCATGTATTGCAGATGTCTTTGCACCTGTATCCACTTTTGCTTTGATCGCAGGAAGGCCGAGTTCCGGCAATGTGACCCACTCTCTCCACCCAAGTGTCAGTTTGTGTTCTTCCCTATCCATAGGATATCTTAAAACGAGAAAGAGCAATTAAGTATAAATTAAATTTGGTGGGATGAAAGGTCCCGGGGACTCTTCCTTCCCGAAAAAAGAAAAGTTGTTAAATGGTGATCTTATTGCTCGGCGATTTCTCCCTTAACAAAGAGCATCCTGTCCCCGTTCTCACCGGTCTCGAGAACAAGCTGCCCATCTTCCATTGAAACGGCTGTTACATTGCCCAGCAAGGAAAGGTACTGGCTGTCCAGTGAGTCCGGGCCGCAGTAAGCAAGTGTTATTGGTCCCGGTGCTATGGTTATCTTGTTGTCTTCCAGTGTGTAGCTTCCACTGCCACGGTTGCAGTCTGCTTTAATGGAGTATGTTCCATCCTCACTGAAGGTAATTGTGTAGTTTTCCGGATCAGGAACTACGGATTGGCTTGCAGGAAGTGTCTCGATCAGTCCTGACCATTGCCATTCGATGTTGATGATCTCATCAAGGGTTATGGTGGTTTCTTCGTCGTGTTCGGTCTCAATAACGTCGTTCTCATTGTCAGCTTCAGTACAGCCCAATGCCAGCATGGTACCTGTAAGTACAGCAAAGATCATGAATATGGATAATATCTTTTGTGTGTTCATAATTTGATTACCTCCTGGTTCTCTAAATAACACTATGTCTGGTACCTATATATCGGTTGCTTAAACTACAGTTCAATTTGAAGTCTTAGCATGCTGATTTTCTCTTGTTTGATTCGTTTGTATAAACACCAGGAGCTCTTTGCAGGCAGAGTTCAGTCTTTTTAATTACCTACAATATGTTTATTTGTCTTTAAATGCAATATTCCTGCAGAGGGGACGTTCCAAAGTGCGGATGCTGTCCCATAGAGGAGTACTAATAATGGCAGATGAGATCGATTACAGGATTTATGGAAATGAGATGCAGCTGGTGGAGATCGGCCTTGATAAAGGTGAAACAGTGAAGGCAGAGGCCGGGGCCATGATGTTCATGGGCGACGGTATCAAGATGGAAACGTCCACAGGCGGAGGTATCCTGAAAGGCCTTAAAAGAGCAATCTCAGGTGAGAGCTTCTTCATTACTTCATTCACCCAGACCGGAAGCGGTAAGGGTAGCGTAGCTTTTGGTGCCCCGTATCCTGGTAAGATCATGCCTATCGATCTTAAGGAAGAGGGTGGCAGCTTCATCTGCCAGAAGGATTCTTTCCTCTGTGCTGCTGATGGTACCGATGTTACTATCGCATTCTCCAAGAGGATCGGAGCAGGCCTTTTCGGAGGCGAGGGTTTTATCCTCCAGAGACTTCACGGTGACGGTCTTGCATTCATCCATGCAGGCGGTACTGTGCTGAAAAAGGAGCTTGCACCGGGAGAGACCCTGAGGGTGGACACCGGATGCCTGGTGGCATTCTCTGAAAGCATTGACTACGACATCCAGTTCGTGGGCGGCTTCAAGAACGCACTCTTCGGAGGCGAGGGTGTGGTACTGGCAACGGTCAAGGGACCGGGCACGGTATACCTCCAGAGCCTTCCGTTCTCACGCCTTGCTGACAGGATCGCTGCAGCTATCGGTCCTATGGAATCCAACAGAGGAGAAAGCGGTGGTATTTCCGGTATCGGTGAGAGTGCTCTTGGTGGCATCCTCGGCGGTGACAGGAAGTTCTGATATCCTTTTTCGAGGTGTGAAAAATGAGAATACTTGCTCTTGCGGATGTACATGGTGATCATTCACATATCGATAGCCTGCTGGAGATGGCAGGCAAGATCGATCTTGCAGTGATCAGCGGAGACCTGACCCAGTTCGGACCTGGCAGTGAAGCTGAAAAAGTCCTGTCGATGTTCGATGTTCCTGTCCTTGCGGTTCCAGGGAACTGCGACCCCAAAGAGGTCATGGATGTGCTCGATGCATCAGATGTCGTTAACCTGCACAATGCTGTGGAGAAGATAGACGACGTTACGTTCATAGGATTGGGCGGTTCCTGCCCGACCCCGTTCAACACTCCTTTCGAACTTGAGGAGGATGAGATCGAGAAGATCCTTGAGCCGCTTTTCGAAGCTGCCGAAGGTACTGTTGTACTGCTTTCACACACCCCGCCAAAAGGCCTGCTGGATGATGTAGGCGGCGAGAATGTGGGAAGTACAGCCGTGGCTAAGTTCTTTGACCGTGCAAAACTTGTGATCTGTGCGCATATCCACGAAGCAAGGGGATTTGCCAGATCAGGCGATACCTTCCTGGTAAATCCGGGCATGGCAGCACAGGGATATGGTGCCCTTATCGAGCTTGATCACGACAATGTAAGTGTGGTCTTCCTCGAGGACTAAGATTAAGAATTAAAATCAAAAGGATCCGGCAGGACCTATTGGTTCCTGTCAGATCTCAACTACCATGAGGTCGGAGGGTATGTGAACCTCCCCCTCGAACTCTTCTTTCAGGTATTCAAGAGCTTCTTCTTCATGCCCCTGCATGTGGGGATAGAGGTGTGTAAGATATACTGCCCCGATGCCGTTATCCTTGAGATAGGGCTTCAACATGTCAGGCGTGGTGTGATTCGTCATCTCAAAGTCCAGCGGGAATGAGCACTCATGGATAAGCATGTCACAACCCTTTGCCAGTGCCATGATGTCATCACAAGGCTCGGTGTCCCCGGAGTAGACCACGGTCCTGCCATCATAACGGACCTGATACGCCAGTGAGGGCACGCTGTGTATCCCCGCTGCACATTTAACATCACAGCCATCGAAGAGCCTGAACTCCTCACCCGGCGCAACTTCCACGACATCGACGCTTACCTTCTCCTTCATGTAAGGATAGAGGTCCATGAGCCTGTCAAGCCACTCCCGCGTGCCTGAGGGACCATAAATGGTGGAATCGAACTTATCGCACAGCCAGTTCGCCTTGAGAAGGCACATCACATCAGCAACATGGTCCAAATGCAGATGTGAAAGCACAATGGTATCGATGTCCGTATGCGAGTTCCCGCTCTCGAAAATGCGGTTCAGGACACCTCCTCCGCAATCAAAGAGGACCTTCTTCTCACCAATCTCCATCAGTAATCCTGATTGCACCCTGCCCTTCTGTGGTATTGCCACACCGGTTCCAAGAAATGTGATCTTCATGCTTCATTAGAATAAGGCTTAAGTAACTTAACTTTAATTATGGGATGTTCAGTGGCACAAGGCATCCGTTCTATTCTCATACAGGGCTTGCCAGACCGTGTCAAAGGCGTCAGACTTAAGAGATTCTGCGCTGTAATGAACAAAAATTCAAAAAACACATTTGCGAGGGTTGCCCAGCCAGGTCAAAGGCGTCGGACTTAAGATCCGATAACGAAGGTTTTCGTGGGTTCGAATCCCTCCCCTCGCATCACTAATTTTTTTGGGATATAGGTAACAGCAAAAAAATGCAACCTTTTAAAAATAATCAATTTTTGATTAAGTTTGATCCTTTCTCTTTTTTAAGGAGAAATTCAAAAAGTACATTCCAATGGGTATTAAGTAAAGCATAATACTTTTTGCAAACTTATATTTTACATATGAAATATAGTATGCAACTATTAATACAAGAATAAACAAGAAAAATAGGAAAATAAATCCCATAATATTGTAAATAATAAATATATTAAACTCTGATGAAAACGGAAGAATTTTTAAAACCCAAAAAACAAAAGAAGTAATGAATAACAGGTAAACCATCATTCTATGGTTTTTTTCAACCGTTTGCTTATATACTTCTTCTGGATCTAAATTATTATATTTTTCTGAGATCTCATCTAATTCTTTAATTAATCTGGCTGTTTGATTAATTTTCCCATCTATTTTTTGGATGAGATATTTATAGAAATATTTAAATGAATCTGAATTTGTGGATTCATCTACAAAAGAATTTTTTAAATTGACGAGACTGAATTTAACCTCTTCGAATTGGGATTTGGTATTAATAAGTGGTACTATTACATTATTAACCATTTTTTTATTTATGCACAACTTCTTGTTAATTGGGATTTTATAAATAACCAAAAAAAGTATCATGTAGAATAAAACCGATATCAAAGAAACTAATTCGTTGTCGGGAAAATTGTTTGGAAAATGATGTTTGCATAAAACAATAGGTGTAAGTACTGCTAATAGAGAATAGAGTTCTTTCTCATCCTTCTTAATAAGGTTATTAAAAATATTAATAATATTCATCTTTGTAATCATAATTTTATTATGATGGATATATGCTTATGGGTTAGTTAACCATAATCTCCTCACACATGAATAAATAAATTTATATTCTTGGATCCTTTATCCATATGATTAGATACATTTGCTTTCTTCTTCGCACTTATCCATTATAAAATTGTAAGTATTTTGCATAACCATTGTAAATAGGATTATCCAATCGAATCCAACAATTCCCATTGTAAATTTCAAATCGCATGGCCAAATGTCAAAGAACAAAAAGGATACAACGTTTAGAATTACAAATAACATTAAGGTAAAGAAGAAAGAATTCTGCAATATCTCTCTTATTAAATCAAAATCAAACCTTTTATTTTGCTTTTTTGTGCTAACGGTAACTATCTGATAATGAAATCGATCAGGATTGTCTTCATTAATACGTTTGCAGGAATATGCAACCATAAATATAAATGAAATTGCTGAAAGGCTGTACATTCCTAAACATGGATCAAGGATGGTTAGCAAGCAAGCTACAGCAATAGAAATGAACGCTAGAACGTAGATCCAAATAAAATGTTTGCTGTTCAACTCCTATTGAACCTCCTAACTGCATTATCATCATTTTTGTTTGAATCTGCTCCAATAAGACTTCCCAACCCTGCTCCTATCAAAGCGCCTTCAGGTCCAGCTAATAATCCTATTAGACCACCAATTATGGCACCAGTTGTTGCATCCGATGAAGATTTTTCAGCATATACATTTCGATTTGTAATTCTACGTCTATTTCTACATCTGGGGCATTTAACAGTCATGTAACTATTCAAGTCACTTCTTAGTCTAATTGGAGAATCAAATTCAAGATAGATTTTTTCCCCACAGGTACAGATTACGTAGAGTTTCATAATTTGGAACATTTTGACTATTTTATACTAGATAATACTTTTGCTATCTTTTTACTATTACTAATAATATAAAACTATAGTATTATATAAAAAAGAAAAGAGGATGCTCCACATACTGCAGGCTTATCAGTCAGTTCAAGAAAGGACAAACTCAATGGTTATAGAAAAAGAGATGATCATCAATTTAGAAAAATTAATGCTGCAATACTTCTAATTGCTACATGTTTATTTTTACCCTGTTTTTTCCACAATTAATAGAAAGTCTACTTTAGCTGTTGCTCCCATGAGTTGGAAAGTAGGTTTAACATTTGGAATTACTGCAATTACTTCTCCATTAAGGTTATTTAAAAACTGTTCCAAATAATCCTGCATATTATCGCTCTTGACATCTATGCGATGGACTTTATATTTCATAATATTGAATATATCATAGGGATTATATGAACTGTTCGTAGAAAAGTTGGGTGTTGAGTGCAACTTGGCATCATATAATCTTTGTTATGAAGCTTGAAGGATCTTAAGAAAAACATTGATGAAAACGCAATCATTATCAGGAGACCACAACAGGTTTAAGCAATTATCTGTTTGATATATTTATGACAGAATCACCGATTTTTGAGATATTTGATGGATTGCCCAGACAGGGTCCGGGTAGTAACGAGTGTACTGAAAAAGCCTTTAATTTGCTTTCTTCCCTTCCTGCAGGCAGTAAGATCCTTGACATTGGTTGCGGTGTGGGCATGCAGACAATTCATCTTGCTAAGATCTGCAACGACTGTCACATCACTGCAACTGACATTTACCAGCCTTTTCTGGATAAGCTGATGGAAAATGCAACTAAAGAAGGACTTGATGACAGGATCACCACGGTTCGTGCTTCCATGGATGGCCTGCCTTTTGAAGCAGGAGAATTCGATGTCATCTGGGCAGAAGGCTCAATCTTTGTCATTGGTTTTGAAAAAGGACTTAGCTACTGGAAACAGTTTCTGAAAGAAGGGGGTTATATTGCATTGACAGAAAGCACATGGTTCACGGAGGAACCTTCTTCGGATGTAGTTCAGTTCTGGCAGGACTGTTATCCTGATATCAAGAACATACCTGACACTGAAAAAGTTATCACTACAGTAGGATATGATCTCATTGACAGCTTTAGACTGCCAGCTTCTGCCTGGTGGGAATTTTACGACAATCTGGAAAAAAGAGTCGATGACATCGGTGATATCTACAAAGGAAACACCGAGGCAGAAGAGATACTTAGCTTTAACAGAAGGGAGATAAAGCTCTTCAGAGAACACCCGGATGAATATGGTTATACGTTCTTCATTTTACAGAAGAACACAGATAAGTGACCCCTCAACCTTTCCTTCACTGCCTCTTAGACACAATATATTTTCTGGCGAGCGCTATTCCTTTATACTTTTTCTTTTCCACTCCCTTCAAACCGATCTCAGCCTTATCTGCCTGGAAGGCCAGCTCATCGTTCAGCTTATGAAAGCTATCAAGCCTTTCTTGTGTGATAACTCCTAGATCGACTGCTTCCCTGACGGCACAGCGTGGCTCATTCCGATGAGTACAATCCTTGAAACGGCAATTTTGAGCAAGTTCAGTAATATCGGAAAATGTCCTGTCAATGCCATCGGATGAATCTCCAAGCTGGATCTCACGAATACCCGGGTTATCGATGAATATCGTTCCATTTGGGAGAATGAAAAGTTGTCTGACAGTGGTTGTGTGCCTGCCTTTATCGTCATCTTCACGAACACCTGATGTCTTCTGGACATCATGATGCAAAAGAGCATTGATGAGGGTTGATTTGCCAACTCCGGAAGAACCGATGAGTGCTATGGTTTCAGCCGGTTTCATGAAAGGACCTAATTGTTCCAGATTTGTCTTTGAGAGAGCACTAAGAGCTATCACAGGAACATCGCCAGCAATATCCTTTATCTCCTGTATAGTTGCTGATGGGTCATCCGGCAGGTCCTCAGTGAGATCGATCTTGTTAATTAGAATAACAGGTTTTGCACCGGAAGAATACACGATGGTTAGATATCGTTCAAGCCTTCGCAGGTTAAGATCATGCCCTACTGCAGTGACGATGAAGATCGTATCGATGTTTGCAGCTATTAGCTGGTCTTCACTTAGATCGCCCGCGGAGCCTCTGGAAAGACAGGAAGTTCGTGGAAGGATATCCACAATGGTGTATGAATTAAGGTCACTTTGATCAAGCAGTACTACAAAATCACCGACAACCGGCTGCTTGCCGGCTTTACGCATAGCTCCTGATATTGCTGCCTGCAACTCACCTTTTTCAGTAAGGATATTCCATATAGTCTTATGTTGGGTTACGATCCTGCCGGGAATATATGGTCCTTTATAGGCTGAAAATGCAGATGCAAGTGAAGCGTTCCAGCCGGGGATAGAGGAGATATCTGAATTATCACCCATTTTGTCCCTGTCTTCATCATTCATACCATTAAACTAAAATGTAAATGCAGATAAGCTTTTTGACATTCAACAACAATTCCCCAGTTCTCCAACCTCTTCAACCTCCCCATAACATGAGAATTCAGAGTAAATGGATTATCACTCATGTCATTCTACTTCATGTAACGCAACGTTCCCTTAGCCATCTTTTTCCATTTGATGTAAGACAGAACAAGGATCTTCTTTCTCAACAGATCAGAATAACCCCTCTTACCAACACAAACAGCCTTCTGAGGATTATTTCATAAGAAAACATCACGATATATTTTGTAAAACATGTTTAACAAAAACATAATATTCATATAGTAAAACATCTTTTACTTTTGTGTGCAAAACAAGATCAAAGAATTTAGAAAAAAAAGAAAGATAACACAGGAAGAGTTAGCTTTTGAATTGCGAGTGACAAGACAAACGATCAATGCAATTGAGCAAGGGAAATATAGTCCCTCATTGGAATTGGCTTTCAAGATAGCTATTTTCTTCGAAACAACAGTTGATGATCTTTTTATTTTTAAAACGGATTAAAATTATTGGTGATGGTAGAAATGATTGAACAAATTTATGAAAAGACGTATAAGAGATATATTCTAGCAGGATTGATCATAATTTCAATAGGAATAAACCTGGCTATCCAGCAGAAAAACACTACAATTGCAGCTTTGACAATAATTGCTGCAATCGTTTGGATGGTTTTACTGGTCTCATACAGGAAAAAACACGATCTTGTTGGAAAAGATGAAAGATTAAAAAGAATTAGCCAGATGGCTTCTAGCACGACCTTTGCAATTTTTGTGTTTGGATTCTTGTTTATAGGTCTGTTAAATGTGTTCTATCCTTTGGAAAAAACCATCACAGCACATGGTCTTGCTTCAATACTATCAGGAATTGGTTTGGCTATGCTTTTTTGCAATGCTGTTTTTTATATGTATTACAAAAGGAGATATTAATTATCTCTTTTTTTGGTTCTGTATAAATTTAGATTTTTCGAAGGCTGTTATTCCTAAAAAAGAATAGACAAAAAAAGAGTCTATTTCTTATTTATATTAAGATATTAGGCTATAATCTATAAAATAAAATAAGTTTTTATTGTATGTCATTTAAGTATTATTTTAACCAATAATATATTGGGAGTTTGAGTTAATATTCTTGTAACGGGGATTGCAGATATGTGTAAAATTGAAGTAAGGGAATTAGATAAACGAGAATACAAAATATGGGACCAATTGGTTGAATTATCTCCTAATGCTACAATTTTTCATAGCAGTGACTGGTTAACAAGATGTAGTGAATCATTCAACAAAAAACTAAAAATATATGGTTGTTTTGAAAATGATGAACTGGTCTGTGGTTGCTCTCTTTTTGTGCACAAACTTAAAAATATCTCTAAAATAGCATCTTCTACATGCCCTATGACACCTTATGGCGGAGTTATATTCAAACAATTTCCCAGCTTTAAGGTAAGAAAACAGCTTCAAGAACAACAAAAGTGGGTTAGTGTTTTGTGCAGTTCGCTTTATAATGAAGGCTTTATTAGCATCGAAATTACTAATTCTCCTGATTTATTAGATATAAGGCCTTTCAAATGGAATAAATGGGGTTGTGATGTTTTCTATGCATACTATTTGGATTTGAACAAAGATCTTTATGCATCCTTTTCAAAAGATGTCAGGTCTAATGTTAAAAAAGCAATTAATCTGGATTTACAAATAACAAAAATAAACAACATTGACGCTTTTTATGAACTTTATACAATGACTTTTGCAAAACATAACCTTAAACCACCAGCAGACAAAAAATTTTTTGTAAACATGATGGATTTATTTGAATCTAAAAATTGCGGTGAAATGCGGTTTATGAAAACACCTTCTGATGAGTTTGCATCTTCCGAAATAACAATTTGGGACAATAAAAGGGCATATAGTTGGGCTGCAGCTTCAAATGAAGAATTGAACTATACTGGATCAACTTCTTTTCTTATGTACGATACATGTCAGGACTTTAAAGATAGGGAGTTCAAAGAAATAAACATCATGTCTGCAAATAGTCTTCATTTAGCAAAATTTGCTTCAGGTTTTAATCCTAAATTGGTGCCTTATTTCCGGGTATACTGGAATAAACCATTGTATAATCTATTCAAAACAATTCATCGGTTCTAAATCTTGATTCCGGTTTCTGATTTTTATAATCAATTGTTCCAAATCAAACTTAATGAAACATTATTCTGGTGGGGCCAAATATTTAATTCCAATCTAGGATAGTTGGGTAATACTAAATTACCTCCTTCAGATATACAATCTTTCTCTAACATGAACATTGCGGGAAAACTGTTGATCACACCTGGTATTCTGTTTCATTTAATGGAGAGTACTCTTTGAAATCCCATCTTCTTCCAGTGTGCATAAGGCATGTCAATGATCGTTTTCTTCATAGGTTAATCATCCCTCTTCAGCAATAAAAATAGGTTTCATGAACTCAACAAATAAAAAAACGTTGTCTTAATATAAGGATTAAAAAAGAACAGGTTGGAAGAATTGATCATCAATCCTTCCTTGTATAAATCAAATATGTTGATAGTAGAATACCTACTGTCAGCATTATACTAAATCCGGAAGCTGCTTCCGATTCTGATTCTTCCTCCAATTCTGGGTTTTCTTCAACAACTTCATCTTCAGTATTTTCCTGCTCCGGAGTAATTATGGTTGCATTACCGACACCATCAGAATTAGAGGTATCATCTTCTTCCTCCTCTTCAGGCTCTTCCTGAATTGGTATGATTACAGGATTTCCAACACCACCACTACTACCACCTGAGGAAGTAGAGGTTCGTGTAATAGCTATAAATGTTGTGTCGGTGTTTCCAGCGCCATCGGTAACATTTGCAGAAATGGTGTTTGCACCGACAACAAGAGGTACCGTTGCTGTGAAAGTGCCATTAAAATCGACAAGGGTGGTCGTTGCAGCAACATTATTCACTGTAACCACTGGCAACGAACCGGTTCCATTGACAAGACCTGAAACTGTAATTGAACTTGCTTTTGTGGAAAGTCCATCTGCGGGTGAAGTAATACTAATCAATGGAGCGATGTCATCAAGACTAAGTGGTAGGTAATCGGTGTTATTCAGATCTAATTCATATTCACTTAAAGGTGAATCGCAGAACCCGTCGAAATCCGCATCATCATTCATCTGGCTGAAACCTGTTGTGCCATCGGGATGTGCCCAATAATTTCCACCAAGGTAGGAGCCTCCAATTATATTTGATCCAGCAGCCACAGTAGTGTTCCAAATATTTCCGTTATTAGACCCTAAGAAGTTGGTATTATCTGTGTTGTTGAAATAGTTGTCATAAATGAGACTGTTGCTGGAAGAATCCATCCAGATACCATAAGAGTTACCCGATACAAAGTTACCAGTCAACGTGTTGTCACTGGAATCCAAAAGACCAACACCGATGTCAGTGTTCGATTCTGCAGTATTATCAGTAAGAATATTGTTATTACTGGATTCACCTAAACTTATACCGACATGATCGTTCAGGGTTGCAGTGTTATCTTCCAGTGTGTTGTCACCAGATTGTAGCAGTCTGATTCCAAACTCAAGATTAAATGAAGCATTATTACTGCTTAGCACATTTCTGCTGGAATTGAACAACCAAATACCAGTATCGTTGGTCAGGGTTACAATATTGTTGCTCACCGTGTTGTCACTGGAATTCAACAGACCAATACCTGTGTCGTTGTTCAAGGTTGCAATGTTATAGCTAACCATGTTGTTGATGGATTGATCCAACCTGATACCTACAAAGTTGTTCGATAAGCTGTTTTCAGTGATAGTACACCCCTCAACTTCATTGAGAAGTATTCCAATGTTATCATTTGATCCCACCACATTAATGCCATTGATAATGACATTGTTTGCAACAACATTAAATACATAAGGATTTGGACTGGAAATCTGAACAATTACATCCTCCGAATTATCTGGATGTGACTGAATCGTCATCTCCTTGTCCACATCGACATTCTCTGTATATATGCCGGAATAAACAAGAATTGTGTCTCCATTACTTGTATTCACATCATTGATAGCAGCATTTATCGAAGTATAATCTGCTACTGGTCCGATACTGTTATTCACAGTAAATGTAGTTGCAGATACTGATCCAATAGTCACTAAACTCAAAAGTACTACTAAAATTGTTACATATATTTTCATTTGAATAATTCCCCTATTTATAATAGGGGTACTAATTAATAAATGTCTCTATTCACTTGCCTAATAAGTAATAGAATAAGATTAGATTGAAATTTCAGGAATGATGAAGTTCTGTTCTAATAGGAGACACTATAAGTTTAATATAAAAAAGAAAGAGGAAGTGAAGTATTAGTTTCTCTTCCTCATTATCAAATGGACTCCAACCAGTATCAGGACCATTGATCCTGTTGAGATCCATGGAATACCATTAGGCTCTGGTTGTGAATCCTCATTCTCTTCTGCGGGTGCGTCATCTTCTGATGCTGTTGTGTTGTCCTCTCCATGCACAATCTCAGCTCCTTCCTCAAAACCGCTTATAGCAAACGGTGAGAATCCAGGAGTTCTTGCCTCAAAGTAGATGTATTCATCATCTTCATCGACATTGTTTGTAGAAAGCTGGTTCCACTTTCCACCATTATGGCGGTATAGACTAACACTGGAAGAGTCAATTCCATTTTCAGATAGCCATTCTTTGCTTACCCTGAAACCTATAACAGAATCTTCTAATTTGTCATCGCTAAATGCAGCATTGCCAACCCAGATGTTCATGTTTTGATACACGATTCCTGGAGCTGAAGAATCTACAAGAGTTGAAGTATCTTTCAAAACCTCAATAAGTGTGCTGATCTGACCGGCATTGATCAAGCCACTGAATTGAACATATATAATGTGGCATTTCTCTTCACCAAAGTCATATCTTGACAACTCTCCTGTGATCACTTTAGATGTTGCAGCATCTTTTACAAGAATATTCTCAAAGGCTTCACCGGTAGCACCACCGCCGCCACCGCCACCACTGCTGCTTCCGCTACCAGAGGATGAAGATGTGCGTGTGACATTTACAAATGTGGTGTTGGTGTTCCCGGCAGAATCGGTAACATTTGCATAAATGGTGTTAGAACCCAGAACCAGAGGTACCGTTGCTGTGAAAGTACCGTTGTAATCTACAAGTGTAGTTGCAGCATTAACACCATTGACAGTAACTACCGGCACTGAATTGGTTCCATCAACAAGACCGGAAACTGTAATTGAACTTGATTTTGTAGAAGAACCATCTGCGGGTGAGGTTATGTTGATCACTGGGTCAAATTCGTCAAAGAAAACATTCATAGATGTTGTGCCAGTGTTCCCGGCAGCATCGGTAACATTTGCATAAATGGTATTAGAACCCGCAACCAGCGGAACAGTCGCTGTGAAAGTTCCATCGAAATCGACGATAGTGGTTGCTGCAGCAACTCCATTAACTGTTACCAATGGCATTGATCCGGTTCCATTGACAAGACCGGAAACCGTAACTGAACTTACATTTGTGCCTGATCCATCTGCAGGTGAGGTTATGTTGATCACAGGCAGCAGATCATCGTTAACAATACTGAGTGGCAGGAAATCAATATCAAATACAGGATCTGTGAGGTTATACTGCTCGTCACAGATACCATCTCCATTCAGATCATCAGTGACCTGGCTGAAACCTGTGCCATCCGGATCTGCCCAGAAGTTTCCACCAAGGTAGATACCTCCAACAATGTTTGTTCCAACAATTCTTGTGGTGTTCCAGGTATTATCGTTGGTACCTAAGAAATTGGCATTGTTTGTGTTGTTGAAGTAATTGTTGAAAAGCAGATTACTGCTGGCATTTTCGACATAGATACCATAAGAGTTATTCGACACAGTGTTATCTGTAAACGTGTTTTCGCTGGAATTCAGCAGACCAATACCTATGTCAACGTTCGAGTTTGCAGTGTTGTTGCTCAACGTGTTGGTAGTACTGGACTGGCGCACGCTTATGCCTGCGTGTTCATTCAAATCTGCGATGTTATCGAGCAATTCGTTGTCACTAGATTCTACTACCCTGATACCGTAATAGTTATCGGAAGCAGTATTACTACTCAGCGTGTTGTTGTTGGAATTCTCGAGATAAATACCGTCGTCGAGGTTATACGATAAAACATTGCTGTTCAGGATGTTGTTATTGGAATCAAACAGACCAATACCCGTATCATCGTTCCAGCTTACAGTATTGCTACTCAGCGTGTTGTTAATTGAATACAGAAGCTTGATACCTGCATAAGCGGAATCATCACTTACATTACCATTCCAGTTTGCAGTGTTACTAAGCAGCATATTATCACTAGAATTCTCAAGGAAAATACCATCATCAAGATTATATGAAACAATGTTACTTTCCAGTCTGTTAATGCTGGAATTTTCAAGGATGATACCCTCTGAATTATTCAAAACATTGTTGCTATCAAAGATGTTATTGTTGGAATTCAGCAGATCGATACCTGTTTCAGTATTCAGGTTCACAATATTCCTATCCAATGTATTATCATCGGAATCCAGCAAGCCAATACCTTTTTCAGTATTCAGGTTTGCAGTGTTGTCGCTCAGCATATTGTTACTTGAGTTCGACAGCCAGATACCTACATCGAGATTCAGGTTTGCAGTATTGTCGTTCAATGTATTATAGCTGGAATCTTGCAAACCGATACCTGTATCGTTGTTCAAGCTTGCATTATTACCACTTACCACATTATTGCTGGAATGATCAAGCCTGATGCCGGCAAAGTTGTCTGATAAAACGTTATCAGAAATAGTACAACCCTCAACTCCACTGAGGAGTATTCCGGTATTGTTGTTCAATCCTACCACACTGAAACCATTGATATTTACGTTGTTTTCCTCTACCAAAATTACATAATTGCTCGGAGAGGTTATCAGGACAATGGTGTCATCCGGATTCCCGGAGTCTGACTCGATTGTTAATTCTTTATCCACACTCACAATTTCTGTATACGTTCCTGAATATACAAGGATAGTATCACCATTTATTGCAGCATCTACAGCGTCCTGTATCGAAGTATAGTTTGCTATTGTTCCGGTGCTGTTATTCACCGTGATCGTGTCTGCAGAGGCTGTACCAATGGTAATAAAAGCCAAAAGTACTACGAAAATCATACCATATAATTTCATTTGGATAATTCCCCCTAATATATAATAGAAGTAACAGTAAATAAAAGTCTCGATTAACTCAATCCATAACCTGGAGAAAAATAGTGGTGCAGAGAAAGAGATTTACTTTTAAATCATTTCATGACATTACACAATCGTCTCAAAACAACATCTTTTTTTGTATTCCAGCTAATTGAATAATAGGGAACTAATTTTGGATTGAAACCAGTTATAAAATTAGTAAATCGAGGAGTGTTTGCTGCCATCATATTCATATATGAATACTTTTGCCCTTGTAGTTTTTTGAACTCATCATAATAAAGCAAAGTATTAGATCCAGCTTTTCTAAAATCCGGATTTGAGGCTGCAGACCAGGCACATAGTTTATCTTTATCATATAACCTGATATGTGCTGCAACAACTTCTGATGTTTCTGTTTCTGAAACCAACATGTAACCTATTTTTTTAGATTCAATAAATTCAAATACTCTTCTAAAAAATTCAATTGGCACAGGTGGTTTCAAATTTTGCCTTTTGAAGGTCATGGAAAATAGATCATAGAAGATCTTGTAGTCGTCAAAACGTTTTGTGTTTATTTTTGCCTCACGAGCCTTCCGAATATCTCGTTTTATGTTTTTTGAAATATTTTCATCGATGTTTGACTGTAGATCAACATAATAAGCATAAAAAACAGCAGATTTCCATCCATTCCATGTAAATGGCCTTACATCAAGAAAATTAGGGGATAATGTTATGCACATACTATCAAAATTCTGGTCACAAAGAAATTCTCTCAAAGAATTCATTATCTTATGAGTTTCCTGTACCCTTATCCTTTCTTTAGCATTAGGAAATGCTTTGATAACTAACCCTCCATAAGGAGTTAGTTTAGATGTCGAGGACGCAATCTTCAGGATTCCTTTAATGTTTCTGATAAAAAGAGAGCAACCGCCAACTAATTCATCATTTTTAAAGCAGCCATATATCTTTAGATCTTCATCAAGGACATCTCTGCAAATGATCAACCAATCGCTTGTATGAAATATTGTACCATGTGGAGAACTTTTTACAAGATCATCCCAGAGTCCATATTCAGAAGGATCAATTTCCCTAACTTCAAGATCAGACATTCTTATTTCACTATTCCCAATTAAATTGAAGAACACAAATCTTAAATTGACAACTCAATGTGTGGAGATTCTTATTACAAACTCTCTAATTTTCATTATTGTACAAATTCAATGACTACAATTAACTTTATAATCTGATTTTAGCATCCGGTCTGCAAAATTACTTAATAAGACCCTCAACTACCCCATATAATTTTTTAAATTGTAATGCTATTTTTACTTTCCTATTTTCCTTTTTTGCACTATAATAGATTTCTAAATCGAAATTATAACGTGACTTAAAATAGCTAATGGAAGGCATATTTGCACCCTGTATTTCACAATATTTATAACCCATTTTGTGGCCCCATTCCATTATTTTCCATTGGATCAGATCGACAGGATAAATGCCCTTTGTATCAGTTCTAGTAGCACCAACCCATATTGAAATTTTGTCTTTGTAGGTAGTTGCAATTATCCCCGTAACCGGATTTCCATCATACTTTGCCATGAAGATTTTCAGGTTGTCTGGATAATATTTGTGATACAAATCTAAAAAATAATCTTTTGAAGGTGGAAGTTCAACTTCCTGTTCACTTAAACGTCTGGAAAGTGATTCAATTATGAAATTATAGTCCTCAAGATTTCCTTCATAGACCTCGACATCATTTTTTTCGCAGTTTAATATGTTTTTACGGATCTGCTTTTTAAGATCATTCCATGTGGAATCCAAATCTTCAATGTTTTTTACATAATTATATTTTGGAGTTACATCATAACGATTCCATACAAATGGGCGTGCATCAAGTAGATTTGGTGATGTTTCTATAAGTATGAAGTCTGATTTTTTATTTGAATTGAGATAGTGATCTAACTTTAAGCAGAATTCCCGAAAATAATACTCTTTTTTGTCCTGCTTAAGACTATCATAATTTGGAAATATGGGACCCAAATGCTGGATCATTGCACCACTAATTGGAGAATAGAAGCCATTTAAAAAATATTTTTTTTTAGAAAATAATGGAATCGCTGCAATAATTTCGCTACCCAAACAACCAATTAATAGATGCAAATTAGAATTTGTGTGTTTTTCAATAATTCTCAGCCAGCTAATTTCATGAACTATTGTTCCCTGAGGTGATTGTGCTACAATGTCATCCCATAAATGAATTTCATCCTCTCTTAATTCTCTAATTATTATTTCAGACATTCCCGCTCCACCATATACACATGTCTTTTTGACATGTCATCCTGTCATCTTTCATAGAGAGACTTCAATATCTTCTCGTATATGATATTGATTGACCAAACTATCCCTATACTATAATAGATTAAATGGCATTGATATATTTATGCAAAATCGAAACCTATTATTATGAAGTATTAATTGTTAGTTCCATAATAGAAACCAATTTTCAAAAAATTCTTAAAATTCATGGTATATTTGTAATCTCAAAAAGAGGATATATTTGAGCTTATTGATCGTATTTTTTATATGATAAATCTTTTGAATTTCCTTCTAATTTTTGATTATACCTGGATGAATAGAAACTTTCAAAATATATTGTCTTATCCTTCGTGCCTTAAAGTACTTCCAGTCACTAAGAGACCCTCATTTCAAAGTTCATTGAATACAATTGAAAAAGCAGTTCCGGAAGTGGAATCCATAGTAATGGTTCCCCCGATCTGGTCGACAAGCGTGTTCAACAACTGTAACCCTAACGTAGTGCTGTTCCTGTAATTAATTTCCTCAGGGAAGCCTATTCCGTCATCACTTACGATCAGTACGCATTCATTTTCATCCGGATGATGCAGTTCAATGCATATCTGACCGGATTTTTCCGGGAAAGCATGTTTCAGGGAATTGGTCACCATTTCGTTTATGATTATTCCAAGAGGGATCGCTATATCCATACCCAAAAAGATATCTTCAACGTTAAGCTTCAGTTCAACATCCTTATCAACGGAATATGAACTGATGAGTTCATCTGACAACTTCCGGACATAATCTGCAAAATTGATGCTTTCCATATCTGTTGACTGATAAAGTTCTTCATGGATCAACGAGATCGAGACAACACGGCCCCTGCTTTCCATAAATGCCTGGACAACGGAACTATCATCAAACTCCATAGCGCAAAGGTCGAGCAAACTGCATATGATCTGCAGGTTGTTCTTAATACGATGGTGTATCTCCTTTTTACGCATCTCTTCGTTCTTGATCAAGGCTTTTTCTGCGTTCTTGCGTTCAGTGAGATCTCTGGAAGTGGATAGCACGGCTTGCTTGCCATTGTACTCAATAATACGGTTGCTTATTTCTATGGGGACAAGGCTACCATCCTTACAGAAAGCCGTGCTTTCAAATATGGCACTTTCTTCCTCATACAATTGCTTGACGTTATCAGATGCTTTTGATTTATATTCAGGAGAATCCAGATCACTTATTACCATACTCAGCATTTCGTCCCGACTGTATCCTGTGAATTCACAAGCAACTTCGTTCACTTCCAGGATTTTACCTTCTAAATCGTATATTACGGTTGGATCATTGGAATTATTAAAGAATAATCTGAATTTAGATTCCGATCTCTGCAAAGCAGCCATTGATCTTACATTGCTCTTTGTGAGCTTGCTCATATTATCCAGTATCTGGTTGAGACCCACAGGGATCTTTTTAAAATCAACCTGCACATTTGTATCGGCCCTTGTATCAAAATTTCCGTTTAATGCATTATCAGATATCACTTTAAAATCATTTGACATCTTTTTGATGGAATGGTCTGTAGATCGTGAGATCATATAAGCGACCCCGCCTACGAGAATTATTGAAAAACCCGACATAAATAGCAGCCTGTTCCTCAGGATCGCTACTCCTGCAAGCATCTCATCTTTTGGAGCACAGAGTACGAAACTATAGGTCCCTTCAGTGATAGGTTCATAGAACATCACAACCTCTCTGCCGGTGGCAGGGTCAACTGTTTCTATGTATCCATTTTTCCCGTCTTTGATATCGGTTGCCATTTCCGATATCTCCGCTACATCAAAATCATTTAACGTCTTTGTCCCGATCCATTCCTTATGCTCCGGATGGGTCAACAGTTTTCCACTATTACTTGTGACAAAAGCATAACCATTTTCAAAAGCAGAAACCTCTGAGACGACCTCATCAAAATAGTTAAGCGACACATCGACCCCGGCAACTCCAACAAACTCATCATTGATGATTATAGGAGAATCATAGCTCACCACCAGTATTCCCTGGTAAAGGTAAGGTTCTGTGACCACATTTTGTTTGAGTTCCTTTGGACCCTGGTAATATTCTGATGTTTCATAATTTACAAGAGGCTCGACACTTACCTGCTCATCGATTCTGTTCCAGTATGGCACAAACCTTCCGGTCTCATCATGTCCTTCCTCTCCTATGAACTCAGCATCTCTCCCGTCAAAAGCATTGGGTTCATAGCCAACATAAACTCCGACCAGCTGGGGATTTTCCAGGAGCAGGCCCTTTAGTATTTCGTTAACCTCATCCCTGTCAGCATTCTCATAATTGCTCAGTGTTGTTGAGATCGTTTTAACAATACCCTGATTTGTTCTGGTATTACCATCGAAATAATTCGCATAATTTCTGGTCATTTCTATGGACTGCTGATATGCCATTTCCTCCTGCTGGTCCGTTACCGTAGAAATAGTGACTATTGCAGATATTGATAGCACTAAAAAAGCACCTATAAGTCCATAAAAAAGGATTTTTGTCTTCAGGGAGATATCGTTTGATTCCATTTTTGAAACTCGTTTGATTGGCTTTTTAGCAAGGATCTGATTGCTACAGGGGTAACGGTATTACATATAAAGTTATCTTGTCGAAAAGTTAACCTTATTGCATAAGTTTCGTCATGGTATAGATATTTCTACAAAAAAGTGAAGTGGTACTTGAAAATCAATAAATATTGTATATCATTTCGATTGGTTTATAGTTCCAATCATTGACTTCAGATGGTCAGGGAATTAATATATGATCCAATTATGACCTTCTTTTTTCATTTAGTATAATTTATGTTGATTTACCCTCAAACAGATCGGGGTATCTTTTTTAGCAAAATGAACAGATTTCATTGGTCCATCTGTCTTTTTATTTTTTAGTAAATGGTATGTATTGTTCCTCTTTATCGAATATCTGTAACATTCTGTTCAGAATTATCTACAAAGAGTGAACACATTATTTAATTTAAAAAAGTAATTTGTGAAACTTATTCAATTTCCACAAATTCTACATAGTTACTTGAAGTTTTGATAGCTGAATCGAACATGTTTCCATCACGATTGATCTTTCTGATGTATTCGATTTTCTCTTTTTGCATATTTGCTTTATCCAATGCTCTTATAACGCAGTGGATCAAAGCATTGATATCGTTAGCTTCACCGTAAAAAGTACATTTTGGTTTATTGCACATGTTGGCCCCATAACAAATATAATGAAAGAATGAACATTTGTTCAGCGTTCACAGAACGAAAAAGAAATCTTTACAAATTACTAAAACCTTGAAAAAAGGCTTACTTTATATAGCGTACTTAACCTTTAATAAGCTTTGTATCAGTTATCTGTTTCTCAGAAATATAATATGTTCAGACTTTAATTATCCCAAGCAAAGACAACGTGTAATATGACATAATCATAAATGCGGCAGTTGCTTCTCTTTTTGTCCATTCTTTCCGCCCATCCACGAGTCCTTTGAATGCGGATATGTAACTTATCAGATGGCTCTTTTCATGATATTTTCCTTTACTTGCTTCCTTTACCTCGGCTATCGACAGGCATAACCAGAGAAGGAAAATGTATCCTGCCATAAGTGAAAGTAATGAAAAGTTCCGGTGTGACCATGTTCCAAGTATTTCTCCTGAGATCTCATTGAGAAGCGTGAAGACTCCTGTGAAGTATGCAAGTCTTAACAGGTCGAAATTTCTGATCAGCATAAATGCAATTATTAATTTAACAGATATGATCAGTGAATCCTCTTTCAGGTCAAAATAACTGTAATCTGCCACCACAAGCATCAAAAGACTCAGGATAATAAAATGATCTGTAAAATGAAACCATTTAGATTCAGAAAATTGGTTTTCGAATATCTTCCAGAAATTGTAAGAGGACCAGAAAATTGCTCCATACCCGGGCAATATCCAGATCGGAACATTCCCTATAATTCCATTTAGGTATGTAAAATATCCGTATTGTACACCCAGTAATTCATGTATGTATCCAAAAACGGATGCAACAACAAGAAACGTTCGTCCTCCTGTTTTGCTGTTCTTCCAGAAGATCAGCCACAGAACGGAGAGTATGATGGCAGGTGCGAATTCGTCTTCTGTACGGAGATAGTATCCAAGAGTACCTGCTATCATAAAAAGCATGAACAGGAAAAAGTACAATGGGGTATTGACAAGTATTCTGCTTTTATTTTCAATGTATCGCATGGGAATCTGTCCGTTCATTAACAGAACTCCCTTATGTTATGCTGATTATCACTCAGGTTCATGAGTTTAGGTGAATTTGAAAGCAATTTCTCGCCACAAATAACGATCTGCTTTGTGGTCTGCGACACATGTAAGATAAGATCAAGGATCATTTCCATCTCTTGAGCTTTGGAATGTTCTGCTGGCTCAGCTTTTTTGCTTCTTCCAGGGACACAATTCCATATTCATCCATTGCTCTGGAACATTGTTCGATCATTTCTTCCAGAGTTATGTCAGGTTGTATAAACTCACCATTGCGGAAACAATAATTACAATATTCGTCACTCTTTAAGCCATCGGCATTGGTTCCAAAATCCTCATCCTTTTCCAGAGGCATTCCACAACTCTGACAAAAGACCTTGCCTTCAAATTGTTCCATATCCATGTTCTAACCCCGACTCCATTAGTTTAGTACCCATTAAATAATTGTAAAACAGTCTATATCAATCCTACTATAGTAAAATCCGAATAAAAAAAGAGAGTGGATCTCATTCACTTGTTTCTTTCATATATTCCACAGACAGTCTCACCAACTCCCGTAGCACATCCTGATCCACATCCTCCAGCTTCTTGATGTAGAGACAGGATTTACCCGTGGTGTACTTGCCGAGCCTGCTCAGCAGATCATCATATTGCTCAAAGCCGGGCATGATGTAGAGGGTGAGATTCTGCTTCCGGGGTGAGAATCCGGTTAGCATCCATTCTCCTGTTCGCCCGGTGGAGTATTTGTAGGTGTAGTTTCCAAAACCGACGATGCTGTCTCCCCACATGGTGGGTACTTCACCTGTCACTTCCTGCATCAGGTCCATGATCGTGAAAGAATCGCTTCGTTTTTTCTCATTTTCCACAGTATTGAGAAAGTCTTCCACGCTCGCTTCGTTCTTCTTTGTCTTCAATTCTGCTATTAAGGATACCCCCGATGAGCCATGAAAAATTCACGTCAGAAATTAATATGTATAGATAAGATTAAGTATGTTCCTGTTCCCCATTTATATTTAGAAACAATAATTTGCGTTTTAGCATGTTGTTTTATGTTTGAATATTTATGAGGGGAATATCAATGAATTACAAATATCTTTCATGTTTGATACTTATTTTCAGTATCTTTATTAGCGGTTGTGTGACGCTTACATATGATACTAAGGTCGATAGAAATGGTGACATTGCAGAGCATACGATGATCATTGAGACCAGTTCATACGTATATTCGTTAATGAACGAGGAGACAAAGATAAGTGAGATTGTTGCTTCCGAAGGTGGGGAATACAGTGAGGTATGGGAAGGGGACGATGTCCAGATGATCATCAGTGGACTTATTCCACCAAACATTTACACAGAAACAGAGGATGGCTACCTAATATACCGACACACAATAACCGACAATTTCACGACTGATTACTCTGACTTGGGGGCTTCTGCCATAGATGTGCATTATTATCTGGAGATGCCGGGTGATATCGTTGATTCCAATGCAAACGTTGTTGATGGAAATAAGGCAGAATGGCACATGGTAGGCAACACCCAGCCCGAGGACATCTATGCCAAATCTGAACTTCCTTCGATTCCGGGATTTGGATTAATGGCTTCTGTTCTTGGTATCCTGGCTGTAGCATTCTTCTTTAGAAAGGGATAACATCCCTTTCCGTTTACCGTTTTTTTTTAATTTAGTAATTTAGAAGCACTTATCCTGTTTCAAAGTAGTAGCTTAGCCAATATCGGAGCAAGGAATGCCGTTACCAATCCTGCAATACCGATTGCCAGGCCACTCATAGCTCCTTCGGTCTCTCCGATCTCAACAGCTTTTGTGGTACCGAGGGCATGGGACGAGGTTCCTATGGCAATACCGATTGCCACTTCGTCATCTATTCTGAACAACCTGCAAACCTGGGGTCCCATCAGGATACCTGCTATTCCTGTGAAGACTATGGCTGCAACTGTTATGGAAGGCAGGCCACCAAGCTGGTTTGATATCTCGATCCCGATGGGGGTTGTGACGGATTTCGGGATCATGGAAACACTTAGCAGTTCGTCAAGACCGAACATTTTGCACATCAGGATTATGCTCACGATGCCTGCCGCAGACCCAATTCCGATTCCTCCGATTATGGGTATGATATTTTCCCTGAAAAGGCTGATCTTCTTGTACAGCGGAACTGCCAGGATCACTGTGGCAGGCCCGAGGAAGAACGATATGAACTGACCTCCCTGGTTGTAATCTTCAAATGTTATGTGGAAACTTAGCAGAAGGGCAATTATCATCAGCATACTTAGTAGCAGCGGGTTCATGATAGGTGAACGCGTTCTTTTGTAGAGCAGGCTACCTGCGTAGAATGTTGATATGGATATTCCTATTCCGAAGACAGGTGATCTTATCAGACTTTCGATAAGTTCATTCAATTGAACGCCTCCTGTTCATCAACATCTGTACCGTTACGCCGGTCACCACTACGATGATGATGGTGGATACTACTGATATGAACAGCAGGGCAGCCCATTTTCCTTCAAGTATGGAGAAGCAAGTGATCAGCCCGACAGCTGCTGGTATGAAGAAGAATGACAGGTGTTTCAGCAGGAAGTTGCTCACATCTTCTATCATGGAAAGCTTCAGTATTCCGGTAAGCAGAAGTGCCAGTAATAGCAGCATTCCCAGTACACTTCCGGGGATCGGGACGTTAAGGAAATTGTGGAGAGCATTGCCTGCAATGCATATAGAAAGAATAATGGCGAACTGAACGATACGCTTCATTTTTATCACATTCGGATATTTGAGATCAGCCCGGAGTCTTTTACCGGCATCCGGGTGTTGGTGGGTGTAACGTCAGTGGCAGATATTAGTTTTTTCGGTCCGAAATCAGGTCTTTGCTGTTCTGTGGGCGGAAATATTTTCATCTGAACTTATGCATGAGAGGGTTTTTATACACATAAAATCCTAATTATATTGGGGGTATAAATGCTCAGATTGCGATTCCATGGCAGGGGTGGCCAGGGAGCAAAAGTAGCCAGTAGAGTGCTTGGGAGTGCTGCATTTCTGGATGGCTATAATGCTCAGGATTTCCCATTGTACGGTGCCGAGAGGAGAGGTGCACCAATAACGGCCTTTACCCGCATATCCAGAGATGACATCATGGAGCGGGGTTTAGTATCACAACCGGATGTTGTGGTAGTTATGGACGAAACCCTGCTATTGGACCCCCAGTCTTCTCCTTTATCAGGACTTAAAAAAGGAGGTGTCGTTTTTGTTAACACACCCCGTACTCCTTTTGAAACAAAGGAAGGGTACGGTATCGAAGATCATGTGATCACACTGGATATCACAAAGGTCAGCCTTGACATGATAGGACAGCCTGTTCTCAGCAGCCTTGCAGCCGCAGTTGCCGCAAAGGTAGCAGGTATTGGAGAGAAGGCCCTAAGGGATGCTCTGAAAAAGGAACTTTCAGCGATAATTTCTGAAAAGGATCTTTTAGATAGAAATATAGAGGCTGCAATTTATTGTTACAATTCAGTAGAACCGATCAGCATAGAAACCACTGAGAAGGTTCGGGAAAAGGAGAATATTATCTCCATACCTTTTGAAACTGCTCTGGTCTCGAGTCCTTCAATATTATCCAGAGGCAATACACCCTTACGAAGAACAGGTAACTGGCGCATATTCAGACCAGTCTGGGATTATGATGCCTGTACCAAATGCATGACCTGTGTTGCCAGGTGTCCTGAGGGCTGTATCCGGCTGAACGAGGAAGGATACCCGTTCGCAGATTACGAGAACTGCAAAGGTTGCCTGATTTGTGCCGAGGAATGTCCTGTGGGAGCTATCAGTAAAGTGCGGGAGTCGCACTCCCAAACAAAAGAGGGTGATCAGTAATGGCAAAAGAGATGCTTACCGGTAACCGTGCCGCTGCCTGGGGAGTGCGACTGGCAGAAGTTGATTATATTCCGGCCTATCCTATAACTCCACAGACAGAGATCATCGAGACAATTGCAAAGTGGATATCCGATGGAGAGATGGATGCAGGTTTTGTTACCATGGACTCGGAGCATTCCATGATCACGGCAGCAGGCGCTGCTTCAGCAACAGGTGCCAGGACATTCACCACCACATCCAGCCAGGGTTTGATGTATGGTTTTGAGATGCTCTACACGGTGGCAGGATGGAGAGTGCCTCTTGTGATGGTCAATGTATCCAGGGGTTTATCCGCCCCCATCACCCTGGGACCGGACCACAATGATATCCTTGCACTCAGGGATACGGGATTCCTGCAGATCCATTGCGAGACCTGCCAGGAGGTACTTGATTCTGTCCTGATGGCATACAGGCTGGCAGAGGATAAGCGTGTGCTTCTGCCAGTGATGGTGAACATGGATGGTTTTTTCCTTTCATTTACCAGGGAGGCTGTGGAGGTTCCTGATGTGGAAGCTGTCAGGTGCTTCCTGCCGGAATACCAGCCCGAACATGCCTTCTTCAGGGCAGGTCAGCCCATGGCACAGGGAGTTGCGGTCCTTGGCGGGGAGTTCTATTCCTATTTCAAGTACCAGATGCACCTTGCAAGTCAGAATGCTCTTGAGGTCTACAGGGAAGTATCTGATGATTTCGAGAGGATATTCGGCAGGAAGTATGGAACCATTGACGAATATATGATGGAAGATGCTGAATATGTCCTTGTGATGACAAACTCCTTTTCCACCCTTGGAAAAGCTGCTGTAAAAAGAGCACGTGAGAAAGGTATCAAGGCCGGTTTGTTGAGACCAAGGTTCTTACGCCCATTCCCTGATTCTGATATAAGGAATGCACTTAAAGGAAAGAAGGCTGTGGCTGTCATCGACCAGAACATCAGCGTAGGCAAGGGCGGTATCATCTATTCTGAAATGGCCGGCTGCCTGTACAATGAAGAAAACAGGCCCCTTTTGCTATCTTTTATTGGTGGACTTGGGGGGAAGAACATCAGCCAGGAAGAGTTCGATCTCATCTTTGACAAAATGATCCGCACAGTTGATACTAAAGTCGTAGAGCCTCTTCATCTCCTTTACACAGAGAATGAGTGGAAAGGCATAACAAAATTGAAAGATATCGCAGGGAGGCAATGAGATATGGATTCAGAAAACATCAGGTCCATAAAGGAACTGCCACCTGAAGAGAACATGCAACCGGGGACCGCTGCCTGTGCAGGTTGTGGTGGCCTCCTGACCCTGAGATATTGCCTGAAAGCATTGGGGGAAAATATCGTAATCGTAAATGCAGCAGGATGTTTCACTCTGCTTACCATTTATCCATTTTCACCTTTCCGGAATTCCTGGCTTTACACTGCAATGGCCTGTGCACCTGCAGGAGCCCAGGGAGTACGGGATGCACTGGATATACTGATCAAAAAAGGAAAACTTGACCCTGAAGAGAACCTGAAGGTGGTCGTACTTGCAGGCGATGGTTCTGCATACGACATGGCCCTCTCGTCCACATCCGGTGCCATATACCGCAACCTGGACTTCTATTACATCTGTTATGATAACGAGGCTTATGGAAATACCGGATTCCAGCATTCAGGTGCATCACCATTTGGTTCAAGGACAGGAACCACTCCTCCAGGAGAGAAGGTCCCGGTTGGGTCACAGCTTCAAAAGAAGAACCTGTTCGATATATGGAACAGTCACAAGCCACCATACCTTGCAACTGTTTCACCGGCCTATCCTGTTGACCTGATGAACAAGTTCAAAAAGGCTGAGCAGTTCAAAGGGCCAAAGCTTTTCATATCCCATATCCCCTGCCCTCCAGGATGGGGATTTGATCCATCTCAATCTGTCAAACTCGCAAAGCTCTCAGTTGAGACCGGCCTATGGCCTCTGAAAGAGTCGATCCATGGGGAGGTGGAACATACATTTGTCCCGAAGAAGTTCAAGCCTGTGGAAGAATACCTGCAAGCACAGGAAAGGTTCTCCCATCTTTTCAAGCCGGAAAGACAGGAGGATGCTTTGAAAAGTATACAGGAGATGGTGGATGAGTACTGGAGGAAGAACACGTTGCTCCCTTAAATCCCATTCTTTCCTTCATCTTTTTCCTTAATTAAACGAATCCCGGAGCTGATGAGAAAAGGGACCATCGTCTGTAACCCATAGCTTTGTGTATTCTTGATAGGGCAAGTTCCAGGGCAGCTTCCCGTGGAAGTATTTCTTTGTCCGCGGCATTCTTCAACACCAACCTGGTATTGGTACGCACCTTTTCCTCTATGGCCTGAAGTGCTGCACACTCACTAGCTCCCTCATATTCCATGGCAGCACAGATCACTCCTCCAGCGTTGGCAATGAAATCCGGAACGCACAGTATCCCTTTTTCGTGAAGGTATTTTTCAGCTCCCTGAGTGATCGGGATGTTGGCACCTTCTACCACAAGTTTTGTCCTCAGGCGATGCACATTTTCCTCATTCAGGACATCCGGACGTGCTGCCGGGATCCATATATCACAATCAACATCTATGACCGCATCGCGCTCGAGCTTCTGTCCTCCGGGATAATCGACCACGCTTCCTCCGGATTCTTTTAAGGCTATCACTACATCAACGTCAAGTCCGTCCGGGTTATACAACGTTCCTCGTGAATCACCTATTGCAACTACTACAGATCCCTTTTCTGCAAGGAAACGGGCTGCATTCTTACCCACTGCACCAAATCCCTGCACTGCGACCCTGGCTCCTTCAAGCTTGAAGTCACAGAACTCAAGGGCAACTTCAGTGGAATGTCGAAGACCCCATCCTGTAGCTCCTATTTCATCTAATGGAATCCCGCCAAGAACCCTGGGTAGCCCTACTACTCTTCCAATCTCATCCTTGACACTGGCCATGCAGTCCTCATCCGTACCCATGTCAGGGGCGAAGATGTACTCCTCTATCTCTCTCAGTGAGCAGGCAAGGACTCGTATAAGTTCGATCTTCTTTTCCTTCTCCATCTTCGGATCAGCATAGATAACAGCCTTTCCTCCTCCATAGGGAAGGCCTGCGGCTGCATTTTTCAGTGTCATGGCCCTTGCCAGACGGAAACACTCCTCTGTGCTGACATCCGGTGCCATGCGTACTCCTCCGATAGAAGGGCCAGCTGCTACATTATCCACAACAAGCACTGCCTTTAATCCCACAGACGGTTCATATACATGGATGATCTTGCTCGGTCCGAGCTCATCCGCAAATCGAAAGATATCTTCCGTAACAACCCCTCCCTTAAACGTATCCTGACCTACAAGGTTACAGGATATTATATTGTATTTTCTCGCTCCTGGATAATAACATTTGTCAATAGGCTTACTTTTTGATCTTAAATTCAATCCGATCTTTGCCAGAGTCCCTTTTCCTTCAGCTTTTCGATCACATCCCCTTTTGTCTCGAACTCGTTTATCCTGAGCTCTTTGCGTTTGATCTTGCCACTGATGGTCTTGGGAAGCTCCCTGACAAATTCGATCTCCCTTGGATACTTGTAAGGAGCTGTCACTTCTTTGACATGATTCTGGATATCCTTTACAAGTTGTTCAGATGGCTCAGATCCCTCTCTCAGGACAACAAAGACCTTGACGATCTCTCCCCTTATTTGATCCGGACTCGGGATCATTGCAGATTCAAGGACCGCCTCATGTGAATCTACTGCACTTTCTACCTCGAAGGGGCCGATCCTGTATCCTGAACTTAAACAGATATCATCCGCCCTTGATTCGAACCAGATGTACCCGTCATTGTCCATCATTGCAAGGTCACCGGTCAGGTACCAGTTCCCAACGAAGCATTCTGCTGTCTTTTCCGGTTTATTGTGATATCCTTTGAAAAGCATGGGGTGGTTCTTTACCACAGCAATTGTTCCCTTTTCACCTGGCGGTAACTTTTCACCTGTATCAGGATCGACAATTGCTCCCTCAACTCCGGGTGTGAACTTTCCCATGGATCCGGGTCTTATTTCCATTCCTGGCAGGGTGCATGCAATAACGCAGGATTCCGTTTGTCCATATCCTTCCCGCACAGGTACCCCGAACTTTTCTTCGAAGAACTTAACAATGCCCGGGGTGCAGGGCTCTCCTGCAGTTAATATGACCTTTAGTTCAGACAGGTCGTATATCTGATCTGCATCCTCGATCGTTGCCATGGACCTGAGTTCCGTTGGAGTAAAACATGCCCTGTTTATCTTCCATCTGTCAAGCATTTCAAACCATTTTTCAGGCTCGAACCTCCCGGCGTAATGGAAGTTGATAGCTCCTGCATTCAGGACAGCTCCGAAGGGTCCCCAATACCATTTTGCCCAGCCAGGTTCTGTTGTTGCCCAGCATCGCTCGTCAGATTGCGTATTCCACCAGTAGTGCCTGTTCAGCCTGTCGAAGCAGTACATCAATGAATGTGTATGCAATACACCCTTTGGTGCTCCGGTGGTCCCGGAAGTGTAATTTATCGCCAGTAGATCATTTGCAGTAAGCTTTTCGATCTTCAGTTTCCCTGATGCAGCATCAATTTCCTGCTCATAGTTTCTCCATCCTTCCCTCTGGCCTGAAAAGAAAAGGTCGATGGTCGGGATCCTGTCTGCGATACTATCCTTGATCCTGTCTACCTCATCAGCAACTACCCTGTCGTTTGTGATCAAAGCCTTGATCCCTGCATCCAATATCTTGTATTCTATATCCCTGCTTTTGAGCATGATCGTACCGGGAACCACCACGCCACCGATCGCCCAGATGGCGATACTTGTTACATAGACATCTGATCCCCTGGGAAGTATAACCAGCACCCGGTCACCTTTATGGATTCCGGAATCCCGAAGGACGTTCCCTAACCTCATGGCACTATCCCAGATCTCCCGGTACGATGCTTTCTCCACCGTCCCATCCGGGTACCCGGTAACCGTCATCAGCTTTGAGCTGTCTGCTGCCAATTTCCTGATGGTGTCAACAAAATTATAATCTTCAGGAATATCCCAATTGAAGTTCTTTCTTTCTTCTTCATAGTCGAATGCTTCCTTTTCTTTCCCCACTTGATCGTCCTCCTTTGATGTGCGCTTGTCCGGAGTATAATTCCAGCTTTCGTCCTATCCCATTACCTCACCGGAATCTTGCTGCGATCCTTTCCGGCAGGTCATCCCGGTTATTCTCATCAACTGTCAGTACCTCGAAGTCTTTCCTTATCCTCTGAGCCAGTGGGTGTTTGCTCGATCTATGAAGTACAGCAAGTATCGGTCTATCCGAATCAAGGACTTCTTCCACGGCCCGGATGAAGTTCTCCGATCTGAGCTCCATGGGCCCGACTTCATCAATGACCACAAGATCGCAGCCAGCGGCAGTCCTGATCGCTGCTGCACCGATGTCATCGAGATCTTCAAGGTTAACATGATATTTTCCCAGTTTCGGGCCGGTACAGTCGATATGGCTAAGGATCCCTTTCCTGCCGGTGTCTATATCCTCAATAGAAAATCCCTGGCGTTTGCCGTTCACACGTATCTCTGCAGCCCGGATACCACAGGCTTTCAGCTCTAGCTTTTCCACAACCTTTGATACTACCGTTGATTTCCCCACTCCAGGCTTTCCTGTTATTGCTATTCTAAGCATCCGGACAATTTCCCCATATAAAAGATGTGTTGGGTGGTATTTAAGTTGAATTGGTTTTCACTTCTCCGGGATTAGTGTGGTCTGACTGTGGGCTACCACATGATTTAAGAACAAGAAATTCCTTGTAGATGCAGATTCACTGCTCTTAAGGATCAGGATCATGGATCCAGTCTTTATCATTTTTCTTTTAATAAATTTAAGTTCTTTTTTGTTACCAACTTGTATATCAAAAGCCATTAGTAGTTTTAAAACATATTCTCTATTACCGTATCATAAGGGATACGGTGTGGCAGTGAATCAGAAGGTAGAAAGCCAAAGGGCATAAAACCCCATAACCATTCACGGTTAAAATGGCATTCGTAATCCCTTTAGGTCGACCTGAGATGGGGAGGGCATCGGGGTAAGGGTCGCCCAAAGAGATGTCGTCTGAGAGGTCGACGGATCGATCCCTGATCACTGCCATTAACTTCCTTTTCTACTATCTCTTATCTATCAGCTTTTGCTTTGTTTTTTCGTTCAGTAGTATTATTTATTTGAATAGCTAATAGATTAGAACATGAACAATGGGCCTAAGGATCTTGAAGTAAATATAAGGTCTACGGATGAGACTGATATTCCTCTGATAATGCGTTTCATCAAGGAACTTGCTGATTTTGAAAAGTTAAGTGATACCGTTGTTGCTACCGAAGAAGACCTTAAAAGGTCACTTTTTGGAGAACGACCCTATGCAGAAGCTGTGATCGCTGAGATTGATGGCAGTCCTGCCGGGTTTATGATATTTTTCCATAACTTTACTGCATATGTTGGGAAACCTGGAATATATATTGAGGGCATCTATGTGGATCCTGCATATCGAGGGTCCGGTGTTGGGGAGGCACTAATGAAATACTGTGCAGGCATCGCAAAGGAAAGAGGCTGTGGAACAATGAATTGGTGTGTTCTGGATTGGAATCCTGCCCGAAAATTCTATGAGCGTCTTGGTGCTAAACCTGAAAGTGACTGGGTAGTTTATACTCTGGATGAAAAAGGAATATCTGAACTTGTAGAAAGCAAGAACGATCGCACAACGTGAGTATATCTCAATTTTTCATTTTTTAAATTTGAGTTCAAGCTTTCCGTCCAACAGCAAGTACATATCCCACATGCTTCGAAGTGGACCTGTTCCTCATCAGGATCCCTTTGCCCTTACTGAGTTTCCTGAAATGGTTCCTTATCTTCCTGCTTGATAAAGTATATCTGGTCATTCCTATCATTAAATCAACGAACAGACGGGCAAAATTTCCGTAACCTCCCAATGCTTTTGCCATCAGCTTGAATTCTTTCGCTTTCACAGAGGCCTTATGTTTATGCACCTCAACATCGCTCAATCCTGCCCCTTCAAGCCATGACTTCCACTCTTCAGGTGATGGAAGTGAAAAGGGCAGCTGTGTGATCTCACTGAAAATATGTTCAGCCTCTCTGATCTTTTCTGCAACTTCCGGAGGCACATCTGCATCACTGTACATCTCATTTATCCCAACCATACCTCCGGGTTTCAACACACGTACGAATTCCCTGTATGCTCTGTCAGTGTCCAGGAACTGTGATACAAACTCTGTGATGATAATATCAAAAGTATCAGGCTCAAATGGTAGATTATAGGCATCACCTATGCGGAATTTCGCTTTGTCCTCAAGACCCAATGCCTTTGTTCTCTCGTTTGCCTTCCTGATGGACACTTCTGCAATATCAACACCAACAACGGAACAGCCAAAGGTCTGAGCCACAAAACATGCACTGAAGCCTGCTCCGCATCCTACCATCAGCACCTTGCTTTCCTCGTTGATCCGGCAAAGTTCAGCCAGTTCTTTCGTTGATGTCAGGCCACCGACGTGGAAATAAGGTACTCCAAGGTAACTCATGAAATCGTAGTAGTCAAGGTCTTCGATCTCTTTCCTGCTGAGTAAGGTTTTTTTCATGATAATGTAGTTTTGACAGTTTAAATTAATATAAGTATTCGTCAGGCTTCCTGCGAAAGAAAGATGAACTTATAAGTCCGGAAGTACAATTTGTTACTATGGAAATTTATACAACGAAGGGGGAAGTTGAGATCTTTCCACAAAAAGGGGGCTGGCATTACGTACGGGTTCCCACTGATATCACAGAGATGTTACTTCACGAAGCCCAAAGGGGATTGATCCCCATCAGGGCGACTGTCGGTGAAACATCCTGGGAGACATCACTTATGCCCATGGGAGACGGAACTCACTTTGTTGCACTGAATGCGAAGGTGAGAAAGAAGGAAAATATCGAGTTAGGAATGAGCATTAGTGTTTCGTTCCAGTTGCGATGATGAAATGTTGGGATCAATCCTCAATATCACCCACACCCACGAAAACCAGATTAGTTTCCAGCGGGAAAAGGTCGGAATCATTGATCCTGATATCCTGCCTTATTATCTCTATCTTATGATCCTCTATCGGAAGTCCGGAATTGTCCAGATACTCCAGCACAAGTTGTCTTCCCACAACTTTCGCTTCCTCAAGGGCCTGGGGATAGTTATTGAAACGCTTTCTACCGGCAGGGGTGAACATCATTGTAACTGACTTGTTGCCTTCACGAACGTTGCGGATGAGGATCTCGATCCTTTTTGTGACCTTGCCTACGATGGCACCAACTGCGTTCCCTACTTCTGCATGTTCAGGCAAAATGATCTCTGCATCGATTGCATCCCGTACATCATCAACATAAGCCCGGACCGGACCACCAAGTAAGACCACGGGAACACCGACCTTGAAGCTGGTAAGGTACTCATCCTTGTTGTCAATGATCTTCCTGATATCTGCATGATCGATCTCTCTCAGCAGGTATGACATGACATATGCGGCCATGTTCTTCCCGAAGGAACTTTTGACATCTTCACAGAAGTCTGTGCGTTCAGCCTGGATCATTTTGGACAGGATGCCGGCTGCGATCTCGGAAGCTTCGTTGTCCCACTCCGTGTAATCTCCCAGAACGTGCAAAGCATCTGTTGGGGTAAACCCGATTGCATGGACAAGTTTCTTCTTGACCAAAAGCTCCAGGAATACTGAGGAAGGCAATCCATCGGTGAAGATCTCGCTTATGGAGGTCGGCTCATCACCTATGCGATCGAACAGCTCTTTCTCTGTCTTTCCCATAATGTCAGGCTTGCTGCCTGTCCGAATATAGAATTTTGTCGGCTGAATATTCTCGCATAACTGTATCTTTGAAGGAACAGAAGCTTTCTTTAATTTATCCTTGATGGAAGGCCATTTTGCTGCAGCCATACAGACAGGGATGACCTTGCGTGGTCCGACACTGATAACTCCGTTCTTTATCCAGACGTGACTGTCTCCTCCCATTGCCGAGGTTTCCATGCGTATGGCCTTCACTTTGGTCTGCCATCCGCCTACAACTGCACCTTCATCCGTGATCTCTGGAATTCCATCGGTCACTTTTGCGACATCGGTACTGGTTCCTCCAACATCAATAACGATGCAATCCTTCATCTTTGAAAGATAGGCTGCACCAACGAGACTGGCTGCCGGTCCGGTGAATATGGATTCGATAGGATGCCTGAGAGCTTCATCAATGCCCACAACGGAACCATCGCATTTGAGCATCATTATCTGGGCATCAATACCACGTCTCTTGATCTCAGAGACCACTGCATTCATGAACTGCGTGGAAATTGGTACCAGCTGGGCATCGATGTAAGCTGTTATACCTCTTTCATAGGAACCAAGTGATTGTGAAAGCTCGTGTCCGCAAACGACTGGAAGGTCAGTCATTTTCTCAATGATATCTTTGGCCTTGAGCTCATGGTCGGGGTTCCTTACACTGAAATTTGCTGAAACTGCAAAAGCTGCGACTTTGTCCTTCGTCTCGAGAACAAAATCCTTTATGCTCTGGGTGTCCAGAAAACGGATCTCTCTTCCGTTTGCGCTATGTCCGCCTTCCACAGTGATGTAATAGGGTATCCTGGGGTCAGCAGGATCTTTAGTGTCTCCTATCATGATCAGTGCAACATCATGTCCTGAAGGTCTTTCGGAAACAGTATTCTCAAGAACGGCATTCGTTGCAAGGGTCGTGGAAACAGAGACCTTTGATACCTTCTTCAGGTAGGACTGATCAAGGGAATCAAGGGCGTTCCGTATCCCTGGAAGTGGATCTGGATATGTGGTCGGTGATTTCGTATAGTCTATGACCTTTCCGTCATCCTCTCTCACGATAACAGCATCGGTGTACGTTCCACCTGCATCGATTCCAATTCCGTACTTCATTTTCATCCACTCCTTTTTTCGTAACGAGAGGTCAGATTTGCTCAATCGTAGTCCATTCCATATTGCCTACCATGCAGCTCTTCAACATCGATACGTATGATTGCCACTCCCTTGGTTTTCAGGTCTTCGATGTTGTATTCTTTATTATGGTAGCGATCGATTATGATCTTAAGGCCTTCTTTTCTTTCTTCTTCATCTTCCAGGATAGTTGCAGTTCCATAGCCTACGACGCTCTGGTACTTCATGTAATACGAACAGGGTTCATCGGATGGGAGTGTCTCGTAAAAATTGTCCACTTCAAAACAGGCATGTTTGTTCTGTTTAATGAGGTTAATTTTCGTACCTTTCCTGGAACTATGTAGATAGATTGTTCTGTCCTTGTATCCGAACGATATTGGTACGATGTAAGGTCTATCATTATCACAAAGTCCCAGCCTCAGATATTGTGCATCTAAAAGTATGTCCTCGAGCATCTTTTCATCTTTTATTTTTTTGCCCATTATGACCAAGCCGTTTGTTTTAATGAAATTATAACAAAAAATGAGGTATATTTGCATATATACTTAAGCCATTGGTGTTTTCAACTGACATGGGCATTTTTCAGCAGCAATTATGTCTTTTTTTGAAAATAATACAAACTTAAAACTACTATATACTCATTGAGCTATCAAAGATTTGATGTAATCATCTTTTCTAATTCAGTATGCTCTGATTTTTTTGATATGTGCTAAAGTTCAATTTCTATTAATTTAAGAATATTTTATTTCAGTAGGAATTTATACCGTAATGTGGAATATTAATTTGGGTTGGGGTTTTGATAAGGATAATTCTAACTTAAATCAGTCGTAGGCGGGGGCTTTTGGCTGTATATCTTTGAACAGACAAACTGTAAATGAAGTAAAGGGGAGTATCAAGAAATGTTGTTTATGGACATAATAACATGGGACCCAAAGGACCATAATGAAATGTGGAAGCGCTTTGAAAAGTGGGAATATCCGGAAGGAATTAAGGTAATCGGTGAATGGTCTGACTTGTCCAGTTGCCGGCATATTGTTCTATACGAAGTAGAGGATGCTGAATCTTATGCTGAGGGTATGTACCCCTGGTTGGATATCTGCCATTTCGATAGTTTTCCAGTGATGGAATCGGGTGATGTTGCCAAATTCATGGCCGAGCACATGGGATATAATCCGGTAGTGTGATAGATCAGGGTGCTTATTGATTTATCGTCAATTTTCATTTTTCTTTTTAATATTTATTTTTAAGTTTTGATATTTCAGCTGATTTCATCCTTTATCGAACGATAGCATTTCTCAAAGAGTTCCTGGCTGCCACATATCTCGAAAATGCTATATCCAAATAGCTCTGCATATTCTTCGATTTTTTTGTCGATATCTTTTACATAAGTAAGGCCAGTCTTGACCTTTGCAACTCTTGAGTATCCGCCACAGTCGTTTACCATCTTTGCCATCTTCATTGCTTCTTCAGGATCTGAATGATATCTTTCCGGTGCTAAGAGTTCTCTCCATGAACTTGCATACATGGGTGTAAAGAAGAAAGCAGGTTCTTTGCTGTGCTCTTTGAGCAACTTCAGATAGTTTGCACAGCCACCTACCGTTGCTGCAATGCAGTCGTCCACAATCCTCTCATCATCCCGGAGTATTCGTACGATGCAGTCGTCTTTTTCCAGGCAGAAATCTTCTTCTACGTTACCAAGAACATTACCGCAAAGACCGTAAAAGATGAGTATTCCCTTAGAAAAAGGTGTCATTTTCTCTATGTTCTGGTAGACCTGGGATTTCAGTTCTTTTGGTACCTCGTGGAGTCCAAGTTCCAGAATGTTAACAACAACCACAAATTCATTTTTATCCACGTTTTCAAGAGCCTTCGTGATCTTTTCAATTGGTGTGATCTCATAAGAGGTATGCTGCTCATCAAGCTTTTCTGTAAATTCGGAAATATTTTCATTTGCTACTATCACAATATTTGTGATCTGGGAATCATTACCCAAAAGCCATACGATCTCGTCTTGAAGTATCTTGCAACTTAACAGGCTTAATACAGGCATTTATTTCTCCGAATTGATTTAATTTGTGATGCTCTTAAGGGCTGGCATCCTGTGATAGTGATGATGTCTATAACTTCATCATCTGTCACAATTAGTGATAAGTTATGTATGATTATATACTTAAGCGTTATAATTCTGTACTGGATTTGATTGGTACAGAAAAATGACCCGGTCATATAATTTTCATAGTAAACTAAAAAAGCTCTTCTTATGTTGATCATATGTTTCAGTAAATGGTATTTTCCTAATTTCTTCATGTCTGCCAAAACATCTAAATAAGAGTTTAACATCAATAGCTTTTAATAATTATTAAAATCTATAAATGGTATAAAATATGGAATGGATATACTTACTAATCGCAGGATTGTTTGAAACCGGATGGGCAGTTGGATTGAAATACAGTGATGGTTTAACCAAGTTCTACCCGGTGGTGTTTACAGTTGCTACTTTGATCTTAAGCATGTATCTTTTGGAAAGAGCTTTGAGAACATTACCTGTCGGAACTGCATATGCAGTCTGGACAGGAATCGGTATCATCGGGACAACCATAGTTGGAATATATCTTTTCAATGAGTCAATGAATATGTCCAGGCTCTTCTTTATAGGCCTGATCGCCGTTGGTATCGGTGGCTTAAAAATGGTATCGGCCTGATACTGCATTTCCAGATATGATAAATAAGAATTCTGTTGATACAGAAGTGGGAAAATGAGTGATATTGAAGAAAAGATAATTGATATTGGTCAGGAGATATTCAAAGGCTATGGGGTCGATGATACTACTGCTCAGATCCTTTCGATCCTCAACTTTGAGTCCAGAGAAATAAGTATGGAGGAACTGGCACATAGGACCGGATATAGCCTTGCTTCTATCAGTCTTAAAATAAAGAATCTTGAGCATTTCTGGAGCATAAAAAGGATACATAAACCCGGATCACGCAAGACATATCTGTATATGGAAAAGAATCTGCTGGATGCTTTTGCTACCCAGGTAAGGAATGGTTTTGAAACTGAACTTGAGATCGCTAAGACCAAGATCACTCCTTTGATAGAAGAATACAGGAACCATGCCGATAGTGAAGAACAAAAAATAAAGCTCCAGGCTTATGAGAATTATCTCTCAGAGATCAATAAGTTTGAAGAATTGATTCATCAAATATACGATCTGATCGATAAATTAAAAGTGAATCAAGCTTAAGGGTGCCGCTGTTTTCACTTTTTAATTCTATTTTCCATTACTTTGTTTAAGGATATTTTATAATATTATACTATCTTAAATTCTGAATATCTTTTTATATGCAAAAAACATTCTTTTTATTTGCTTAAGGGGGCATAATTGGGAATTTAGCTTAGTTGTTTACTTGATAGTATATTCAATGTGTCCGATCAAATAATGGAGTGGATTTAATGAGTGAAAATAAATTGTCCTTAACTACTGCATTTGTAATCCCGGTAGCTGATGATCAGAGAAAGGAGGAAACATTATGAATGAAGATACCAAGAGCCTGGTAATGGGATCTACTGCCCGTGGTGGCACGTCGATCCGGGACTGGTGGCCTAATCAGTTGAATCTTAACATTCTGCACCAGCATTCTTCTAAGTCCAATCCGATGGGGGAAGAGTTCGACTACGCTGAGGAATTCAATAAACTCGATCTGGAGGCTCTGAAAAAGGACCTTTATACGCTGATGACCGACTCGCAGGACTGGTGGCCGGCCGATTACGGTAACTACGGTGGTCTCTTCATCCGGATGGCATGGCACAGTGCAGGTACCTATCGCATGGGCGACGGTCGTGGGGGTGCTGGGTCCGGAAATCAGCGCTTTCCACCTCTAAACAGCTGGCCGGACAACGTGAACCTCGACAAGGCGCGTCGTTTGCTCTGGCCGATCAAACAGAAATACGGCAGAAAAATATCCTGGGGCGATCTGATGATCCTCGCCGGTAACTGTGCACTCGAGTCCATGGGATTCAAGACCTTCGGTTTCGCTGGAGGACGCGAGGATATTTGGGAGCCTGAAGAAGACATCTACTGGGGATCCGAAGAGGAGTGGCTGGCCACGAGCGACAAGCCCAAGAGCCGTTACAGTGGAGATCGGGATCTGGAAAACCCTCTGGCAGCCGTCCAGATGGGTTTGATCTACGTCAACCCGGAAGGACCGGATGGTAATCCAGATCCGGTAGCCTCCGGCCATGACGTTCGAGAGACCTTCGCGCGCATGGCTATGAACGATGAAGAAACCGTCGCGCTTGTCGCTGGTGGGCATACATTCGGCAAGTGCCATGGCGCCGGTGATGCAGCACATGTGGGACCCGAGCCAGAGGCTGCCCCTATCGAAGAGCAGGGTCTCGGATGGAAGAGCAGCTTCGGCAGTGGCAAGGGCGGCGACACGATCAGCAGTGGTATCGAGGGTGCCTGGAAGCCGAATCCAACTCAATGGGACTCGGGCTATCTTAAAGTGATGTTCAAATACGACTGGGAGCTTGTCAAGAGCCCGGCCGGCGCGAACCAGTGGCTGGCCAAGGACGTGGACGAAGAGGACATGGTCGTTGATGCCCATGATCCGTCCAGGAAGCACCGGCCGATGATGACCACGGCCGATCTATCGCTGAAGTTTGACCCTATCTATGAACCCATCGCCCGACGCTACCTGGAGAACCCGGATGAGTTCGCGGATGCTTTCGCACGCGCCTGGTTCAAGCTAACCCACCGCGACATGGGCCCCCGCTCCCGCTATCTCGGCCCGGAGGTCCCGGAAGAGGAACTGGTCTGGCAGGATCCGGTTCCCGCAGTGGATCATGAGCTGATCGACGCACAGGATATCGCAGATATCAAGAGCAAGATCCTTGCCTCGGGACTGTCTGTCTCTCAACTGGTATCGACCGCCTGGGCATCAGCGTCCACGTTCCGTGGCTCCGACAAACGTGGCGGGGCAAACGGGGCACGCATCCGTCTCTCACCGCAAAAAGATTGGGAAGTCAACCAGCCTGAACAACTTGCTACTGTGCTTGAGATCCTTGAGGGAATCCAAATGGAGTTCAACGACGCTCAGTCAGGCGGGAAGAAGGTTTCGCTTGCCGACTTGATCGTTCTGGGTGGATGCACAGGTATCGAGCAAGCGGCAAAGAATGCGGGTCACGATTTGACCGTTCCATTCATGCCGGGACGCACAGATGCTTCTGATGAGCAAACCGACGTTGTGTCATTTGGTGTACTCGAGCCCAAAGCAGACGGGTTCCGCAACTACCAGAAAACCAAGTACGCTGTATCGGCAGAGAAAATGCTGGTCGATCGGGCGCAACTGCTGACACTGACCGCTCCTGAGATGACGGTTCTTATAGGCGGTATGCGCGTCTTGAATGCCAACTTTGGGCAGTCCCAACACGGTGTTTTCACCAGGCAGCCGGAGACGCTCACCAATGACTTCTTCGTGAATCTGCTTGACATGAGCACGGAGTGGAAGGCAACTTCCGACGATGTTTTCGAAGGCTATGATCGCGAAACAGGCGAGCTCAAGTGGACCGGTACCCGAGTCGACCTCATCTTCGGTTCGAACTCCCAACTCCGGGCTCTGGCGGAAGTCTACGGATGTGAGGACTCACAGGAGAAGTTTATGAAAGACTTTGTAGCGGTGTGGAACAAGGTAATGAACCTTGATCGCTTCGATCTCGCCTGATCGGAAATTGATGCAAAATTCAATATCCACCGTAAAGTCAAAATATCTGGCTTTTCGGTGGAAATTTAATCTTTATTAATAAACGACTTCTATTTCTTAGGATTTGCTTAGTTGTTAGTCTCCCCTAAGCCACTACTTTCAGGAATCTTTTCCTCAAACCAGGCAAGTTCCTTTATCGTTTTAGCCAGACATGAGACAAGCCATTCTTTCAGAAGAGTTCTTTTTCCCAATACATTGCCGATCTCACTCACCTCGTCGTGCAGCCATGCATTCAACTCCATGACATAATGCAGTGCCATTATCTGGTGTTCCTCATCATGAGAACCACAGCCTTCGAATTCAGAAGATGGTTTCAGTTCCCCTATTGCCTTTATCATCTTTTCGAGGTTCTCCGGGAATGCATAATGGCAGATGTCGGTGCGATCGATCTGGTAGATAAGTGCTTCAAAATGTCTCTCCAGTTCCTTTCTTTCCGTCTCGAAGTTCCACAGCAGCCTGTCCAGCAGTGCCAAAACAAGTGCTTCCTTGTGCTTGTTCCTTTGACCCAGTGAACTATACACTTCCTCGAAAAGATTTTCGGGAATGCCTCTGGGATCCTCTTCAGGCATCTTCTCTCCTGCAACCCATGCCTTTAGTACCCAGATATATTCCTGACATTTCCTGCTTCTTCCGGTTTTATCCTCACGCCAGGCATCTTCTCCGCATTTCGGGTGTGCACTGCCAATTGAATCCGGATCAATATCGAACTCCATGCTGCCAATTGCTTCAATTATTCGCAGGACGTGGTGCTCAAATTTAAAATGGCAGATCTCCAGCCGGGTGATCAGGTTGCGGATGGTTTGGGCTATCTTTGGTATGGGGGTGATTAGCTGCTCCATCCGGTAGATCGCTGCAATTTCTTCATCAGGTTGATCAAAACCTATGTTTGCCCAGGGTTCCATTGGAATTTCTTCCATTAGATGTAATTATTCTTTTATTATGAATAGTTCTTTTGATTGTTTCATATTGGAACAGAAAGTTAGGGACTGCTTAATTTTCTTTCGATACCTATATGTGATATCAAAATAATTGTTATATGTGGTCATAAACTGGCCTTTGATTTTCGGGAGTGGCAATAAAATGTTATTTATGGACATAATAACATGGGAACCTAAAGATAACGATGAAGTAACAAGAAGATACAGCGAATGGAGCTGGCCTGATAGCGTGGAAGTTATCAGTGAATGGACCGATCTTTCAACCTGCAGATATGTTGCTGTGGTAGACATAAAGGATTCTGAAAGTTATGCTATTGCAGCGCTTCCATGGAAGGATATTTGCCATATCGAGACAGTTCCTGTTATGGAAACGTCAAAATTAATGGCAATGATGTCCGAATATGTGTGAACAGCTGGCTTAAAATGATCTCTCCTGAGTGAATGGCCCTGAGATCTTTTCTGATTTCCAACAGGGTTTTTGACACTCAGGAGTTTTTAAATCTGTTTATCTATATCAGAAACTAATTGTATCTGTAAATTAATTACTTTTCATGGATAAATTCAGGGACGTAGCACTACAAACCATTAAAAAATGGAATTCAGATGATGGTGTATCATTCAGTGCAGCTCTGTCATTCTATCTGATAATAAGTCTTCCATCCCTTCTTCTTTTCTCATTATCCCTTGGGGGAATGTTCCTGAAAGTGGAACGCCTTCAAGCAACCATCATAGGGTATATATCCCCTTTTGCCAATGCAGAGATCATAAACTCATTGAACCTGCTTTTTCAGCAGTTACCCGAAACTAGTTCACTGACCTTTGGACTTGTTAGCAGTTTCCTGCTTTTCCTATGGAGTGCCGGCAATATCTTCCTGCATTTTCAGAAGACGGTTAACAACATGTGGGGAGTTCAGGATTACAGGAAGGGCTGGGCAGAAAGGCTCTTCAGGAAAAGGATGTCCTCATTTATTGCTGTATTTATATTCAGCGTGCTTCTGGTCCTGAGCATTCTTACAGAGATATTCCTTGTGGTCATATCAAAGGTAATTACAACAATTCTGCCATTTTCACTGGATCTTGTCCAGTATGCTTCTTCTGTGGCAAACTTCTGCGTGCTCACTGTGCTTTTCGTTTATCTTTATACGACACTTCCGGAAAAGAAGCTCGGTCTCAGGTATATAATGACAGGTTCATTCCTGACCGTTCTTTTTGTCACCATTGGCAAATATCTTTTCAGCCTGTATCTCTCATATAGCAACCTTACGACCGTCTATACTCAGATTGGTGCTTTTATAGCTGTTTTTTTGTGGATCTATTATTCTTCCATAATCGTTACATTGATGGCTGAGTTCATCAAGGTTTATTCTGATATTGATGAGTAAGATCTCCTGAGACCAGGATGTACTTGTTCGTAAGTTTTGATTCATTGTTCAATATCTATCATTGATAATTCATGATAGTTTTTCATTTTCTATCCGAAGAGGAACCTACAGAACATCTAAATAAATTGGGCAGATTAAGTAGATAGGGAATATTTTAGAAAACAAATCTCAATACCCCGATATTTAGCAGGAATTAAGGCTCTCCATGGTTTATTCCTGCAAGAAGAGTGAAGGGTCTTAAGATCCGATATGTGTTTGATGGCTGATGAGATCTAAATAATGTGGTGTGGTCCGTTTGAGATATAGTTTAGTTCTGGGTGTATTGGGTTCCATTCTCTGGCTGCTTGCCGGATTTTTGGTCATTCCGTTGATCGTGGCTGTATACTATGGCGAAAACCTGTTTACCTTTGGATTCCCCCTGCTCATCACAGTTCTCGCTGCTTTCGTATTCTCATTGTTCTTCACAAAAGTGGAAGAGGAATGGAACATGAAGGAAGGGTTTTTCATCGTGGCATCCGGGTGGCTTATTGCAGCAGTTATCTATTCCATACCTTACATACTCGAAGGAGTTCCTGTACTCAATGCCCTGTTTGAATCAATGTCCGGGGTCACGGCCACCGGAGCTACTGCACTTACTGATATTGAAAGCCACAGCAGGAGCCTGCTCTTCTGGAGAAGTATGACCCAGTGGCTTGGTGGCATGGGTATCATAATGTTGTTCATTGCCATCCTGCCAAAGCTCGGCATTGCAGGTCGCCAGATGTTTCGTGCAGAGGTCCCGGGTCTTCATGAGGAACAGCTTCGCCCGAGGATCAGGGAGACTGCCAAGATCCTGTGGCTTGTCTATATCATGCTCTCCCTTGCAGAGATCATCGTCCTTGACCTTGCGGGTTTGTCCCTTTATGATTCTGTGACCCATACATTCACATCCATCTCATGCTCCGGGTTTTCCCCTTACTCAGATAGCATAGCGGCATTCAATGATCCGGTGGTAGAGGCTATCTTCATAGTTTTCATGTTCCTTGGCGGAGCAAATTTTGCCCTCCATTACAAAACTGTATTCTCTGACCGGAAAAGCCTGATACGGGATGAGGAGTTCAAATTCTACTTTTTGTTAATAGCCATGGCGACCCTTGTCCTTGCCTATATGCTTTTCAGCAGTCGTGTCTATCCCCTTGCAGAAGCCTTCAGGTACAGCAGTTTCCAGGTAATTTCCATTCTTACGACCACCGGTTATGCCACAGCGGATTTTAACCTATGGCCGGATTCCTCAAGGTTCATTCTCTTCCTGCTGATGTTCATCGGCGGCTGTGCAGGTTCCACCTCAGGTGGCATAAAAGTGGTGCGTATGCTTCTCCTGATGAAATACGCACAGAATGTGCTTTTCAAAGTACTCCATCCAAAGGCCATCAGACACATCCGCTTCAACGGAAAAACAGTCCCTGAAGATGTGATCCATTCCATCGTCTCTTTCATGGTAATTTACTTCATGATCTTCGTTGCCAGTTCGACCATGCTCTCGTTGATGGGAATGGATTTTGTAACTTCCCTGAGTGCTTCGATCGCAACTCTTGGAAATGTCGGTCCGGGTCTTGGTCTCGTGGGTCCTATGGAGAGCTTTGATAACATCCCTGCCCTTGGCAAGTTGCTCCTCACTGCTAACATGTGGATCGGAAGGCTTGAGGTGTTTACTGTTATGGTGATATTGACGCCGGCTTTCTGGAGGAAGTGAGAGCTATCTTGATTATTCCGATTGTTTTTGATCTTGTTCCATCTGTACAAATTTGAAGGTTAGAATTTTGTACTGAATTCAAAAAAGTACATTTTACTAACACATATGTATATAACCTTGTAAAGACCAGTTTTTCTTACAGATCATGAGGAGTGGTTATATGAAAACATTAGTAGCATACATGACACAGACAGGCAACACGAAAAAGATAGCTGATGCAATTTATGAAGAAATTGCTGGGGAGAAGGATATCAAAGATCTCAAAGACATAAGCAACTTTGAAGGCTACGACCTTGTGTTTGTGGGTTTCCCGGTAATGCAATTCAACGTTCCTGAGAATGTTTCAAAATTTGTAAAAGAGAATTCGGCTGGCAAGAACATAGCATTCTTCATGACCCATGCTGTTCCTGAGGGATTTGAAGCCATACATTCCTGGACCGGTTCCTGCAAGGATATCGCAGCTAGTGGAAATTATCTTGGTACATTTGAATGCCAGGGTGAACTTGCACAACCGATCATTGACATGTTGTTGCAATCAGATGATCCACAGATGAAAGCTTTTGGTGAGATGGGTCCTTCTACTAAAGGTCAGCCTGACGAAACCCGTGTACAGAAGGCAAGGGAATTCGCAAAAGAGATCCAGGCAAAAGTTCAGTGACCGGAGATTGTACACGGATATTTTTAATATCAGAAATAGAGGCATTTATCCAAAAAATGCCTCTTTGTATCTTATTTATTTAACAGGCATACAGATATCAAGAATGTGATGCTTTTCCGGATGCTGCTCTGGATCATTCAAATAGACCTCATAGCTTGCCCTTGACATGTCCATTTCGAGGTTGTTTTGCATCAGCCACTCTACGATCTTTTCCCATGCAGGACCATATTCTTCTGCTCCCGTCAGTTCTGCCCGCATTACTACATACTTTCCGCCGGGAAGTTTCTGCTTCTTGATCTCTCCTTCGACTTTAACATCATCGTCGATGGTCATGCATGCTTCCAGTTTAAGTTCTTCCGGAGGGGTAACACCCGGATCGTCATAATAGGCAGACATGAAGAGAGTGTCTGGTCCTATCAATTGTTTCGGACCTGCCCAAATTCCCAATTTACCGAACAGTTCTGCAAAGACTTCGACATTGCCAACATAGTTTCCGACAAAAGAAACGTATGCTACAGTTCTTTCTTCTAAATCTGTTATCTCTGGCTCGTTTATTAATTCCAAAATTAGCACCCACCTTTAATTTCAACTTATTATCTGTAATGCGTACTATAAAAGTTCATAGTAAGTCGAGTGAAAGTAATGATCTTTCTTAAGGGGAAAGGAAAGGATAAGGTATCTCTAGCTAAATAAATTGCTCAACATTCTTCCTAATCCTTAAATTACCCTTCATATACACATGAAATAAATATCACTTCTGAATTTCTCAAATTTGAACACATCCAAAAATAGTAAATAGTTTTCTCACTATTTTTATAATGGGGAGAGATAGCAAATGGCAGAGGAAGATGAGAAATTATTACGTGCCCAGAAACGGGTAAAGGAACTCAAAAAGTTCTACAATCATCTGGCAGTATACCTGATCGTCATGGCAATATTATTGTTCATCGACTATTCTGATGGGGGAAACTGGTGGGTTCACTGGCCGATGATCGGATGGGGAATTTTTGTAGTAATACAGGGATTTAGTGTGAGCAAATTTGCTAAAGGCTGGGAAGAGAAGAAGCTAAAGGAGATCATGGAAGAAGAGGAAAAAGAAAACTGAGTTTCTCTTAATGGTACTTATTCATGGATCAACATACAATGAGTTGAAGATAGTATCTATATTATTCATTTCGATATTTGCTACATAAAAAAGAAGTCAAAAACGTCCTCAATTTCTTAACCTATGTAACTATATACTTCTTTTAACATATTCGATTGTGTCTATGGATCGAATTAAATGGTTGAATAATAAAATTGCTTCTTTTGAATCTCTGTCAGTAGTTAATGGATATTACCTTATCCTTGGTGGCGGGAAGATCGGAAGCAATTTTGTTGAATATGCAAACAATTCCAACTTTCCCTTTGTGCTTATCATTGATAGTGATCCCGATGCACCTGCGTCAATGGACACAACTGTAATTAAGGATATTTCTGAGATCCCGGAACTTATCAGATCCATAACTGAAAGTAGTGCTGAATTTCCTACCGAAAGTTCAATAGATACCGGTAAAGATCCGGCTTTAAACAATAATGTCTACTTCTATTGTATGGATATAAATGAAGTTACTTCTCTTCTGGATCTGGGAATGCCCGAGTTCATTATTCCAGCTGTACCCACCCATGCAACTGCAAATATGGTGGTTGATTCGTTAAGAATGGATTCCGGTGAATATATTGCGAGTGAGCTCTCCATAGACAAAGAAGATACTCAGATGATGGAATATTTTGAAAACTTCCAGTCGGTTCTACCTGAAAATGTCATTGTGGGCAGTTACCCTGAAAGCGGAGTGATCATGTTTTCCTATGCAAGAGCAGGTGAGATCTGTCCTGACAATTGTATGGGTCAGGCTGATTACTGCTATAATTTCAAAAGAGAAAAACGGCAAACTATCACGTCTTATGTAAATGGTCTGGTTCCTGAGTATGCCGGGTGGGTTTTTGATAGTTGCCAGATGAAAGCCGGGATCGGTGGAATACGTGGAGTTGACCTTAAAGAAAACATGCTTTCTATCCTTGAGCACGTGAAAAGCATTTGTGAGAATGCGGCTGACGATCCCATTGGGGAAAAGGCCTTTTTTGTTGCAACTACCTGCAACTGCCACGGAGTGCTCAATCTGCTCTACGTAGTTTGAACATCTGGATGTGATGTTGAGCAGTAGTCGTTCTCAGGAATTCCCAAGCATCTTTTTTAGTGAACTCAAAAAACGCCTCAAAAGAGATTCTTCTTCGCTATTATAGTTACAGAAGTTGGAATCATAATAGTGATTGATGTATTTCTCGACCGAGTCTTTGAACTTCTCTATCTCTTCTTCAGTTAGAGGATGACATGAGATACAGAAATCATCTTCCTGAATAGGACGTTCTCCGAATTGTTCTAACAGGCACACAGCATCAGTTCCAATGAAACTGTTATCTACCAGGCAATATCCGGTAGGTTCCCCGAATATTCTCTTTAGTTTCTTACAATTATAGACACGAAGGGAATCCTGGAAGTCATTATAGACGAGAGTGATGTTTTTGATGTCGGCATCCTTCTCTTCATCAAAAAAACGCCAATTTTCTCCTGCCTTTTCACACCTTCCACCCTCGATGACCTGAGGTGCATAACAACTGAGCTCTTCAGGAGAAATTACGAGTCTGTCACCCCGTTTAGCAAAAAACCCCACCCTTGTGATGTAGTTGTCTGATTCGGAAATATACTTTCCGATCACAGCTCCATCATTTTCATGTACGTCCCCATTTTCAGACATACTGTTATTTATGGGTGATCATGATGGTATATACCTTTTGGTTTATGGTCAACCGATCGTTTACCCAGCAGACGGTCTATCGCCCATTCACCTTGTGGATGGCCTGTCAAAGAAGATATTCTTCCCCCTGACACTCAAAGGAATGGCCATTGCAACATCGGCATCGATCATGTCAAAATAACATGCCGCAGCACCTGCAGAGTACAGTATCCTGTTGTCGATGCACAGGTCCTTTGCCTTTGAAACAGCAGAACCAACTGCAATCCCGAGATCCATGTATTTTATCATACAGTGTGGGCCTGTGAACTCCACCTTGACCTTTTTCTGTTCAAGCATTTCCTTGCATTTCTCGAATCCACATGCACCGCAATTAAGTGAGCTCACTCCTGAGGATTTCAGGCCTATAATTACAAGTGAATCAGCATCTCTGACATTCTTAGCATCACGTATCAGGAACTTCATACCCTTTATGTCACTAAGCTCTTCCATCTTATCTGCAAGTTGCATTCTGTCAGTGTCATCCAGCAGGAAGGTCACGATGTCATCGATTCCCTTTCCCTTGGGTGCGGTTCTTGCAGCTACAAGAATGGTCTTTGCAAGGGACTCAAGTACTTCGAGTTCAGGATTTTGTTTCATGAGAAAAGAAAACGTTCAATGATATTTACTCATTGTGATGAAAATAGTAGTAAGAGCAGGAACATTTTTTCCTGCCGGAACATGATCACGTTCATGAGCATACTGGCTATCTGGTTTTCGGTAAGATGCTGCTGACAATAGGTGAGGAAACTTTTGAAGTAAATTCGAGTAATTCTTGGAGCATTGCAGGCAACGAATCTAATAAAGCAGAGATCCTTGAGGATTCCGTGGCAATAGAAGTGTTCCACTCTATCAGGGAAGAATTTTTTGAATGATGGCGAGAAACCATTCTTTTATTATCTCAGATCTGCAACCTTGCCTTTTTGACCACAACTTCTGCAAGGATCAATGATGGGTCTACCAATGGAACAGGAACTTCCTCTTTTATAGAAAGTAAAGTGAGTTCGGTACAACCAAGAACTATGGCTTCAGCACCTTTTTCGATTAGCACTTCAATTACTTTTAGAATATCATCCCTCGGACTTCCTTCTGTGTACCCTGCCTTTATCCCATCTTCCCCATAGATCGAGTTCATGACCTTTTCCTGTAATTCTTCATCCGGAGTTATTAGTTCGAACCCATTGATGGCCTCATGATATAGTCTGGTCTTTATTGTACCGGTAGTGGCTAATAAACCAATCTTTTTCATATCCGGAAATGCTTTCTGGATGTAAGAGGCAGTTTCCGTGATCATGTTTATTATGGGGACTTCTGTGCTTGCCTGTAGCTCGGGATAAAAGTAATGCATTGTGTTACATGGTATTGCGATGATCTCTGCACCGGCATTTTCCAGGATCTCAATAGACTTTTTTGCTTCCTCTACGGGGCTTACACCAAGTCCAAGAATTGCCTGTGTGCGGTCTGGTATGTTTGGATTATTATCGATGAAGATCCTCAAATGGTCCTGATCGGTTTTGGCAGGAGTATTTTTTATGAGCTTCAGGAAAAAACGTGCAGTTGATTCGGATCCCACACCACCTAAAATGCCTACGGTCTTATCATGTGCTTTAACTTTCGGCAGCTGCTCCTCAAAGTTATTCATTTGTAGATCTCCCCCCTGGATCTAATATTTGCTTAAAATTAAGTACTGGATATTAAAATTGGGCTATTATCATAAATCAATTTGGTATCTTTATCCATGCGCACAAAAAAATTTGGTGCAGTTAGATCCGAAGTAAGCAATCTTCTCAGGAGATCCGCCTGAAAAGATACGAATTGGCTGTTTTAGTATATCCGATCCCTTTTCCAAGTTCCCTGAGGTATTCTTTTGTAACAGGAATTTGCTTCTTAGGGAAGAAATAGGATCCAAGGTCTCGATCTGTTATATTGTATTTCCCACTCTTTACATCGATAGCCGCGATAAGTTCATAGTCATCATCGATGAATGCCATCCCTGCATCCCCATGGTTGTTGTTTGCAAGCAGTATGCCACCAACTTTCAGGTACTTTTTGCATTCCTGTGAAACAAATCCAGCGTACTGGGAGATGAGCAGATCGAAACTTTTCTCTTTAAGGTCAAGTGGTCCTGAGTAGTCAGAAGATATGAAGTGTAGCATAGTATCTGTGTCATAGGTCTTCTTCTTTGAGATCAGGTCAGCAACTGCATCTTTTTGCTCAAAGAACTTCTTTGCTCGTGGATCGGTATCTACATATACGACCTCAGGAATGAAAAAAGAAGGAGTCACATGGGCAAAACTTCCCGGATAAAGAGATCTTTTTATGTTGAATCTGGTTTTCAGGGTTTCAAATAGATCTGCTCTTTCAAAGTTGTTGTCAACATAGGATTCCCTGTATAGTTCCTGTACGTCGACTTTTTTCATAAAATAGAAGAAGGCATTCAATTTTATAAATATGTCTGTTAAGCAAAATATTCCGATCTTCAGATATCATTGATAATCATGTAAGCATTATGATGGAGCAATGCATTCTTTTTTCTGCAAGATCAACCATGCGATCAGTATCATAGAACCACATCCCAGTGTGATCAATCCAAGTGTATTGATCTTGTCTGCCCATTCCAGGGAGATGAGCCACATTCCCACAGCACCCATGGTGAAGTAAGTGAATATCAGCAGTGAGGAGGCCGAACCTACATCCTTGTCTACCTGTTCAAGTACAAGGTTATTACTGGGTGGACGGCTCAAGCCGATTGAAAATGTAACGAGGAACATCGGAAGAGCAAATCCCCACGGGTCCTGATGTCTGTTCATGATAAGAATAAACCCGCCAAGTAAAATTCCCATGAAACCGGTTGTCATCAGATGTTTTGAATTGATGTATTTTGTTAATCGTAGACAGAAGAAAGACCCCATCATCAGGGCAATAGCATTGAACGCGAAAAAGTAACTGAACTTCTGCTCTGTAAGGCCGAATCCGTTTATGTATATGTCAGAAGATCCTGCGATGAAACTGTACATCGGGAAGAGTGTTGCTGACATGACAAAGACCATGACAACATAGGTAGGTTTCAGCATCAATCGACCATAAGCATGCATTACCCTGGATAGAGGTGCATCGGAAGCATGAGACAGGGTTTCAGGAAAACGGAGGACGCCAACCAATCCGATTACTCCCAGAAGTCCCTGACTGAAAAATATCCATGGCCAGGAAAGTTCAAGCAGTATCCAGCCACCAAGTACCGGGGCCATCATTGGGGCAATTGCCATGATGATCGCGATGTGTGCCAGTATTCTTTCACGCTCCTGGCCGGCAAAGAGATCCTTTGTCATGGCCATGGAAAGCGATGAGCTGGCTGCTGCTCCTGCTGCCTGGAGTATCCGGAAGAGGATCAGCATATGGGCTGTGGTTGCAAAAGCACAGAGGAAGCTTGCAATTATGTACACGCCAAGCCCAAGAAGTAAAGGACGGCGACGACCAAATCGATCGGATATCGGTCCGTAGAAGAGAAGGAAGAATCCATAGGTTACAAAAAAGCAGACAAGGATAAGGTTAACAACAGATATCGGCTGGTTCCAGTTTTCCGCAAGTAGTGGTATGGCTGGCAGGATCATGTCGGTTGAAAGGGCGGGGAAGGCTGTCAGAAGGGCAAGGAGGGGAATTACTCCTTTTAGGCTTCCGTTGATGATACCTTCATTTTGCTTAAAAGACATGAGAAATTCCTTTTGCTTTATTACGAAATCGATGGCTGCCTATTGTTGAGAGTGGGAATAATAACATTGCTTATTAATTTTCTGATTTTTACCATTAACAAATGTGAACCTGCTAAAGAATATGCAAATCTATAAATTATCAAAAACGAATATTAAAAAGAGGTATTAGATATGGATAAAGGATTCTCAAAAGACCTGAATGAATTGATGCAGTTCCCGACAGAGGGAATTTTCAGTACGGTTCTTGCCAATGACGAAGGCTACAATTATACTTTGATGTGCCTTGCTGCCGGAACGAACATTGATGAGCATACTTCTACGAAAACAGGAGTGGTTCAGGTATTGAAAGGAAAAGGCGTTTTCAGGTTGTTCGATAAGGCCATCGAGATGAAAGAAGGAACCTTTATTTTCATGCCGGCAAATGCACCTCACTCCCTTCATGCAGATGAGGATCTGGCAATATTGCTCTGTCTGACTAAGTGATTTTGATCAAAGGAAGGTGGGGAGGGTTAAAAAACATTATCTCACCTCATTTTGGCATATCCCACATTTCAGTTCTTTTCTTTAGTTCTCTTCCCATGAGAATTAAGACTGAAAGTCTCATCGATCTTCCCACTCTGCATCATCCAGCATTCCGTAACATCAACCACCTTCTCCACAGCATCGATTATAATGCCATCAGCAGTTGCTATCACAGAATCCGCCCCCGCTTCCTTAAGGTCGAAATCCACATGTTTTGAGGTTCTTGAATTGGCTTTAAAGTTATTACTTTTGGCCTTTTCTCGGATATACTGTGCCAATTTCCCGCTGTTGCTCATCTGTGAATCAAGAAGGATAGTAGCTGATTTTAATTTCAAAGCCGAAAGAGTTGCCAGCATCTCATCAATTGCCAGGAAGGTCGTATCCGTGATCCTGTGATTTCCGAATATTCCACTGGTATCACGCAGGAATCCATCGTCTGCAGACCACACTGGTTCATTTTTCAGTGCACTTTCTATGGTTATTATGACGTTGTAACCGTCAACTAGAACGTCGCATCCTTCTAACCTTGAGCAACTGAGTTTCTTTTTACTGCGTCTTTCTGCAGTTTCGGATGAGAGTACCAGTCTTGCGAGTACATGCCTTTCATGTTCGGTAAGCCTGTAATGGTTGCTTACGAAAGTGATCGCACTCTTTCTTACATAGCCCTTTGAGAGCAGGTACCTTATGTCGGTTGCAGGCTCTAAGAGCTTTTCTCTAAGTTTATTGACTGGAAGAGGTTGTCCATCAGACATTGCAAATACTTTGCTGTGAGTAAGATTTATAGATGTCGCAGGACAATCTCTTATTTTGATGAGTGGGGATAGACAAAAAGACAGAAACGATCAGCTTGATCCGGGAGCAGATCCTGTTGATCCATCACCTGAGATCGAACTTCCGGAACCGACAATTCAAAGCGGCTTTTCCATCGAACAAACCCTTTCAGAAAGGCGATCACTTCGTTCCTATTCAGGGGAGGCGTTATCACTTTCCGATGTGTCACAATTAATGTGGGCTGCACAGGGTTTGACCCTGGATAACTTCTTCAGGACAGCACCTTCAGCCGGTGCACTTTATCCTCTTGAGGTATACCTGGTCGTCGGTAATGTGGATGGGATGAATGCTGGTGTTTACAGGTATGTGCCATCCAGGCATTCAATAGTAAAAGTCCTTGATGGCGACAAAAGGGATGATCTCTGCAGGGTATCGCTGTCACAACCACAGATAAGGGATGCTGCTGCGGTTGTCGTGATCACAGCAGTCTATTCACGCATAATGGTAAAGTACGGGAATCGCGGGGTCAGGTATGCACATATCGAAGTGGGCTGTGCTGCTGAGAATATATATCTTCAGGGAATGTCACTTGGAATCGGGACGTGTGCAGTAGGTGCGTTCGAGGACGAGAAAGTTGCTGCTATCCTTGACCTGCCGGTCGATGAAGAGCCGTTGCTGCTACTGCCTCTGGGGTATATGTAATGAACCTTGAATAGAAATACGTTGATTTGAATTTACATGATGCATACTCTGATTATATTGCAGTTCTAAGTACTTAACAGAATAATGTTTCGGTTATGTAGAAAACATGTCGAAGTCACTGTCAACAGGGAAAAATAAGTATGTATATTCAATAGCTGACAGCATATTTTGAATTATTATTAACTTTCATTTTTGCCAGAACATCGAGGTTTTTTACAGAGCCAAATTCTCAATAAGTTATTCCATAGGTGCCTGATCAGAAACAAAGTTGGAATCGCTACCAAAATCACCTTTACCTTTGGAATCTAGAAAGAGGTCGTTACCAAAATCAGCTTCAGTTTCGGAATCTAGAATTATGTCGTTACCAAAATCAGCTTCAGTTTCGGAATCTAGAATTATGTCGTTACCAAAATCAGCTTCAGCTTCGGAATCTAGAATTATGTCGTTACCAAAATCAGCTTCAATGTTGGAACCTATGTCGGAAACGTTACCTAAATCGCCTTTTACATTGGAATTCAAGTTTAAATTGCTTCCAACAGCATTAACATCAGTTTTGTCTAGTCCACCACCCTCTGGTTCTTCACCTCCATCTAATCTACCACCCTTTGGTTTTTTACCACCATATAATTTTAGATTCTCTTGATGCCTTTTTTCAGAACGTTGTAAAAACTCTTCGGAATATGATGATAATTCTACTTCTCCACTACCCCTTTCTTTATTCGTACCCAGATAACTTTTGTTTATCCAACTCCTGAATTTCTCCTGAGTATTTTGTCTCCGTTCTTCCATTTCTTTACGTTTTTTAGCAAAGAATTTTCTTGATTTTTCGGTTGACACTTTTATCGCCCAACCTTTTCTTTAAATTGATTTTGAGATTCCTTCAATTCATCCGGTTCCCTATTTTTCAATTTGCTTTCATCTGTGAATTCATTCTTAACTTTATTTTTAGCTATTTTTTCTTCTGTTTTAGCAAAATTTTCTGCCTCTTTCTGTATCTGCTGTTTCTCCGATAGAGTCATCTGTCGCATTGATGAAGAATGTTCTTTATTCCAGGAATTTACTAGTTGTTTCCACTTTTGGTTCTCTATCGCTTTTGTCACATCACCATCACTTCCCCTGATTGCACTCCTTGCATCTTGGCGGGAACCATTTAACATAGATTGTAAAGACTCGGCTAATTTATTCTCGACTTTGAATACCTTTTGAATAGCCTTATTGTCATAACCAGAATCTTTCAATTGGTCTATAGCATTTGATATACTGTGAGGATTATGCCCAAAGGAAATCATTTCCTTTCCAAGTTGAGGGCCCAATGTTTCGTACGTTTTCTTTATCTCTGCCTGAACAACCTTCTGGAAAGCTCCTTCTTTCCAGTCTCCATCAATTCTTGAAGCCTTCTCATGAATAAATAAATAATCGTTCAAGTCCTGTTCAGACATATTTAACTGTTTCACCATGTTAGTACATTCATCACCAAGAGTTCGGATATTTATACGTGAATAGTGTGGTTCACCCGGCAACCCTGGTAATGTATCTCCTATATCCTGCTGAGTATCATTAACGAGTTTTGTTCCAGGAGGAACATCTTCATTTGGAGAGGAACCTCTTTTAGGAGATATTGGTATTGTATCTTTCTGTGCACCTGGTAAAGTGTCATCAATATCTGGCTTAGTATCATTAACAAGTCTTGTATCAGGAGAAACATTTTCATTCAGAGGAGAAGGAAATTCTCTTCTGGGAGTGTTTGATGCCATCTCTTCTGATAAACGTAATTCCCGACGAATACGATCAATTTCTGGTCTGCCAATTTTATCTCCCATTGTCTCCAAAAGTGCCATATATTTTTCCATTGTCGTGGTATCGGGATTTATATTGAATTTCTTGCGGATATAATCTAAAGTATATTCTCTAGCTTCTTTCCACTTTTGATCAGTTTTGACCTTTGCTTCAGGGGTTTTATATTTATCCGGTCCCGGATAAAATTTTTTATTATCATATCTCCGAATGAATTCAGCTACTGTATCACTCATAGCAATATCCCCCGGAGTGATCCACCTATCACGTATCATTGGCAACCGGACAACATTTGACCATTGATCATACGCTTTTTCAGTACAATTGTTAGTATCTGTGTAAGAAGCATGATGTCCTCCATCTTCATGTTTAACACTATGCTTCTTCGCTGCTTTTATAATCTCATTTCTATCATTGGATTGTGCTGCTTCTGATAATCCATATAAAAATTTAAAATCCTTATCACTATCGTGGTCATAGGGTATTGATTTTCCTGTTTCTGGAGTATGAAACATATAATCTTTGTGAAGTTCATTAGCTCCTACTTCATGAACAAAAAGTGTTGTCAATTTATCGTCCTTAACCAGATTCTTCTTCATGGTAAGTGACAGATTTTTATTAGTTGAAGAGGGAACAGTTGCTTCTGTATTTGGAACATCCCTCCTTCCAAAAAATCTGGATTCTTCATCCACTCCTTTATTAGTACGTTGAACAGGAGCTCTTTCCTGTGATGCATTTCTTCTTCTGGAAACACGTATATCTGCATTAGGGACCTCATCAATTTTTCTCAAGTTTTTACTTAATTTGTCTACATCTGAATTTATTGCTTTGAATTCTTTTGATGCAGTTAATGCAGGATTGATATTTTTTAATTCATCCCATGAGTTGATTAATTTTGTTAATAGGGGTGAAACCACAACTTCTCCCATCATAGCAATATTTGCACAAAAAGTTACTGCGTCTACTAAATTGATGAATTCCTTACCCTTCTCTTTATAATTACTGATTATCCACCCCTGATATTCTTTTACAGCAATATTGATCGCAGTAAGGGCTATTGTAGTTATTTCAGCTGCTTTTTCTAGAATACTTGGAGCAAGACCCACGCCTAATGTGCCGATAGAAACACCCAGTTCAACACTTGTCCAGATTTTATCTGATACGGCTTCTAACGATTTTTTATTCATTTGGAGCAAATAGATTGCAGGACGATACATGACAATGCCGCCTTGATCATAATTAACTATGCCAATTAATTGATCCGGTTTAAACATTGCACCATCCATGGTACTTACGGAATCAGGTAATGTAGAGATTTCTTTTTTATATTTTTCATTTAAAGAACTAAGATAACCAATATTCAGAAGGATGTTACCATCTTTATTCAGGTATGCAAAGGGTAAGATCCCTCTAAACATGGCAGCACTTGTGGGTATAAGAGGAATTTTTTCTTTATTGACAATTTTACCTACAAATTGTTTGGCATCAAGATAGCTTAAGGTAGCCATAATACGATTTGTGTGTTCTGATGCTTTACTGTTAGAACTGTAAGTTAAAGCATGATACAACAGAGATAGTGCTTTTCTCCCGTCTGGATTTTTTCCAATCCGAAGCAAATCTTTATCAGAAGTATTTTCAAGAAAGCTAATAGCAAACTTCTTATTGAGTGTATCTCCTAAATAGTCTGTATATAGCTTTTGAGGAAGAGGCGAATTCTTTGTGTGTTTCCATATAGGCCTTAATTCATTTTGAATATGGCCATACAGTCCTTTTCCATAACCATATCTTTCAAATATTCCATATGCAGAATATTTTCTTTCAGTTGAACCGGGCACAAGAGCTTCTGATATTGTTTTTGCCAGCTTTTCAGCTTCAATCTTTTTCTTTCCGCCATAAGAGGAAGTCTTAAGATTCCCATATATCTGAACTACTGCTTTCAATCCATCTAAATCGTTTCTTGCATTCACAAGGTACTGTTTCTCTTTAATCAGCTCTTTTGCAAAATTTAATGCAGCGTCAGATTTTGAGAGTTTGGATTCTTTTTGAACTCCATCATAAAATAGCTTGCCGCTTTTAAACCACAGTATTCCTTCATTATTAAGGTTATTTTGTGAAACAGAAGGAACTTTTCGCAGAATACGAAAGGCTTCATTTTGAAGTTTTTCATTTGAATTTGTTACAAGAATAAGAGAAAGCCTCACACATCCCTCAAATCCATACGGATCCTTTAACAATCCATCAAGAATATCATCTGATAACTTCCCAACAATATTTGATGCATACTTCATCTTGTCCGATGAACTACTGGGTGTATCCAATGCTTTTTCGACAATTGATTTAAACTCCTTGCCATCAATATATCCACTTCGACCAAAGATACTTGCTAGATTTTTTGATTTATACGTGTAAGAAGGAGTCATCGATTTAGGTACTTTCACATCCTTTGAAAAAAAACGCCTTGATTCTTTTTTCGCTGCCTTCTCAGATTCATTTATAGCCTTTGCCCATTCATCCCAGTTTCTTTTCTCCGTTTCACCAATTTTGATAGCCTTGTCTCGAATCTGAAGCCAGTCCTCCCTCAATCGTGCATAATCAGAATTATTTTTTTTAATCTCAAAACCTAGTGGTAGACCATTCTTTAACCAAAATTGGTTGTTTATGTAATCATCAAGGCATCTTTTTGCATCCTCGGAGAGGGCATTATATTTTTTTTGGGCCCATGTACGATTGACATTTATTTTTTTTGTATAATGTTCAAAATCTTTATCCAACTCACTAGGCATTTTTAATCACCCGTTCATTTTCATTCAAATCAGATTTTCTTCATCTGGTATACTGTCAGGGTAATCTGCAATGATATTTTCAATTAATATTTTGATTTTAAGAGGGTAGATCTCTTTCGAAAAACCGGTTTGAAGAATACAGCAAAGACCGAGCTTCTGGATAAGATCATCTGAGATATCCGGAAGTATTAGTTCCCGAATCATTTTATGGTAGAATTGTTTCCATTGAAGGTGATCATTCTCATCGAAAAGTTGAATGGATCTTCTCTTATATTCTTCATCGTTTAACATCTTAGAAAGATAATAACGATACAGGCAGGTATTTTCTGTACAGATTTTCCCACATAGATTGGTTGGCTGTTTTCCAGTACAGATCTGTTGATAGTATTCATTGAATTCTTTAATTTTTTCTTGGTCAAGAGATTCATATGAAAATTGTTGTGGGTCTTTGTGATACTCTTTAAGCATCTCAATGGTAAAGTCCAAGAGAATGCTCTGTATTTTTTCCCTATCTTCAAAAGACCATTGGTATCGAAGACTTACCTGGTCAAAGAAATACTCTAATCCATGAACGAGAGCACAAATCCCGATACCCACGGCATTCTTTGATAATTCTCCCTCCTCCCGACCTGATTCCGCCATCTGTGCTAATATTTCAGGAAGACTGGGCGCATCATCAAGCATAGCAAGTATTAGATATGGTATCTTGGGCAAAAACAACCTTTTTCTGGAGACATTTCTCCCAAGGTTTTTGTATTGACAAATGTTACTACAATATTTAGCACATCCTTCATACGGAGCAAGTGCTTTCTTATCTTGAATAGGATCCAGCATCGCATTTTTTATTAGATCATCTTTATTTTCAGAGGAGGGTGCTTTAATTTTTGAATAAGGCACCTTTACATAGTATGCTCCTGTGTCTCCCTCACTATAGACCGCTGCATATCCTGGAGAGAATGTTGTGACCATCAATGCTTCTTGTTCCAAGATGTTCATCGTTGCACTCATAGCCTTCCTGTCATCTTCTGCAACAATGCGATGCATTATCTTTAAATTAGTATTCTTCAGAATATCAGGTGCAAGTTTTGTGGGAATCTGTTCTGAAATTAAAATTCCCTCTCCATATGCGCGAATCTCTGCCAGTATATTGGTAAAGGTCTCAACCGATTTCCCTCTGGTGTTCCCTACATAAGGATTATCATTTTGGGATGTTCCCAGTAATCTGTGTGCCTCTTCAATAACAGTGATGTGTTTCAAATCAACTTTCTCTGTAGTTCCCTTGGAGATATAGTATTCATACATTCGTGTGAGAATGAGACCCATAACAAAACATTTTTCATCATCATCACCAAGGGACTCCAATTCCAGTATCGTTGGTTTATTTAAAAATGTCTCAAAGGGCATCGTTCGTCGTGTATCGAGCATAAGCCCCTTTCCACCAATTCGCATGCTATCTATTCGCGTCTTGAGAGATCCCTTTATTTCCATTGTGGTTTCTTTTCCATATCCCAACTTGTCGACTACATCATCCACTTTGTTGTAAAGGTCAGTTAATGTCGGATTTGCACCATTATGGAGCCCAAGTCGATTAGTATTTGATGCAAGATTCCACCCCCGGTCGATATAGATCTCATGAAGACATTGTTCAAGGACATGAGGCAGGGGGCCCCACATATAGAAACTTGTATTAAATACAGATTTGAGAAGATCAATATGTGTCTGTACCGTTACTCCGTCAAGTATTTCAAATGGATTGATTCGAAATGGGAAGGTATTCTCATCCCCAAGTGTAAAGACTTTGAGATCGTTCTTTAATTCCTCACTGAAAAGAAGAGACCGATATTCGGTCTTTGCGGGTTCTATAACCAAAAACGGAATTTTATTTTTCTTCCAGAGGTCTTTTAACAGAAAGAAAAGAGTATTTGTTTTCCCACTACCGGTAGTTCCGACAATCAACCCATGTTTATTGAGATTTCCCACAGGAATTTTGTAACAATTATGTGTTTTTTCCCTTCTGTCAAGAATCTCTCCGATGGTAATATTTATATCATCAGTATCCTGCTTTGACACTTTAAAACGCCCATAGGGTTTTATTGAGAACCCTGGCATTTCCTGAGAAGGTAGATTGATAAAAACACCCAAATCATTCGAATTGAGAGTATTCATGTAGGCATATGGATGCTGTAATTGTCCCGGAGAAGTGGGAGGGGGATTCATGATTAGACCATTCTTTATCAGTTTTCCCGTTAAACTTAATGTCTGAACTCTATCATTCATTGTGCGGTTGCTTCCAAATACGGCTTTTGAAATCGCTTTTAAATTATTCATGGTCTCAGGAGATTGAGTAAAGAGAAATATGGATGAATTCCAGAGGCCTGTTCTTTTCGCCGTTTTTATCGAACGCAAATAGTTGTTCAGTAATTCTTCATACGTCTGGCCAAGTGGACTGCGAATATTTTGAGTCGCAGAATGGCTCAGCATCGATTCCTGAAGAGATCGCAATTCTTTGAGAATCATATTATTATAAGCTGTGATTTCCTTATTAGATACAGGAATTGCATAAATGAGATAACAAAAGTTCTCTCCATACATTCCTCTCAACAGTTCATCAATCTCCGTTGAACTTCCCATCAATTCTAGGTTTTTCTTGCTTTGAGAAGTTACATCTAAAGTAGATTGATTAGATATTTTCCCAGAGTATGAAGGGCTAGAGACAACTATTCCCGATTGCTTGAACTCTTTGATAAGATTATCGAAATCATCAAATTCCTGCATTTTTATGGAAATACCTTCAAAAAATGCATTTAGTGTTTTTTTAAGAGTGATAATATTTCCCTCAACTCTTGAAACGTCACTTCCAAAGGTTCCCATGAAAATTTCAATGTTGTCTGGACGTCCGAATATACCAAATAGAACCGGGATATTTCCTTCATGTAATCCAGAAAGCAGGTATGACATCAAACCGTGTATTGTTTTTTTCTGGTTTGCGTTTATCTTCCAAAAATCAGTGAGACCAATTATTTTTAGTATCCGAACATTTTCAAACGTTTTTATTTCCAATTGAGATGCATCAATAGTTCCATCTAAATCATCAACAAATCCTTTCTCGAGGTATGAAATATGGTCGGTTGAAAAATGATATGTTTTAGTTGGATCAATGTTTTGTGCTGAAAATGGAATTTTTTGATTATGCAATTTATTTCCCCCCACGTTCCATTTTAGTCTTAATTTATTATTTGAGTCTATGGCCGATATGATACCATAGACCGAGACATATACAACCCACGATGAAAACAATAATGCTGATCATTAATTCTTCAGGATGACCCTGACTTGCAACTATGCCTAGCAAGCCCCCAAAAAATCCAATGACCCCTACAATTGACAATAGTATTAAAGGACCTATCAAAAAGATAGAAGCCAAACCCATACGCTTTTTTATATGGATTTCAGATTTTGATGTGATGTTGAAGATTTTGTGAGGGATAAGTACACCCTGCTTGTTAACTTTTCCTACTACATTGACAAAATCCCCTTCCTGAACTCTATTGATAATCTGCTTTGCACGAATTTCTACTGGAAGTAGGGTTTCAGTATTCCCATTTTGGTCAGTAATTTGCAACCTGAAAGATAAGAAATCCTCTGCTTGCTGTCCAAAGACATTTGCATGTGTTTCATGTCTTTCAATACTCAATGCAGTTCCAAGAAATTCTTCCCCTTTTGACATATTCCCCACCAACAAAAAAACTTATTTTTGGATGTATTGTATCCAAAATGGCAAACTTCAAACTGTTAAAAAAATCAACAATTCCTTGTATTAATTTATCCCCGTTATAGCATCTGTCACTTATGTTATTTAATTTTTATGAGCAATTTACTTTATGAAATTAATATCATCAAATTCAGTAGTTTACTAATTTCTTCTCCTTGATGATCTCATAGGAAATAATTATGTATTAAGTAAGACATTGTATGAGTAGTGAGTGGAAATTAGTTCTAAAAGCATGGGACTATAGGGGGACTCGACATGTCATATGGGGCAATAATTGGTGCAATAGTAGGACTTATCATAGCTTGGCTAATAGTAGCTTTCAAATCAAAATTTACATATTTAGGTGGAGGTTACGGGGAATTTGAAGGCTGGGGAATCCTTAAAACTTTATTGTTATACCTATTATTGGGAGTTATTGGGGCAATAATTGGGAGTATTCTGCTTTGAAAGAGTCACATGGCTTCAAAGCTGAAAATAATTTTGAGAGAGTTAACCTAAACCTTCAGTCATATAAACAGCTTTAATGATAGCTGCTAATATTCCACTAATATATCCAATATTTATTTGGGTATGTAGAGATCCTATTGTTCCGTCTAAATGGCAACCTTTCTGTTGCCTAACAGATAACTGATTCCATGCACAATTAGGAAATCAAATCTATAGATGTTGTTTATCCTTTTCGAATATGGGTGCACTGAACAAGCGTCATGGGGAAATGGGACAAACTTGTATCTTTCAATTATGATAGCTCAAGTTTAAGAGAAACTGACTTATTTTTTACATTAATATTATTGTTAATGTTGGGGTATGAAAAATAAAACCAAAATTCTTGAACCGTTATCTCAAAGTAGAGAGTGATGAACTGCCAGCACGTTTCAGGATCACGAAAAGCATTCCGGTTGACTTCGATCCTTTGGCTTCCATTGAGGATCTCTGGACAATCCATGATCTTGAGATCGGAAAGTATCGGGAGTTACTGGAAACTATCGATCTTAAAGGGAAGAATATTGAACTTCCGGAAGCTCAGCCTTCTCTTCTGGACCTGAAGGTCGGGATAGCTGAGAGAATACTTGGGAATTGTCATCTGTGTGAACGAAGATGTGGTGTAAATCGCAGGAAGGGTGAAAAAGGATTCTGCAGATTGCTTGAGACCTCCAGATATGCATCGGAATTCCTGCACATGGGGGAAGAACCGGAACTTGTGCCTTCACATACGATATTCTTCACAGGTTGCGTCTTTGCCTGTGTTTTCTGTCAGAACTGGGATATATCCACGCGGCCTGAAAGCGGATTCGTTGCAGATCCTGAAAACCTGGCCGGGATCATAGAAATGAGACGACTTGAAGGTTCAAGTAATGTAAATTTTGTAACCCCTACCCCACATGCACATTGTGTTCTGAAGATCATTAACAGAACCAATGTCAATGTTCCGATGGTGTGGAATTCTAACATGTACCATTCATCAGAGGTGGCAAAAGTACTGGAGGGTGTTATCGATGTATATCTTGCTGACTTCAAATATGGGAGTGATGAATGCGCACGAAAGTATTCCAAAGTAAAGGACTATACTTACGTTGTCAAAAGGAATCACGAAGTTGCCTATCAGGATGCAGAGGTCATAATACGTCATCTTGTAATGCCCGGTCATCTGGAATGTTGTACAAGACCGATCGCAGAATGGGTGGCAAGCCATATTCCTGAGGTGCGATTCAATCTGATGTTCCAGTATTCTCCATACTTCAGGGCTTCAGAATATCCTGAGATCGATCGTCGACTTACTTCTAATGAGAAGAGACGTGCAATCGAGATTGTAGAGGAAGCTGGTCTTGAGGATGTTTTGATCTGATACTACTTTATTTTTTGATATAACAGGAAGGAATTAGAATATAAGTTAAAAAAGCTTGCAGCACTCCTATATTGAATACACATATTTTTATAATATCAAATCTTTTTTTGCTGAAACGAGTACCTTGACTACAGGTGATACAACGATCCATTTCAGCTTATATTCTGATTTCTTAATAGTTTCCGGGATATTGCTTATAATGATGGCACTCTATATCCAGCAGTTTAGGGACTCTGAGTATGTTGCTTATTTTGGAATGTTGTTGTTCTCTCTTGCGATCTATTCAATATTCTATTCTCTGGAGATCGCTTCAACAGAACTGGAAGCTTCGCTGATCTTCTACAAACTCCAGTATGTCGGAATATCGATGATACCGGCTTTTTTACTTCTGTTCTCTATGAGCTATACAGGAAGAGAGCAGTGGCTTACACACAGGAAGATGGTCGGTCTGTTCATCGTACCGATGATAACCCTTGTTCTTGCATTTACAACAGAGATACATTCCCTTTTTCATGAAACGATTTACATAAGCAGTACAGGTCCTTTTTTTGGACTCTATTTTGAACCGGGTCTGTATTATTGGTTCAATCAGGTATATTCTATCATATTGATACTTTACAGCATTTTTCTTTTTTTCAATATGTGGGTACACAACAGAACTTTCTATGGAAGACAACTGGTAATTCTGATCATCTGTGCAATGATTCCTTTTTCCGTCTATCTTCTATATCTGGTTGGTTTGTTCCCTGCAGGCCTTGATCCTATTCCTTTTGTCTTCATTCTATGTGTAATGCTGGTATACGCTGGAATATTCCGCTACAGGTTACTTGATATAACGCCACTTGCACGTAGTTTTCTTTTTGAGAATATGCCTTCTGGTGTAATTGTTCTTGACAGGAAGGAACGACTTATTGATATCAACCAGTTTGCTGAGGAATACCTGGAGATTTCCGCAAACGATCTGGGCAGGCATGTTTCAGAAATACCTGGTTACTGGCCTGAACTTCTCGACCTTGAATATAATGGTAGAGAAATGAACAGGACGGAGCTGAAGAAAGATCTTTCCGATGGAACGATGTGGTTTAATATCACCCTTTCTCCTCTTTATGACAAACACGACGATGTTCATGGAAGAATGATAATTCTGAATGACATTACAGACAGAAAGCTTACAGAAGACATTCTATCTATCCAGCATGATCTTTCAATTGACATGGGGAAACGTTCTGATCTTTTGAGTATCCTGAATTCCCTTGTGGAACATCTTGTAACCCTTGAGGCTATTGATTCCAGTGGGATCTATCTGGTAAATGATAACGGGGATCTGGATATGATCGTACACAATGGGCTTTCACCTGGGTTTGTAGCACAATGCAGGCACTATGATAAAGATTCGTTGAATGCAAAAATTGTAAGGGATGGGAAACCAGTATACGTTAAGTATTCTGACATGTTATCAACCAATCTGGTCAACACTCTCTCTGAGGACTTCCTGTCTGAAGGATTAAGGTCAATGACTGCAATTCCTATACATTTCGAAGGAAAAGCTGTTGCCTGCATGAGTGTTTCATCTCATAGTTATAATGCAATACCGAAGCAGACAAGGAACGGACTTGAAAGCATAGCTTCTTTTGCAGGTGAATATATCGCAAGAGCCAGAATACAGGATGCCCTTAACAGGCAGAAGACCGATCTGGAAAACCTGTTCAATTCCATGGACGATCTTTTCTTTGTTGTGGATGAAGCTGGTAACATCGTTTCCACAAATGAATCAGCCAGGTTAAAGCTTGGGTACAGTGAAGAGGAGCTAATCTCCATGAAAGTAACTGATATCCATCCAGAAGAAAGTAAAGACAAGGTAATATCAACTGTAGGACAGTTACTTTGTGGATACCTCGATTCATGTTCAATTCCCATTATTTCTAAAGATGGAACATTGATACCTGTTGAGACCAGGGTGACCAATGGTAAATGGAATGGTAAAAAAGTGATGTTTGGTATCTCAAGGGACGTAAGCGAACGTGAAAAACACGAAAAAGAGATCCTTGAGGCGAAAAACAAAGCCGAAGAGGCAAGCCGCATCAAATCCGAGTTCCTTGCGAACATGAGCCATGAGTTACGTACGCCTCTGAATTCCATTATTGGATTCTCACAGTTGCTAAATAGCAATCCTTTTGACAACTTGAATGAAAAGGAGGTAAAATATTCACACAACATTATGACCAGTGGTCAGCATCTGTTGGACCTTATCAATGATATCCTTGACATTTCAAAGATCGAGAGCGGAAGGATGCAGCTTGAATATGAGACATTCAGTTCATCTCACTTCTTTTATGAAATTGAAAGCATGGTCAAGCATCTGGCGGATGAAAAGAACATAGAGATCTATGGTCATGCTCGTTCAGAGAATTTTTATATGTATGCTGACAGGTTAAGAATGAAGCAAATAATGTACAATCTGTTAAGCAATTCCCTGAAGTTCACTCCTGAGAACGGATGTATATAGATCAACATGGCCGAGAACGATAACGTATTTGAAATCTCTGTGTCAGATAACGGTATTGGTATCCCTGAGGAAAAGCAGGAAGTGATCTTTGAGACTTTCAGGCAGGCAGACTCATCGACCTCAAAACAATACGGTGGTACAGGTCTGGGACTTGCTCTGGTCAGGAAATATGTTGAGATGCATGGCGGTAACATCTGGGTTGACAGTGAAGAAGGCGTTGGAAGCACCTTCACTTTTACCATTCCTTCGGGTTCCGGCCTCAAATGATAGCTCATATGTAATATTGACTTTTTTTAAGTAAACAAAAGTATATATGTTGTCATTCTCTAATTTAATTTGGGGAGTATCGGTATTATGACAACAATATTGTTCCGTATTCCATTTGTAGAATAGATTCCCATATGTGGCAGGAAGACTTCCGGCTCCGGGGTGGAAAGTGCATGGAAATAATTCCTTATTTTCATGTAATTGTAGCTATCCTGATCTTTGTTGTCGGGTTCATTTTCCACTGGTTAGGTCAGCTTATCTCAGTTTTGAACTGGGAATTAGCCACAAAAATAGGACTTCAGGAAAAGAAACTGATCCCTGAGTTCAAAGTATATGAACATGCAATAGCTGTTGCCGATGCATCTATCGGCTGGATCTATGGGATAGTAGCTGTCGGTCTGGTCCTGAATTACTCCTGGGCATTCAAGCTGGCATGGATTCCCGGTGTGATTTTTCTTTACCACAGCCTGAGCTTTTGGTTCTGGATCGGGAACCAGAACAGTCTGGGACATCAGACCACCACGAACAGGTTCAGGATTATCTGGTTCCTTACAAACTTCACAACCGGTATTCTTGCGATCACAGTGGCATGGTGATATAGGATCTGGTAGGGTCTGATCGTGGGACATGGATATGAACAACAAACCAAAATTAATATCTAAAATACTTTATAAAAATAGACAATGAGGATGGAAAATGCAGGAACTGGAACTTCTATCAAAGGTGACCTTGTATGGTCTTTTGTTATTGTTCGCAATTTTCACGCTGATTCTATGTTGGTTTCAAGTCAACGTCTACAAAGGTAAAGCTATGGATAACCCGGACGGTTCAACCGATGATTGGCATGAGCAAAAGATATTATTTGGAATGTCATTTGCAGACATTGTGATCATTTGTCCGCTTACTTTTGTTGCTATCGTTTTGGTTTTGTTCAATTCTCATTGGGGTTTTCTTATCCTTGCAATGCTGAGCTTCTGGTATGTATGGGTGAACACCGCTTTTACAGTTACCAGCTTACGATTTGAGAGTCCGGATCTCACTATCATGTGGATCATAGCTTATCCATTTGGGATATTGATTGGGTTGCTTTACCTGATCTGGTTTATCCTTCACTTCGATTTGGTATTTTAACTCTATGAAGTTTAAATTTGGAAGTTCATTTGGTTGTCAACCACGACCATTATATACGTTAACAATAAAAAAGGGGCTGGTACGAAGCACGGTTGGGGAACTGTGTATTCAGGAAGGGGTACTTCCTTTGCTTATGTAGGTGCTCTTAAGAATGAAATCTCTATGAGGATCGAGTCCACAAGAAGATCATCTACAAGCGCTTACATGAGCAATCCTTTTTTCTTTTCAGGACAAACAGTTCTGAAATGTTTTATTTCCGATCATCGTGTCCTACAGTTATAGCCACATTTCCCTTCTTGTGACCTTGTTCGGCATATGTGAAAGCTTCTGCAATTTGTTCTAGCGGGTAGCTTCTGTCTAAAACCGGTTTTAGTTTTCCGGATTCAATGAGTTCTTTGAGGAAAAGCAAACTCTCTTTTTTCTCACATGCTTCCCCTCCGCCAAAGATCACTTTTTTGCTGCCGATTTTCGAAGTCCAGAGCTTTTGAAGTAGATCATTCAGGCCACCGGCAACTGAAAGATAGAACCCATTCTGGCTCAGCGAGTTTTTGCATCTTGAAAACGATGTTTTGCCTACTACCGTGTCAAGAATAATGTCATAAACTTCACCATTTTTGGTAAAATCCTCTTTCGTATAATCGATGATATTGTCAGCTCCCAGAGACTTCACCAATTCCAGATTCCGGGTGCTGCATACTCCTGTCACCTCTGCACCAAAGAATTTGGCAATCTGTACGGCTGAACTACCAACTCCCCCTGAAGCACCATTCACAAGAACCTTTTGTCCACTCCGGACATTTGCCATGTCCCTGAGGAAATATAATGCAGTTAGTGCTCCAAAAGGAATCACTGCGGTTTCCTCATATGTCAGATTAACCGGTTTTAATGCAAGCACTCCATCTTCAGGCATGCATTTGTACTCGGCATAAGTACCAAGAGTATACCCGGTAGTTCCAAAAACCTGGTCACCTACCTTAAACGAGTCGACATCCTTGCCTATTGCTTCAATTTCCCCGGCAAGCACACCTCCAAATATACTGATTTTTGGTTTTGTGATACCAAACATTAATCGTGCCAGAGGGCCTAAACCGGGAGGAACATAAACAGAATTCCGAACATTAGAATCTCCCGTAGTTACGGGTGTTGCATGAATTTTTATGAGAACTTCATTGTCCTTAGGAACAGGTTTTGTTACATCCTTGAGCTGAAGAACTTCTGGTGGTCCGTATCTTTCGCATACAATTGCTTTCATCAACAACCTCCCTAATTATTCAGTATTGTTATTCTGTCCTACAGCTATAGACACATTTCCCTTCCTAAAATACACTGTAAACTCTTACCTCACTCTTCCAGCGACTTCATAAGTGCATAGAAATACTGCGTCTTATGAGTAACATATAATTCATACCATGCTTCAAGGGTCTGAGCCGAAAATACATCCAGATTACTGATAACTTCCTTTGCGAATTCAAGAGGGGCAATCCCTGAGGCAGTTATAAGGTTACCATCAGTCACAGCAGGCTCCTGACGATAAAATGATTCTCCGGTGTAATCGGGACAGATCGCTTTCAGGTAATCCAGATCGTTACTTGTATGGAGTCTGTTATCCAGAAGGCCGGCTTTAGCAAAACCCAGAGTTGCACCACATATGGCACCAACAGTGATACCTGCATCCAGGAACTCCTTTGCTTTCTCCAGTATTGGCGTGTGAATATCTTCAAGCCAGGTATCGCCACCTGGCAGGATCAGCACTCCGGCATCGTTAGTCATTAATTCATCAAGGCTAATGTCTGGCTCAATACGCAACCCACCCATGGTAACAACAGGCTCTTTTGTAATACCTACTGTCCTGACCGTGTATTCGCTTGCATTCTTCCTGAAATAACGGCCGGAATTCAATTCAGCTATCAGGTAACTCGGCTCCCAGTCGGCCATCGTGTTAAGAACGTAAAGATAAGCTATTTTAGTCATTATATTACTCCTGATTTTGGTATGTGATTCTATATTTTCATTTACTAAACTGACTTGTAGGTACAAAACTATTTTTGAAATTTACTTTAGGCAGTATTCAAGCAGTTGGGAAAGAAGAGTATTGACATATCTTACACCGAATGGAAGAAGATGGGTTTCTCCAAAGGTATATTGCACTAGATGAAGCAGAATGCCAGAAGTGATAAGCCGTTTGCCCTCAATGCTCATGTGAGGGAAAGAATTGAGATATGGGAAACAAAGCTTTTAATTTGATATAACTAACTTAATGATATGAATTACAAACATACCCAAACAGGATATTTTATAATATGTGTCGCACTTGCGCTTGTTTCGCTGTTTGTATTTATTTTATCATCATCAGATTTTGAACCAATAGTTTTTGCCGTTATGTTACTCATTGTCCTAATCTTAATCTCTTTTACAACACTTAAAGTCACGATTGATGAAACCTACCTAAGAATAAAATTTGGCTATGGAATATTTTGGAAGAAGTTTCCGATTAATGAAATTGTTTCAGCAAGAACGGTAAAGAATCATTGGTATTATGGCTGGGGGATCAGATTGTGGCTATGGCCTAAGATGGTAATTTTTAATGTTTCTGGGTTTGATGCAGTTGAGATTAAGATGAAAAACGGTAAAGTATACAGGATAGGTACAGATGAACCTAAACAACTGGAAAATGCAATCTTACAAGCAATTGAATTAAAAATAGAAGAATTCTGAATTCAAGTTCTCACAAAATACAAATGCTGCCTATCGGGATAGTACACGAAGCAAAATACCCAGGATTGATAAGTTATTTACTCTCAATGCTCATGTCAGGGAGAGGTTGGAGAACTGGACGAGATGTTATTGAAGAAAATATATTTTGTGAAATAGGACGTTAAAAAAAGAAAAGAAATAGTACTTCCTCTTCAATCAAGTCCTCTTTTACCAGGAATTATGCTTTCTTCCACTGGTTTTCCATAGGGACATATCAGATTGCATATTGTACACTCCATGAATCCCCTTTTTGTTATACGACGTATGTGTTTCTCATTTTGAGGAGAAACGTCTTTGTCAAATTCATGGGAAACTACACATTTGTCGTAAATGACTTTCTTTCCAGGTTCTACTCCTTGGGAAGGGCCAGGAATGATCGCCTGATAGGGACAGCTTTTAACACACTGAGAATGTTCCTGACAAAGGGGTTGTTCTGAACATAGATCCCGTTCAAAGGGTTCATCGGGCTCAAGTTCTGCATCTGTCAATACTGTTACCCATCTAACTCTTGGCCCGTATTCAGGTGTTATAACCTGAGTATTGTGTCCTATAAATCCCAATCCTGCAAGATACGCGGCAACCTTTTCATGGACTGCATGGGATGGAACCGCTTTGTATCCTTTTTCATTTAACCAAGAAATCAAACGCCATGCACGAGTTTCGGTCACTTCGTAATACAGGTTGTAATAGTCAGCTTCCCCTCCAGAAAAATCCCCGGTACTCACAGATGATATCGCTGCATTTAAACCTTCATCCCAGAGAACTAAACCCATTACAAATGCCGATTTGGCTTCTGGCATGACTTCAGATGGTTTCACCATCCCCCTGTCATCCGGGAAATCAACCGTTTCCAGTTTTTCGAGATCCGAAACACCAAAAAGCTGGAAACCTTCCTCAAAAGCACGTTCCTGAATCTCTTCTTTTAAGCTCATTGTATCCTCCATTTTTCCATCACAAGTATTCTAACAGAAAATTTAAGCTATATTAACAGATAATTTGTGCCAAACATATATAGCCCTAAGCAAGTGGGAATTTCCAATGTAATAAGATTATCTCAATAACTCAGCTTGTCAAGCTTATTGAATTATCGACTTGATACTTTTCAAAAGTTCAGAAAAGAAATAAATTAAATGTTCTTAAAACTCTTTGTAATTATTTAAAAAAATATAATTCTTATAGTGTACTTATTGTTTTAATTTTAAGAGTTCGGTTTTTTAGTGTTACCTATATCCCCTATATCATGTACGGGGGGAGGGATTCGAAACCTTGAATTTTTCGAAATTGGATTTTGAGTCCGAAGCGTTTGTCTTTTCGTAGTGCAACTTGTAAAAACAATTATTTCTTATTTTTAATTTTAGCATCACTATTTATACAAATTACACTTACTATTACATGGGGGTATATGTCAATGGACACACCAGAAAATAAGGAAATGATGCTAACCTCTAGGTTATATCAGCAAAAGAAAGATGATGCTTCATCACTTCAACCAGAACCAATACCATGTCCGGAGCCGGAACCAGAACCTGCGCCAGAGCCAGTTCCTTATCCTGAACCTTCCAAAAAACCACGAGATAAGAAAGACTGACTGAATGGTGACCGGGTGGTACTTCAGAATTCAAAAGAAACCTCTGTTTCAGGATTTTATCCTTGGATCCTTAGTCGGATCAGGGAATGATCATCTTCAGTATTATTGATAAGAGCGGAGGCATCGGGAGGATAAAAATAATGATAACCAGAGTATATATTTCCCACTCTGAGAAAGATACGGGTCTTGCCAGGGAGCTGGAGCAGGCCTTGTGGGCTGTGAATCTGGAGAGCTTTTCCTCTGTGCTCAAAAAGACCGAATCGCTGTCCGAATCAGAACTTATAGGCTTTGGCATTCGCCATTCGGATTGTGTTGTCGTGATACTCACAATGGACGGGATACTATCACCAAAAGTAAACGAGGAAATTGGTTTTGCTGTTGGTACCGACCAGCTGGTGATCCCGTTGCTTGAATACGGAGAGAAATTACCATCCCTGATAAGTCATCTACCAGCAATTGGTTTTTCAAGGGATACCTTTGAAGATGCGCTGGGAGTTGTCATAAAAGATATCCGTCAGCTTACTAAGCTGGACTGGCTGAAGATCAAATGTCCACACTGCGGAGAGGAGATGACGCAGTATATCACACCTCAGGAAGAGGTCGAGAAAGTTCTCCTGGAAGGTCACGATCTCAAGACCATGTGCAGCTACTGTGAGAATACGATCTCACTGGATCCAAGGACGTTCAGACCTCGCTCCCCGGAATGATCCCTATGGGCATTCAGGATGGTCGAGGGTTATGTCTGCATGCACAGCCACTTTCAGATCAGGCTATATCCCAGTTTTGAAAGCTCCACAAGCAATACGATAAGTGTAAAATTACCCGCGAACAGGGGTACGATCATTTTCCGGAATGGGAACCTCACTATTGCAAGTGCTACTGCGATCACATCGCTTGGAAGGGGTGTGAGGGAGTAAAGGAAGATCATCAGCATGGTCACCCTGTCATCGATACCTTCCATCCATTTTGTAAGGCGATGGACGTTGCCTTCATATCTTCCCTTAATGCACTGCCTTCCTTTTGTACCAAGGTAGTAGAATACAAGGTCACCGAAAGTAAGCCCTATGCTTGCGAACAATGCGATCCATACTGAATTCACTCCTCCGATGGATATTGTGATCAGGGCGGTGTAGAATGTTGTGGAGGTAAATGTGGAAACTCCGCCTATCATTGCCAGCAGGAAGACAAATATGTAGACATTGCGCACCCCCAGCTTTTCTACTATCTCTGCCGGAGGGTGGTAAAATAGCAGGATTGACCACGAGGCGATGAACAGAATTATCAGGCCGATGACCTGTAGATTCCTTTTTCCGTCATAGTGCGGGCACATCCCTGTATCCTGATCATGTATTTCTGAGTTGTCCATATTTTCCATTTTGATCCTGCTTTGTTTTATAGTAATTTGGGAAGTTCTGGTTAAAGGCTTTTCCTTTGATCTTCTTATAGATCTGTCTGATCAATCTGATTTTCAGTAAACAATGATTCCTGTTCTTCTTCATTCCTTCCCCATTTTCATCCAGTTTCATTTCACTCCAAAAATTCAAATAGCTTGCAGGCTCTCTTCTTATTATGAGCTCGATTTATGAAGATCTGGTCAGTTCGCTCGATTCCAAACAGGCAGCTTATGTTAATCTGGAACTTCCGGACCCGACCAACGGGGAATATCTTCTTGGGGTCTTTCACTTAATTCCCGGGGGAGAATTAAATATATTGCAGGCCGCCGCTGAGATTGCAGCGGAATCATCCACAGGTACGAACTTCAAAGTTAATACTGAGACCAAATTTTCCAGGGTCATGAATGCTCTGGTCTACCAGCTTGATCTGGAAAGGAACCTTGTCTGGGTTGCTTATCCATGGAGGCTTTTTGACAGGGGAGGAAATGTACAGAACATTCTGACATACATTGTTGGAAACATTCTGGGAATGAAGGAGATCTCAGCACTGAAGCTGCTGGATGTATGGTTCCCACCATCCATGCTCGAGCAGTATGACGGTCCCGGCTTTACTGTTGATGACATGAGGGAATACCTCGGTGTCTACGACAGGCCGATCCTCGGTACAATTGTAAAACCAAAGATGGGACTCACTTCTGCAGAGTACGCTGAGGTCTGCTACGACTTCTGGGTAGGCGGAGGAGATTTCGTCAAGAACGACGAGCCTCAGGCAAACCAGGACTTCTGCCCATATGACAAGATGGTACTGCATGTAAAGGAGGCCATGGACAAAGCGGTCAAGGAGACCGGCCAGAAAAAGGTCCACTCTTTCAATGTTTCAGCCGCTGACTTTGACACCATGATCGAAAGGTGTGAAATGATCGTCAATGCAGGTTTCGAGCCTGGAAGCTATGCATTCCTTATCGACGGTATCACCGCTGGATGGATGGCTATCCAGACCATCAGGAGACGATATCCGAATGTTTTCCTGCACTTCCACAGGGCAGCTCACGGAGCTTTCACAAGACCTGAGAACCCCATCGGTTTTTCAGTCCTTGTCCTGTCCAAGTTCGCACGCCTTGCCGGTGCTTCAGGTATCCACACAGGTACAGCAGGTGTAGGTAAGATGAAAGGAACACCTGAAGAGGATGTAGTAGCTGCACACGGTATCCAGTATCTCAGTTCCACCGGCCACTTCTTCGAGCAGTCATGGACCAAGATCATGGACACAGATAAGGATGCAATAAATCTTGTTCATGAAGATACGGCTCACCATGTGATCCTTGATGATGACAGCTGGAGAGGCATGAAGAAATGCTGTCCTATCGTTTCCGGTGGACTGAATCCTGTAAGACTCAAGCCATTCATCGATGTCATGGGCAATGTTGATTTCATCACAACCATGGGCTCAGGTGTCCATGCACATCCTGAAGGGACACAGTCAGGAGCAAAAGCACTTGTTCAGGCATGTGATGCTTACCTTAAAGGAATTGACATTGCAGAATATGCCAAAGATCACAAGGAACTGGCACAGGCCATTGAGTTCTTCCCGAAGGTCTGAGGTCGCTGCAGAGTTTCGTTGAGAGGACAGAATAATACTATACAGGGCTGGTCAGATCGATAATTATTCGGACCAGTTTCTGTAGCTACTCTTTTTTGATATGGATCTAGATTGCCCAAACATTTGAAAAAAGAATCAAAATCTTATTCTCGAGCAGTACAAATGCATCCCCTACCAGGAAGTGATTCGTTCCATTCTGGAATACTTTCTTCATGAAAAACAAAAAAAGGAAGCTTATGTCCCGATTAATCGATGTGCTTTAACCCGCTTCCAAATCGTATGAGTGCAGCAATGGCGATATCTTCATTGATCTCATCATCTGTAAATCCTGCTTTTCTGGCAAGGTTTTTCTGATTATCTACACATTCATCACAATTGATAGCAACCGCACTTCCCAATGCTATTAATCTCTTAGTTTTACCTTCCAAATTATTGTCTGCGAATAATCTGTCCTTCAGATCTGAAAATCCGATATTTTGTTCAATGTTTTTCGAACTCATTTTTTACCACCTGTTTTTACATTTTCTAAATATGCATCGCCCCGGATGGTTAACTCATATTCTGTTTTATCAGAAGAATCGAGTTTGCTGATATAGAATGCATCCTCCAGCATATCGAGGTTAAGTTTTGCCTGCATGTCGTTCATATCGAGTTCAATCTTTATCTGATCAAGACTTTTTGATCCATCCGCTAAAAACTCCATTATCATCCTGCGTTTGGGGTTTTGAAGTGTTTTCAAACCAATTGCATGGTCTTCTGAAGGATTTCGCTCTTTTCCACTTTCATTCATCTTTTGTATCAATTTCTGTTTTTTTCTGGCAATTTCATCTAGATCCATATTAACCATTTATCATGAATAATCCTTATATTTAATATATTTTCTGGTGTCACTTAATTTTTGCTAATAGATTTAAAATTTAAACTTTAAAAAAAGGGAGGTATGATCTTACTCATACCTCAAAGCATCCACTGGTTTCATTTTTGATGCGTTGTATGCAGGTACTACTCCTGATACAATTCCTACAAAAATGGCGATGGAGATCCCTATTAATACCAGTTCAGGGGACAGTGTAGATCCCATCGAGGAACGCATTATTGTAAGTCCGAGGTTAGGCAGTAGGGATGTCAAAACAAGGCTTAGGAGAATGCCGAGAATACCTCCTACAAGTCCCACCATGGCAGAGTTGAAAAGGAATATCATCATGATGTCCCTGTTCTTTGCTCCTATGGCTTTCATGGTTCCTATGTCCTTTGTCCTTTCCATTACGGATGTGAACATTGTGTTTGCAATTCCTACAGATCCAACTACAAGTGAGACACCAGCTATAGCTGCAAGGAAGAGACTCATTGAATCCATCATCTCAGTTGCACTTTCTAATTGGGATTGTGGGTCTGAAACACTGAAATCCCTGTCATTTTCTGTAACATGTCTTGAGATCATTAGCTTTTCTTCTATATCCTCTATCACAGCATCAACGTTGTCGATATCATCAACTTTTACAATGATAGAATCAAAAATATCATCTTCAGCATCTTCGATTATCTCAACTGCTGCATCTATAGGCATGATGATTCCATTATCATTGTCTCCTTCTTCCAGTATACCTACTACCCTTACGGATTTTCCATTGATACTAATTACCTGGTTGAGACTTATGGGTTGGTCGAACATTTCATTGGCAATCTTGTCTCCTATGACAGCAACATAGTTGTCTGAAGCCTCAAGTAGCCTTCCGGAGGCAGCAGTATATGATGTTGTGTACTGCCAAACCTGTGAATCAACGCCAGTAATGGAAAGACTTGCCGACTCCCCCAGATAGTATACATCTTCTTTGCCTAATATCTGTCCATACAGATAATCGACATTCCCAACCAGCTTGAGTGCCATCACATCCTTGTCTGTCAATTCGGCATCATCTGCTGAAGAGGAAGAATCCCCTCCCGGTCTCATTCCCATTGCTGATGAAGCTTTAGTATATCCGGGAGTTATGGTAAGGGATGTCATGTCCATGTCCGCAAACCTGCTATCCATATCTGCTTCCATGCTATCACTAAGCGCCATGATAGTGACAACAGACCCTACTCCTATCACAATACCAATAATTGTGAGCCAGCTTCTGATCTTGCTGTGAAAAAGGATATTGGCAGCAAGCTTAAGATATGTCTTGTACCTCATCGTCCTTTTCCTTCGAAGTTTTTGTTTTCTTGTAATAGAATGCTCCACCAACTACGACTCCAATTACCAATAGATATGTCAGGTAAGTGCTTATGGAAGAACTATTATTTCTTGCACCAGGTCCGGCTGTGGTCATATCTCCTGTAGTGGATGTAAGTTCAATAGGAACGGTCTTTTCAACTGAAACCCTTTGTCCGGTCGAATCCGTATATTCTATCAGTACCTCGAGTCCGTTCTGGGATTGCTGTGATTGGCGCAGTGCTGCTATTTCTTCAGGATCCATTTCATCAATGTTCATGGATGATCTGTCAGTACTTTCTGAATTTGAAGCAAGATTATTATTGGTAACAGTAAATGAAGTGATGGTGTAATCACCCGTATCAAGATTACCTACTATGGTTGCAGAGCTACCGGTAGTTCTGTAGTTATCTTGTTCAGGAATAGATACTTTTACAGAATATGCTTCATTGTTACCGATATTAGCTACTGATAGAGAAACTTCTCCTTCACTTCCTTCAGAGAAAGTGACATCGAAATCGGTACCTCCGCCAATGAAGAGACCTGCTTTGGTATTGATCTCATTCACATTTGAATCATAGTCTTCAAATTCCAGATTAATGTCCAGTTGGTAAAGCCCGGGGTCTGCATTCACATCGGCGATAACTGAATATGTGACTGTGGCCGATTCTCCGGCTCCAAGGTATGATATGAATTTTGTATTGTCTGAATATACCGGAAGGATCTCTCCGTTGGGTTCATCCCATGAGATAGCCATGTTTTTAAGAGGGGAATTTCCTGTGTTTGTTACTGTAAATTCCAGAGTTTCTTCAACTGCACGATCGATAACTGCTTCGTTAATTAGTACCTGGGCGTATTCCTTTCCACGTACTTCAACATCGACTGTTGTAGTTTTAGTTGCACTGTCTCCCTCATTAACACATATGTCAAGCTCATAGAGTCCTTCTGCTGCATTGGGATCAACATTTAGTGTGAACCTTAGGATCGCTGCATCTTCTTCGTCCTGACGTGCATCGAGGAATGAAATTGTTTTGTTCAACGATTCGCCGGATACTTCTGAAAATGGATATTCAGGTTCGATTTCCACCTTCACATCGGCAAGATCTTCATTTCCAATGTTCTGTACACTGACTGTCAGTTCAACGGTCTCACCTGGCCTTGCAGGGTTCGGGCTCTGGCTCATTATGTCCACACTGACACCAGGGGCACTCGTATAAGTTGCTGCAGAAGCAGTTGCAATCGGTGATACCAATAGCATTAGTAATATCAAAAAGGACTTTATATTTTTCATGTCAACCTTTTCTCCTTAAGTTCTATTTTTTCGATCATCCCATCTTTAATGTGTATGATTTTTTCAGCATATTTTATGAGTTCAGTATCGTGGGTAACAATGATTATCGTCTTGTTCTGTTCTTCATGTAATTCGTTCAAAAATTCCAGAATATAGTCTCCGGTCTTGCTGTCCAGGGCTCCGGTAGGTTCGTCTGCCAGAAGTATTTCCGGATCGACTGAGAGGGATCTGGCAATAGCAACTCTCTGCCTTTGTCCTCCTGAGAGCTGGGAAGGCGAGTGTTGCATTTTGTCTCCAAGTCCCACTATCTTCAGCAGTTCTCTGGCCCGTTTCTCTGCCACATTTGCGTCCTCTTCCTGGAATTCCAGTGGTAGCATAACATTTTCCAGGGAATTGAGTGTAGGGATCAGGTTAAACTGTTGAAAAATGAATCCAATTGTCCTTCCCCTGATCTGTGCCAGCTCGGATTCTTCAAGGTGGGAAATATTCTTCCCATTCAGGCTGACACTTCCTTTTGTAGGGGTATCCAGACAACCTATCTGGTTCATCAGTGTACTTTTACCACTTCCACTTGGTCCGAGTATAACTACAAACTCGCCTTTCTTGATGTGCAGGTCAACTCCTTTTAATGCTGCAAACTCAATTTCACCCATCTGGTAGATCTTCCAGACATCCTTCAGGTCTATGAGGGGTACTTCATTTTCATTCATCTTTGCTGAAACCTCACGAAATCAATTGTCTGATTTTTTTTGTTCTGATTGTAGTCTGCTTTTTCACGTTCTCCCTCTCAAGGTGGCTTTGAATGAGTTATGTGGGGTCCATCATCTCACCAATACGTTTTTAGGTGGTAGTTGCTGCCACCTTGAGAGGGAGGCGTGGTAGCAATCCAGCAATTGATTATTTTGAATATAAACATACTTAATTTTTGAAGAAGAAATCTAAGTGTAAAGTCAAAATGAAGCTTTTTAATACTTAATTAATCTTAAAAATGCATTATAGTATGCACAAATCAAAATTTAAGGTTAAATAATTGGTAATTTATAATTATTTCCAATTACAGCATTTTTATTTTTGCTGATAACACACAAAAATGATCATTAAAAAAAGGTCTGACCTTGTAGGATTCGCTGGAATAAGCCGGTAGAATTCAAATCATATATTCGAGATCAATGAAATTAGAACGTCAGGAATGAACAAAAAAAGGTTAAGTTGTAAATCAGGAATAAGTTTCCTATCTTATTTTCGATCTTTTAGTATGATAACGTTGCCACGTCCCTTCCTGAACTTCTCAACATAACCCTTTGCTTCAAGTTCCGACAACATAAGGCTTACTTTTCCTTCAGAGTATCTGATCCTGCTTCGAAGGTCCTTTTGAGTTATCCTTCCACCGTTCGCTACTATTATATCGAGTACTTCCTGAAGGTCAGATGGGAACTCTTCGTTATCTTCTTCCGGCTCAGCAACTACTTCAGGTTGATATGTGACGTGATCTGTTCCTTTTTTCTTGTGTACAAAGGAATATCCACCGATTGCTATCAATGCGAGCATTATAGCTGCAATTGAATATATGCCGATAGATGACTGATTTTTCTTTTCGGAAGCCACTGAGCTTTCTTCAATCGGAGCAATTTCAGCAAGGTCTTCTTCAGTTATCAACCCTTCAGAGTATGCAGGGTAAAGCAGGAGATCGATGACATAGTTGCCAGCATCTGTGATGACAATATCCTCTTCTGCGAAGTAGATGAGAGTGTCATTATCGGAATATTTAGCTGTGATAGTGTAGCTGCCGGAATTAAGGTCAAAAGAATATGTTCCGTATTTTGCTACAACGGATTGTGATGGTGTTGAATTTACTGCAATTATAGTATTTTCCAGAGGTTCAAATGTGTTCCATTCATATGTTGCTCCATGGACGGTGGCTGAGCTGTTTGCAACTGCCATTGCCGTTGGCAGCATGCTGAGCAGAATAAAAAGGAACAATATTGAATATCTGGTTTTCATGTTAACAGCCGTTGCAATTATATTCTATTTAATGTGGTCATCCATTGACCTTGCTCAGTTTGTCCGTCCGTCGTGCTAACGTTGTAGGTTCCGTTTCCGGACATCATAACATTTCCCTGACCTGATGAAGTAAATGATATGTTGCTTCCTTTTATCATAACCATCAGACCGGAACCTGTTATGTCAGCAGATCCATTAAATCTTTTATACAGGGACACATTTTGCCCTTCGTGAAGAATATTTGAAATTTCATGATCGGCATTGATATCCAGTTTCATCTTATCATTGAGATTGGATATAGCTACAATTCCATTTTCGGTATATAGGTTAATAGTAAGATCGCCAGTAAGGATTGCTGTACCGTTTCCATTGGCAGAAATGGTATCTGTCAGGTCTAGCTTTACAGAGCCAGGGTTTATGATCTTCAGCTCCTCAAATATATTTTTCAGGATCCCGTTTGCTTCATCTAAGTCCTGCAAAGATTGTGTAAGGTAATAGCGTTTGTTGATCTGAGTTACCGGCTTTGTCTCATATGCCAGTTTTTGGTTCTCTCTTGCTCTTTCTATAGCCTGCTCATAGTCTTCAAAAAGGGATCTGAGCTTTTCAACGTCTTTGCCTCTTGTTTCCAGCTCATTTATTCCTGCTTCAATTTGAAGAGCTGTGGTCTCTGATCTTGTGATCATGTCTTCTATGAATTTTTCAGGATCCTTTCTAAGGGGTGGCATCTCGTCTTTGGGGGGCAAGGTACCATTTTCAGGGTGGAATTCAAACTTATCATTATAGGCCAGGAATTTCAGAGGCGAATCCTTAAGATTATTCCAGAGAACAATGTTCTTTTCCTGATGGTCCATAGTTTTCTGATCGACACATCCTGATGCAAATAGTGAGAGTATAAAGAGTGCAATTACTGCTAAATATGCTGCTTTTTTCATATTCATTGAATCTCCTTATGCTGGATGTTTTGTCGATAACTTGGGAATACAATGAATTCTTACAACAGATATATTATTATTGATAAGACAACGGGTTTTGTATCACTTGTTATCAGCTACCTGTTGTTGACGTAAATATATATGCATACTTTACATGGGGTATATAATACGACTTTATAATGCTTTATTATTGGTTTGAAATCAAAATTAATAGTATTTTTCTTTTGAAAATCACATTAATTGCAAAATTTAGTCTTATTTTTAATATTAGCAGCATTTATTCTTTTTATTAAAGAATTTTTGCTGATCTAACCATCACTAATTCTCTCTTCAAGTTGGATCATAATTGAGTGTATATTCTTTAAACGTTAATTATACTCTAATGCTATTTATTTCAATATATTAGTCACATTTAAGCAATAAAAAGACTTAAAATGCTTCATTTTCTCTTTAGGCTTTTATGATGTATTAAATAAATAAAGTATGCTTATATTCAACCCAAATAATGTCGCAATTGTAAGCGATCAGTAATATACTGGTGCTTAAGGAGCGATAGTATGACAAAAAAAATACTGAAATTGTTTTCCTGTCTTGCGGTCATATTGATGGTGGCATGCATTCTGCCATCTGGTGCATTTGCTGCAGAAGATGGCCAGCTTGACAAAGGAGACATGAAGTTTGGAAAGATGAACCGATTTGCAGATTCCGGAATAGACCGCCCTGATATCAGAGAGAAGTTCCAGAACGGGATGCTTGAATTCGAGACCGATGAAGAGAAGTTTGATTTCCTTCAGGAGAAAATGTCTGAATTAATCGATGAACAGATTAAAAGGTTCGAATCAATAGATCTTGATGAGATCGACAATAAGCACATCACTGCTGAGCTTATCGAGGAACGTCTTGAAGCTCTCAATAGTGCAAAGACAGACCTTGAAGCTGCAGAATCTCTAGAAGACCTTGGGGAAATAAGGGAATCAATTGCTCCAGTGAAACCTCATGATGGACCTGGGCACAGAAACAGGGGAATGATGGAGGAAATGCCTGAATTCGAAACCGAAGAAGAGAAGTTCGATTACCTTCAGGAGAAAATGTCTGAATTAATCGATAAACAGATTGAGGCTCTTGAATCTGTAGATCTCGATGAGATCGACAATGAAAGAATAACTGCTGAGAACATCGCGGAACGCCTCGACGATCTCGAGCAGGCACAGGAAGCTCTTGCAGATGCAACATCTCTTGAGGATCTTGAGGAAATAAGAAAAGATCTTAAAGAAATGAGGAGACCACATCCTCTTATGGAACTTCAGGAGGACGAGTAATAGCTGAAAAGTTGAAAAAGGGGAATTAATCCCCTTTCTTTTTTCAGCAAAATCAATTGTATGATAATCAATTAAGTTTTGATGACCAAATTATTTCCATGGATGCAGAGTCATGATACTGACAGTTGAAGAAGTCATATTTATGGCTATAGGATTCCTGTTTTTTGTTGCTATTGTGCTTGTTATAGTTATCACTTGCAAGGAAAACGCTTAAAGCAGGACGTATCCGGTTTGAATTCATGATAGTTTTGTAGATGATTCTGGGAGATTATGGCTATTCAGGCAATCAGTGATCTAATGATGATTAAGGAGTTGATACTATGGTTAAAAAAGTGGTAAAAACGTTTTCCTGCCTTGCAGTTCTGTTTATGATGATGATGAGTTCTCTACCATCGGATGCACTTGCTGCAGAAGATAATGTAAAATTTGACAACAAGGGTATGCCGGTTTCTGAAATGGAAAGATATGGTAACATAAGTAGATCAGATCCCGGAATGGATAAAGCTGCCAACATTAATGATGATATTCCGGAATTTGAAACCGAAGAAGAGGAGTTTGAGTATTTCCAGAATGATTTGTTTGAATTAATTGATAAATGGATTGTCGATCTTGAAAATAGAAAAGAGAATCTCGATGAGATTGACAATGAAAAAATGACTTCTGAGAATGTCGAGGAACAGATCGAGGTTCTTAATGGTGTAAGAGAAGAAGTTGAATCTGCCGAGTCTCTGGAAGAACTTGAAGAGATCAGGGGATCAATTATGATGTCTCCGATGGATAAGAATGATAACTTGCGATCTGGAAATATGAACCAGTCAGATTCCGGATTTGATGTTGATAATAAGATGACCCAAAAGGGATCTGAATTCAAGAATGAAGAAGGAACCTTTGAATCCATTAAGAAGAGAGTGTTTGGGTTCATCGATAAGTTGTTTTAAGCGTATGAGAGCACTGAATTCCGGAAGTAGACAAAAAAATGAAATGGTTGTGAGGCAATGGTGTTATTTTCAGAAGAGATTGTAATAGCGATTTTGGCAATCCTGTTCATTGCTATTATTGTACTTGTTATATCTCGTTGGCTATACCAGGCACAGACAGCACTTGAAAAAGGTCGTATCAGGGCCGAAGCCATGAAAGATTCACCTCTGGATTGTGATGACTATGAAATTCGTGAATAAATTAAGAACTTAGTAATTACATTGTTATCCTAAATGCGTTTTGCAATATTTGCCGCAATACTAACTACAATATATCATCCCTATCTTTGTTAGGCATACCAAAAAATAATAGGAATGATAAAAATGTTCTCAAGCTTTATGATAACATTCAGGGAAGGGCTTGAAGCCTTTCTTATCGTGGGGATCATCCTCGCATATCTTGTGCAGACAAGACGAACGGAACTGAACAAGTACGTATATGGTGCTACCGGACTGGCAATCGTTGGAAGCCTGGCCGCTGCAGTTGTCTTCAACCTCCTTTCGATACAATTTGAAGGGCGTAATGAGGAGCTCTTTGAAGGGATCGTAATGCTGTTGGCAGCGGTCATCCTGACATCCATGATCATCTGGATGGCACGTGAAAGCAACAATATCTCTACGACAATACAGGAGCAGGTCGAAGGGAAGAAGGCCTATGGACTCTTTGGACTGGCATTTCTTTCCGTATTTAGGGAGGGTATCGAGACAGTCCTCTTCCTCGGGGCAGCAGCGATGAACACGGAGACAAACGCTGTGCTCTATGGAGGAATTGCTGGTCTTTCCGTATCCGTCGTTGTTGCGTATCTTGTGTTCAAATTCTCGTCACACACGAGTATGGACAATTTCTTCAAGATCACCAGCATCTTCCTGATCCTCTTTGCAGCAGGACTGGCAGCCCACGGTGTCCATGAACTTCAGGAAGCAGGTGTGGTTCCGATCGTTGTGGAGCATGTCTGGGATATAAATCACATCATCGATGAGAAAGGAACCTTTGGTTCTGTCATGAAATCCCTGTTCGGATACAACGGAAACCCATCGCTTATCGAAGTGCTGACCTATGCAGGATACTACATAGCGGTTGGTATCGGGCTGAGGATGCCCGGAAGGAGGGAGAAGGTTGCCATAACAGCCTGATAACGTTGAAATCTAATCTACTCCAATGCTGCCATCGAAAATGATGGCAGCAGCTCTCCTCTTTTCCATCGATTGTATCTCTTGCTTTTGTTTTATCTTGTAAATATTATTCCTGCCTTATGGTTGTGTCATCTAAATGCACAATCCTTAAATACTTACGAGTACATGTGTAACATGTAGGCTACATATACAAACTATGGTTACATAGTTTGAACTGAACAAAGGATGTGAACAATATGAAAACGACAACAAACGCACTTTTGATGGGAGCCATAGTTCTTGCAGGTGCAGGAATGATCGCCCTGACTATGCAAACCGGTATTGTCCAGGCTGCTTACGGTTCAGGTCCCGGGTCCGGATGGGGAGGATGCCCTGCTTATGGTGCATATGCATCAGGATATACGGGTTATAACCAGGCAGCAACAAATTCCGGTTCCTATGAACTGACCGTTGAAGCCATTGAGGATGCACTGGACATAGCCAGAGAGCAGATCGATGCTGATGTGAGAGAGGAGAATATCTACCAGATGGGCAGATGGTGGGTTGTGTATCATGCCAACGATGATGGCGTTGTAATGCGCAGCTACATCGATGCATTCACCGGAGATGTTCTGGACACTCCCGATCAAGCCTATGACTACACAAATACCAGACGTGGTTATGGCATGATGAACGGCGATGGTTACCGCTATAGTATGGGGCATGGGTACAGGATGGGATACGGTCCGGGAATGGGATATGGCGGAATGTACTACTACCGATGAAGACCGATGTGGATTTCCCTGCCATATTTTTTAAATTTCACCCCCACACACGCCTTTGGCAGGGAATATCCATTAATATTCATATAAAGGACAGTAGTAAACATTAATATGAAAACACGAACAAGGTATAAGCAACTATGATGCACTATTACAATACATTCGGCTTACTCGATTTTCTTCTGGAGATCTTCCTTATACTTTTGGTCGTAGGCATAGTCATCTTTTTCATTAACAGATCCGGGTTTGCAGGCTCCCAAAACAATGAGAAGCTTGTCAGGATGGAGAAAGATGTTGCTGAGATCAAGAAGACCGTAGAGGAGATCAAAGAGAAACTGGAAGAAATCTGATATATTAAGATCAACTTTATTCTTCGGTCGGTCTTATTATGGGAAGAACAATGCAGCAGGTAGTATCTATAGGGGAAGCTATTTCCCATCCTCTGAGGCTTAAGCTTCTTTACATGCTTTCAGAAAGGGAATGGTATGTGTATGAGCTTGCCAAAGAGCTTAATGTTTCCCGACAGGTCCTGTATCTTCACTTAAAACGACTTGAAAAGGCCGGGTTTGTAGAAAGCGATCTTCGCCTTGAAGAGGATGATATGAGAGCGAAGAAATTTTTCAGGCTCACGGAATTCGATATCTCGCTGAACATAGATGACCTGAAGGAGTTCTTTGAATGATCTTTTTTGTGATGCTATAAACTTCAGGGGCTGACCCAATCACTATAAACATATGCTTGCTCAGCATTTGATCCCTAGCTCATTACAACGACACGATATTCCTGACCAACAGGGACCTTCATGTTGGTTACAGTATAAGTAACTCCATTTTCTGCTTCAATTTCCGGAATCTCATCACTCTGGACCTGATCCCAGGCCATACCTTCCTCGGACGATTCAAGATATGTATAAATTATCACATCTTCCGCAGTTGCAGAACCAACGTTCGTAACTTCAATATCAAGATCCACATATGTATATGCAGTTGTTATTTTTCCGCTTCCTGTGAATTCTATCTGTAACTGTGGATATCCATAGCCTATCGGAGTTATTATTGCTTCTGTATTTCGATATTCATTAGGTATCACACCAACATCCCATCCGGAATTGGTTGTTTCAAGATAGAAATATTTGACACCATTATATTCATAGTAGCTTCCTGAGAGGCTATCATCTCCCTGCACACCTACTGCCATGTGGTCAGGTAACAGTATCAGTGCGACCCCATATCCCATTTCATGCAGAAGTGATGTCAGGAGGATGGATGAGTCTTCACAGTCCCCACCACCATGATATAGTGTCTCGAACGGGAATCTTGGGTATTCATCGTAGCCTGCGGAAGCACTATCACTGATATAAGGAAGGGACTGGACAAAAGCTGTTGCAATATACGGGATCTCATCTTCTCCATAATCACCTTCAGCAGCTAGAGCTTCCAGCTGTGTGGTTATCTGGGATATCACAACGTCATCGTAAGGATCATTGGCAAACTGATCATAATCCCTGCTTCTGCTTCTTTCTGAATATAATTCGTAGCTCTCTTTGTCGTATTCAGCCTGTAACCAAAAGTCCGTATTGTCATATTCCCATTCATAGGTACGTGTAATGGAATCATCGGTCAGTTTTATTGTGACTTTGGTTTCAGACTCAATAGTTATTGGTTCAGTTTCCAGATATATCTCCGGCTTCAGCTCATAGGTCAGGTCAATGGAAAAACTGCTGTCGTAGATCTTGTCCAGCTTTATAGTGTAAACGTTATTTTCCCCGTCCAGGTCCTTCACATTATATGTCTGTCCTGTGGATATTGTCTTTCTGGAATATTGTACTCCATCTTTGCGGAAGGAAAATTCTACAAAGTTCTCTTTCCGATCGATCTCCAAAACCTTCAGTGAATATCCATTTTCAAGATCAAGTATCGCGGTTTTTTTGAGAGTTGTGTTATATCTCTCAATTTGTTCAGTTGTTGCAATTTCCGGATCTTCAATATCTGGCAATCCATTTTCTTCCGGATATCCTTCATCTTCTTCTGCTATGCAACCCATGCATGAGCAAATGATCACAAAAAGTAGAAAACAGAAGATCGATCCTTTGATGTCCATATTAAATCCAATTAACTGGTGAAATATAATAGCATTGTGGTAGCTGTCTGATCATTAATGATTTTACAACGTAAAAATAACACTCAGTAGACTCTCAATGAACAGGCCACCTACCCAGGATGCCAGAGGGATCAGCAAATATGCTAACACATGTACGATTGTCAGGCTTTCAAAAGGCCATTCCGGTACATCTTCGATGAGTTTCAAGTGCTCGATCAGGTCTGCCATGTGTCCGGGCGAAATATCGGATGAATTGTTATGCAGGAGAGCTTCAGACTCGTGTATCCTTTCACGTGTCCACTTAAGTTCCTCTTCCTTGCTCTCACGGATTCGCTTGTGTATTCCTCTCATCGGCAACCAGAATCCGAGCAATGCGAGTGCTATGGATCCAAGATAAGCCCTGGCGACAACAGGCCATTCTCCGGGATCTAGCAGAAGCAAGCTGAAAATTGATATCATTCCTATGGTTAGAAGGGTGGTCAAAAGACCCTGTTTTACAAAGGGTGATAACGGGGTCATATCCAGCAGATCAATGGATTCTATCTTTGCAGCCAGTCTGGAGGTTCGTGTTGAGGTAACCCAGACAGCACCAAAGAACCAGCCAGCCCATAAACCAATGAAAGGTTCCAGAACACGATGCCAGGCAACTTCTGGGTACCACGTTGCCGGGTCCCAGGGGGATGTAGCTGTCTGGTAGGGTAGTGAAAATGTTATCAATAAGCCCACAAGCCCCCAGACGATCAGATATTTCTTCTCAATATGTACGGTTGCATCTATACCCGGGGTTTCAGTTGTCGTTTTTAGAATATTTTTTAGATCTTTGAAGGTTTTCCTCGTGCCACGTAGAAGATAAAAATAGGCACTGGGGAGATAACCTGCCAGTAAACAATGGACAACAGCTATCCAGAAGTCCTGCAGCAAATAATCATTTTCAAAGATCAGCGTGAAGCGACCCAACAGGTACTCCTGCATCAGGAAGCCTATCAGGAGAATACTGCTGATGGCCAGACCCGGGAGTGCTGGCCTTTGGTAGATCACTTGCTTTATTGGCGGGAGGTTCATTTTGTCACCGCTTATTTCTTTGGTTTCATACCAAAAAGGAATCTTACAACATTTATGCGCCTGATGGCAATTTCATATATCATCAGGATCACTATGAACGATGTGGTGGCGAGTATCATGTATTTTGAATATATGCCCATATCCCAGTCTGCAATGAAGAATCCTACGATCTGGATGATGGTTTGATGAAGTATGTAAATGGCTATGAGTCCTTCGTTGGCGTATTTCAGTGTGCTGTTATTGAAGCTCAGGTATTTCTTTCCATATCCCAGGAAGGCGACCAGCCAGCACCACATATTGAATGAGCGAAGCAGCATAACTCCTGCATACCCATAACTTCCGAAGTAGTATGTCCCGTCAAGTACGGATTGTATGAACCATAAAATTATAGGGAAAGTTGTCAGTGCCAGCACCAAAGCTACTTTTGCGTGCTTCCGAATGGCTTCCTCAAATTTGCTGTTGGAGGCTATGAGGAACCCATAGAACAGGATGATTGGATAGACAAGTATTCCCCAGCCGCCGAAATAATTCGGGTTGCCTGCAAATGATGTTGGGTCAAGGATCGCTGTAAGGATCCCAATTGGTAATGCTATCAGGAATATAGCTCCAGGCTTTTCAAAAATAGAAGCTGTGCGTGAAATGATCGACCTTCCTGAATCGGTTACAAGATAAGCAAAAATCGGTAGCATAACCAAAGAGAATACGAATAGGTAGTAAAGATACCAAAGATGACCCATGGGAAAGTCGAAATTTGAGAATATATCAACAAAAGTGTATGTCAGATACTCGGGATAGAACTCCAGGAATGTAAGTCCTGTTTCTCCACCGCTCAATATTCTCAGGTAATGCTGGGGTGGGAGTATGACAAATATACCAATTAAAAGGTAGGGGACCATGATACGCATAAATCTTGACTTTATGAACTGTCCTTTTGTCCTGAAGCTTAGCACAAAATAGATACTCATACCCGATATCAGGAAGAACAGGGGCATCAGCCACTGGACGATGAACAAAATAAGTATCATGATATTTTCGCTCAGGACGTTGTTCTTTACATCCCAGTCCATCGGATCAAAAAATCTCATCGAATGAAAAAGTATGACTGCAACGATGGCCATTACTCTCAGCCAGTCGAGATCGTATCGTCTCTCAGGTTTACTGCTATTCGTACTTTTCGTACTATTACCCCCTTAAAGAATTATGAAACCATTGTATAAACAGTTTATTTCTCAGGGTCCATTTCGATGATCCAATTTCCAGATACATTACTTCATGGAATGATCGGATAGATGCTGGTAAGAATACAAAATAGAAAAAGAAATGAAAAGAAATGTGTGGAATATCTTTGTATTCCAATTTCATCTGACAAAAAAGTCATTAAAAACTATCGAAAATGATGTCCTCTTCTTCGAGGAAACCATAATTGGTGAAAGTATCAGTTGTTGTGATGTTCACCTTTGCATAAGGCTGTCCTTCTTCGCTTTCCTCAATAGTGTTCTCTATGTTCTCCCATTTTTGTCCTGCTTCAATGACTATCTCTTCATCATTGTAGGAAATAACTACGGTTCCTTCTTCGGAAATAGAAACAACCTCATAGCTGTTCACTTTATGAGGTAACGAATATGCAGCATAGGTCATTGTGCCTGCTCCCATCCCTATGACTCCGGAAAGGGAAGAACCATCTCCTGCAATCATCACAAGTGAACCGTTCACTTCAAATGGTTCCCTTGGTGCTGTTATATGAAGAGCTTGATCCTCCTCATCGAAGTAGTAGGTAGGGAAATCAATTGCAAGCATCGGCCATGTATCTCCTTCTATGAATTCACCATGGCTGTTGATATGATGGTCCAGGAAAAGGATATTTTCAGACCCGGACGTTTCTTCCTCAGTGACATCATCATCAGAGATGCATCCTGTGGTAAAGACCAGTCCGGCCATTACAAAGCAAAGCAGCATTATGCTTAGTATGTTTGATCTTTTGTCTGTCATTTTGTTTCACCTTAAAGAACAGAGATCACCAAAATTATATAATCCTGTCTTTAGCTACAGTTCATTTTGAAGTCATTAGCTATTGTTTTTGAGCTTCATTAACTCAAGCTATGAATTTTATTAAGGGGGAAAACTAAGAAAAATTGTATTTGGGAAAAAATATTATATTCCATAAGCAATATATAGTAGATGTTATATAGTAACTTTTGTAAATTTACTGGAGGGTATATTTTTTGGTAGAGAAAACAGCATTAGACTGGATAGCGATAGCTCTGGTAGTTATCGGTGGTTTGAACTGGGGATTAGTTGGAATTTCACAGGATTACAATCTTGTGGCCTTGATCTTCGGTTATAGCATAATTGCAAGGGTCGTGTATCTGCTTGTCGGACTTTCGGCGCTCTACATGATCTACTTTGCAAACAAACAACATTAAGGCAGCGATCTGCTGCCCTTCTTTTTAAATATGATACATTACTTATCTTTTATTATAGTTAATTTGATCTGGGGGTTAACATGTCTAACTATGATATTCCTGTGTATCCTTATACACGGCCTCGTGTTGTCGCAAGCAAGTGCCTTGAGTTCGAAAATGTACGGTATAACGGTAGCCTTGTCCGTTGCCCTACTGTTCGTGCCCTGATACCTTTTGTGGATTTCATCACAGTTTGCCCGGAAGTGGAGATAGGACTTGGGATCCCACGAGAGACTATAAGGATCGTGCGTATAAATGGTAAAAAAAGGTTAATTCAACCAAAAACGAATCAAGACCTGACAGATGATATGGATAATTTCACTGATCAGTTCCTGAAAGATCTCCCGCCGGTTGATGGTTTTATTTTTAAATCCGGATCTCCTACCATAGGAGTAAGAAATATCAAGATCTATTCCGAGAAGGATAAAGGGTTTGTAATTGACCGTGGAGCCGGTTTTTTTGCAGATAAGATCGTTAAGCGATATGCTGAATATCCTCTTGAAGAGGATGATCGGCTCAGGAATAATATCATAAGGCATCATTTCCTGACAAAACTTTTCACTTTTGCAGATCTCAGATCAGTAAAAGAATCCGGTTCAATTGAAAAACTTAAATTATTCCACAAGTACAATCGCTTTCTTTTCCGATTATACAACTGCGATATGTGCATAAAACTGGATGAGCTTATTGATAACAGCAAATCATCAGGAGTTGATAAGATCCTGTCGGAATATGAGGGCATAATTGTAAATATGTTCCATAGGTCACCGGGTTCGAAAGATTTCATAAGGCTCTCAAATGAGATCATATCAAAATTAAATTCTTCATCTTACCTTTCTAAAGTTTCTTCTTTGAATAATGGTGAAAAGGAATATCTTAACTGTGTACTTAAAAAATATGAAGATAACCGCCTGACATGTGATTCATTACTTGAGATCCTCAGGCTGTATGTTATGCGCTTTAGTGATTCAAAGGAGGAATTTTCCAGGCTGTTCTTCCCATATCCGGAAGAACTGAAAAATGAAGTGGAACCTGAAAGGGACAGGGATTTCTGGGCAAATTTCCCGATACCGGATAATTCAGATCAGGATCAGGCCGCTAAAAATCAATAACGATGGGTAAGACCAACGAACATCGGGATTTTACATTGGAGGAGGGTTAAGTTGACTGTAAAAGCACCGGAAGATATTTTGGAGGATATCCTAAAGGAACAATACCTTGGAGTCCTTGCTACCGAAAGAGATGGAAGGCCTTATACGAACCTTATAGCTTTTGCTGCAACTGAAGACATGAAGAGAATACTCTTTGTAACTCCAAGGTTCACCAGAAAATATTCCAATATACAAACTTCACACTATGCCTCAATTATGATGGACAACAGGTCAAATACGGTCCTGGATTTTAAGGATGCAACTGTTGTTAATGCAATGGGTATGGTAAAAGAAGTGGATAAGGTCCCTGAATATTCTCAACTTTACCTTTCAAAACAGCCTCATTTAAAGGATTTCCTTCAGGCTCCCACATCTGCCTTGATGATGATGGATGTTGAAAAATATATTATTGCCACCAGTTTCCAGAATGTTGTGGAGATGGAAATGAAATGACCTCTCTGGTTATTCCAATGGAACGCATTAATCCGGATGTGAAAGGAATTGTTGGTGGGAAAGCTTTCTCTTTGTCACAACTTCATTCCAGAGGTTTCAGGGTTCCGAACTATTTCTGCATAACTACTGATGCATACAGGAAGTTCTTAAAGGAAAGTGGTCTCGAAGGTCGTATCTCACTTGAAATTGCCAGAAAGGATTTTGGGAATATGAGGTGGGAAGAAATGTGGGATACCTCTCTTCGTCTTAAGAACATGTTCTTAAATGCATCTATTCCTGAGGAGCTCGAAAATGCCATCCGTTCGGAAATTGGAGCGGACTACGAGCAAGTTCCGGTTGTAGTACGTTCTTCAGCTCCGGGTGAGGATTCCTCAACAACTTCTTTTGCAGGCATTCATGAGTCCTATGTTAATGTGAAAGGATCGGATTCCATACTTGAACACGTAAAATTAGTATGGGCATCTCTCTGGTCGGATGCTGCCATTCTTTACAGGGAAGAACTGGGTCTTGATCTTGAAGACAGCTCCATGGCAGTCATCGTGCAGGAACTGGTGGAAGGCGAACGATCAGGTATAGTTTTTAGCAGGGACCCGAACAATGAGAGTCATCTGGTGATAGAGGCAGTTTTTGGTCTGAACGAAGGGCTGGTAAATGGCGATATTGAACCTGACAGATGGGTCATTGACAGAAAGACCGGTTCGACCATAAGTCATGATGTCCCATCAGGAAGGGAACGGACCGTGAAGACTGATGAAACCGGTACATCGATTGAAAATGTTTCAGCTGATCTCAGGAATGAATCTCCACTGGATGAAGATGATGTCAAAAGAATATATGAGATGGCTATGGCTTCTGAGGAATATTTTGGTCATCCGCAGGATATGGAGTGGACCATTCATAGTGAGGAACTATTTCTGCTCCAGTCAAGGCCAATTACAACGCTTAATGATAAGGAAAAGAACTGGTACATTTCTTTGAGAAGGACCTTTGATAACCTTAAGAGACTGCGTGCCAGAATAGAAGATGTACTTATTCCTGAAATGATCTCGGTTTCAAGGTCAATGTCTGAGGTCGATCCAGCGAGTCTTAATGATGCTGATCTTGCGGAATTGATCATTTCCAGAAGGTCCATGTTCCGGAAGTGGGATGCTACATACACCAGAGATTTCATCCCCTTTGCACATGGTATGAGGCTCTTCGGGGATGTTTATAATGAAAAGATGAAACCTTCTGACCCTTATGAGTTCATGGATCTGCTGACAAATTCTGACCTTTTGAGCATTCAGCGAAACATGAAGCTAAATTTACTTGCTGAAATGGTTCGAAAAGATAATTCACTGAGAAAAGTAATCGAGTCTGGTAGAGCTGTGGGAGATTTTTCCGATGTCTTCGACAATTTCATGGAAGATTTTGGCAGGTCGTCTTATGTAAAGGATCGGAATCAGATGTTGAAGCTAATATTGGAATTATCCTTACATCCGAAAATTGAAAGAGAAAGTGTAAAGGATCCTCAATCACTTAAAGAGAACTTCTTTTCCAGATTTGATAAGGAAGGAAGAGCTTATGCTTCTGAGTTGCTTGACATTGGTCGTGCAAGTTACAAACTTCGTGATGATGACAATATACACCTGGGAAGAATTGAAGGATATTACCTTGATTCCATCAAAGAGGGAAAACGAAGGCTTTCAAAAAGAGGGATTGGTCCGGATATCAGTGACGATGATGTAATAGAAGCCTTAAGAAATAAGGATTTCATCCCGAAAATAGAGGAGAGTTCTCGGGAACAGCCCCCTTCAGAAGATACAACGATAAGGCAGATCCAGGGGCAACCGGCCAGCAAGGGGCTCGTTAGCGGGGTTGCCAGGGTGATCAAAGAAAAGGATGACCTCTTCAGTGTAAGGTCCGGTGAAATTCTGGTATGTGATGCCATTGATCCGAACATGACCTTTGTGATCCCGCTTGTTTCCGGAATTGTTGAACGCAGGGGTGGTATGCTGATACATGGAGCTATAATAGCACGTGAGTACGGTATCCCATGTGTAACAGGTATTCCTAATGCTATAGATATGATTGATACCGGGGATGAGGTCACAGTTGATGGTTATCTGGGTATTGTGGTTATAGATCGAAAGTGAAGTGATCTTCATTCAGAAGACCAAATTTATGATAATCACCAAATAGGCTCATAAATCTAACCTTATTAAGATAATATTTGTTTGATAATTTCTCTTGATCTCGATTATATTAATATTAGGTTTTTTAATAAAGTCGAGTTATAAAAATCTTTAATAATGTATATATACTAGTAAACGAATATTTACTTATCTAATATCTTTAGTGATAAAGGGGGTTAAAGATGAAAATAATATACGCATTGTTAGCTTTGCTTATATCCGTAGTGGTAATGACTTCCGGTTGTACTACCAGTGAACCTGAAGTGGAAGAAATGGACATTGTGGACACAGCAGTGAACGCTGGTTCATTCAATACTCTGGTTCAGGCGGTTCAGGCTGCCGGTCTTGAGGATACTCTGAGGGGCGAAGGTCCTTTCACAGTGTTCGCACCAACAGATGAGGCATTTGCAGCCTTGCCTGAGGGAACCCTTGATGCATTACTTGCAGACGAGGAGGCCCTTGCAGCTGTTCTGACATACCATGTAGTTGCAGGTGAGGTCATGGCAGCAGATGTTGCAGGTCTGGAATCTGCAGAGACCGTTCAGGGTGAATCAGTTACTTTCGACACCACGGATGGTGTAATGGTAAATGATGCAAATGTTGTACAGGCAGATATCATGGCAAGCAACGGTGTTATCCATGTTATCGACAAGGTCATTCTTCCACCTTCAATGATGGAGGAAGAGGCAGAGGAAGAAATGGACATTGTAGATACTGCAATTGAAGCAGGTTCATTTACAACTCTCGTTCAGGCTGTCCAGGCTGCCGGCCTTGAGGAGACACTGAGAAGTGAAGGTCCTTTCACAGTGTTCGCACCAACCGATGATGCATTTGCCGCTCTTCCTGAGGGAACTCTTGAGGAATTACTCGCAGATCAGGAGGCTCTTGCAGGAGTACTGACCTACCACGTAGTTGCAGGTGAATACATGGCAGCAGATGTTGTAACAATGGATTCAGCTGTAACTGTCCAGGGCAGTGAAGTAACCATTACTGTTACAGACGACGGTGTAATGGTCAATGATGCAAATGTGGTCATTACTGACATTGAAACAAGTAACGGTGTCATACACGTAATTGATGCAGTTCTTGTCCCATGAGATCCACAAGGATCTCTTTTTTTTGTCAATCTCGACTGTATCTAAAATTGTATTAAAAATCAAAATATTATAATTTAATCAAAATACATAATACATAATATAATTTGGGGAGATAAAATGTTATACATGGAAATTAGTTCCTGGGAACCAGAGAATCGTGATAAGATCCTTGAGCACTTCAAAGAGCTAAAAGTGCCTGCAGGTATAAATATCGTTAATCAGTGGGTCGATCTTACAGGTGGCAGATACTTCATCCTGTACGAATGTGATGATGCCGAAGCTTTTGCAGCATTCAACCTTCCATGGTCCGATGTTTGCTACATCGACTGTGTCCCTGTAATGAAATCAACTGATTTCATATCAGTAATGAGCAGGAAATCCTGATTGCTGAGATTATATTAACAGGGGAATTTCAAACCCTGTTTATAAAGTAAATGTCTGTAAAGCAAACTAAAGTAACTTAAATAAACAAAATTTGGGGAAAGAATATGTTATATATGGAAATTAGTTCATGGGAACCACAGAACAGGGACAAGATACTTGAACACTTCAAAGAGATAAAGGTGCCTGCAGGAATTAAGATCGTAAACCAGTGGGTCGATCTTACAGGTGGCAGATACTTCATCCTGTACGAATGTGATGATGCGGAAGCTTATGCAGCATTCAACCTTCCATGGTCCGATGTTTGCTACATTGACAGTGTTCCTGTAATGGAATCAACTCAGTTCATGTCACTCATGAGCAAAAGATAAATCGATACCAGGTATCTAAATGTAAAATTCGATTTGAATTAAAACTAACTAAATCCTCTGACTTTTCAGAGGATTATCCTTATTTCTTTTTTGTCCTGTCCTAGGAAAAGATCAACGGTTCCGTTTGGGAATGGTTTTGTCGGATATTTGTAAACGAAATCGCCATTTTTGTCTGAAGCAATGGTCTGGGATGCCTTTATTTTCAATATGACTTCTTCAGCATTTTCATTGGCATCGCCGTTTATGGTAATGTTATAGTTGCCAGTGGGTACATCTTTATCAACATATGTTGCAATCCCACTATTTGCTTCCCTGTACTGCTTGAAGGGTATCAGCATTTTGACTGTGAATGTCATATTTTTGACATTATGGGCTTCGACATGGAATTCATTCGGTATTGAATTTATTGCAACATCATTGAACCGGTGTTCATATTTTTGATCTTCGACAGTAACAGGAATCTTGAAATTTACATCCATTTTGATACTTCTTTCAGGTTTTGTCTTGCCTGATATGATCAGATCTTCTCCTTTCTTCAATTGGAGAGCAGATACTTCCCATTCAATTTCATCATCTTCAGATACTGAAGTTACGGGTCTGTAGAATAAGGAATTTATTTCCTTGATAATTCTAAGGAATAAATTGTAGTTCTCTTTGATCGTGATAATTCCCCCAAAAGTTCAAAGACGTTCAACCTTAGTTTTCAGGAAGAACGTCAGCAAAAGTTTTTCCGCTGGCAAATATAAAACGTCAGCAGACCTCACTTTTAATCCTTGCTTTCATTTTGTTTGTTTTACTCGATATATCCAAAGGATACAAGGTAGACAAATATTCCTAATGCCAGTGTCAAAGCCCAGAGACCGGTTGCAATATCCATATGCACTTTCTTTTTGAATCTCCATCTGTTGGTCACGAAGAGTATTATGAATATGATCACGATGGATCCAAGAAGCCTGTGCAGCATAAGGACGAAGCCATAGGATGCCAGCTGAAATCCCAGGCCTATTGAATAGAACATGAACAGAATGGTCGGTATGATGGTGAAGACTGCAAGCGCCGCTCCTCTGGCATGCTTCTCCATGCTCTCTGTCTTTAGCTTGATAGCATACAAAAGCATAAGGAATGCCACTACTTGCAAGAAGAGTGAAAGGTTAGACAATGTTCTAATTACATCTGTTTCCACAAAATTCCCCCATTGAATTATATAAATAGATTGGATTGATTACTATTTAAATTTATTGAGAACCATTCTTTTTGATGAAGACACTGATCACATTTAACAAAGCATAAATACAAGTAATTCTTTTCTTGCACTTTGTTTTCCACTTTGGAAACTAAATGAAAAACGATCTACTAAATTTAGAAGGTGCATCAGTATCATGAGCCAACAGAGTGAAAGCCTCTTCACAAGTGCCCTCAGGACAACCCTCCCGGTATTCCTGGGCTACATCCCCCTGGGAATGGCTTTCGGCTTCCTCCTTGAAGGAGCCGGTTATCACTGGATATATGCACCGCTAATGAGCATCTTCATATATGCCGGAGCAGGCCAGTTCATCGCAGTAGCACTTCTGGCAGCCGGTGCAGGGCTCACAGAGTTTGCCATCACAACTCTTCTTATTAATTTGAGGCATTCATTCTACGGTCTGTCCCTCCTGGAAAAGTTCTCAGGTGTCGGCAAGGTCAAAGCTTACCTCATCTTTGCACTTACAGATGAGACCTATGCTCTTCTCACAACCACGCGAGCCCCGGATGAGGAATCAAAAGGAAAGTTCTATTTCTACATAGCTGTGCTCGACCACTCCTATTGGATACTGGGCTCGGTCCTGGGAGCGGTGTTGGGTTCAGTACTGGACCTCCGGCTTGAGGGAATGACATTCGTACTCACGGCCCTGTTCGTGGTGCTGACAATTGAGCAATACCATGCTGCAAGGTCACGTTTCCCATTCATGGCAGCCATGGGTGCAGGGGTGATATCACTCTTGATCTTCAGCCCGGACAACATGCTGTTGTTCTCTATTTTCATAGGTACCCTCATCCTAATGGCATATGAGAAGTTTGTCCGGGATGACCTTGAGGTGAACACGCTTCCTGAACAGACCCACGATAAGGGGGATCTTCAATGACCGATGATCCGGTACACCTGCTTATCATAACAGCCGTAGTTGCGCTTGCTACCTTCGCTACAAGGGCTGTGCCTTTTGTATTCTTTAACAACAGGGCTCCGCCTGAGATGCTCTCAACCATTGAGAAAAATCTTCCTCCTATGATTCTCTTGCTTCTGGTTATCTATTGCCTGAAGGACGTTCAGTGGCTTTCAGTGCCATACGGTGTCCCGGAGATGTTCACCATAGCAGCGGTCACAGGACTGCACCTGTGGAAGAGAAATGCAATGCTCAGCATTTTTACAGGGACAGGGATGTACATGTTACTGGTCCAGCTGGATGTTTTCAGAATGATTTTCGGCTAATATGCCAGTTAATTCAAGTTAGAACAAAACCCGTTTCTGTGAAGTTTTGTTTCATTCATTCCCGATGATCTAACTGGATGTGCTGGATATATTGGGTATAAGATGGGTATACAAAATAATAGTTGAAGTTATCATCACATAATAAACCAGTCAAATTAAACTTGAATTTCCTGATCGAATGGTAAAGTAAAACTAAATATTGTCCCTTTTCCAAGTTCACTTTTTACCCAGACCTTACCACCATGCATTTTCACAAATTTTTTGGTAAGGGCAAGTCCTAATCCAGTTCCCTGTTGTTCTTTTGTTTCTGGAGTATTAACTTGTTGGAAAGGTTGGAATATTCTTTTCATGTTTTCTTCAGACATTCCAATACCATTATCGATAACATTAAACTGTACCATGTTGTTCGTGGGGTGTGTTTCGATGGTAATCGAGCCTTTTTCAGGTGTAAACTTTAGAGCGTTGCTCATTAAATTGTAGAGTATCTGTTTAAATTTCTTCTTATCCGCCTTTATAGTGGCTATATCTGAGTTTACATTTGTTAGTAAATCAAGGTTTTTACTTGATGTTAAGGGCATCAGTGCAGTTTTTACATCATCAATAACATCAGGTATAAAAAATTCTTCAATATTGAGTTCCATCTTATGGGCTTCAGCCTTAGAAAGATCCAATGTATCGTTTATGAGCGACAAGAGATGGTGGCCACTTTCTAAAATGGTTTGTACATAACTTGCTTGTTTCTGATTGAGTGTTCCAATTTCCTGCATGTCAAGCAAATCCGAGTAACCAATGATAATAGTTAGAGGTGTACGCATTTCATGACTCATTGTGGATAAAAGCTCACTTTTAGCACGGCTGGAAGCTTCAGCTTTTGCTTTTTCTATAACTAGTTTCTCTTTTATTTTACGTTCAGTTATGTCTACAAATGAAGCCATTAAACAAATTGGATTGCCAATATCATCTATTATAAAATGAGAAGATATAGCTACACTAAATTCTATCCCATCTTTTTTCCTGGCAATTGCTTCTCCTTTCCAGCTTCCTGTGGAAACCAATGAGTTTTGTATTTCCAGAGGGTCAATTTCATAATTCCAGAGCTTGTTACCATTTAGTCCAATAATCTCATTTTTGTTGTCATAACCCCATAATTCAAGGAACGAAGGATTAGCAAAGAGAATCTTCCCTTTAAGATCAGCAAAAACGATAGCATTGAGTGAGGAATCAATAGCTTTTTCTTTTATGATAACCTCTTTTTCTATTTTCTTACGTTCAGTAATATCCTGTACTGTGCCAACCATTCGGATAGGCTGTCCGGTTTCGTTAAAAGTAATCTCGCCTTGCTCATGCACAATGCGTTCAGAGCCATCGGGTAAAAGAATACGATGATCAATATTGTACGGATCATTTTCATAAACTGCCTTATCTACAGCGTCCTGAACAAATATTCTGTCATCCGGGTGGACAGAATTTAGAAATGCATCATACGTAGCTCCGAATTCGTTAGGTGCCAGTCCAAATATGCGATAGATCTCATCTGACCAGTACAGCTCATTGGTGACGATATCCCAATCCCAATTTCCAAGATGAGCAATACGCTGTGCATTGGCTAAACTTATCTCACTCTTGCGAAGAGCTTTTTCCATTTCCTTGCGCTCGGTCACATTTCTGGCAACGGTCAGAATAGCAGGAGTTCCTTTGTAGTCGATCGGGCGGACATTAAGTTCAACTTTTGCCAAAGAACCATCTTTGCATTTGCTTACAGTTTCGAAAATTCCTCCACCCTGCTTAAGTTTCTCTACAACTTGTTTGCCAGTGGCTTCCCTGAATTCCGGCGGCGTTATATCCATTACACTCATTTGTAGCAATTCATCCTTTTGATATCCAAGATCATCACACATGATCCTGTTCACTTCCAAAAAACGTCCTTCAGGTGTATGGATAAAGATTCCATCATTTACGGAATTAAATATCATTTCAAAATAATGTTCCAAGATTTATCTCCCCCGCAGAAGAATAAGGTTACCCACGAAATATATCGACTTCGGCACATATAGAGTTGATGGCTATCATTAACAATTAGATGACAAAACATAATTACAATCTACATTTTATTATTAGGTGAGGATCTGATTACAACACCGATCAATAATTATCATGTTTGTTACCAGCCCTGTCCTATTGTATTCAAGGCTGGGTTGAAAAATCGTTATTAAGCTACACATCCAATTTAAGAATACATATAAAACAGGAGATATAGAACATGTCAGAGAGACAAGAAATGTCAACAGAGGAACTGTTTGCACTTCCAAAGGATAAATTTGTTGAAAGATGCAAAGATTGGTGCAATGAGTTCAATAACGGACAGCCTATCAAAACTGATGAAAATAATCCATGTCCGGTTCATGTATGGGTAGCAATTAACGGGGTAAAATGTGCTCATGATACCGTTGCAAATGTTGCACAGTGTCCGGTATGTGACCAGCCAGTGTGCCCGGATTGCATGAACCACAGTGTCCACCAGCTTTCAAGGGTAACAGGATATATCTCCAATGTCAGCGGATGGAACGCTGGGAAAAAACAGGAACTTAAAGACCGGGTCAGGTCTGATCTGAAGTGATGTGACCTATACGAAACAGGTCTATCACAACTATCTTTTTTTGCTTTTTATTTTTATTAACTTAATTTTTATGAACTTAATAACTGCAATTTACTCTTCTCCGAACAAATAGTCCAGATAAAGCTTACGAACACAGGTAGAGCCATACGGGCCAAGCATTCCTGATCTTAATTCGATGTAGTGGCTTTCTTTCATGCTCCGCCCACAACACCTGCAGTTGTTGATCTCTTCTGTGTGTATGATCCTGGGTTTATAGAATTCCAGATCGTGTGCCTCGTAGGTGAAGTGACACATGCCATCTTTGTCAGTTATGAGGCCTTCCTTTCTGGCGGCTGACATTATCTGGTCAATGACATCAAAGCGTTTTGTTACGGTTTTACGCAGGAGTTCCCTTACCTCAAGCGGGGATAGCTCAGGTGCATCCATTGCTATGATGTAGTCCAGTCCCTTCCGGATGGTCTTTGGATGTTTCATGTTCTTCCTGTATTCTCATGAGCTTTAGGGCTGCATGAACATTATTGGCTGAGTTCCGGTTTCCAGTTTAAAGTTGTCTTAATTCACTTTAAAGAACAGTTGACAATGGCACCTGCCATCATTTTCGATCTCATCTTCGATGTAGATACATGGACAGATTATCTTTTTATCCTCTTCGAGATCGCCTGAAACGAACCGGCATGGACAATACCTTTTACCATATTCCTCGATGTTCTCTGCAACACCATCGATCACATCGCTGACCGTTTCCTCATCAGGGTTAAGTATGTATCCTTTCCTTTCAGCATACCTGACAGCCAGTCCATATAGTTTTTCTTTTAGTTTTTCACGATCGTTCATATTCATCACCGGAATAATTTAACATTAGTCCTGATCTTGTTAATAAATATCTATTACACTATTTATCTTCAATAGAATTAAATATTGTAGATCTTTACACCAATATAGATCACATAAAGCAATATCAAAACAAACGCCTCGTTCTTCTTCAACTGCATGTGTCTCCTGAAGAACAACACGACCAGAAGTGAGACCAAGAACAGGGCAGGGATGTCAAATCTTATCAGATCTTCACTAACAGTAAAGGCACTTATCAAGCTGCCAACTCCCAGGGTGAACAGTATATCGAATATGTTGCTTCCGATGAGGTTGAATACGGACAGGTTGATAGCCCTTTTCCTGATACTGCTCCAGGAGAGTGCAAGCTCGGGCAATGAAGTTCCAAGTCCGATAAGTACGATACCGATGAAGGATTGTGAGATCCCCCACATGTCTGCCAGGTAGAGTGCATTGTTCAGGACTGCATATGATGATACTATGAGGACCGCAAATCCGGCAGCAATAGTAAGAATGGTCTGTAGAAGATGTAACGGCGGAGCACTCCTGAACTTCTGGTGAACCTCTTCTTCCCTGTATAGCAGGAAGAAATAGACCGCATAGGCTCCAATAAAGATCAGCCCGTCTGTACGACTGAGTGTGCCATCCATGCCGGTGAGAAACAGGAGAGCAACGGAAACGAGCATCATTACCCCATCCCTGGAAAGTTCACGTTTTGTCAATGTTAGTACTCCGAACATGCCCACAATGCCCATTGTGATGCCTATTTGCCCAAAGCAGGAGCCTATGGAATCACCAATGATAAGTCCGGATGTCTCGGTTCCCATTGATCGCTGGATGGAACCGGTAACGCTAATGACAAGCTCCGGCAGGTTGGTTCCAAGGGTGAGCAGTGTAAGACCGATGAATGCATGTGAGATCTTGTAGTGCTCTGCGATCTTCAGGGCTGCCTTGATGATAAGATCAGCTCCAAGCATCAGGCCTGCAAGTCCGATCAGTAGGATTAGGAGTTCGTACATTCTGGTGAGTTTCCTGGGATGTGCTCAAATGTGATGCAGTTCGGTCTGTAATTAGTGATTTCTCTATATTGTTATTGTAATTCAATGCATAAAAGCTTCCTTGCGTGAATATTAAAGAAGTTTTGATCACTCATTTTCGGATTTTACTATACCGAATTAGGTTATTAGAAAAGTAAAAAAGAAGATGATGGTCTCAGATTGAGACCGGAATATTTGCTTTAGTTCGGTTCATCATATGTTATTTGTTCTGATAAAACTGAACCCGAAATGTTCCATTCATAATCTGAGTGTTCAACATTGTTCACATCAAAAATGAATTTTAGTGGCTTGTTCTTATATTTCACTTCATCTGAAGTCAGCGTAACGTTTCCAGAAGCATCGGTATTACCAGTATCCGGGTAAGTGTCGCTACTCCATTGTCCTGACACAGTGGCATATTGAACAGGCGAACCACTCTCATCTACGATGGTCACAACTGCATTAGCAGACACAAATCTGTTTTTGCCTGCAAATCTTATGGAATCACTAACTTCAATGTTTGTAATAATCATTTGATCTGTTGGTGTATTTGTATCGTCGATTGTGATATATGCAGTAGCTGTGTCGTTTGCACCATAATCATCTGTTACTGTAAGTTTTACAGTATAATCTCCAGCCAAATCATAGGTGTTAGTTGGACTAATTTCACTGCTTGAGCTTCCATCTCCAAAGTCCCATTCATATGAAAAGATATTATCATCAGGATCGCTTGATAGAGATCCATTGAACTGTATTGGAGTTCCTGTAACTCCATTGGATGGAGCAGTTATTGAAGCAGTTGGTGCTTCGTTTTGAATAGGTTCTGTTATGGTTACTGAAGTTATACTTGTAGCATATGCGCCATTATCGTCTGTTACTGTGAGTGATAGTGGATAATTTCCAGCTACACTATACACACGTGTTGCATTGCTATCCGTTTCAGAAGATTCGGTATCACCTTGGCCAAAGTCCCATTCATACAAAACGATTGTTCCATCTGGATCGTATGAACCGGATCCATCAAATATTATCTCTTCACCTACGACACCAGTATATAGACCACCAGCATTAGCAACAGGTAGTTGGTTTTCTGTTTCCTGTGGCACATAGTTCAATGCAGCATAAGCATCTACAAGTCCCCATCCATATTCATTATCCAGTCCCGGAGCTCCCAGATCTTTTGCCGTTGATTCAATTGCTTCCCTCACTTCATCAGGTGTGAGGATTTTTCCATTGGCTTCTGCATTTGATATCACCAAGGCTGCAACACCTGCAACATGTGGAGTTGCCATTGAAGTACCTTGATAGAAGTAGTAACCGAAATCAGTAGGGTTACCTTCACTGAAAGTTTGTTGGAGTACACCGTCACTATAACGATCTCTATTCTGGTTCACTGTTAGATCTCCGCCAGGAGCAGCGATGTCCAGATAAGGTCCAGTGTTTGAGTAATAGGAACGGGTTTCATCATATCTGGTGGCACCAACAGCAATACAGTATTCATCGTAGGCTGCAGGATATGAGGGAAGATTACCACGTTCATATTCATTACCTGCTGCACAGATGATAGTAACCCCGTTATTGTAGGCATATTCAAGTGCATTTTTCAGAGTTGTGCTGCTAGAAGAACCTCCAAGACTCATGCTTATAACTTGTGCACCATTATTAGTTGCCCAATAAATCCCGTTGGCAATCTGAGTGTAACTTCCGCTACCTCCACTATCGAGGACCTTTACGGGCATTATTGAGCAGCCATAGGCAACCCCGGCAGTTCCTAAGTTATTGTTTGTACTCTGGGCAATCGTTCCAGTCACATGTGTTCCATGACCTTCATCATCGTTTGGATGTGTATCACCGTTGATAATGTCATAGCCATCTACAAAATTAGTGTTTGCAAGGTCTGGAGCAACTTTGAAATTAAGGTAATCTTCATATGCGATACCTGTGTCCAGTACAGCTACAACAACCCCTGATCCGGTTGAGGTATCCCATGCATCTTCAATGTTGATTCCACCATATGCGGAGTTGTCGAGATGCCATTGATATTTGTAATATTTGTCGTTTGGTACCATGCATGTGGTCGCAATACAATTTAACTCTGCATACTCCACATTCGGATTCTTACTGTAGAGATTTGCCATCTTCTGAGCATTACTATTCTCAGGGATCTTCAGAACCTTGAAGCCGGCATATTGGCTTGTATATTTTACTTTAGCCCCGTTCCTGGCATTTATGTTAGCGATCTTTTCTTCTGAAACACCAGGACTGAACTTGACGATGATCTCGTCAGGTACGTATTGTTCATTATCCGGCATTTCTACGGTCAGTTCATCATAGATATCATATTGAGTATCGACCGGTTGTGCGAATGCAGAAACGGGGATCACCATCCCTGTGACCAGCAACAGAATGGTCAATATAATAAGTTTACAATTTTGTAAGTCCATTGTACTACCCCTTATATTCATATCACAAATTATTCCTGAATATTAATTATTAGGTTTATAATATAAAATAAGTTTTGGCCAATTTCTAAAAATAATTGCAATCTCCTAATCATAATGATGTGAACAGCTCTGCTTCTTCTTGATTAGTATCTTGTCATGGTAATTCAGAGTACATGCTTGCCTTTTAATTTGTAGCATGATCTCAATCTCTCTAAACAGGTGTCAGAACACCTTCAGGGATGATTTTATATAGCTATCAACTTCATTATTATTTGCATTAAAAAACGATCGCCTTTTCAAAAGATTAAAATCATAGCCGGAGGGTTAAACATGTCATCATTATACCTTGTATCCTGTCGTATGTTCGAAGATGAGCTTGTCAATATATTCGAGGGAGAGGACGAGAATACGCGTCTGCTATTGATTGACAATGAGAATATTGAGGGAATTGAAGAGAAGCTGAACGAAGTTTCCCTGGAATACGAAAAGATATCAATCGAAGATATAGCCTCAAAGCTAGATCCGACCGACAAATTCGTGGTTGTCCTGCATCTTCTGGAGTTTGCACTGGATGCAGATCCTGACCTTCTCAAGGAAAAGGTCTACCAGACCATCGATGAAAACGGGGAAAAGTTTGATGGTGTTCTGGTATTCTACGGTCTGTGTGGCAATGTCCTTGGGACCATCGAATCCGATTTTGCCCATATTGGTATCCCTGTGAGGATCCTTAAGGATTCCGACGGGAATATCGTGGATGATTGTATCTGTGCTGCATTCGGTAACAGGAGTGCGTATATTGAGGCCATGGCCGGTGAGGAAAGAGGTACAGGCACATACTTCCTGACACCCATGCAAGCGGCCAACTGGAAGGAGATGCTTGTCCTTGCAAAACTGACACCGGATCCTGATAATACTGAAATGACAAAGATGGTCTTTGATTACTCAGGCTACAAGAATGTCGGAAAGGTGGATACCGGTCTGTGCTACGAAAAAAAGTTTGACGAGATCGTTGATGATTTTGCAACCCAGTTCGACTTTGAGAAAAAGTTGTTCGAAGGTTCCACAAAGGTTGCAGACGAATGCTATCATTCCATCAAGAAAGAGATCATGGGATGAGATCCCATCCCTTTTTTAAAAGTACATCTTTATAGCTTCAGGAACTTTCATCACACCATGAGCGCAGGTAATACAAGAGCAAATATCAAGATCGGTGCAAAAGTAGGTATCGTCTTAAAGAAAGACCAGCGATCCGGCAATATCACTCACGGCGTTGTCAAAAGGATCCTGACCAAATCATCTTCCCATCCTCATGGAATAAAGGTCCAGCTGGAAGATGGGCAGGTCGGAAGGGTAAAAGAAATACTTTCATAAGGTCCGTATTTCAGATCAACAACTTACCCTGTTGCCAGTCATTGATGATCCTTACAGCAGCCCGGAACTCATCCACTTCACCTTTCTTCTTGAGGTAATTCAATTTAAGGCCGATGAGCTCAAGGATCTCGTAAACATCCTCATTCCCGATCTCTATCTTGTAGAACTCTTCAAGGGCAGGCTTGTTCTTCTCACAGGCGTTCTCGATGATCTTCATTGCCACTCCCTCAGGATCGCTCAGGTGTGTGGCATCCTTCACTCCAAGAAGTCCCTGCCTGTATTCGTCAAATTCATCAAAGGGAATAACACCGGGAGTATCAAGGAAAACAATACGTGAACCGGCCTTGACACGCTGCACTCCTCTGGTATGTCCGGAGATGGATGATGTACTGGCTTTCCCTTTTCCGGCCACTCCGTTGATCACAGAGGATTTGCCGGTGTTTGGATAACCAAGGCATCCGATGAGGATCTCACGTCCCTGTATGTCGGCAATTTCAAGGATCTTGTGCCTTAGCATGGTGGTTCCGTATCGTTCCTTGCTGGAAACGAAGACAGTAGGTGCTATCTTTGACAGGCGGGATTTGCTTTTCTCAAGGGTTTCCTTTGAGACGAGATCGCATTTGCTGAGCACTATTATCAGTGGTTTGCGTGAACGCTTCACATCGCGTTCGACCTCGCTGTTCCTTGTCTCGTCCGGGAAGCGGGCGTCCACTATCTCGAGAAGGACATCAGCTTTTTTAATTACATCCTGTACCATCAACTTGTAGCTTGGCATCATCTCTCCTTACAACAAAGGTCTATAAGGATTTGTTGAGAGGTTTGCTTATACTTTCCTGATCTACAGTAAAGATTTATCGTAGGGGTCCGGGTCTGGATCAGGATTCACAGACCAGCAAAAGTGAAGCATCCTCCAGTCTCATTTCAGAAAGTACCGAGCTCATTTCGTCCCTGTCGTCGATGTAGGTCATCAGTTCGCTCCATCTTTTTTGTAGGTCACACAGGTGGCCAAAGGGTTCAAAATCCGGGATTGCATCGTCAAGTGATAGTTCAATGTTCCTGAGGGCTTCTTCACTTCCCACGTTATCCCCGCTGGCCAGATATTCTTCAGACAACAGCTGGCAGGCATTTACTATCTTCTCCTCAAGATCGTCACCCAGGAAATTGCCGGGATAGTATCCCATATCCTCTGCAGACAGCATCAGCATTCCGTCGGTCTCTTTCTGGCTCATGAGCTTTGCCCGCTCATAGACAAACCTGTAAATGTCTTCCCTGACCCTTTTCCAGGTCGGATGGGATTTTGCCGGTGGAAGGTGCTTGATGGCAAGTTCGTTGTCCAGCATGAACGAATGGCCGAACATCCTGGCATTCATCAGGTAATCAATATCCTCTCCCCGCGGGACCATTGGATCGAACGGTACTTTCATGAAGAGGTCCCTGTGGACCAACATATTTCCACCGAATACGAATGGAGTCTCTTTAAGTCTCGGTGAAGTGCCGATCACCTGCTTGAAACCTTCGTTCATACAGGCATTCTTATCCCAGTATTGGGTCCATGGTTTGTCAGGAACGCTGACAAGATATTCTCCATCCGGTTGCAGGTAGTAGCCGGCAACTGCATCGATGAAGCTTCCTTCATGATGGTTCCCTATGAACTCCTTTGCTTTGGAAATGAACTCAGGATCTTCAAAGACCTCATCATCGTCTATCAGGACTGCAACATCCGAGTTCATGATATGTGGGATGAAAAGGCACATGTTCCTTATGTTGGAGTAACCTCCCAGTGAAAGCAGGTCACAGTAGTCCCCCATTCCCGCGATCTCCAGCTCATCGTGCAGCTTTGCCAGATGTGACGGACCAAACATGTGAACGTTGACCCCGTCGGGTGAAGAGTTCCTGATGATCTCTCCTACTTTTTGTTCCACCTGATCTGTGATCTCGTCATTATTCGGAGCGACCAGTATCACCAGTTCAAAATCGTTATCCTTTAGGATTGCCGTGCTTTTGATGGCTCTTCCAAGTGTCCCCTCGTGATCCAGTGGTGTTGCATGATCGTAGACCGCATCTCCTTCAAGCCATCCTACATTGCTTTCCCTTCCCCAGTAAGTGGGAATTACCATTGTTAATTTCAAATAGATCCATCTCCCCTATGTTCAGTTTGTGTGAACATTTCTCCAGTTTAGATAATTTATAGGTTGGCCTGATATAATTATCTTCGTTTTTCCCGGGTAGATTTTCATTAGCTGCTTGTGTTCTGTTAATTCTTTTTCTCCAATGAAAAGCATCAGTAATTAATCCGAAGAAGAACATATAGTTCAATGGTAATGGTGGCGGATCGCAATATTTGATGCACATTCCAACAACAATTCAGGTGATCGACATGTCAGGAAGATTGCCGGATTCGGACGACTCCGCTCTTATGAGCTGGATGAGGGTTGAGATCGGCAAGATCAATAAGGAGATAGTGGCTGAGAGAAAACCGCTATCACAACTACTTAAAGAGGAGATCCCATCCTCAAAAACAAAAGGTGGCGATGAACACCTGTTTGACAAAAAGGTCCTGGGTATCCTTGAGGAGCAACTCCCGGCAGAGCTGCATGGTAAACTTCGTCTTCCCATCCTTTTCTTCCTGGACAATCGCGTGGCGGACAGCAGTTTTATCAATGATGAAAATGCTGCCAGGGCCCTGCAGCTGCTGGGTGAGCTCAGCAAGTCCCGCAGTTTTACTAAGGGAAGGCTCTGGGTCGGGAAAAGCATTGCTTATTCCATCATGAGGAAATATCCTACCGTGGTACAGATCGTGATGGGCTGATCTCATTGGTTCAGAAATCAATAGCCTTAAGGAAAGAAAAGTCCATAAATATACCTGCATGTAATTATGCTTATATAGGATACATCGAATTAACGTTCAGAAACTAAACTTATCAGTATCATTTATTCTTAGATCACTCGATAACGAATCAACACAACCAGCGGATCAAAACAAGAGTCCTGATAATATGAAACTCTACAGCACTAATCTCCAGGCAGAAGAAGTTAATTTTGAAACTGCACTTATCACCGGCCTTGCACCCGACAAAGGCCTTTTCATGCCAAAGACCCTTCCACACTTCTCAGAGGAAGAACTTACAGCCTTAAAGGATGAGCCATATCCGGAAATTGCTTTCCAGTTACTTAAGAAGATACTCGAAGGCGAGATCGATGAGGAATCCCTGAAGGCAATAACCTATGATGCCTACGACTACGAGGTACCACTGGAAGAGGTCAACGAGAACACTTACATCATGAGGCTCGACCGCGGCCCAACTGCTTCTTTCAAGGACTTTGCAGCCCGTATGATGGCAAGGCTCATGCAGTTCTACCTCAAGAAGGAGGACAAGGAGCTGACCATCCTTACAGCGACCTCCGGAGATACAGGAAGCGCAGTAGCTCATGCATTCTATGGTCTTGACAACATCAGGGTAATCGTGCTGTTCCCTGAAACAGAGGTCTCAGACCGCCAGAGGAAGCAGATGACAACCCTTGACCATAACATCTCTGCACTGGCAATAGACGGAAAGTTCGATGACTGCCAGGCAATGGTCAAGCAGGCCTTCGCAGATGCTGATCTCAAACACCTGAACCTCTCATCAGCAAATTCCATTAACATAGGACGCCTGATCCCGCAGACACTTTACTACTTCTACTCCTACCTCAAACTCAGGGATTTCCCTGAAGAGATAGTCTTCTCAATTCCATCAGGTAACTTCGGTAACATGATGGGCTGCGTGCTGGCAAAGAACATGGGAGTCCCTATTAAGAAGATAGTCGCTTCAGTCAATGAGAACGACGAGGTTCCGACCTTCCTTACCAGCGGCGAATACGAAAAGATAGTTCCTTCAAAGAACTGCATCTCCAACGCAATGAACGTCGGCCACCCAAGCAACCTTGCAAGGCTCATCGCTATTTACGGTGGTGTAATGGATGAGCAGGGTAACATCAGCAAGCTTCCGGACATGGATAAACTGAATGGCGATATCTTTTCAACTTCTGTAACTGATGCTGAGACCAAGGCCCTCGTTAAGGAGTTCTACGAGAAGAACAACATCTTCATCGAGCCTCACGGTGCCGTTGGTATCAAGGGCCTGATGGATTACAGGGCAATCACTGATGACAACACACTTGCAGTGACACTGGAGACTGCACATCCGGCCAAGTTCCCTGCAGAAGTTGTGGATGCCATTGGAGTTGAGCCGGAGCTTCCCCAGAGCCTTAGGGAAATTGAAGGTAAGGAGGAGTATATGGAGTACCTGGATACGGATTATGAGAAGTTCAAGAGTTATTTGAAGGAAAGGCTTGAGTGAGGTCTTTTCTTTATATCTTTTTATTTAACTTTAGTCAAACTTATTTTGTTCTATTTATTCAAATTAAATCTTTAGAATCCCTTTTCTATAATTCCACAATAGGATTATTGCTGCTGCAAAGAGACTGATAATTGCTCCGATAATATGGGAAAGCAAGGGTTTATAGTAAATATCATTCCCATCTGCAGAATCTTTTGAGATTTCAAATATCGATGTTAATCCCGCTGAATTCAGAATCTGGCCATTGTCAATTACCCATTCTTTTTGATCATGATCTGGTGAAGTGAAGAGTACATATTTTGCAGAGTCATATAAACGATACTTAAACGGAGAGACTGCAGTATAGTTGAGCTCTTTTCGAGATGCATTAATATAAGAAATCTCAACGTTTTCTTTACTATCGGATTGTACCAGATATCCATGATCATTGATATCGACTGTTTTGCTCAACTCTACCAATTCAGCCCAATTACTTATTTCAATTAAGGAATTGACTTCTCGGATCCTGGAAGTATCATGTAAGTTCTTGAAGACAACAAGTTCTTTATTTTCCATAACTAAATCCAGATCGCTTTGATCATACAGGAAATTATAATTTTGATAATCAACATCCTTTGCAAGAACTATATATTTGATATTCAATGGTGCAACAAGCTCTCCAAAGTTATCGATCTCGCTTTTGTGTTCCAGTAAATATTCCATATAATGCTGGGCAGGTTTCGAACTTTGTGTCTGGATAGATCCAACTTCGGCATTTTCCCCGATCATCGTTGGCTTATCAAAGAAAAGGTTTGCAGGATTTGCAATTCTCCTGTCGCTCCAGTCGAAGGTCATATACAGATGCCAGGGGAAGAAAAGTACATCAAAGTCTTCCATATCATTGTTCAGGAAAGCATTCACCTCATACCATTCTTCCGGATAGTCCTTTGGTTCGATCTGGCCATTAAAGCCATTGAATATCGTGAAGGAATAAGCAAGAGGGAGCGCGATAATGAGAACAGCTAAAACTACTGAACCGACCTTTTTTTTGTTTTCCGGTATAAGGCTCATCCTGTCGTTGAGTTTGAAGCTTTTGAAGATCTCTTCAACGCCCAGACTGCCAAGGAACGCATACGCTAAGACAAGTGCACCCACGAATTTCTGAGAGTCCCTCATTCCTTTGAATATGAAGAAATGCTCGAACAGGTACTCAAAGATCGGTGCAGAATATTGCCAGGTGATACCGCCTGCCAGTATTAACGAGATGATGGCAGACAGGACCAGCCCTTTATGAAGTGGCTTCTTTGTATCTGAAAAGAACCCATGAACTGCGAAGTACAGGATCCCGGTAAAAAGCAGCACAAATATCCATCTGGATGCAAAATAGAACGGATAGTCATATCCTCCACGCCAGAAACCATACATCATGAAAAGCGAGAGCACGATATTGCCTGAAATTGTGGTGCCGGCAGTGAAAGCGGATAGGTCCGGTGCTGATATCTGGCTCAGGACACTTGATCCCTGTGAGACAGTCCAGAATACTGGCAATATCCAGAACATGTTGACTGCCAGATAGGCCATGCCCAGATGAATGTTACTTTTAATGATATCTTTTCGTTCTTCTCTTTCACCAACTATTGCAAAAATAAATATGCACAGCTGAATAAGCAAAACGATAAGAAGAACATGCATATCGAATATGCTTACAACGGTGTTCCACAACAGCGGTCTTTTCCATTTGGTCCTGTCATCCAGGAAGTCTGAGAAGCTCCTTATCGCAAGAGGAACGAAAGCATATGCTAGTAGTATGTAAAGATGCCCTGCCAAAAATCTGACATAAATGAATGGGTTAATTGCATACAGTGTTCCGCTGAAGTATTTACCATAAACGGACTTTGAAGGGGCAGCTATGTGGGCAGATATGCCTGCTACAATAAAAACTGAGAAGAGTATGAGCTTTTGAGTAACCCATGAAGGTAAGATCAGTTCCACAAATTGAAGAATTGCAAGGAAGGGTGCCTGTCCTCCAATGCCGTTGCTCAGTATGTGATCGGCAAGATAATTCCTATGAGGAGCCCAGATAGTATCTAATGTCAGGATATAACCCGGTCGTAAAAGTGGAAGGAAGATCGCGAGTGCCAGGATAGTATAATAGATAAAGGCATTTCTGTCAATTGAATACCTTCCTATACTTTTTTTTGATCCACTCATAAGGCACCTGATTTAATTTTCATTTGAATTCCTGAGAAGTATGCTCAACAGCAGATAAAGTGAAAAGAATCCAATTACTATTAAAACAGTCTTTTCCATATATTCCCAGACGATCCACCAGCCGAACATCGAGCCATATGCAAACATTATAACAGCCAATACTCCCAGATAGATCGATACTTCTTTTGATATGTTCTTCAAAAGCAACAAATTAGATCTTTTAATCACTTTTTCCATGTAGGGTATGGACATCTGCGTATGTTCTATGGATGGTTTAAGTTCACTGATCTTTGTAAATAAGTGTGTATTTCCTGTGGACCTATGGATCCACAAGGAAAATTCATGAACTCTTCCTGACACCCATTCCGTTGCAGATCTGATCTTTTCCACAGTGTTATCAGGGAGGGATATTTCCAGGAACCGTATAGCGACGCCAATAACGAGTAAATAATATGCATAGATAGCAAGGTTCTCAGCACGGGATTCATCACCCATTGCAAGTGTTACTGCTGTGGCTACAAGCAAAACCAATGCGAGAAAAATCGGATAATTCGATGGTGGCCAGTTACTTGTTTCCATTTTGATCTTAACCTTTGGGAAATTCTTTGTATCTATTCATCTTAATAACTTTAGTAGATAGGCCATGTTATAAATGCGTATCATCAGACCCGGTTTAGTTTTCTGATCACCCTGGATGTCATTTCTGCGAATGGGGTTATGATCCTGTGATCCGGCATACCAGAAAGGAATATCGATGTATCTTCTTCTGTCAAAAGTCCGAAGCTTGCCAATATCATGAGATATACGATGCCACTTAAGGCCAGACTTCCCACCAGTTGAAAAAGACCCGTATGTGGGAGATTGTAGAGTACCAGGAGCAGTATACTAATGCTTACCAGTGTTTTTACTATTGTAAAGTGCTCGATTTTGAGCTTATACGTGTGCACATAAAGACCTGCAAGGACGATGCATCCGATCGAACATGCAATAGCTGTTGAACCTGCTGCGCCAACGATCCCGTGTGAAGGTACTAAAGCGATCAGTAGTATGATCTCGATCACCACGGCCAGTGGCAGGACAAATGCCGGGATCCTTGGCACATTGCGTGCCTGGAATATGTTGGTAAGGACCATTGTCATTACCAGGAATCCCATCCCAATGGAAACTATGGAAAGTGCCGGTGCACTTGCAATATATTCGGCCGGGAACATCACTCCAATAAATGCTTCCGGGATCGCTGCGATAACAAGTGCAAGCGGGAGGATGAACAATGCACCGTATTTTATACTCTTTGATGCATACCTGTCATCTTCCTGATGCTTTGAGATATAGGGAAACAGCACGCTCATCAATGCACCTACTATGAATATAGGCAACTGTGCAAGGATCAATGCTGCCCTGTAGTATCCCGAAAGTGCATCTGATAACGCTACTTCCGTGAGGAACTTCACGCCTATGATATCGATGTTCATGAGCAGCGTGGTACCAAGTGTGCCAAAGAACATTGGCAGGGCAAAGAAGTAAACGTTGGAGTCCGCCCATCCTTTTGTTTTCCAGAAGGTAAAGTCCCTGGTCAGCAGGACCGCAAGGGTAAGCCCAATGAGCATTGATATTGGAAAGCTGAGGACCGCTCCAAGTGCACCAAATCCCATTTTTACCAGCACAACTCCGGATATGAGTTTTGCAAAAATTGTTATGATCCCTATGAATGCAAAGGAACTGAAGCGGAAAGTTCCCTGAAGTATGCTCAGGTAAATGACCGACATGGCAGTGAATATTGTAGCAAGCAGTATGGATATGACCAGCAGGTTGTAATTTGCTCCAAGATTGATAATATCAGTCGTATATCCAACATAGAATACAACAGATAATAGCAAAGCAATTCCCAAATTTGCAATTAGAGCGCTCTTAAACACACGGTATTTTGTAGAAACATCATGTTCCCCGGAGATGAACTTGGTGCTCGTAAGCGGAAAAGCGGATGTCACAAACAGCGAAAGAATGAGCAGGAATGATGCTGATACACCTAACATACCAAATTGTGCCGGTGTTAGCATCCATCCCATCACAACATTGAATCCGTAGTTAAGGAATGCACCGATGAAGAATGCTGCAAACATCACAAAGCTGTTCTTTGAAGGATTGGTCATTTATTACCTCAAATAATCCATAATTATTCTATATAAAGGGCAGAATCTCTTTCATCTGCCCTTATACATATTCAGTGCCGAGTAATATGCCACCAGGGTTCCGACAACAACGAAGAAACTCCATTCCGGTACTTGCAGCACAATATATGCTGCACTGGAGAACACGATAAGCATCCCTGCAAAGTCGTGAAGATGTGAATCCATCATTAACATCTTACCCACTGATGAATCACTCCTGCTGACAATATTCGCACCGATACCGGCACCAGTCAGAACTATTCCCAGGGTCACCATGTCAGATCCACCTCTGATAAATGCAACCACAAGTAATGCAATTCCACAGACAATTGCCAGCAGATCGATCGGAAGTGACTTCGTCACCTTTTGCATGTGGTTTCGCACAGACACCGCAGCGACCATGCCGATCAGAAGCATCATGAGCTTTGGATAAAGTTCACCGGTAAGAATAGTGGGTGGTAATCCATCCCCTGTAGGTGTGTAATCAAAATCCTCTCCCACGATCTCGAACAGGTCACTGTCCTGCATCCCGCCAATATCCACACTAACAACATACTGCCCGTCCCCACGGTAGAACTCATTGTACCCCAGATCGACGTTGAATGTAGATCCAGTGACTGTCACATCCTTTGAATAGATCTCTTTCTTACCATAATCAACAACGCTGTAGACCTTGACAATAGCTGTAGTGTCCCAGTCCACAAATTGAGCAGGGAACGGCGTACCTATGGTGACAGTACCACGTATTCCATTATCTTCCTGCAGGTCAGTAGAGATCGTAGTAACAGCCGGATTAAGTGCCCTTACCTGATAATCCACAGATCTTCCGATGGATGTATATTCCGGATCAATGGATATCGTGAGTGTATGACTGCCCGGATTATCGGGTGCTTTCAACATTACATTGAACTGTTCAGATCCCTTGGCATCAAGAACAAGTTCAGGATTTATGGTTTCCTTATCCCCGTCTGTACTTATCACAATTTCAGGAGTGCCCTTATAACCGATTCCCCCATTGTTCTTGACGGAGAACCCGACATCCATATTTTCTTCCTGATAATAGATCGGATCGATCGAGATCTCATCCACACCAATGTTAAGGTCGTCAGTGCTTGCCGAGATTATCTCTTCCAGCCAGACACCGCTGTTATCCTCTGCATCGAATACCTCGTTTATCTTGAAGTTCACAGCTTCATCCCCATTCTCGAAGTAAAGGGATACTGTCTCACCTTCTGATCCTACCGATGTGTCAATGGTTTTGCCGAATTTGCTTAAACTGAAAAATGCTTTTCCGTTCGCGGTATCTTCAAGTTGGAGTGTGTATATGGATCCGATGCGGGTGGATGGTTTGGTTGAGGTGAGGTTGAGTTCGTTGAGGTAGCCGGAGGCATTTTCCATGGTGATGGGGCGGAGGTAGAAGTTGTCGAAGTAGCCGGTTCCACCATATACATCAAATCCAATTTTTCCGGATGGATTTTCATTCTTAAATTCAGTTGTTAGAGCAAGTGTGTCATCAAAATACATGTATACATACTTATTGAGTCGTACTAATTTTAGATGATGAACTGTTTCAAAATCAAATTCAATTGAGCGATTTGTTGAAGTATTGATATGAGATTGAGTATTTATGTAGTTGTTCCCATCCTGCTCTAATGAAACTTTATCTGTATAATCCTCTCCACGATTATCATCCGTTAGACAAATCCTTGCATAATTATCCAAATCTTCATAATAAAAAAAGACTTCAATTTGTGCATAATCATCTCTTTTTTCTGCAACTATATCTACTTCGTTGATGTACATTTCCCCTTCCCATTTTTCAAAGATTAAGCCGGGGCGACCTCCTGAGCAGGATACAGTGTCATTTACGATATGCCAAATATTTGGTTTCAGTTCTCTCCAACTTGAGTGATCAAGAATAGTAAAATCGTCTGTAAATTCCATTTGTGCGTGAGCAAATCCAATATTTTGCAATAAAATAAATGCTATCAACAACAGACTAATTTTTTTAGAAATCATAAATTCACAGCCATATTCATTTAATAATATCTCATTTGAGCCGTTTCCTATTCCACAATAGATAGCTTATGCACACAATTAATGTAAATATTGAAGTTATTGATCCAATGTAGACAAGAGACTGGGATTTGTATTCTACTATTAAGTCATAATTACCAGTTTCTGATATTTCAAAACCATTTATTGTTGAAAATACTGGATATGATTCAATGCTATTTCCATTCATAATTGCTATCCAGTTATTGTCATATGCCTCAGAAAATACTAATGTAAAGGATTCATTAGTTTTTACTTTTACAATATATTTGGTAGGATTAATCATTTCATATTCAATGTTTGTTTTTTCCATTTCATCGAAATTTTTAACACTGGACCAATTTTCTAATGTCGTTTTATTACAATGATATATGCCATAAAAATGGTCCATATAGTTGTCATTTTCATAAACGGTTATGTTTTCTGAGAACTTAGTTTTTTTCAACCAACTAAAATTATCCATATTTTCAGTAAAATCACTTTTTGGTGAATAATATTTATAAATCTCGTTTTCGGAGTCAAATGGTACCACTACATATTTTATGGATAATATATCTAACAAATTATAGAATGTTCGGTTGTCAGGTAAGCTCGTCCATGTTGGATTTGGTGGCATAAATTTACTAAGTTGACCTCCTCCAAAAAAGACCTCAATTCCATTAATCATCGGATGATTATTTGAGTAATATCCAAATCTTTGTTTGGTAGGATACCAGATTGTCCTGAAATAGTCGTCTTGATTGTGAAAATAATCTTTTAGATTAATGTATTCAGGGGGGAAAGTTGTTGTGTCAAATGTTTGTCCTAATTCATTTGTAAATGCAGGCTTAGCTTGGATTATTAGTAATATAAATATTATTATGATGAAAGCATGTTTAAGTGCTGGTTTTTTATTATTTATATAATCTATTTTTTTGTATAATTCATTTATTGTATAGCCAGCTAAAACGGAATATGATAATGCAATGAGGAGATAAAATTTAGATGCTTCTCTAAACATGTTGAATCCCGGCAAGTTGTGAAACAACCATGTATAAATTTCACCATAAGGAGCATTCTCTTGTTTCACAAGAAAAATTCCAATTATTCCGATGAGCGCAAAGAATACAATTATATTCTCATTTTCTTTATTTTTGATTAGCAAAGAAGAAAAGGCTATTAAAGGTATAACAAAAAAATATAGTGGGATTGGTTGTACTACAAAAGGAATCTGTGATTTCCCTGTCCAAAATGGGTGGTGTAGAGTGAATGAGTCGAGTATACTCATCCAACTTATCCAAGGATTAGAGGGCAAAATATATTCTAAATTTGAAGAAGCTCCAAATATGTAGGGAAGAATCCAATAGCTATGAATTAATAAAGTTATAATAAAAGGAATAAAGCTTAAAGCTATTTTATTGATTGTAAGTTTCCAAAAAAACAAATCTGTTAAAATATATGTGAAAAGCACTAATGAAATGATATATCCAATTCGGGGTTCATAGATAAACGATACAGATAATAATATGCCTGTAATTATTGCATATTTTATAGATCCATTTTTTAGTGAATCAATAAAAAATGCTATAATTAATGGGGCTAATGCATATGACATTGCAACTGTTAAATGCCCAGTTTGTATTATTAAGAAATAAGTATTTAGGGAATATATCATTGCTGCAAAAAAACTTATTAAATGGTTATTGAATAGTTTATGTGATAGATAATACATCCCTACAACTGAAACAATTGCTACTGGCCAGAAAAAAAGGATTCTTTCCGAGATATTTAATGGAATACCCAAAATGGCAAAAAATCCATATAATACATTAAATCCATAAAAAGACATGCCTGTAATTGGAAACCGACCTATATTTTGTTGTGTATCCCAAGCATATGGTAAGGAAAACCATTCTTTCATGGATTCTGTATGATGATACCACCAATCTCCTGAGGTAATGGGTTCCAATGAAAAAAACCATCTCTGATGACTTAATAATATAATAGATATAAAAAATAAAATATATAATAGCTGTGCATGTTTAGTCTTATTTTTATTATAATAAGCTATTATTTTTTTAAATTTTATCAATTAATTACCACCAATTATAAGATTAGATTTTGATACATTTCATAGTACTCATTAGCTATTATCTTCCAGTCGTATTTTTCTTCAACAATTTGCCTTGCATTTAAACCCATTTCATTTCTAAGTTGTGGATTATCAATTAGCTCGATCAGATATTTTTTTAGTTCTTCTACATCATGATTAATTAAGAAGCCTGTTGTACCATGGGCTAGTATACCTTTAAATCCACTTACTTTTGAAACAATAGATGGTAATCCTGCGTCCATGGCCTCAATTAATACTTGACCAAAACTTTCTGAATAAGACATTGAGATGAAAATATCAGCATTTTGATAGTATTTGGATATAATTTCATGTTTAACATATCCTTCAAAATATATATTGTTTAATTTTAAATTATATACCAGTTCTTCTAAGTATTTTTTTTCTGGACCATCTCCAATAATTTTTAAAATAATTCTATCTTGATATTTATTTGGGAGTCCAGAAATTGCATTAATAATTAAGTCTACTCCTTTTCTTTTTATCAAATGTGATGCAGTAATAATTTCTATGCATTTATCCCCATCAATCGGTTTAAAATCTTTTTCCTTATATACAGATACATCAATTCCAGGCGGAACAACTATTATTTTATTTTCATCTACAATATTTGAATAATATTTTTTGGAATCTTCGTTGATTGCTACAATAACATCTGCTTTATTTAGAGTTCTTTTTGATAGCTCAAACAATAATGGCCTAAATAGCTTTGCTGATAATATATCAGCACTCATCAATAATCTTTTTTTTAAACCTATTTCGAAACCTTCGTTAACAAATAAAAACTCTTGTTTAGATTCGTATGTAAGGGGTGTTTGTACAGGCCCAATTACAAATTTTTTATTTTTAAATAAGCCTAAAATAGCTGCCAAATTAAAAGTCGCCCCATATGCAAAAGGCAAAACATGATGAATTATGTCTATATCTTGCTTTTTTAAAATATTTTTTGTAGCAAAAAAAACTTTGAATACGAACACTAGTCTTCCAATGTTATTCAAATTTATCTTTTTAAATTTTGAAATCTCAATAATATCAGAATCATTTATAGGCTTCAAGTTACTGTAAGCACATATAGCAGATACTGATATATTTTCAAACGATGAACAATTTTTGAAAATCCCCGAAGCCCATCCATATTCGCTACCAATTTTACCACTATCTAGTATATAGTGGACTGGCGAATATAGAATTTTGATTTTATCCATTTAAATTGTCTCCCTTTTGTCCAATTTAAATCACTGTTTTTTAGCAACTATAATGATATTGTATGCAAGTAATCCTGAAAAAAGTCGAAATCGATTTATTAAATATCCAAATAAATTTGATCCATATTTTATTTTTTCGATTTTATAGTCACTATCCTTTACTAGTTTCATTGCAGACTTTATGGTGTAAAAGTGAAGATGTGTTCTATCCAAAATTCCAGTTTCAGTATAATCAAATGAACCAAAGAGCAGTTTAAATCGAATTGAAAAATTAGCTATATTTGGTAATGAAACGATTATCTTTCCATCTGGTTTCAAATAACGCTTAAACCTATTTAATGTGTCCAATGGATCCATCAAGTGTTCTAAGATATCACCAAATATAATTACGTCAAAAAAATTATCATCTAAAGATAGTTTTTCGATATCAGACGTATTTAAGTCAGCTAATATGATTTTGCAATATTGCTTTTGAGCTAATATTAATGATTGTGGATCAAAATCAATTCCATAAAAACAATTTTTAGATTTTTGAAATACACTACCAATATATCCTTCATTACAACCAACATCCAAGATGTTACCGGCATCTGGAATTTCAGAAATAATTAAACTATGCGTGCCACACTTCGATTTATTAAAATTATATGTCTTCATTTTGTAGTCACTTCAGGAATACCAATTGTTTTTATAAGGTCTAATTTTACAATTCTATTGTGGATAAATTCATTCAAATCACGATCTGTAATTTTCCGATGCATTTGAATATTTTTACGTCTCATTAACGTTCCTTTTATGTTACGCAAGTTCCACCACCATGATTTTACATAAGCTAATGACACTTTTGGTCTAAGTATGAAAATAAAGAATATACATTCAGCTATATTGAATATTATAGAGATACTAATTCTAAATATCAGATTTCGAAGTTCTAGGTTTTTTACCATAGTACTTAACGTATTTCTTTCTCTGAGGTAAATCCTATTTGCATTTGTCACATATTTTTTATTCTTTATCGTACCGCCTACTATAGAGCCTCCACCGTAATGATAGATTTCAGCATTAGTATTTGTAACAATTTTGTATCCTTGAAGTCTAACTCTCCAACACAAGTCTACATCTTCTGCAAACATAAAGTATCTTTCATCAAATCCATTGAATCTACTAAACAATTCCTTTTTCATAAAAAAAGCACAGCCGCTAACAAAAAACACATCTGCTACGAAATCGTCTGTTGACTCTTTATTGATACCAATTGGATACCCTAATCTGTCAATTTTAATTCCCAAATCTTGTATGGTGCCATCTGGGTTTTTTACTTTGCAACCAACGACACCTAAATTATCAATTTTTGAATATGTAGATAATAGTTCTTGGATTGTATTTTTTTCAACCCATGCATCATTATTTAGTAAAAATAAATATTCACCTTTAGATTTCTGGACTCCAATATTATTTGCTTCAGCAAAACCTAAATTTTTATTATTATTAATGATAACTGTATCTGGATAATTTTCTTTAATAAAATCAACTGAACCATCTGTAGAGGCATTATCTACAAATACAATTTCATAATTCTGATAATTTTGATTTTTTACTGAATTGAAGCATTTTTCCAAGTATCTAAGTCCATTCCAATTAACAATAATAATAGATACATATGGATTATTCATCATTGATTCTCACCAACACAATACCAACTCCTGCTGCTGCAAACTCACAAGTCTTCATGAACATGAAACCCACAGTAAGTATGGGATGGCGTATCAGACGTTTCCAGTTCCTAATATATGCAGGTCTTATGAAGGTTAGTTGCTTCTTTGCCATTTGTGGATTTTTTATCATGTAGTTCTTGATGAAATGAGAATAATAGAACTTTTTTTTCATTGTTTTCAAGAGGCTCAATTTTCCTTCGTGATGCCTTATTAGTGAGGAAATCCTCACACATTTACCACCAGTTGCTTTTGCTCTCTGTGATAGATCCCAGTCTTCGCCACTAATAAGGTTTTCATCGTATCCATGGATTTCATCGAAGACTTCTCTTCTAAAGAATCTAGCTGCTTCGATTGTGTCATCCCCAATGTAACATGACCTCTCAAGTGCTTTGCAATTGGTCCAGAATCCTTCTCCAACCGATATCTCTGGTATTATTACAGAACTGATATCATTATCTCTCATCTTGGTTATACACTCTTCAATCACGCTTCTTTCAAGTTCCATGTCTGAATCGATGAAACACAAGAAATCACCTTTGGATTGTTCTGCACCAAGATTACGAGCAGTGCATCTCTCGGAATCACAAGCAATATAGTTTGCATTATATTTCTCAGTGATATCAGGTGTGATATCATCTGAGTAACCGTCGACAACAACAATTTCAATATTTGAATAAGACTGTTTTACTATAGATTTCAAGCAAAGGTCCATCGTTTTTGCCGAATTTTTTGTGGGGATTATTACTGATACAAGTCTATTTTTCATAACACAGCCTCCAATGAATTAAAGAATGTTTCCGCGCTATGATTCCAATCAAATTCTCTTGCCCATTCCAAAGCATTATCAGAAAGCTTTGTTTGCATATCAGTGTCCCTCATAAATTCTACTGCTTTTTCTGCCATGTTTTCTGGATCAGGATCACACAGCAATCCGGTTTTCCCATCTCTTATTGAATCTCTCAAACCATGAATATTGTATCCTATTGCAGGTGTACCCATGGCATTGGCCTCGGTTACAATTAGTCCCCAGCCTTCCCTCACACCTGGAACGAGGATTGCGTGTGCTCTGGACATAAGTTCATACTTCTTTTCTGCGGTCACATATCCGAAGAAAGTGATACCATTAACCTTTTTAGTTTCAAGCTCCTGTCTCATTGCACCATCCCCCACCATCCATAGTTTTGCATCTGGCAACCTTTTTTTGATATGAACGAATGCTTCGACAACATGATCTGGCCTTTTGGCGTGTCCCATTCGGCCAACGAAAATGAATGTCGGGCCTTCTTCTTTTTCAGGAACGTCTGAAACTGGCACGATGTTCAATCCTTCGGGAATGATTGTTAGATCTTTGAATCCCAGATCAATGAGATCCTGTTTGGTTGAATGGCTGACTGTCATTGTTGGTGTGTCGATATAGGTTTTAAGCCAACGATCTTCAAGTATATGGTAACCAATCCAGTTTATCGGGAAACGAGTCTCAAGGAACCAGAACTCTCTTGCGAGTTGGTGTATGAGCGCTACGACAGGGGTACCATCCTTTACGAATTTAGGACTCATGAAAGGTCTGGTATTAATTTCATCAACTACAATGTCAAATTCCCCGGCGTGTTTTTTGTAATATTGCTTTGCTTTTAAGTATACGCTATAACGGTTTCCTGATCGAATGATTTGTACACCGTCTACGATCTCATTATTTTTACAACCATCAAAAGCAGATGTGAAAAGACTGATCTCATGACCTTGTGCTACGAGACGTTTTGCAATCTCTTGGGTAAAGACTTCCGCACCACCTGCAGCGGGGTTTTTAGTGTCACGCCAGTTGAAAATTAATATATTCATGTTAGTCCCATGATGTAAAATTTGCTCTTTCTTTTTAATTTTAGATTTGAGCATTAATTTCTTGTGCTTTCTTTTTTGACATAATATTATTCATCCTTCCTGCACCATCAATCCCGCACGGAGCAGACTTTCAAATGTCCCGGCATCGCTCCAGTATCCCTCTATTACTGAATATTTCATCGAATTTTGTCGGATATACTCGTTGTTCACATCCGTTATCTCAAGTTCCCCTCTTCCAGATGGTTTTAGTGTCTTTATGATGTCAAAAACACTGCTGTCATACATGTATAGGCCGGTAACAGCATAATCAGACTTTGGCACTTCCGGTTTCTCCTCGATACCAAGCACCTGTCTGTTGTTCTCATCTACCTCTGCAACACCAAACCTTGCAGCATCAGGAACCTGCTTTAGGAAAATATGTGCACCTACTTTGAAAGATTGTACTGTATTACGGATATTGTCCTGGAATATGTTATCTCCAAGAATTACGGTTATATCATCATCGTCTGCAAAGTCTCGTGCCAGATCTAGGGCTTGTGCGATCCCACCGGCTTCATCCTGTATCTCGTAGGTGAATCTTGCTCCGAAATCAGAGCCGGAACCAAGTAGTTCCAGGAAATGTCCTGCATGGCCACGGCCAGAGACTATCATGATGTCATCTATTCCTGCATCCAGAAGGGTTTGCAGGGGATAGTAGATCATGGGTTTGTCGTAGACTGGAAGCAGATGCTTATTTGTGACTTTGGTTAAAGGGTACAGTCTGCTGCCTGTACCACCTGCGAGGATTATTCCTTTCATGATTACTTTTCCTTCAGATATTCATTAAGTGCATTTTTCCAGTGTCTCATGGGAGTTGTTTTTGTGTTTATCAGGACTGAATAGGTAGGACGCTTTGCTTTTGTTGGGAAATCATTACTGGAGCATGGAATTGTGTTATTGATGATCTCGGATGCAAATTCATACCAGGTACATTGACCTTCGTTAGTTATGTGGTAGATGCCAGAATCGAGATTGATGATCTCAGCGGTCTTGCTGGCCAGGTCCGCGGTGTAAGTGGGTTTACCAAACTGGTCGTTAACGACTTTTACGTTTTCCATCTCTTTTGAAAGCCTTAGCATCGTATCGACGAAGTTTTTTCCATTTTTTCCAAAAAGCCAGGAGGTGCGTATGATCCTGTAATTGTTAGTGTTTTTTATTATCTCCTGCTCACCCAGAAGTTTAGACTGGCCATAGACGTTGATAGGATGGGTAATATCAGATTCCATATATTCTTTTTTTGAGCCGTCAAAAACGTAATCGGTGCTGAAGTGGACAAGTATTGCATCGATGTCTGAACAGGCCTGTGCTATATATCCTGGTGCGTGTCCGTTGACTTCGAAGGCAAGAGCTTGCTCATCTTCGCACTCATCTACATTTGTATATGCAGCAGCGTTGATGACAACATCTGGTTTTATTTCCTCAATTGTCTTGAGGACAGATTTTTTGTTTGTGATATCAAGTTCGTTTTTGGTGAGTTTAACAGCATCAGGAAATATTCTGCAAAGGTCAGAACCCAGCATACCGCTGGCACCGATTATCAGCGTTTTAATGGTTCCCACCACCATCTATTATCAATGTACCACTTAACGGTATTAGAAAGAGCTGTTTCGAAGTCATATTCTGGCTTCCATCCCATTTTCTTTAGTTTGGTGCAATCAAGGGAATAGCGGAAATCATGACCTTTGCGGTCTTCCACATACCTGATCATGGATTCGTCCTTTCCAAGGATTTCCAGTATGCGGTTTGTGATTTCCAGATTTGTAAGTTCGCTGCCACCACCGATGTTGTAGATCTCTCCAATGTTGCCGTTCTTTCTGACAAAATCGATTCCTGAGCAGTGATCTTCTACATGGATCCAGTCCCTTACGTTCAGACCTGTGCCATAGACGGGAACTTTTTCATCTTCCATAAGATTGGTTATGAAAAGAGGAATAAGTTTTTCGGGGTACTGGTATGGACCGAAGTTGTTAGTACATCTTGTGATACTTACTGGTAAACCGTATGTTGTGTGATAAGACATGGCAAGGAGGTCTGATCCTGCTTTGCTTGCTGAGTATGGACTGGATGGTTCAAGATTATCTTCTTCTCTGAATGAACCGGTTTTGATGCTACCATATACCTCATCGGTTGAAACATGGATGAATTTCTTGACTTCGGATTTCAATGCACAATCTAGTAAGGTATTTGTTCCAAGAACATTTGTCCTGACAAAAACCGATCCATCCTCAATTGAACGATCTACGTGGCTCTCGGCAGCAAAATGGATCACCTGATCCACATCCTGCATAACGTCCTTCACGATGTCAGGGTCACAGATATCCCCCTTAATAAATGAATAATTTACATTCTCTTCAATATTTTTAAGGTTGCTGGGATTGCCAGCATAGGTTAATTTATCAAGGTTTATTATCTGGTATTCTGGATGTTTTTCCATAATGTGATGGATAAAATTGCTTCCTATGAATCCACACCCACCGGTTATTAACAGCTTCAATGATATCACCTTTTAGATTTTGTATTCTCTTGATATATTAGAAATTCATCTCCGCATTCTTGAGGTTTGGATGGTTTCGGTCTTTGTTTGATACTGTAATATCTTCGTTCTTTACTTTCCAATCGATATTCAGTGTTGTATCATTGTAGATTATCCCTCGCTCTGCTTCGGGATGGTAATATTCATCACACTTGTAGGCAAACGTAGCGGATTCGCTTAGCACAGAGAAACCGTGTGCAAATCCCTTTGGTATCAAGAACTGCTTTTTATTTTCAGAAGAAAGCTCTACTCCGACCCATTCTCCAAATGTAGGAGAATTTTTTCTAAGGTCGACAGCAACATCAAAAACCCGTCCCTCTATGACTCTAACCAGTTTTGCCTGACTGTAGGGTTTGAGCTGGTAATGTAGTCCACGTACCACTCCATAGGATGATTTCGACTCGTTATCCTGGACGAAATTATACTTTTCTCCAACAAGTTCATCGAGTACTTTCTCATTGTAGCTTTCGAAAAAGTATCCTCTTTCATCATCGAAAACCTTTGGTTTCAGGACATAAAGGTCCTGAATTTTTGTATTTATAACTTCCATAGTTGTACCCGTTTTTCAGATTTTTGTTGGAAAGAATCTCCTCTCTATCAGTAACTACATTCTCATTAAAAGATAGCTTCCGCTTCAACAAGCCATCCATGTTTTTTTCATGGTGCTTGCAAATACAGGGTTGTATCCGATAATCCGTAAAAGAATTATCAAATACTCAACTCAAAATTCTCAGGGCATTACCCAGGTCTGTTCACCGATCTGAAATATTCAACTGTCTTCTCCAGTCCATCTCGTAGATCGACTTTTGGCTCCCAGCCGAGTATCTTTTTTGCTTTGGTGATGTCTGGCCTTCTGACCTTTGGGTCGTCCTGAGGAAGGTCGCAGTATATTATGTTGGAATCGCTTCCTGTTATATCGATTACAGTTTCTGCGAATTCCAATATTGATTTTTCATCAGGATTTCCAATGTTCACAGGTTCACAATGATCGGACATCATAAGGCGATATATTCCTTCGATCTCATCTGATACATAGCAGAAGGATCTTGTCTGTGAACCGTCGCCATATACGGTTATGTCTTCTCCTTTGAGAGCCTGGTTGACAAAATTTGGGACGACGCGGCCATCGTGTCCTCGCATTCTGGGACCGTAGGTATTGAAGATACGGACAATGCGGGTATCTACGCCGTGATAACGGTGATAGGCCATCGTGATAGCTTCAGCATAACGCTTTGCTTCATCGTAAACACCCCTTGGACCGATGGTGTTCACATGACCCCAGTAATCTTCTGATTGTGGATTAACAAGAGGGTCTCCGTAGACCTCTGATGTGGAAGCGAGGAGAATGCGTGCCCCTTTTGCTTTGGCAAGGCCAAGCATGTTGTATGTGCCGAGAGCACCTACTTTCAGGGTCTGTATGGGCAGCTCCATGTAGTCTACCGGGCTTGCAGGGCTGGCCATGTGGAAAATATAATCTATATCTTCGTCAAGGAAAAGGGGTTTTGATATGTCGTGATCAATGAATGTGAAATTGTCCTTGTCATCCATGCAGTGTGCAATGTTATTCATATTTCCGGTGACGAGGTTGTCAACACATATGACCTCGTGTCCTTTTGAGAGCAGCAGATCGCATATGTGTGATGGCATAAATCCTGCTCCACCGGTTACTATAGTTCTCATTCAGTACCATCTCCTGTATTCGTTATCGGAGTTATGCTGATGACCAACTTCTGACAGAACAGTATGAATAATAATATTATCGTTAACTCCATCGCGCTTCATTTGTTTTATCATCTCTGTGTGATCGCGTATTTGACTTCGAGGGATGTCATTTTTTTCCAATATTTCTTTGATCAGGCCGATCAGTTTTCCTGTTTTAAGTTGTGTTGTGTAATGGCGATTATTGATCAGTCCACAATCTTTGCAAGCATGATGTTTTTTGATGGATTCAACCACGGGTAAATATTCGTGCTGATCATAATTCCATTCATGGTGACAGTTATCGATGTCCATATCAATCACATTTTTTAGTTAGACTAATTTGTAAAGTTCTCGAAGATCGTTTTTCTTCTGTATTTAGAGTTCGATCGATGATGAATCCCCGACATTCAGTGAATTGTGCTTGCTATTCACATTTACATCGTCACCGATGACAGATGACTGCAGATTCACACCTTTTATTCTGGAGCTTGAACCTATGATGGTGTTTGCTACGATCGATCCTTCTATTATGGTACCTTCGGCAATGGATACATGCGGTCCAACTACGGAATTTAAAATTCTGACTCCGTTGCCGATACAAACTGGCTCAATAATGACAGAGTCCTTTTTGTTAAGGTTTTTATTACAGTCTTCCACCATGTGCAGATCAGTGTCCTGCACTTCTGGAAGTTTCTCCATTTTCTTTTTTTCGTATGATTCATCCAGCAATATCTTGTTTGTTTCTAAAAGTGATGTGGAATGGCCACAATCGTACCAGCTGGAGACAAAGAAATGTTTTAATCCATGTCCGTCACTAACCATGGTTTGCAATGCATCTGTAAGCTGAATTTCATTTCCGGTATATCCATTGACCATTTTCTCAAGTATGCTAAATAGGACAGAAGGATCTTTCAGGAAATAAACACCCGCAATTCCAAGGTTAGATGCAGGATTTTTAGGCTTTTCAACTAATCTGGAAATGCACTTTCCATCCAGTTCTACGATTCCGTATTTTTCAGGTTCATCAACTTCCCATACGCCGATAGATCCGGCACAATGACCGTTGTTAAAATGTCTCTGGTAAAAATCAAGGTATCCGGCTTTAAAGATCATATCTCCCAGGGTTATCATGATGGGAGAATCCCCAACAACATTTTTTGTCACATAAATGGAGTGCCCTAGTCCAAGCTGTTGCTCTTGTTCTACATATGTGATCTTGAATATGTCTGAATAATTTTTGTCCACATATGAGATGATATGTTCTTTTTTGTATCCAACTACAAGGATGATCTCTTCTGGTTCCAGATCGATCATCCGATCCAGGATATGTCCTATCACAGGTTTTCCTGCAATGTAAACCATTGGTTTGGGTTTTGTAAAAGTATGTGGATAAAGCCGTTTTCCAGCTCCTGCAACAGGTATTATAACTTTCAATTTATAACCTCTCTCCAACCAATTTTTCTTCGATTGGATATTGAGCAGCAGCTTTCTTATTATCTGGATGATAGTAGCCAATGAAATTCAACTTATAATATATGGAAGCTGTATCCTTTGCAATGCTCAGGATATCGCTAAATTTCATTCGATCTCCGGATGGATCAAAATCAATGTGTACAGGGCATTCTTCGATCTTAAATCCATGTTTATGTGCGATAACCAATTGTTCAACATCTGCTGCATATCGTTTTACTGATAGCTTTGGTATCATCGTGTCCACAACATCTTTATTGTATAGTTTGACCCCAACCTGCGTATCAGAAACTGGAAGGTCGAACAACGTCTTAATGACCATGTTGTATGACCTGCTTAAAAAACGTCTTTTGACAGGAAAACCATTTACAATGCTATCCGGATGTCTTTTTGATTGTATTACGAAATCCGCACCAGTTTCAGCAGCCTTTTCCATTAATGGTTTGATCTGTTTTGGGTGGATATCGAGATCAGCATCAAGAACGCTGATAAGCCCTTTGGATGCAGCTTTGTAACCTTCTACGATAGCGTGCCCTTTGCCCTCGTTTTTAGCATAGGAAACTATCCTTATATTACCTGCCTGTTCAGCTGCTCGTTTTGCTTCTTCCAGTGTATTGTCACTGCTTCCATCATTGACAAATATTATCTCAAAGCTATTGCAAAAACTCCTTAATTCCTCATTGATCTGTAAGAGATTATTGCATATATGGTGTCCTTCATTATATGCTGGAATTATTATAGATAGCATTTATTTTCACCGTTCACAAAATCGCAAGATGTTTTTTTGGTAAAGAACCTTCTGATTAGGCTTCTATGGTAATGATTTCTGACTCATTCTGTATACTTTTAGAATAACATTTGAGTGTGCAACACAACTCTCTGTCTGCTACCCTTTTATTTACAACAAACTTATCCCCACAAACAGGGCAAATTTTCTCAACATAACTCAATATTTGTACCCTTCTACTATTGTATCCATATAATTTATAATAATCTGATAATGAATCGAATTGGGTAATGTAATAAAATTATTTAAAATAATCGGTTTGTTTTTTTCGTATGTGTATATACAGCATCCTGATCCGTTTTTAAGGTATATTTCGGAGTAAATATTGTTTTCCTGTATTCCATATACTATTTTTTTATTTTCTTCAAATACTATGAGTCGTGTTAACTCTGTTATAGATTCAAATGTTCTTTACGTTAATCTGATTGTGTAAGATTCTCTTAGAATAATCACAAATTATTTTTTAATAGAAATAATATAAAATTAATTATTATATCTCTATTTTATTATTATATTTCAGAATCAAGGCCGCGGTTTAAACTTGCTAACTATGAACAAATATTTCGGTAAACTTATATAGTTTATTGCTTTTAATATCATGAAAATTTTTAATAAATTATTTGTATTTTGGGTATGTGGTACTTAAAGTAATTAGAGGTTGAATATGGAATCGAGATCGAAATCCCGGATTCGTGGGAAGTATGTTAGTATTGGAATAACGATTGCCATAGTGATGATGCTGATCCTGTCAGGTCCTGTAAGTGCTGTTAAGCTGGGAATTACAGGTTTGGATGGAACTCACGCATAGGGCAGTACAGTAACATTTGATGTGAATGCAACGATTGAATCTAGTGACAGTTATGTCCCTATTGAGAACTTAAAATTACAGATCTCAGGTGCTACTTCAAAAGAAATTGTATTCTCTAAGGACGGGACTGTACTATCAGGGGATGCAGGTATCGATATAACATGTGTTTCAGCTCCGTAGCCAATAGATGGTGGTGATTCTGAATATAAAGATGATTATGGCTACGGTTATGGCTATGGTTACGATTCATTTGGCTATGGCTATGACTTCGGCTATGGTTATGGTTACGGCTATGGCGGTGGTGCAGGCGGCGAAGACCTTGTGTATTAGTATACCATTACCCTTGATACATGCATACTTAATGCTGGTGACCACGAAGCTGTACTGGCTCTGAACACAGGTAATGAAGCAAAGCCTTCATTTAGTTCACCAGTTGTATCTTTTGCAATAGAGGAACCTTCTGCAAACGTAGCTCCTGTTGCTGATATCAATGGTCCGTACAGTGGTGTTGCAGGAACATCCATATAGTTCTCCAGTGCCGGATCAAACGATCCTGATGGAACCATTGCTTCCTATTACTGGGAATTTGGAGATGGTAAGACCAGCACATTGGAGGATCCATCAAATACTTACAGCTCAGCCGGAACTTACACAGCAAACCTTACAGTAACGGATAATGATGGTGCAACGAACACATCCAGCACTGCAGTAACTGTAAGCGCTTCTTCCAGTGGCGGTAGCAGTGGTGGCAGTAGTAGCAGCTCCTCCGGTGGTGGAGGTGGAGGCGGATCAACTGGCGAAGCTTTCGCTAACATTGCTTTCAAGGATGTAAAATCAAAAACCATCATAGGCGGACTCGAGGTAATATATGTCTTCGATGATGAGGAGAATCCAATTCAATACATCAAGTTCTCTGCACTGAGGAACAGCGGAAAGGTTTCAACGACAATTGAAGTTCTTAATGACAGATCATCAATGGTCGATGAAAATTGTCCTGGATTTGGTTACAGCAACCTTAACATCTGGGTTGGCAGGAACGGATTTGCTACAGATAGTAACATTGCAGATCCTGTAATAGGTTTCCGTGTCTCAAAAGAATGGTTGGCAGAGAATGGAATTGATGAAGATTCAATAGTACTGTATCGCCACAATTCAGGCAGGTGGAATGACCTCAATGTTGAGAAGGTTGATGAGGATGCTTCATACATTTACTTCGAAGCCGAAACGCCAGGATTCTCACCATTCGCTATTGCAGCAGATATTGATGACGGAGCTGTAGCAGATATTGTTCCAATAGAAGAAGGCACAGGTACTATCATTATCACTGAGCCATCTGGGGATGATGTGAACGAAACAGGATCCGAAGAAGGAACTGGACTGGGACTAAATGTGTTGTTCTTTGTAATCCCTGCCCTCATGGTTATCGGAGTACTCTATGCTTCATATGTAGTAAAGAACAAGCGTGAAGATTCAGAATACAGGCCAGATGATTACTCTGATGACCTGGATGATGATGTTTCTGGAACCGCTGTAGGTCTAGCAACTGCTGAAGATGTCTCTGGTGAGCCTTCTGAAATAGCACCTGCTGTCGAGGATATCTCTGGCGAGTCTTCTGAAATAACACCTGTTATTGAGGATCTCTCCGATGAGTCTTCTGAAGTAACTCCTGTTGTTGAGGATCTCTTCGATGAGTCTTCTGAAGTAACTCCTGTTGTTGAGGATGTTTCAGGCGAACCCTCTGAAACGATATCTACACGTCAGGATAAAAAAGTCCAGCCGGATGATATTGATCAAATGCTCAAATCGGTGAACGATATTGAAAATTTACTCAGATCGATGAGAGATTCTGATAATGTCTCAGGTGATATACAAACTGCAAAGGATGATGCTTCTGAAACAACATCAGATAGCACAAACAATCAGAAGGCCGAAGAGAAGAAGCAAAAGAAATTTGATGACAGCAAATGGTAAAGGGGAACAGTAAAATCACTGGTTCCTGAAGGGTTGACCAAAACCCTTCTATTTTTCTTTTTTAAATGACCTTCCTTTCAAAAGAAACCCATCTTCTTTGGTCAGAATTATCAGAAATCCTTTTTACTGGAAATGTGTTATGCATTCAATTGCTCTGACAACTTGTTCATCATTTAGATCAATATTACTTCTATTTATCTAAGATGATCAAGTTGAATCAAAAAAATAATTTCTATAGGTCTAAAATCAAACCATCACTCTGTATTTATAATATATTCTTTATTTCAAGGTCAATAGCAACATTTAAAAATTTATCAACAAATCTCTCATTCGACAAGTATATATAAAGCTTCAGGTCATTTTTTCATGAGAAGAGTCGATCAAATATTTGTATGAGTATGTGATCGTTGATCTTTAGAGGTTGAACATGCGATTAGGATCTGGAAATCATATAAGGTATGTTAGTATTGGAATAACGATCGCCATAGTAATGATGATGGTTCTGTCAGGTCCTGTAAATGCAGTTTCGATGGGTATTACAGGTCTGGATGGCACCACTCATACAAAGGGCAGTTCTGTAACATTTAATGTTACTGCAACTATAGAAGACTCTGACAGGTATGTTCCAGTTGATAATTTCTCATTACAGATTACAGGTGCTACCTCCAGGGAAGTTGTATTTTCAACAGATGGTACTGTGCTATCTGGAACAGGTATAAAAGTTGAAGCTGTTACAGTTCCATCATCAGAAGAATATGGTGATGGCCATGGCTATGATTCCAGATTGGATTCCAACCATGACTTTGGATACGGTTATGGTTTTGGTACGACTGGTTCAAGCCTTGTATTCGAGTATTCTATTACTCTTGATACATCTACACTTAGTTCCGGTGACCATCAGGCTGTATTAGCCCTGAATACAGGTAATTTAGCAAAGCCTTCATTTAAATCAACTTCTGCGACCTTTATAATTAAGTCATCCAGCAGTGGTGGCGGTGGTTCCTCCGGCGGTGGCGGTGGAAGTGGATCGACAGGTGAAGCCTACGACAACATCGCATTCAAGGATGTAAAAACAGAGAACATTGTAGGTGGACTTGCAGTTAGTTTTGTCTTCGATGATAATCAGAATGCGATCCAATACATCAACTTCAATGCAGTGAGGAACTATCAGAGAACCTCAACAACTATCGAGGTACTTAAGAACACGTCTTCAATGGTCGATGAAAGTGCTCCGGGACTTGTTTACAGCAACCTTAACATCTGGGTTGGTAAATCCGGATTTGCCACAGAAGATAACATTGCTGATCCTGTAATAGGCTTCAGTATATCAAAAGAATGGTTGGTAGAAAATGGAATTGATGAGGATTCAATAACACTGTATCGCCACAATTCAGGCAGATGGAATGCTCTTAATACTGAAAAGATCGATGAGGATGATTCATACGTCTACTTCGAAGCAGAAACTCCCGGGTTCTCTCCATTTGCTATTGCAGCGGATGTTGATGATGAGGAAGTAGTAGATATTGTTCCAATAGAAGAAGATACCAGTACTATCATTATCACTGAGCCATCGGTAGAGGACATGAATGAAACAGACTCCGAAGAAGGAACTGGTTTGGGACTAAATGTGCTGTTCTTTATAGTACCACTACTCATGATTATTGGAGTTCTCTACGCTTCTTATGTGTCAAAGAACAAAGATGATGATGCAGAATACAGGCCAGAGGATCACTCAGATGGTCTACAGGGTGTAGAAGGTAATATTTCAGGAGCTTCTTTAGATATCTCTGGTGAGTCTGCTGAGGCAATATTTGTAGCCCAAGACGATTCAGAAGAATCTGATGAAGTCACATCTGTCGTTGAGGATACTCCAGTTGATACTTCCGAGATCCAACCTGCTGCAGGGGATGTCTCCGTTGAACCTTCTGAATCAACTCCTGCTATTAAGGATGTGCCAGTCGAACCTTCTGAAAAAGATGAAGCCCCGCAACAAGATATCGATCAAATGCTTAAATCTGTGAATGATATTGAAAAATTGCTCAGGGAGATGAGAGAGGCTGGAAAAGACTCTGATGGCGTACAAGCTGGAGTTGATGTTGTTTCTGAAGAGACTGCAGATAGCACAAATGACCAACAGGCCGAAAAGAAGAATAAGCCTAAAAAGTACGACGATAGTAATTGGTAATGAAAATAATGTTGCTATTAATGGACATTGAAGGGTTAGATCAAAACCCTTCTTTTAATCCTTTTTGTGAATCTTACTGTCCAAAAAGATCTTTTATTTTCTGGGATTAATCAAACTAATCCTAATATAGTATCAGGAAATTAAGTATTTCTGCCTGCTAGGGTAGGATTTTTCTATCAATTGAGTTAGTAAGTTTTCTATTCGAAGTTAATATAGTTTTAAACAAGGTTTTACATATATCTCTAAGGATTTGGAAATTCTTATTTTCGATCAGTGGAGATCATTAGTTTGTGATACAAAAGTTTTTGTAGTCGAAAAAATTCAATCCACAATATAAAATGGGAAATTAAAATTAAAATTAGAATTCATTTCACTTCCTTCTCATCAACAAGTAAACTGCCAGTATACCAGCAATTGCCATATACGCAAAGAACCCCGGAATATCCTCACCTTCAGCTTCAACCTCAAGTGGTGCTTCAGCTATCCTGTCAATAGTCTCCTGTGAAAGGAACGAGCCACCAGCACCAAGGATCACTCCGTCACTTTCTCCAACGAAGATCTCAGTGTTCTCATGGCAGAATTCACAATCCTTTGCTTCGGTGGTGGTTGTGTGAGGTACCCACTCGGCGAAGGCTGTATGTGTGGAATTGTTGTAGGATGTGGTCATGTTGATGAACGGCTTGATGGTCCCATCAACGGACCTTGCAAGATAGAAACTGCTGACATCTATCCTATCCAGCTGGCCGGTTTCAAGATGGCAGTTCTCACATGTGATGACCCAGCCGGAATGGCAGGCTGAGCAGTCGAGTTTGCTGTTATGTATGCTGTGTGCAGGACTGTCAGGGGAATATTGTGTAACGGCTAAACCATTGACCTCCTTTTCAGGATCAGTATGGCAATCCGCACAGGTTACTTTCACAGCTTCCATCTGGGACTCGTATGCGACTCCGTCACCGTGTACCTCTTCTGGTGTATGGCAATCGGTGCAGTCCAGTCCCTTTTCATAGTGAATGTCCGGATTGGGAGCTACATCCTTGTGTGCAGGGAGTTCTCCCTGGAAATATGATGTCTGCTTCTTGAAGTGGCATTGGTCACATGTTTCAATAGTAATATCGCCACCATGTCCTTCTTCTCCTGTGTGACATGATGTACATGAGGAAGCATGGCAATCGGAACAGCCTCTTTCCTCATAGAAGGAGTGCATATCTATTCCAAATTCACCTGCTGCACCTTTCTCATATTCTCCTTTCATACCGCTACCGGTGTAGTGAAGGGAAGACGAGAAATTGGTAATGATGTCTGCATGACAGGGCTGACAGCTGTCAAGGTCTGATCCGGCTTCTGTTTCCCCGGCAGCAAAAGCAACATTTGTTGACATGATGCATAAGGCCGAGACAATTATAATAGCGATAGCTACGGTACAGTGTTTGTATGGTGTCTTTCCGGAAAATTTAGTAAGTACTCTGCTTAGTTGAAACCTCTGGCTCATTAGCACTCCCCCTGCTAATATGTATTATGTATTGAAATGTATTCAATCTTGCTGTGACGCGTAATGCATAATGTTTAATGCGGTCTCCGGATCAATATTTCATTTTAATTTCATGGTTCCTGCTTTTAGTCCCTGTCAGTCTCTAATTGTTTCGTAAGAATACGAAAGACTCATATCTGATATGGGGTATATGAACGCCAATGTGGATCGATGGATTATACTCAGCATTTGACTATCTCATCAAGGTCATCCCGCCGATCGTTATCGGAACCCTGATAATGGATATTATGGTGGAGATGGGCTGGGTGAACAAGCTGGGCTTTATAGCATCACCTCTCATGCGCTTTGGTCACCTGAGGGAAGAGATCGGTCTCAGTTTCCTTACATCATTCGGTTCTTCGGCTGCCGGAAATTCCATGATCGCAAAGCTTCATGATGATAACCACATCGACAGGAAAGAGACCATAATAGCCACAATGGTGAACTCCTTCCCATCCGGTATCGTGCTCTCAAGGGATCTGTTTCCGGTGGTGGTCATATTGCTTGGCACAACCGGTCTCATCTATCTGGGAATTGTGGTTCTTATCGGATTCCTGAAAACATTGCTCGCACTTCTGGCTGCTCGCATTCTCCTGAAACCACGACCATCAGGAAATATCCACGCCACTACGGAGAAGATAACTATCAGGAAAGCTTCCGTAAAGGCCCTGAAAAGGTCGAAGAGGTCGCTTACAAGGATCGTTGTCACCATGACCATCGTATCTGTCATCGTGTTCCAGCTCATGGAGACCGGGGTCTTTGATTGGGCAGCATCCATAATGAAGGATTCATTCATGGTCCAATACGTGCCTGCCGATGGTCTGCCTATAATTGCCGGCTGGTTTGCCAGCAATATTGCTGCTTACACCATAGCAGGTAATCTTCTTGAAGCAGAGATGCTCTCCTCAAAGGACATAATCCTTGCACTCCTCATCGGAAGGATACTGGCAAGTGTTGCAAGGATCAGGACCATGCTTCCTTATTATATCGGTATCTTCAGCCCAAACCTTGGTGTGAGAATAATGTTCGTCTCCCTGGCAATGCAGAACGGTATCATGCTGGGAATTGCAGGGTTCATTATTGTTTTCTTCTGATTCGGAATTCTCTTTTTCACTGTATATATTCGGAGAATTAAATAAAAATTGGGTGGGAGGGGGTAGAAGTTGTATCTAATAAAAGGAGGTAAAATGAAGTTCTTCTCAGGCAACCAGTTTGTTAAGGTTAACATTTCCATTTGTTGTTCTTATATCGATCTTATTGCCACCTTCACCGATGGTTCCTTCTACATGAGTTGATTCAAGTCTTGTGACAACCAGCTCTACTTCATTCATTGAGATGTGGCCATTGGTCGTTTCCATCTCGATATCGGCATCAAGTGAGGGATCGATATAAAGTATTATTCCTCCATTGGTACATCTGACATCTACATCTTCTTTTATGTCAAGGATATGGGCTTCGATCTTTCCGTTAGTTGTCTTCAGGTCACTGATCCCGGTTGTTCTCCTGATATCAAGTTCTCCATTGCTGGAAGTTGCTGCTACGTATCCTTCAATGTTGCTTATTGCTATGTTTCCATTGGTTGTCATAGCTGTAACATTTCCCCTTGTATCCGTGATTACGATATCCCCATTCGTTGTTTTTATGAGTTCAACATTTGTATTCTCAGGGATCCTTATTTTCATATCAACTGAGACCCTGACATTTTCATAAGAAGGATATTTTGTTTCCACTTTCAGCTCATCATCGATCTCATTGACAATGATATGGATCTTTTCAAGTTCCTCTTCCCCATGATGGGTCCTTTTAGTAGCATCCAGCCTTATTAAATCTCCATCCCAGCTATCGATCTCTACTTGGCCGTTCACATTGATGACGTTCAATGTTGTATTGTTGGTCGCTTCATATTCTCCGCTGAAATATTCCACTTCTTCAACCCCGAGATCCGGTCCGTATGAGATACATCCTGAAACGGCAGCCATAGCTATTGTAGCCAGAAATAGAAAGGTTATCTGATATTTGTTCATTTTAAAGCCCCCAATAAGAATTAGAGACAGTTAATAATAAATCTATCTGTTAGGGTTCATCAAAACCTGCTTTTCTTTAAAATTAGTACAATGTTAACGTCGTTAAATTTATGCGAAAGTTATTTATGCTGATTTCTAAAACTTATATGTAATCTTTAGAAATACCCGACAGGGAGAGAACAACAATGAGCGAATCTGAAAATGTAGAACGTGTCAATATGCCTTTAATAGGGGATGATGCACCATCCTTTACAGCAAAAACAACACAGGGTGAAATAACCTTCCCAGGCGATTATGAAGGTAAATGGGTGATCCTTTTTAGCCATCCAGCAGACTTCACCCCAGTATGTACAACTGAGTTCATGACGTTTGCAAGCATGCAGGATGAGTTCAGGGAACTGAATACGGAGTTGATCGGTCTGTCAATTGACAGTATCTATGCTCACATTGCATGGCTTCGTACGATCAAAGAGAAGATCGAGTACAAAGGCATGAAAGATGTTGAAGTTAATTTCCCTGTTATTGAAGATCTTACCATGGAAGTTGCAAAAAAATTCGGAATGTTACAACCAAATGCCTCCAATACACAGGCAGTACGTGCCGTTTTCATAATGGATCCACAAGCCAAGGTACGTTGCATTCTTTACTATCCATTGAGCAATGGCCGTAATATGGATGAGGTCAAGCGTATCCTGCTTGCAATGCAGAAATCTGATGAAGAGAACATTGCAACCCCTGCTAACTGGCAACCTGGGGAAGATGTTATTATTCCACCACCTGGTTCATGTGGGACGGCTAAGGAAAGGATTGAAACCGAAGAAGAAGGCAAATACTGTCTTGACTGGTTCATCTGCTTCAAAAAAGAGTCCTGAAAAGGAATATGGTATAATTGAGCGGTAGTCACCATTGTTGGTGACTGCATTCTATATTTTAATAACTTCCAGTTAATTGTCCTTATCAGATTGATGCGATGGTTCTATTTGATATTGTGCACATATATTGCTATTATCAATTTCATGTTTGCTTTTTGAGATGGTATTATGACCCGATCGGTTTTTGAGAACCTGTCCCAACGATATGATGTCCTGCAAAAACAGGCCCTTCCAAACTGGCAGACGTTCTTCTCCACAGTTGTGGAATACATTCCTGAAGGAAAATCGAATATACTTGAATTGGCCAGTGGAACAGGTTTTCTTACCAGCATGATCCGTAAAGCAAGACCTGAAGCTTCTATTACATGTATTGACAGGGATCCTGCCATGCTGGAGGTTGCAAAGGGGAAACCTGAGCTTAAGGATGTTATATTTATAGAGGGTGATATCCTGAAAGCGTGGCCAGAGGGTACTTTTGATCTCATTGTCTCCACACAATTCATCTTTGCTTTACCGTCAGATGATAGAATAAGGGTATTCAGACAGATACACGATAGCCTCAGGCCGGATGGCATTTTTATCGAAGGTGATATTTTCAGACAAGAAAGCAGGCTGGAAACGATGATCTACCGGTCCCAATGGGAAAAGTACATGCTGGAGCATGATATGTCGCCTGCAGAAGTTGAAGAGATGTTGTTGTCCCTGGACCGGATCTATGGTAGGATTGATACAATTCCAGAGCTTAAGGAAAAGCTGAAGGCTGCTGGGTTTGAAAATGTGTTTTGTCCTTACTGGTATGAATTGTACGCTGTTGTCGTGGCTTCGGTCTGAACTTAGGACGATATCGGATAGGCCAACAACTCCATAGGATCTCGTTCCCATCATCTTATTTTCAGGCTGAGATGAACACGATCGCAACCAGGGCAGCAGCCACTCCTACCCATTGCTTTGTGGAAAGCTTCTCCTTCAGTATGATCCATGCGAGCAACACTGTGCCTGCGGGGTACAGGGATGATGTGATTGAAGCAATATCGAGCCGACCTGCCTGTGAAGCAAGTGCAAAGAAGGTGTTTCCGCCGGTATCAAATACACCTGCTATTAAAACTATGGGGAGCACCTTTTTAGAAGGAATGTATACCTGTCTGCTTGCTGCTATGAATATAAGAAGCGTGATCACCGCAGCGATCCTTGCAGCGGTAAGTGGCCAGAGGACGGCTGTATCACTGACCTTGTCGATGGATATGAAGAACAACCCGAAACCGGTTCCTGCGATCAACGGAAGTATGAGGTCTGAACGTTCTATTTTGCTGCTCTCGTCTCCACCGCCTGCAATGAGCCAGACAGCTACAAGTGCAAAAGCAAATCCGATCATCTGGTGAATAGCAGGCAGGCCTTCATAGAATGCACCATAGATGGCAGGTACAGCAGCAGCAACGACTGCCGATGTTGGAGCTACCAGTCCCATTCTACCCTGAGAGAGGCCACGGTAGAGGGCAAGAAGTCCTATGCTGATGAATACTCCTGCAACAGCTCCCCAGATCATGCCTCCAAGAGGAGGTACTATTTCTCCCATGAAATAGGCTGAGGCTGCAAGAAGGAAAATCCCGACGGCCTGAGTTATCAGGACAACACTATAGACATTTGCACGTTTTGAAGCAAAGCCTCCGCTGAAATCTCCGGCACCCCAGGATATGGCCGCCATAAGTCCAAAGAAGACCACGAGAAACTCAGCAGGTATCATTGGCAATATTCTCCCTGAATAGCTATGATGTTGAACTATTTGGGTTTATGCCCTTATACCTCATTTTCTATGTTTTCTTAGAACATCGTATTTATCGATAGATCGTAAATATCTATATGGGGCTACAAATTGAGAATTTAAGTTGAGGGATTTCTATGATCTACATCCAAAAGAGATACAGGGATGATCTCGAAGAGATCGATGAAAGTGAAGTAGACAGGGTCGAAATGACCCTTGTCACGTATAAAAAAGTGTGCTGTGGCCACAAAAAGAAGAAAGTTGTGGATATTGGGTGGATAAGTGAACCAAAGGACCTGCAGTTATCAAATGTAAAGGAATATTCGATCGAGGATCGGATTCTCAGTGTATTGATAGAGATCTGATCCCTTGATTGCTTTTATCCCAGTATATCAGAAGGTACCTTGTAATGTGGATCTTCCCAGTGATTAACATCGATGATTGCAGATGCATTGTCCAGAAGCACAAGGCAATCTTCGCTTAAGTGCCTAAGGTGAACCTTCTTCCCAACCCTGGCATAGCGCTCAGTTACCTTGTTCAGGGCTTCTATTGCGGAGTGGTCAGCAACTCTTGATTCCTTGAGGTCGATGATGATCTCGTCCGGATCATTAAGGACATCAAATTTGTTCTGGAACTCAGTTACCGAGCCAAAGAACAACGGGCCAAAAAATTCGTAGTGCTTGATCCCGTTATCATCAATTATCTCTCTTGCACGAACCAGTTTGGCGTTTTCCCAGGCAAATGCCAGTGCTGAGATCACGACACCTGCAATTACTGCTACTGCAAGGTTGTGGTAGATAACGGTTATACCTGCAACGACCACCATAACAATTACATCCGTTATGGGCACTTTTCTGAATATCTTTAATGACGCCCACTCAAATGTTCCGATGGCAACAACGAACATCACACCAACCAGTGCTGCCATTGGTATTTTTTCAATAAGAGGGGAACCGAACAGCACAAAGATCAATAGGCCTGTGGCCGCAACGATCCCTGATATCCTGTTCCTGGCACCGGAATTGATATTGATAAGACTCTGTCCGATCATTGCACAGCCACCCATTCCTCCAAAAAGTCCGCAAACAAAGTTGGCAACACCCTGTGCCGTGCTTTCTTTATTTGCTCTGCTTCTTGTTTCTGTCATCTCGTCTATTACAGTAAGTGTCAGCAGGCTCTCGATCAGGCCCACCAGTGCCATAACTAACGAGTATGGGAAGATGATCTTCAGTGTCTCCAGGTTAAGCGGGACCTGTGGAAGATGGAAGGCCGGCAATCCACCTGCAATGGATGCAATATCTCCGACTGTCCTTGTCTGGATCTGGAAATAGATCACAATAGCTGAAACAACTATGATCGCAGTCAGTGAAGATGGAACTGCTTTTGTCAGCTTTGGCAGCAAATAGATGATCGCCATGGTCAGGCCTACAAGAGCTAACATGACCAGAAGTGCCTGTCCGCTCAACCAGTGCTCGATCCCGTTAATATCAGTTACCTTGAACTGGGCGAGCTGAGCCATGAAGATCACTATGGCCAGTCCGTTCACAAATCCGAACATTACTGCATGTGGCACCAGTCGGATGAATTTTCCCAATCTCAAAAAACCAATGGTCATTTGAATGATCCCCATCAGTATGACAGCAGCAAAAAGGTACTCGACCCCATGTCTGACCACCAGGGCCACAACTACGACCGCTATTGCTCCCGTAGCACCTGAGATCATTCCCGGCCTGCCTCCTATGATAGCTGTTATTAATCCAATGATGAATGCAGAGTATAATCCGACCAATGGACTAACGTTCGCTATGATCGAAAATGCCACAGCTTCAGGCACAAGGGCCAGTGAAACAGTTAGCCCTGAAAGGACCTCGTTTTTTAGATTTGATTGGTCGTTCTTTAATTGTTCTATAAATGCCATATTTATCCCGTTTTAAAGTGCTATTATGCCGTCTGGGTAGGGAATGCCTTGTATCATCAAGGAAAAAACAAGCAGGATACCATTGATAGCTGGTGTAATAATACCAGTAAAGGGCCAGAAGTTATTGCAAAGGCAACTTGGAGTACTAAAATTTGGAGTACTGTGATTGCTAGAATAAAACCTGTTCTCAGATCATATTGAAATGATCTGTGATCTTGTTCTCAAATTCCATAGTTATATCTTTTAGATATATACTGCCAGGATTAGCAGAGCTTCGTAGAATATACTCTCACTATATAAATGTAATCATGGTTTGGAACTAAAAAGAAAAACGGGAGGAGAATTAATCCGCTTTGCCGGTTTTGATGAATGTGCCGTTTCTGTATTCTTCAAAAGCAACTTTCAATTCTTCCTGCGTGTTCATCACAATGGGGCCATACCATGCGACCGGCTCATTTATGGGGTTGCCTGAAATAAGAAGGAACCTTAATCCTTTGTTTCCGGCTTTTGCAACAATTTCATCACCATCATCGAACATCACCAGATTCTCGGGACCAATGGTTGAGGATTCATTGAGGTCGAAGTATTTTGCACCTTCAACTTCGAAAGAGTAAGGATCCTGGTCCTTTCCAAAGGAACCCTCACCTTCAAGAACATAGGCAAAGACCGTATAGCCAGATTTTGTGGGATGTGTATATGATGTTTCGGGAGGAATTGTAACATCCAGGTATTCCGGGTCTGTTACGATATCCTTCACCGGACTTTTTGTCCTATTTACCTCCCCACAAATGACCTTGATACGAACATCGTTGTCCATCACAACTTCCGGTATCTGGTGGCTCTTGACCTCCTGATACCTCGGGTCCATCATCTTGTGGGATGCCGGCAGGTTGGCCCACAACTGGAAGCCCCAGAGGGCAGTTCCTTCTTTAGCCTTTGGCATTTCCTGGTGAATGATCCCGCTTCCCGCGGTCATCCACTGCACATCGCCGGATTCAATGAGACCTTTGTTCCCCATGCTGTCGCCATGTTCGACCTCTCCGGAAAGCATGTAGGTGATCGTTTCGATACCTCTGTGAGGATGCCATGGGAAACCCATGATGTACTCTTTCGGATCATCCGAATGGAAATCATCAAGCAGAAGGAAAGGGTCAAGCTGTGGTACATGATTGAACCCGAAGGCTCTTTTGAGGTGGACGCCTGCTCCTTCGATAGTAGGCATGCTCTTCTTTATCTTTTTGATTGATCTTGTAACTCCCATGATAATTCCCCATAAAGTATGCTTACCTGATGCTATAAGAGATTTATCGAATTAAAGCTCTCATTAAATTTTCATTCAACAGATGAAAAGTATATAAGCTTCTGAATCCAACATTAAGCTAACTTAATTTTGTGGAGTAGAGGTGACCTGATGACTGTAATTACAATTGACCCTGAGTTGTGCACGAACTGCGAGATCTGTGTCGAGATCTGTCCGATGTCCATAATCCTTCCTTCAAGCGAAGGCGAAACCCCATATTCTCCTGAGGATGCTGCTACATATTGTGCAAAATGCGGCCACTGCGAGGTATTCTGTCCGGAAGGTGCTATCTCCACTTTGTTCGATGCAACTTATTACCAGCTTCAGGATGATACTTTCCCTTCCATTCCTGCATCAGAGATCGGCAAATATATGGTAATGCGTCGTTCTATCCGGAGCTACAAGGAAGACTCCGTCGACAAGGGTACAATAGAATCAATACTTGATATTGCCCGCTATGCTCCGTCCGGAATGAACAAACAGCCTGTAAACTGGACCATTGTTCATGATACAGAGGAAGTAAAGAAGATCGCCGGATTGAGCATTGACTGGATGCGTGAAGTCGTTGCAAGTGAGGACGACCATCCTCTCAAGCCGCTGATGCCGGGTCTCATCTCTGCCTACGAAATGGGTATTGATCCTATCTGCAGGGCAGCACCACACCTTGTGATAGCACATGCTCCGGCTGAATATCCTACCGGTTATACTGACAGTATCATAGCCCTCTCATGGTTCGAACTTGCAGCACAGGCATTTGAGGTCGGAACATGCTGGGCAGGATTCCTGGCCATAGCAGCTGCGTCTTACAAGCCAATTCAGGATGAGCTGGAACTTCCGCAGGGCCATGTGGTACAGTACTCCATGATGTTCGGTTACCCTGAACATAAGGTCAGGGGAATTCCGGGCAGGGATCCTGCAAGGGTTACGTGGAAGTAAAAAACTATCGATCTTTAAAAGTTCAATTTTCAGAAATGTGAGCTCTTTAATTTCAGAGCTCACCTTTTTCCATATAGTACTCATCCCTTGAAGCAACAAAGGCTTTCAAATTCGCAAGAGATGTATGGGGTGCCAGTCCACAACCCGGTGCCAGTATATCGATCCCATCATCGATACAGTTCTTTGCCTGTTCTTTCAGTTTCTCAGGAGGCATTCCAAGAAGGGTATGTACCGGGGAGATATTTCCTATCAGGCAGACCTTGTTGCCTATGATGCTCTTTGCATATCCGACATCGACCTTTTCTTCGATACTTATTCCATCAAATCCCGATGTCGAGAGCGGTTCGAGAATATCCGAGGCATCCCCGCAGATATGGGCAATTGTTTTCCCGGTTACTTTCTGATTATATCGCTTATACTCGTCCAGTATCATCATTTCGAAGAACTCAGGGGGTATCAGGTCAGGGCCTGCTTCTGAGTCAGGAAGGCAGATCGCATCTGCTCCATGATCAAAGAGGGCATTGGAATATTCTATGCAGATATCGGTGCAGGTTGTGATAAGTTGCTTTATGGTATCAGGTTTTGAAATGAACCACATTAGGTAGTTCCTTGCACCGATCAGCGACATTGCAAGTCCTGCAGGTCCGAGTATGCCTGCAACTACAGGGATGTCTTCACTGATCCGGTCTTTTACAAAATCTGTTGCTTCCAGGAGGGTTGCTACTCTTTCACATTCAAGCAGGTTCTCGGGGATTGTCAGGTTCTCAGCATCCTCCGCTTCCTTGAAGGGGAAATCAACGATCGATGGCTGTGTATCGTATGTTCCTTCAATGATCTTGCACCCCAGTGTCTGTGCCATGCCAGTTCCATCAAAAGGATATCGAACAGCTTCAAGTCCTGCGAGCTCATGACCGGCTATTGCAAGCGTTGCCATCTTCTCTGCATCAAAATGAGCTTCCGGCCAGTTGGCTCCACTAAGTCTCATAAGTTCAATAGTACCTGTCTGGGTGACCGAACAGACCGGAACCTTGTCTACATCTTTGCATTCTAAAGCTCGAATGAATCTTTCTTTTGGTGTAAGATCTGTCAATTTCAACCCTCTGGTGCTTTTTATAAGATAAGTGATGTTCGTTCATTTACCTGAACGCATATATGTTTCGAACAAGCCTTATTTTAAGGTTCTGTTCTCTGTGTTTTTCACAACTCTCATCTTGCAGTTTGGTGGAAAACTCTACCCCGTGTCAGAAAAAATTCTCTTATATACTTTTGTACCAATTATCTCTTGAGCACAATGAAATTCGATCGAATACCAATTGGCAAATTCTCATTAATGACACACCTGACCCAAAAAGCTCTAAGATTATATGATCAAAAAGGGCTTCTTGTGCCCGAAGCAAAAGATGCTTTCACAGGTTATCGATGCTACACTTATTCTCAGATCGAGAGAGGTGTTAAGATTCGTCTGCTGTCCTGGATGGGATTCGGGCTTGATGAAATATCATCTTTACTTGATGCAGAGGATAATCGGGATGGGCAAGTGATTGATGAGATGATGCAAAAAAGATATACTGAAACCCAGCTGGAGATCCGGAGGCTTCAAAAAGTACAGAATCTTTTGCTCAATCAGACAGACAAACTGGAGTTGATTAGTATGTCAGTATCAGAACCAACAACAAAAGATATACCAAAAATACGTGTTCTCAGCATTCGTGAAACAGGGAGCTATGAAGAGACTATCGGAGTACTTATAGGTCAGTTGTTTGAATTCGTTGAAAGCTCAACCAGCACAAGTAGCAAAATAAAACTGACAGGTCCGGCAATGTTCCTTTGTCATGATGAGGAATATAGGGAAAACGATGCGGATATAGAGGTCTGCCTCCCTATTTCAGGAAGTGTCGATCTAAACGTGCCTTCCATTAACCTTACAACACTTCCTGATATCAAGGCAGTATCTGTGATCCACAAGGGACCATATCAGGAAGTTGATGTTGCTTATACTCGTATTTTTGAGTACATGGCTGAAAATGGTTTAGAGCAGGTAGGTCCATCAAGGGCCCTCTATCTTAATGATCCTAATAATGTTCAGGAGGAAGAATTATTGACGGAAGTACAGGTGCCGGTAAAGTAAGTTGAAGATAAATTAAATTACTTGAATAAAAATAGGTTGAAGGGGGAGGGGATTCGATCCCTTTCCAATCTCCCTTGAATTAAGGTTTCTGATTTTTAGGAATTTTATTGAACTTCGACTATGATCTCTCCTTCTATACAAGGGTGGAAAGTGAAGATATAGTCATAATTTCCTGCTTCTTCAAATGTAAAGCTTTGACTTTAGCCTTTTGAAAGGCTTCCTGAATCGAATCATATAAACACGATAAATGAGATTCGCTAATTCGATGGTCGGTGGTAATGAAAAAAGATTTACGCTTTTAAAACGAAAAGCTAATTTTATGATTTCTCAGTAACCTCGTTTTATTTGTGTAAACTGCTTTTTTAGATTGATCGATGTTGTGTTTTATGGAGACTAAAGATTGAAAATGCCTTCAATTAATCACCAAAGCTTTTCATAGCAATCTAAGCACAGGTGTAAAAGATGCTCATTTTCTTCTTCATAGAACTTGACTGGTATGGTATTCTTATGACAATTACATGCTTCACACTTCGGTACAAAGCTGGTCTTTTGTGGGGGATATTCATAGACTTTTATCGACTCACTGCCTCTTATGATTCTGCCCCAATCCTGCACGTTTCCTTTGTCAATGACTATCATTCCTTCAACACTCCCCATTTACTTAATTTAGATCTTTGAAGCAGAACCCCCCTGTTCAAAGATTGTTCAGATAGGTGAATCTCATTCAAGAAATTCATACCAAATAAACTATTTTTCAATTGTTACTATATATCTCTTTTGATACAAAATTTTCTATATTAATTAGAATATAAGTCAGACTGGTTGCGGAAGTCTATATCAAGTCTTGATATTTCGGGTCGGTTAAAGGGAAGGAACAATTGATACTTTCAATATATACAAGCATGAATGAGTTCAGTAAAAATCTAGAAAAATGAAATTTAATCCTGGCATACTTAAGAAAAAGAAAAGCTGATGTGGATGCTTTTCCATCAACTTATATCAAAGATCCAGTTGCATACAGTTCCATTAAGCTTCGACTAGGACCTCTCCTTTCATATAAGGATGGAAAGTGCAGATATAGTCATAATTTCCTGCTTCTTCAAATGTAAAACTGAAACTCTCATCTTTTGAAAGTCTGCCTGAATCGAATCCTTCCTCATTCGAGGTTGCAGTGTGTGGTGCTGAATCCATATTGATCCATGTGACCGTATCGCCAACCGATATCTGGAGTGTGGCAGGGTTGAACTTGAAATCTTCGATCAGCACCTCGTATTCCATTGAAGTTGTATCAGCAGTATCCTCAGCGACTTCCTCAGTTATCTCCATTTCCTCTTCTGGTATATCTTCGCCTATGTCTTCAGGTGTGCTTATTTCTGATTCAGGTGCCGGTTGATCCTCATATTGTGCACATCCGGCTACTATCAGTGTTGCCAGCAGGACGAAAAGTACAACTAATGCTTTCATTTGAAACTCCCCCTGATTATATTAACCGAATAAAGTTATGCTATCATTAATAATATGGATGTTGCTGAAGTTGATAACTAAAGATGTCCCTGCAAAATGTATTAATAATGCGACCATCGATATTTCATTGGGAGTTTGATCGGGTTTTTGTATTTTTGGTTATTGGAAATTTCCACAGGGGCCCGGTTCAATTAAAGCTGTAATTATAGAGTAACGGGGTGCAGAGATGTTATCAAAGATACCAATAGACCTTTCGACCGTAGCGCGTGAAGATATCAATAAAGAAATCCTCCGGGCTGCAGTGATCGCTGAACTGGATGCTATCAGCCTGTATGAGCAAATGGCTGCTCTTACAGATAACAATGAAGTAAAGCAGGTCCTTCTTGATGTTGCAAAAGAAGAAAAGACCCATGTTGGAGAGTTCCAGTCACTCCTGCTGAAAGAAGATGATCAGCAGGAATATGAGTTGAAGATGGGGCAAAAGGAAGTCGAAGAGATGCTCGAGAAATAAGGGGGTCTTCTAATGTTATCAGAAATACCTATCGATCTTGAAATAGTAGACAAGAAAGACATTGACAAGGAGCTCATGAGACTTTCCATGATTGCCGAGCTGGATGCCGTCAATCTATATGAACAAATGGCTGCACTGACGGACGATGAAGACCTTAAGCAGATCCTGCTTGACGTAGCAAGGGAAGAAATGATCCATGTGGCAATGTTCCAGACCGTCCTCATGGAAGTGGATGACGAATATTTGAAGGTGCTTGCAGAATACTCTCTTGCAAAAGAGTGAACATCTTTACCTTCTTCTTATTTCCTATTCCCATTCCTACTTTTGCTACTTTCTTTTTGTTTCTTTTTGATCTCTCATGTCCATTTTTAACTACAGGCCTCTTTCTTCTCCCCAAAATGCTTTAATTACTTGCGCTCCTTCCTGTCACAAGATGGCCAAAAATAATATCCTCTCCACTTTGAAATATGTCTCACGCATGAAAAAGGAGTTCATGCTATCGGAGATCAAGGACTATATAGAAGAAGAGATGTCGACACAGGACATTTACAAGGTCGTATCACCTTTTTTATTCGATCTGAAGATCAACGCAACTCCCATGGATGATGACTTCAGGATTACCCCGGGTCTCAGCAGGGAAAGGATGGAACTGTCAGATGAAGAGAAAGAGAAGATCCTGTCATTCTTTGGTTCTGCTGTTGTACCTGGCCAGCTTCAGAAGATCATTGAGAACTATATCACATTGAAAACTACCAAGGACTGGGATGATCCTATGGTCCTTGAAAAGATAAGAAAAGCGATAGTCGCTCAGAAGAATGCTTACTGGAAGTCTGGCAAGTCCAGGATCATTTCATATGAAAAGGGCTACAGTATCCTTGCTTATCTTGCTTACCAGTTCCCTGTATATTTTGTGCAGTTCGAGCATATCCTCCACAGCCTGGTATCCGATGGCATGTTGAAGAAAAGAATGAAGATCCTTGACATAGGGACCGGCCCGGGAACCGTACCTCTTGCCATCACTGATTTCTACAAGAGACTTGACAATGCAGAAGCAGCTATTCATAGTGTGGAGCTCTATGATGAGAATATCGAAGCATATGATGCCATCGTACCGGAATATGCAAAGAAGGTATCAGGATTAACAGTTGAAAAGCCAGTTAAGGCCAACCTGGTGGATCTCAAACCCGAGGATATCCCCGACAACATTGACCTCATGATATTCTCCAATGTCCTGAACGAGATACGTGAGCTTACCATCGACCAGAAAGCAGAACTTGTCAAGAAGCTGTCCTCTAAACTTGCAGAGGATGGTAATATAATTCTCATCGAGCCTGCCGACAGGGCAAATTCAACCGAGTTCAGGAAACTGACTCTTGCCCTTAAGCTTCAGGGTCTTGGTATATACAGCCCTTGCTCCTTTATCTGGTGCCAGGGATGCAAACCTGATGAATGCTGGAGCTTTGAGCAGAAGGAGGATATCAACCCGACACGTCTTATGAAAAAACTCGCAGATTGTGAGGAAGCTTTCCGTTATCTCAACACCGACATCAAGTATTCGTATGCTATAATGAGAAAGGACAATTTGTCAAGAGTAAGCTACAAGGTTCCCCTGAAATCAAAGTTTGCCCGTCTGGCAGATGTGAACAAGCACGTTGGGAAGCGCATAAATGTTGTTTGCTCCCTGATGTCCGGGGATCTTGGTGACAGTAAATACTCTGTCTATAAGATATGTGACGGCACTACTCGGAAACAGGTATATGCTTTATTACCTTCCCACCATGAAGTTCCTGAAAACGATCTCATTAAGACAGCGGGCTATGGGAATGTTCTTGAACTCTTCAATGTTCTTGTCAAGTACAATGAAGACAAGGATGCGTATAACCTGCTTCTGAGTAGGAACAGTACCGTTGCTAAAGTGGAATGATCTTTAGCATCATCGTTTTTTTATTTTCAGTAAACTTAACTTTACTTTTCTTTTTTCTCACTCTCTTCAGTATAAAATTCTCTTTAATTAATTATATATATTGTTTTAAATGTCTATTGCTGCCTTTTTTTAATAAAATATGCCGGCTTTTGATCTTTTCTCTTATATGCTCGGTCCAGCTTATCATCTATATGATTTTTGAAATCAAGGAAATAAGACTTAAATATCATTGAATTCTAATTAGTATATGTTGATTCCAGTTAGTGGAAATAATGGTATTTCATAGGGGGTTATGCCATATCATACGAAGACACAATGGACAAAGTAAGGATCAAACTAAATTCCACGAAAGGCATTGAACAAATTCTGGTTCTTAATTATGCGGACCGGATGAAGATCATTGATCTTGAGAGGGAAGATGAAAAGGCTAAATCGGTTCTTTTTGGTAAAAAGAACAATCTTGGGGTGAGGCAGGCTCTTAATTGTGATGTCCTGATGGCTTTCCTGACGAACAGGGAGTTTGGATGGCCGGAAAACGTCATCAAACTAATGGATGGGGATCAGATAATAGGCGGAGATGTTGCTGACCCTGTAAAACTTCAGAAATATCAGGATCACTCCGGTTACTGTGTTTTCGGAAATATCGTTGTAGAACTTAATAAATTGGCGAAGAAGGATCCTTCTGCTGATCCTATATGTATGGTCGTAGATCCAAAACCTTTCCCTTATATTGATCACATACCCGGGGTCTCTGATGCCCTCATGGCATCACCTTCCAGATTTACAGATGAATACTTGAGAATGAGGTCACAGTCCAAAGGTAAAAAGGGATGTGTCGGTACCTTCCTTTTAGGTTTTAATATTAACAGCCACCTCTTTTTGAACCATGCGGAGTGTGCTTCTGTCAGGGGCATTGTGTGACTTTTTTATTTCATTTAAAAGATGATGAATGGATGTGATTTTAACTTCCTTTACACATCCTTCAATTCTCTTTTTATTTCCCGAATTGATCTTCGTTTCACCATGATATAACTTTTTAATATTACGCAATAGCCATATGTTATTTCAAATCTGGTAATAATTATTTATTACTCACCTGTTTTAGATCAGAACTGTTTCCAGATGGATATTTCAAAATTGTAATAAAATAATATTACTATGAATCAGTCGTTAGGTATGACAATACGATATCCGTTCAGTTGTTCTACGGTGGCTGATACGCCATAGACCTGCTCAATGGTCTCCGGCACGACGATATCATGTTCTCCGTGAGCGAAGATCGTTCCGTCCTTCAGGAACATATACCTGTCCGCGAATCGGAGTGCAAGGTTAATATCATGCATTGTTATGACCGCAGATACGTTGTTCTCTTTCACTACCTGCCTGACCGTGCGCAGTATTTCCAGTTGTTTTTTGAGGTCCAGGCTGCTGGTAGGTTCATCAAGCAGGAGAAGCTTTGGTTCCTGGACAAGGGCTCTTGCTATTGCAACCCTTTGGAGTTCCCCTCCGCTCATTTCATTGATGTACCTGAGTGCCAGGTTCTCAAGTTCCAGCTTCATTATAACGGATCTGACGACCTTGTGATCTCTTTCTTTGATGTTCCATCCAATATGCGGTTTTCTACCGAGGAGGATCGCATCATATGCGGTCAGTCTCCCGGCTTCAGAACGCTGTGGAACGTACCCTATCCTTTTTGCAACCTCATGCTTCTCAAGGGAAAGGATCTCTTCCCCGTCAACAAATATTGTTCCTGTGGCAGGTGAATGTATTGCGTTGATACACCTGAGAAGTGTTGATTTCCCCACTCCGTTGGGACCCAGTATAGCAAGCACTTCTCCGGGCTTGAGGTTAAAGTGTATCTGTTCGAGCACTTTCCTTGTCTTGTAATTGAATCCTAGTTCTTCTACGTTCAACATTAGTGCTGATACCCCCTTATAAGCAGGTAAAGGAATAATGGAGCACCCATGAAAGCTGTCAGTATAGCCACAGGAAGCTCATGGGGTGCGAGCATGAGTCGTGCAGCGGTGTCCGCACCAAGTAGCAGCAGTCCGCCTGTGAGGCAGGATGCCGGCAGGAGGAATCTCTGCTCATCCCCGACGAACCTGCGTGCCATATGTGGGCAGACAAGTCCTACAAAGCCGATGACACCCAGGAATGCCACGATAAAGGCAGTCATCAGGGAAGCTACCAGCATTCCCCAGAGGCGTACTTTTTCCACGTTAACACCAAGCCCTCTGGCGGTCTCATCCCCTGCATCTATGGCATTGTAGTTCCAGCGGTTGATCAGGAAATAGATCATTGAGGGTACAACGATGGCTGTAAGTATTCCGAGGTCTCCCCAGTCGGCTCTTCCGACGTCCCCGAAGGTCCAGAAAACAACTGCTGCGAGTTGTACATCATCTGCAAAATACTGGAGGAACATTGTGCCTGCAGTAAAAAGGGATGCAAGGGCAACTCCGGTGAGGATCATTACCTCCGGGGAAGCGTTCCTGTACTTTGCAATGGCTATCAGGATAAATGTTGCTATCATGGAGAATATGAAAGCAACAGCTGTTGTCATGTACGGGTTGTTCAGCATTACAGCATCTGCTCCTGTGCTTCGCATTGTTCCGCTTCCAAGGACGATGACAGAGAATGCTGCACCGAAGGCTGCTGCATGTGAGATCCCCAGTGTGTAAGGGGAACCAAGCGGGTTGCGGAGTATGGATTGTAGCGCGACACCGGCAACCGAGAGTCCGATTCCTGAAACGATAGCTGCAAGTGCCCTTGGTAGTCTGATATTCCAGACGATGGTGGATATGTTGCCAACATCGTAACCAATGAGTGCTGCCACAACATCCGGGAATGATACGCTTGCTGCACCTACGGCTATGGAATAGATAAGTAACAGGAACAGAAGGATCGATGAGATGATCATAAAGGAGATCTTCTTTCTAATGTATCCCGTGTAACCAAAAGGAAGCGTATCTCCTTCCAGTTCATTCATTTCTCCTTCTATGAATTCCATTTTTTGCTCCATTAGTTCAGGAATTGGTTTTTCCTCACAGATTGTTCTCAAACATCATTTCACTGATCTTTAATCAAGGCCGATCTGTCCGAATCCTGCACTAAATCCGGAATTCAGGGCTTCGTATGCAGGCATTCCAAAGAGGAACACATAGATCTCATCTGCTTTTTCAGCAGGATCGATGTCCTGGAACCTGTCGGGATAGATGACTTTTCCGGAGTAATATGAAGCAGCAATGACTGATCCATGGTTGGTTGTGTACCAGTTGTAAGGCAGTACTCCGTAGACCTCTCCGTTCTTCACTGCTGTCAAAGATGTGTATGCAGGGTCGATCTTCAACTCATCTACTGCTGAAGGTGTGGTCTGGTATGTTGAGAGGTCGACAAAAATGATCTCAGGGTCCCATTCAATGATGGCTTCTTTTGAAACATCGGCATGTTCAGTTCCAAGGGCTGCTGCTACGTTATTCGCATTGATAAGGGTAAACGGAGGATAGGATGGTTCTGTTGACTGGAAACCGTGAGGACCCCTGTAGGCTATTCCTCCAACGTAAACGGATGCCTTATCCTCTTCAGGTATATCTTCGGTTCTTGATGTCAGGTCTGCAATTGCCATGTCGAAGAAATCTATTACCTCTTCTGCTCTGTCAGTCTTACCCATCACATCTCCCATTATTCTAAGTGAGAGGTACATATCGCTGCGATAGGTTGTAAGATCGCCATAATTAAGGGCCACTACAGGAATGCCTGTCTTTGCCTGGAGTTCATCTGCATCATTAGCTGACTTTACCTCTGTCCAGAAAATAACATCAGGATCTAAGGCTACGATCTTTTCGGGATCAGTGTTTCCTCTGTATTCGCCTATCAGGGGCATGTCCTGGAATTGTGGATTGGTAATCGCATAAGGTCTTCTGTTCTCATCTTTTCTCAGTTCGATGTCCTCAACACCAACTACTTTATCCTGAGCACCAAGATAGCAGATGTATCTTAATGCTCCGGGTCCCTGAGCAACTATTCTTTCAGGATCTGCCGGAAGTATTACTTCTCTTCCAAGTCCGTCTGTAATTGTTCGCATTTCTATGCTGTCTTCTGCAGATCCACCTGAACCTGAAAGGCAACCTGAACCCATGCAGGTTAACAGAATCATGAAAATTATTAATATTCCACTGTATGTTTTTATCTTCATATTTGCTACCACCATTATAGCTTCCTTTCTTCTGTTTTTGCATAGTAATGGCAAATGTTGGGATGCTATGTTTTCAGAAATATAGTTTATTAGTTACTACGAATTTTAATTTTTGTAATAATTTATAGCATATAATTTAAACTTTATGTTAATGGCGTTAACAGAACAAATAAATTAATTCAAACCTGGTGGCATGAAGCTCAAACAAAACTTTCTATAAAGCATATTCTTATCGCAGACCTTTTAAAATAGTATCTCGTTCTATCATTCGATGGACTTTCTGGGGTACTTTATCTATGTATTTATCACATTATTTGCTATTGTTAGCCCTCTTAGTGGAGTAATTACATTCATAACGCTAACTAATGGGTTAACACTGGATGAAAAGAATACGATCGCCAGGAAATCTGTCGCACTGGCTTTTTCTATTGCCATATTCTTCATTTTCACAGGAAATATCCTCCTTGATTTCTTTGGGATAGGTATTGATTCATTGAAAGTTGCAGGCGGTCTGTTGTTATTTGTTATAGCTTTCGATATGATGCAGGCAAAGATCTCAAGGGAAAGTATTACTGACAAGGAAATTGATGCATCCAGTGAGCGTGAGGACATATGGATATTCCCTATAGCAATGCCTATGCTTACCGGTCCTGCTACCATTACAACTGTTATAATCCTCACAGAATCAGCGGAAGTTGTGCCTCAAAAAGCGCTGATCATACTTGCGACAGTGCTGACCTATGCAGTAGCCCTGTTAATATTCCTCTTTTCAAGGAGGCTGCACAAAAGAATGGGTTACAACGGTATGCTTGTGATCACACGTCTGTTCGGTCTTTTCCTGGGTGCCATCTCAGTGAGTATGATAGCAAGTGGTGTTTGGGGACTTTATCTTATCATGTCCGGCCTTCCAGGTTGAAACTATATTTTAAAGCCATTTCAGTTTTCTGAAATAGCTGACCATTACAAAGGCCACAGTTATCATAATTCCCCATGCTGCGGCATATCCCCAATGCCATTTTAGTTCCGGCATATATTCAAAGTTCATGCCATATATTCCTGCAATGAATGTCAGTGGTATAAATATTGTTGCTATAATTGTAAGAACTTTCATTATCTCATTCATCTTGTTGCTAGCTGTTGAAAGATAAAGATCGAGCATTGTGGAAAGGACATCCCTGTATGATTCAATTGTATCCATAACCTGGATTATGTGATCATAGAGATCTTTCAGGAATAGTGAGGTTGACTCTTTGATCAATGGGGATTCATCTCTTTGCATAGCGTTTACAACTTCTCTTAGAGGCCAGACAAATTTTCGTAGAAAGATCACTTCTTTCTTTAACCGATGAATGGATTCGAGTGTTCTTGGTGTAGGTTTATCCAGGAGCTCATCATCAAGTGTTTCTACATTTTCACCTATTTTCTCAAGCATGATGAAATAGTTGTCAACTATGGAGTCCATGAGGGCATAAGCCAGATAGTCAGGTCCCTGTTTTCGAATTCTTCCTTTTGAGGACCTTAGTCTTTCTCTTACCGGGTCAAAAGTATCTCCGATTACTTCCTGGAAAGATATGACAAAATTAGAGCCAAGTACAATACTTACCTGTTCAGTTATAGTCTCTTCTTCTTCCTTATCATATTGTAGCATCTTCAGAACAATATAGATGTAGGAATCGAAGATCTCTACTTTCGGTCTTTGATCAGTGTGGACTATATCTTCAAGAACAAGGGGATTTATTCCAAATTGAGTACCTATTTTTTCTATCAAATCGACCTGATGTACTCCACAAATATTGATCCATGTAACAGTTTCACTATCTTTAAATGGATAAGCTTCTTCGATCTTATCAACTGTAAGTTCCTGAAAATTATCTACATCATAATCAATAACGGTAATTTTCGGTTCAGTAAGTTGCTTTTTTCCAAAATGGATCAAGGTTCCTGGTGCAACACCCGCTTTTCTGGATCCCAAATGGACTATTTTAGTCATGTTATCCCCTTTACTACGAAATTAATTTTGCTTTTTCTGCTATAAATAATTACGTATGTTGTGATGTTTGAAGAGGAATATTGATCGATCACTTCTCTTGACCCTTTTTCTTTTTCTTATTTTCATTTGCGTTTACTATGGCTTTTTTATCAAGTATGCTAATCCTTAAATAAGCAGAAAACCAACTATTATTGTAAAGTTATTGCAATAGAATGCTATTGTTGAGGAAAACGGCGTTTATATTTTAGGTAGATATGTAACTGAATTCCCTTGACAATTGCTTATGTTCTTTTAGAGGTGAAGATTTGGAAACGATCCCGATAGAGAATTTAGGAGATAAAGCTGTTGTAAGGGCTACTAATGTCTGTCGTGATTACCTGGTTGGTGAGATGACGATACCTGTTCTTAAGAGCGTGAACCTGCTTGTCAAAGAAGGGGAATTTGTAGCTATCATGGGGCCTTCCGGTTCCGGCAAAAGCACACTGATGAACCTTATAGGATGTCTGGACAGACCTACATGTGGTAGTGTGGTCCTTATGGGGAAGGATGTGAACAGGATCTCTGACAATGAACTGGCAAGGCTCAGGGGACTGGAGATAGGCTTTGTGTTCCAGAGCTTTAATCTTGTACCAAGACTTACGGCTCTAGAGAACGTGGAACTTCCTACTTATGCCAACAGCAGGTCGGGTGTTGACAATCGAAAACATGCAATGGAGCTTCTGGAGCTGGTCGGTTTAGAGGACAGGATGAACTACCGTCCCACCGAACTTTCAGGAGGTCAGTCCCAGAGAGTTGCTGTTGCACGCTCTTTGATAAATGACCCGTCGCTGATCCTTGCTGATGAACCTACAGGCAATCTCGATTCAAAAACCGGGAAGGAGATCATGGACCTTTTTACTGATCTCAACAAAAAGGGGCGTACAATAATTATGATAACGCACGATCCGAACCTTGCAGAAAAGTATGCTGATCGTGTGGTTTACCTGAAGGACGGTTATATTGAAAGTAATAATGATGTTGCTAACTGATAATATGGTGGAACTAATACTGAAAAGGTGGAGGATATTGTGAAAATATATAAAAGATCTGTAGGGATATTAATTGCATTGATGCTGCTTCTTGTTGCTGCTGTTCCCATGCAGGCAAGCGCTGCAACCTCAAGTAGCAGTACATTGAGAGTAGATCTGTTGAAGTACGATCCATATCCTGCAGAGATCGGATCTTATGTGGATGTCTGGATCAAGGTCGAGAACTTTGCTTCCGGCTCTACTGAGGACGTTTCGATCAAGATGGAACCTGAGTATCCTTTTTCACTGGATTCTGAGAAAAATGCCATAAAGAATTTTGGTATACTGCCACCTGACCGTGCAGCTATCCATGAGTATCGTCTTTATGTGGATGAAGGTGCAAGAGCAGGCACCGGTAGTTTTGATATTTTGTATCGTGCAGGTGATGACTTCACCTGGCAGAAAGAAACCTTTGAAATAAAAGTCGGCTCCACCACTTTTGATAGCAAAGGCACAGTTGCTCTATCCAATGTAATATCTTCACCTGAAGTTCTTATGCCAGGTGATGACGGCAGCATAAGTTTTACTCTTACAAATACTGCTCAGCAGAGCACGATCACTATAGATGGTGAAAGTTATGATACCTATGCAAGGGTACAGTCAGCAACTCTTGTAGGTACAGACATGATAACCGTGACAAGCCCGCCATATGAAGGCAAAGGTGTGCTGGGTCCGGGTGATTTCGTACAGGTCACTTACAATATGGAGATAAGTGATTCCATCGAGGATGGCACATATTTCCTTGACCTTGTCATGATAGGCAATTCCCATTCATTCAACAATAACTGGATGGTACCTGTTGTTGTGGACTCTTCTGCGGTAAGGGTCATCCCTTCAGTGCCTCTTGTTCTCAAGAACGGCCAGGCCGACCTTGAGTTTGATGTTGCTAACATTCATCCCAATGAGCTCTCATCTGTACTGGTAAAAATGGAAGCAGATGGCGTTGAGTTCCTTCCACAAGAATATTTTGTTGGTTCTATGGACCCTGACGAACTGTTTACAATTGAGATCGAAGCACAGGCAGATGATCCTAAAGCCACCGGTGAGGTCAACCTGACCATATATACGGAATACAGGAATGGTCTTAACGAACACGAGGAATCTCTGGGTGAACGTGTCCTTAAGCTGGAGCAGGTCAAGGAAGACAATGACAGCAATGCGATCGTCATCCTTCTGCTAGGAGCTATCATTGTGGGTACTGCCTACTACATGTACAGGAAGAAGGGCCTGAGGATCTCTATGGAAAGCTGAAACAATGGTAAATCTCTCACAGGCGACGAGGATAGCACTTGGCAGTATACGTAGTGCCAAGGTACGCTCTGCTTTGACCACTCTTGGTATTGTCATAGGCGTAGCTGCTGTTATCGTGAATATTTCGCTGGGTGTGGGATTCAGCCAGAGCTTTGAAGAGAACCTTGGAGCTGCAGGTTCCAATTTTGTTGTTGTTTTCACTCAAAAGAACAATGTCTTTCATGACAACCAGCTTGAGGTTGTGAGGAACACTGCAGGTGTCGAAGCTGTATCGCCGGTGAATACACAAATAGGCACGATCACATACCAATCTTCGAGTAGAAGTGCAGCAATAAACGGTGTTAGTTCCGAATATGAGGAAGTCGGCAACATCCTTATGGAAAAAGGTCAGTTTCTCACCGACCAGGACCAGTATGTTGCTGTTATAGGTTCGGATATAGCGTATGATAAGTTCGAACGGAACCTTTCCGTTAAGAATTCCCTTAATATTTCCATTAACAACATAGATGGTACTGTAAGTACCCGCAAATTTACGGTGAAAGGTATTATTCAGGACCCGGATGCAACGTATGTTGCACCGGAGGTCGATCCAAGTTTCAGGATCTTTATTCCTCACGATGTAATGCAGGAGATGCAGGGTGTAAGTGATATCGGTGGTTTTTTCATAAAAGCCGAGAGCCTTGAGATCCTTGAAGCAACAACTGATGAGATCGATGAGAACCTTGCAAGGTCTGTTGGTGTCCCGAGTCGTGATATTGATAATGAGGATGCTAAACCCTATGTGATCTTCAGCCAGCAGGACATTCTTGAGCAGCTTAACCAGATATCCGCTGCACTGACATCGATACTGACCGCCATAGCTTTGATAGCTCTTCTTGTCGGTTCAATTGGTATCACCAACATCATGCTTGTGACGGTCACTGAAAGGACAAAGGAGATCGGCATCCTGAAATCCCTGGGATACACATACAGGGATATCCTGACACTCTTTATTGTTGAAGCAGCGATCATCGGATTCCTGGGTGGTGTTTTTGGAGTTATCCTCGGTGTCGTTGGTTCGTACTTCGTGAACGAGTACCTTGATGTCCCGTTCGTTTTCCCGGTATCCCTTGTGTTCCTGGGTTTTGGGATCGCACTTTTTGTAGGTATAGCCTCAGGAGTTTATCCTGCTAACAAAGCAGCCAGAATGGACCCGGCGGAGTCATTGAGATATGAGTGATAGCAGGTGTGATTGTATGAGCAATAGGGGTGTTACTGGATGCTGAAGTTTTCACAGGCGCTACATCTGGCAGTAGGCAGTATCAGTAGTTACAAACTGCGTTCCGCACTTACAACACTTGGTATCATCATAGGCGTGGCTGCGGTTGTTGCAAACGTATCTCTTGGTGCCAGCTTCAATCAGTTCTTTGTTGATGAGCTTGGTTCCCAGGGATCAAATTTTATTGTTATTTATAGTGAGGACATCAACCTGTTCTTCGATAATCAGCTTGATGTCATACGAAACACTCCGAAGGTCGAGGGGGTGTCGCCTATCCGGCAGCAATTGGCAGGTGTTACGTATATCAGCACTGTCCGGCAGGTGGATATACAGGGTACTTCGGCCGATTATGAAAAGATCGGCAATGTACAACTGGAGGTTGGGAACTACTTCTCGGACCAGGATAAGTATTCTGCGGTAATTGGCTCTGATGTTGCATATGAAAAATTCGACCAGAGGCTTTCTTATCGCAATTCAATAGACATTGAGTTCATACGAAGGGATGGTACACCTGTCTCACGAAGTTTCAGGATCATTGGTATAATTGACAGCCCTGATACTGAATTTATTCAGAGCGGTGCTGAATCCGATGTAAGGATATTCATACCTATCGATACGATGAATGAGATGCTGGGAATTGAAGACTATGGCGGATTCTCCATAACAGTCGAGGATGCGGAGTCGGTGCGTCCGGTTTCCGAAGAGATCGATAAGAAGCTTGCCAGAAGTCTGGGTGTTTCAGAAAGGGAGCTTGATAATGAGGATGTAAAACCTTACAGCATCTTCAACCAGGCTGATATCCTTGACCAGCTTGATGAGCTTTCAGATGCTCTCACTTCTTTATTCACCTCTGTTGCACTGATCTCACTTCTGGTTGGTTCCATTGGAATCATGAACATCATGCTTGTGACAGTTACTGAGAGGACAAAAGAGATCGGTCTGTTGAAATCACTTGGTTATACAAGGTCGAACATCCTCTATCTGTTCATTATTGAATCAATAATCCTGGGTCTGATCGGAGGGGTCCTGGGTACGGTCCTGGGGTTTGCGGGTTCATACGCGGCAGTAAGTTTCCTTGGCCTGCCTTATATTTTCCCTACATACCTGCTGGTCCTTGGAGTTGGCATAGCTGTTGTTGTAGGTCTGATCGCAGGTATCTATCCGGCAAATAAGGCTTCAAAGCTAGATCCGGTTGAGTCTTTAAGGAAAAGATGATGTGAAAATGCTGAAGTCTTTTACTTTTCAATGTATTCCACTGCTCAGGTTCAGTCCTACAACGCCTATGATTATCAGTGCAATAGATCCTACTTTCAGGGCTGTCAGCGATTCATCAAAATAAATGAGGCCTATAAGTGTAATGCTTAATGTACCGATACCTGACCAGATGGCATAAGCAAGACTTACCTCGAGCCTCTTGAGGGCAAGGGTGAAGAGAATGAAGCTTATCCCATAGAACACAAAGATCAGTACGGAAGGAAGTGTTTTGGTAAATCCTTCAGATATTTTCATGCATGTGGTGCCCATAACCTCGAATAGGATGGCCCCGATCAGAAATAAATAGCTCACGATTTTTTTCCTCCATATATGCCGGATCGTCTGCTCTCTAAAAGAGGGAATGTATTGCTTTTAAAGATGATCGTAGGCTATGATAAAAGATTATTTAATTGCCGAAGGCAAATTGGATATAATTTAATAAGTTTCCAATGAATTCATTTGTTTATAAGAATATAATACATAAGAATTTATTAATGGTGCAGGGGTCATAAAATGAGTAATATCAAAATTCTTGGAGTTGAAGGAAGCCCCCGTAAGAACGGGAACACTGACATTCTGCTTGATGAATTCCTGAAAGGGGCAGAATCCGCAGGAGCTAAAACAAAGAAGGTCCATCTGAGGGATTACTCTATAGAGTTCTGTATTGGATGTGAGGCCTGCAGGAAAGCTGGTACATGTACTCGTTTCCACGATGGTATGAACCTCCTCTACTCAGATATCGAAGCTTCAGATGGCCTTATACTTGGCTCTCCTACATACAATTACAACATAACTGCCTCTATGAAGGCTTTTATTGATCGCCTTTACCCCTTCTATGATTTTGCTGAGGAACGCCCCGGTCCCTACTCGAGCAAACTTGCAGACCAGAGCCGAAAAGCTCTCGTATTTACTGTTTGTGAACAGATCAAAGCCGAAGAAATGGGATTTACACTTGAAGCCCTTGGAATGCCTCTTGAGGCCCTTGGTTATGAGGTATTTGACAAATTCCTGGCTACCGGCTGTTTTAGTAAGGGTGAAGTTTCAAAAGATGAAGATATTCTGAAGAAAGCCTTTGATGCAGGTAAACAGATGGCGATGAATCTTGGATAAGTTGCTGAACTTTTGTTTTCCTAGATGACTTTTTGTATCTGTATATCAATATGTATATCAACATTCATTGTGAGGTTCTAAAATGGCTAAAACATCACTTTCTGCAGGGGAGAAAGCTCCCGATCTCTGTCTTCCGGATGCTGAAGGCAAGGATGTATCTCTGGAAGACCTTAAAGGCAAATGGGTAGTTCTCTACTTTTATCCAAAAGACAATACCTCAGGATGCAGTATCGAGGCTATGGAATTTACGAAGCTGAAACCGGATTTCGAAAAAGAGGGTGCTTTTATACTTGGTGTTAGCAAGGACAGCCAGAAATCACACCAGAGGTTCATTGAAAAGAAAGAACTGGGTATTACCCTCCTTTCAGACGAGGACACTGAACTGCAGCAGAGCTATGATGTGTGGCATCTGAAGAAGATGGCAGGCAGGGAATATATGGGCACTGTCAGGACAACCTTCCTCATCGATCCTGAAGGGAACATTGCGAAGGTCTGGGAGAAGGTCAAGGCCAAAGGGCATGCAATGGAAGTACTTGAGGAACTGAGAAATATCAAGGGAAATTAATTCGTCTGCCCTCTATATTTTTACCTTTTTAGTATCTTCGCATTTTCTACATCTCATCTACAGTTAAGCTCAAACCTCTTCCTGAACTTCCCTCTCAAAAGAGAGCATCCTGAAGGACAGCAGGAATACTGTATAGACGATCGCTGCAGCTATTATGAAAGATATTCCTCCGAGTATCTCATAGAGGAAACCTCCGAGAATAAGTCCCACAATGCTGGCAAGACTCGAAAAGCTGCTGGCAAAGCCCTGTACTGCACCCTGGTGTTCCTTGCCTGCAAGCTTTGAGATTATGGAGAGGATAGAAGGCCACATAAGTCCGTTCCCCAGTGCAAAGAAAAAGGCTGCCAGGTATGTAAGGGCAATATTTCCAGTAACGAGGAGAATGAAGTTCGTACCGAGCACAATACTTCCGAATATGGCAAGTTGTGCATCTGAGTATTTTTTCACTGCCTGGCTAAGTACAGGTCCCTGTACTGCTATCATGATGATGCCGAGTACTGAGAAGTATATTCCCATATCAGCAACAGACCACTGGAGTGCTTTGATGGCATGAAGCGGGAAAGCTGTATAGAAGATGTTGAATCCAAGGAATATCAGGAAATATATCAGCAACATGTAAGGTATGTTCTTTATCCGGATGACTTCCCTGAATCCCATCTTCTCTGGTTTCTTTATTGTACATTGCCTGGATTCCGGCAGGTAGAGTGCTATCACGATGGTCCCTGCCAGAGATATTAGGGCAGCAGCAAGCACCGGGATAAGTTCTCCATACATGGTAATGCTGAGCAGTCCTGCAAGTGCCGGTCCGATTATGAATCCGAGATTCGTGGAAATGGACATTTTTCCAAAATTCCTGTTCCTGTCCTTTTCCTCGGTTATGTCGGCAAGGTAGGCATTTGCTACAGCTATGTTCCCTCCTGTAAGCCCGTCAAAGCTTCTGGCTATGAACAGGATCAATAGGGGTATTGTGATGATGAATGCTCCAAAGATTGCCGAATTAACTTCAAGAAGGGTTTCTACAGGAGTGAAGAATGCAAGCAGGAATATTATCCAGGATAACAATGTGCCTGCCTGGGTTATGAACAGTATCTTCTTTCTGCCGTGGAGGTCTGACCATCTTCCGAGTATGGGTGCTCCTATCAGCTGGAATGCCGGATACATGGCACCTATAAATCCATAGACTATTGCATTCCCTCCGAAGCGGTCCACAAGAAAAACAAGGAATGGTAGAACGAGTCCAAAACCAAGGGTATTTATAAAATTGATAAGGAGTAAAGGAAATAGTCTCACTTTCTTTGGTTCACAGCCGTTCTGTTCCATTGTTTACTGTTTACTTTCTAACTATTTATATGACCATGTGTTCTTTTTCCCTGTTTCATTCCCTGTTCATTTTTAAGTACCAGTTTAATTTCTTAATTTCTTCAATAATTTAGCATCATGAACTCAAATTTGCTTGACTAATTGTTAAATAGAATTTTTAAAAACAGTTATATACCATCAACAGGCTATCTATTATTATACAACAAAACTCAAAATGAGGTACAAATCATGGCATGTTGGGAATACGATATCAAAACTATCAGAATGGATCAGGTTGACAAGACAAAAGAAGATCTTAACCAGATGGGACTTGACGGTTGGGAATTAGTCAAGTTTGTTGGTCAAGTGGATGAGGACGGAATGTCCAATGCTTTCTTCAAGCGTGTTCTGGATGGAGCTAACATCTAAGCTCCATTCTTACAACCCCATTTTCCATTTACCACCTTTTACCATTTCTTCTGCGTCCCTGCAAATGCAGAATTTGCAGAGAGCAACCTCTACATTGTTCTGTTTATCTTTGACAGGGCAATAATAAACTCCATCTTTTTCGAGCACCCTGTCACCTCCGGGAAAAGTCATTCCTATGGGATGTATGGGTCTTTTTGCAATGAAGACCAGATATGGGGCTGTGATCCTGACCAGCTTGTTGAAATATTCCTGGTTCTTGTCTTCTGAATTTCCCATCTCTTCGAGCCTTCTCATAAATTCTTCATATTCTTCAGGATCGATATTCTCAATATTTTCAGGCTTCTTTGACCTGCCGATTTCATTAAAGACATTATAGAGATGGCTGAACAGCTCATTAGAATAAGCTTCCCTGTATTTTTTTGGTAAACCTGAAGCTGATCTTACCATGAAGGCCCTTGCTTTCATGATATCTGCCATGGGTATATCCCTTGCAGCTTTACGAAGTGAGGCAAGAAGTTCTTCAGTGTTCATAGTAGTTATTCTGTATTCATGCCATTATAAATTTTACCAGAATACTGCAGAATAGTATGATGATTCGATATCAACCTGATTTTTGAGTATATTTCATTTTAATTTCTCTCTCAGCCTTGACCGAAAAATAGGGTATTATCGGACAACAACATAATTTATCGGATAAAATTCGCATTATTTGGTCAAGGTCTGAAATGTAACAATCTCTGCTCCATTACGCAATCGAAACACCGAAACCAATTGGATTTTCCTTGTTGTCATGGATATCTATCGACACATAATCAGATGAACTCACTAACTCTGCATATCGCACATCGGCAGATTGTACAGCTGTAAACTTATGATCCAATGTGACTACATACTTGTAAGTTCCCAATGTCTCTGTAACTACAGGGGAATAGATTATTGTAGGAGAATACTTACCTTTGCTTGCATCAATCAGATAGGTTTCAGCGAATATCAGGCTATCATTTTCATCAAGGACTTCAACTTTAACCCTGTGGCTTTCATTGCTATAGTTCCAGATACTGAATATCAGAGGATCTGGCTTTAGTACAGGTGTCTTTACAACAGTTATAGTGAGATTATTGGACTGAATCTCTCCTAACCAATATGGTTCAGTGATTTCTTCACCTGTGGAAGTATGATAAACAGCGTTGACTGTGTATGTTCCTTCCGTTAAATTCCAACACTTTGAGTTTGTTGTATCAGCGATGGATTTGATTGGTCGAAGTTCAATAAGTATATCATTTGTTAGCAGAGGTCTTGAAATAACTCCGCATTCATATTGTACTTCAGTGTTGTTTGAATCATAGACATGAACATCATAACTTACCTGTTCTTCCAGATCCCAAACATTGACAGGCTCATCCCCAACATTTCTTAAGACCAGATAAAATGTGAGCATCCCACCCTCTGGCATCCGTGTATTTTCAGTCATGGGAACAATAGAGAATGTCAATTCGCCTGTTTGGTATTTGGGTTCTGTTAAATCGATACACCCTCCTGTGAATAGCATGAAACTTACTAGAAGCAGTACCATTATCGTACCAAGCTTTCTCGTGTTTCTGAAACCTTTGTCGAATCTCATATCAATTCCACCATTAATTTTGAGATCTTCGTAACATGAAACCAACGCATACAAAAACAAGTATTAAGACATAACTTCCAATAAATGGTATTACATTATTAGATCCTGTCATTGATTCGAGTTCACTTATTATTTCATCTCTATCGGTAACAGGGTGTTTCCCAGGTTCACCAATCGTTACTTCAAATCTGTTTTCAGTTACGTTTATGTCCTGAAGCATCAGGATAACTGATTCACCTTTGTAAAACTGAGGTTCATTGTTGTTGATATACGTAGAACCAATTTCCGTAATTACTTCGATTTCATCTGATGGAAGTGGTTCCATTAACCATTCATTCACTTGTATTGTTACTATTGAGTATTCGGGATATTCCTGAATATTAGTGACATTTCCAACGGCGATTCGGTCAGATCTGTCAATCTGGTAAGACATTTCACCTGCTTCTGGAGACCATGAAGCTTGTGCATTTGTCGCAATGATCAAAATAAAAAGAATCGTTAAGGCGAATAATTTCTGCATTGTTAGCATCATTACAGTAAATATAATTTTACTTAAATATAATATTTCCTAAGTATTTTGTCACAATTTTATTACTTTATACCCAATAAGCACGACAATTACACAAATTGTCGTTCAAAAATATGATTTTTAGGCCAAAGTATCTCTCTCAGAAAGATTTATATAATAAAAGTTCGCATACATACGAACGTGAATAGTTAACAAAATACCTGTCAAACTATTCACCATTAATTACCTATTTTTCTTTTTTTGAATCGACCTTGAAACACACCACCACTTAATGGAGGCAGACCATGACAGAAAAAGAACACAACGATGATGGTTCAGTTCCTCTTCCTATGAAGGAACTGGAAGAGATTGTCAGATCCCTTATTGAGCGTATCATGGATGATATGGCTGACGAAGGATTCGAAAAACCTGCCTTTTACGGTTTTTCCGTAGTTTACAACGGACCCGATAAGGCCGAAGAGCACACATTCTCCAGCATAAAGGTTGATGAGAATGACTTCTATGTCTCAAAGAAGGGACCGGTCGTAGAGTGCACCGAGATCGATGATAAACTGCACGTTACTATTGATACCGGTGTGGAGGCCGAAGATGTCCGTTTCAGTGCATCAGGTTCGGAACTTGATCTTCAGTTCGAGACAGAAGAAGAGGTATTCACACATCACATCGAACTTGAACCAAAGGTCGATCCAGAAAGTTCAGTAATGACCTGCAAAAATGGAATCGTAGAGATCGTGTTCCGGATCGCTGATGAGTGATCCTTGCAGACGCAGGTCGTGTCGTGACCTACCAAAGTTGATGAACACGATCTCCTTTTCTTCTTTAATTTATGTAATTTATTCGTCTTCTTTCGCATTGTCTTATTTTGTAATCTTTCTCAGAACAGCGAAAGCTATGCTCACGGAAAGAAGTGGAACTATCGGACCTAATGGTACGTCCTGATCCTCCTCAGGTGGTTCAGGGACAACTCCTTCAGGAAGATACAGTTCTGTCTCAGGATGGAATGCATACCATGCGAACCAGAAATCCCTCTCCTTGATAATTTCTTCCCCGGTGTCCTGGTTGGTTATGGTGACAATTCCCACATCGTCCCTTTCTACCAGTATATTGACACCATCGATCGTATCTTCGATGGAGCCAAGCTCAATGAGATCATCCTCACGGTAGGCCTTGAAGGTATCATTCAGTTCGATACCAAAGATCACTGTCTTTGGATGGATCGTAGTATTGCTGTTCTCTACGGGGAACAACAGTATGCTGTTCTCGTAGTAGTTGCCATAAGGATCATTTCCATAAGGTCTGCTGAATCCCGTGTTCTGTGAAAGCACCTCTGAATCTGGATGTGCGACCTTCCAGTCTCTCCAGACAACGGTCTCGATGGAGATCGCTTCAAGCTCCATTCCGGTTAGCTCTCCCACTATCGCCTGGCCTCCGATCTGTGTCCAGTATGAATTGGTCTTCCTGTCATACATCACGAGATTGGAATTATAGAGCTTACCGGATGTACCGAACTCTACCTCTTCCCCGTTGATCGTTCTTTCATAGGCGATGCCTGAACCGCACAGGGGGCAATATGTGATGAGTATCGGCTCGCCATTGATATGGTCGTTCACTATCTCATGCCAGACAATGATCTGCAGGGGGTAAACCTTCTTCGTTTCGTTGTGAATAAGCGCCAGCACAAGTTCATTGTCCTCGATCCATCTGTCGGCTTCTTCCACAGTTACATATTCAGGGTTATCGATAGAAGGTATTCCATCCATAGGAGGTCCGCCTGAGACAATATCATTCGGGTCAACAATATACTTTACACCCATCTCCGTAAGCAATATTCCCATTTCTTCCTCCATCGCGGTCAGTTCCGGAAGTTTCTCGATACCTCCTTCAGTGGCTTCCTCAGCAGATGCAGGGATGCACGTCATGAATGCAGCCAGCAGGACAGTTAACGATATCAACAATACTCTATAGGTTCTGTTTTGGAGTCTCAAATCAATCTCTCCACTACCCTGAATACGAATATAATGTAATACGTAGATATCACAAGCATAATTATGCCTGCAGTAAGGTTGATCTTCCGCTTGTATTTAACAAGGAATCTGATGATGCTCTTGCTCTTTGCAGTCGATATGGCTGAGAATACCAGCAACGGGAAACTGATCCCTATGCCAAAAGCCACAAAGTTCAGGAAATTTTCAATAAATCCCATACTTGTAAGCGATTTGGCAAAAAGGGCTGCAATAAATGCCGGATTACATGGTACAACGATGGCACCGAAAAAGAACCCGTAAAGAAATGCGGTTAAAAAGGGGTTCCTGTCACTGCCAACGTTTGTTCGTGGCAGGAATTTCCCGATGTCGTAATCGATTATCAGCAGGATACTGATGATGAAAAGGACTCCAAAAGCAATGGGTGAAATAATTCCTACTACCTTTGTCAGCGATACCTGAAGCAGGGTTGTGAATATGAGTCCCAGCAGGGACATGAACAGGATCACACCTGCACTTATGATAAGTCCGAAGATCAAAGGCAACCTCTTGTTCTTCTCCTCACCTGATAGCTGGTTGGAAAGATATGCCAGAAATGCAGGATATAGTGGCAGTACACATACAGCTGTAAGTGGTGTCAGTAATCCAAGGGTAAATGAAACGAACAGGTCTGCCAAAAAGGCTGGAAGAAGTGCCATTTCAGCACCCCTCCATTACCTCTGTGTTCAGTTCTTCAGCAGATTTAAGGCCTCTTGCCAATAGCCTTGCTTCTCCGTTCTCACATATGAGTATCACAGGTGCAATTGGTGCATTTACGACCGCGACACCGAATTCATCGATCATATCTTCTGTCATCTCAGTAGGTGCAACTGCAAAGTACCAGTCAAATCCATTCCTTTCCGCATGATCGAGTACCTGGTCAACCTCTTCGTTTGGGTCTGTGTCAAGAGAAACATGAGTTATGCTTTCTCCTTCCAGTTCAATAAGCTCTTGCATTTGTTTTTGCTGCTGAAGACAGGTCGGACACCAGACTGCAAAACTTTCAACAAGGACAGGTTTTTCAAGATCACTTATTTTGAAGACTTCTCCTGTTCTTACATCCGTAAGTTCGACATCCCTCCAGTCAACAGTTTCTACCGGATCGCTATCTTCAGGAGTCTCATCTTCCACACAACCGGAAAAAATGACAACGAACAATATCAGCAAAACTGAAACTAAGCCCATGTTCTTTTTAAATTGCATTTAAAGCCCCCATTAAATATGGGGACTATCTGCAAATAAGTGTTTTGTATTCCAAAATCCGGAAATTTCTCACTTTGAGCTTCTTCAAGACCAAAAAAATGTTCGTTCTCCTGCTTATTCTTTAGATTTTAGCAACTGCACCATATTTTCAGGATCGTTGGTCGGTTTATTGCATTGCATGTCCTTGCACACATAAGCAGTTGCTCTGCCCTCTTTCATGGAATAGTTCTCAGTATATTTTGCTATCCTGGTGATGGCTTCTCCATTTGCTCCGGCTGGCTTGAATATAACAACATTGTTGGGCAGGTATTCATTATCAAGAGCTAAAAGCATCTTCCTGTTGTCATCTGAATCAAACTCTCCTGCAATCACAACTTCACTCGATGAGCCCAGTATGAAGTTCACACCGGAAAGGAAATGTGTGTATCCTATGGGTATTGCTGAAACGGTCCCTGAGAAGCTTTCCATCATTTCATGGGCTTTCTTTTCAAGTTCCGGGTTGCCTGTCATTCTTCCAAGGCGGATCAGATTTGACAGGGCGACCGAGTTCCCACTTGGCATGGCACCGTCATAGACTTCCTTTTTCCGGAAAAGGAGATTCTCCGAGTCTGCAGATGTCTGGTAGAGCCCTCCGTTTTCAACATCCTCGTAATTTTCCAGCAGGTATTCGTTGAGCTTTAATGCTGTGTTGAGGTAGGATGTCTCGAAAGTGCTCTCATAAAGCTCTATTAGTCCCCATATGAGGAAAGCATGGTCGTCAAGAAATGCAGGTGAAGCCGACACTGACTCTGCGCTTTCGTTGCACAGGTGGGAAAGGCTACCTGTTTTCATATAAGTGCTGGTAAGTATGAAGTCCGCACATCTTCTCGCCGTCTCTTCGTACCTCTTTTCCCCGACTGCCCTTGAAGCGATGGCAAGGGCTGCTATCATCAGTCCGTTCCAGTCAGTGAGGATCTTGTCATCTTTAGATGGGTGTACTCTCTTCTCACGAACATCAAAGAGCTTTATCCTGCTTTTCTCAATGGAACTTTCAAGTTCTTCTATTGTGATACTGTATTTGTTTGCGGTCTCTTCAACACTGGCCACGCTGTTCCTGACGTGCAATATGTTTTTTCCGGTCGGCTGGTGTGTACTTTCATCAAGGAAATTACCATTTTCCTGAATGTTGAAATGGTCGATGAAGATATCAGCATCAGGATCTCCAAGGAGTTCCTTGATCTCATCGACATCCCATACATAGAACTTACCCTCAATACCCTCACTGTCGGCATCTTCTGCACAGTAGAAGCCACCTTCCTGGGATGTCATGTCCCTCTCTACATATTCGAAGATCTCTCTGATCGTCTGTGCATATTCAGGTTTATGCGTTGCCTGGTAGGCCTCTGAATAGGCAATTGCCAGCATTCCCTGGTCGTACAGCATCTTTTCAAAGTGCGGGACAAGCCAGGAGCTGTCCGTTGAATAGCGGTGGAATCCGAAACCGATGTGGTCATAGATCCCTCCGGCTCTCATGGCTTTGAGGGTTCTCTCCACGATATCCAGTGCTTTTTCATCACCGCTCCTGTGCCAGTATCTCAGCAGGTACAGTAGGTTGTGCGGGGAGGGGAACTTTGGTGCATTTCCAAAACCTCCGTTCTCTTCATCGAAGGTGTCTTCAAGGTGTTTGAAAGCAAGATATAGTGTGTTTTCATTAATTGTTCCCTTTTCGGGAGGTTTTTGGGTGGCCTGAGCTGAGAAATGTGAAAGCACCATGGAAGTTTGTTCTTCTACTTTTTCAGGCTGGTCAGTCCAGACTCCATTAATCTGTGTCAGGAGGTCCATCAGGCCTATCCTTCCCGGAATGCTTTCCCTCGGGATATAGGTTGCAGCAACAAAAGGCACCTTCTCAGGTGTCATTATTATGGTAAGCGGCCAGCCACCTCTTCCGTTCATTGCCTGGCAGACCTCCATGTAGACAGCATCTATGTCGGGTCTTTCTTCCCGGTCAACCTTTATGGGAATAAAATTGTTGTTCAGAAGGTCAGCCACTTCCTGATGCTCGAAGGATTCCTCTTCCATTACATGGCACCAGTGGCAGGTAGAATACCCGATGGAAAGGAAGATCGGCCTGTTCTCCTCTTTTGCTTTCCTGAATGCTTCATCTCCCCACGGATACCAGTCAACAGGGTTATAGGCATGCTGAAGAAGGTATGGACTTCTCTCGTGGATCAACCTGTTCGGTTTTCTGGTCTTTTCATCTTGGTTCAACAAATTGTACCCCCTTTGTTTTTCGGATCTGCTGTTATTATTGTATATCTTTTTCTTGATCAACCTTTATTATAATTTGTATGGGTAGTTCTGAGATCTAATAATAGTTCTGCGGAATTCGTAAAAAAAGAATATGGAAAACCTTAAATGAATTGATAAATTATGCTTATTAACAGTTTGGATATTAAAGACAAACTTAAAAACAGATTTTTTAGAATTTAATAGGATGAGAAATATGAACAAATTAACGGCATTTGTAGCAGTGCTCATGCTTGTTGCAGTTGTTGCATTCTCTGGATGTACCGATAACACAACAGCTGAAGGCGAGGAACTTGAGGCAGCTACTTTTATTGTGGGAACGGAACCAACCTTCCCTCCATTTGAGATGACAGACGAATCCGGTGCAATTACCGGTTTTGACATTGAACTTATCAAGGCTATCGCTGAAGATCAGGGATTTGAGGTTGAGATACAGAGCATCGGTTTTGATGCACTGATCCCTGCTGTACAGAGCGGTAACATTGACATCATTGCATCAGGTATGACCATCACAGAAGCACGTGAAGAACAGGTTGACTTCAGTGCACCATATATTGATGCTGGTCTTGCAATTGCAGTCGCAGCTGATAATGGTGATGTTAGCAGTATAGATGATCTTCAAGGTCTTGTTGCATCAGTACAGATCGGTTCAACAGGTCATGAAAAGGCACAGGAGCTCATGGATGCTGGTGTCCTTTCAGAGGTAAAGACATTCAATACAGTTGATGTTGTCATGATGGAGCTTGTCAACGGTGGCGCTGACGTTGTCATCAACGATCTGCCTGTTACCCAGGCATACATGGTTCAGCAGCCAGGAACCATTAAGATCGCAGGCGAAAAGCTGGAAAGTGAATCATACGGTTTTGCTGTCAGAAGTGGCAATGAAGAATTGCTCACCATGATCGATACAGGTCTTCAGAATGTTATTGAAGACGGAACTTATGATGAGATCCAGTCTAAATACTTCAGCTAAACAATTGTTCAATATCTCGATTTGATGCGTGGTTTTTTATATCACGCATCCATTTTTTTGTTCTAAGGTGATCTCAAGTGGACATTCTCCAATCATATATTGGTCATATCATCAATGTAATGCCAAGTTTATTGCAAGGTGCTGTGATCACTGTTGAAGTTACATCGTTATCAGTATTCTTCGGGACAATTATTGGCATATTCATGGCCCTTGGGAAATTGTCCAAATCAAAGATATTCCATTATCCAAGTGTTGTATATATCGATTTCATAAGGGGAACCCCTTTGCTTGTTCAGATACTTCTGTTCTATTATGGTATTCCGGGACTTATCAGTAGTGTCACTGGTGAGCCGCTGAGGATCGATCCTATCCTTGCCGGTGTGGTGGTCTGTAGTATCAACAGTGGTGCATATGTTGCAGAGATCGTAAGGGCAGGTATCCAGTCCATAGAAAAGGGTCAGATGGAGGCTGCACGTTCCCTTGGAATGAGCCATAGCCAGACCATGAAGGACATCATCCTGCCACAGGCATTCAGGAGGATCATGCCTCCTCTGGGCAACGAGTTCATTGTGCTTTTGAAGGATTCTTCACTTCTGGCTGTGATAGGTGTGCCTGAGCTGCTAAAGAGCGGACAGCTCTACGTTGCTACCACCTTCGCATCGTTCCCGGTTTACATAGGTGTTGCACTGGTGTATCTGGTGATGACCTTGACTATCTCACGTTTAGTACATTATTCAGAAAGGAGGCTTGGCGTTGGCAATGATTGAAGTGCATGATCTGCACAAACATTTCGGTGACCTTAAGGTCTTAAATGGCATATCGACCACAGTTGAACCAAGCGAGGTGGTATGTGTGATCGGTCCTTCCGGATCAGGTAAAAGTACCTTCCTCAGATGCCTGAACCTCCTTGAGATGCCCACATCCGGCCAGATCTCAGTTGAAGGGGAGGTCATAACAGATCCTTCCGTTGATATCAACAAGATAAGAGAAGAGGTGGGCATGGTGTTCCAGCGCTTCAACCTTTTCCCTCACATGTCAGCCCTGAAGAATGTAGCTCTTGCACCGATCCGTGTAAGAGGGCTTAGCGAGGGTGAAGCCAATGACAGGGCAATGAACCTGCTTCGAAAGGTTGGTCTGGTGGATAAAGCAGATGTCCGGCCAGGTGCACTTTCGGGTGGACAGCAGCAGAGAGTTGCAATTGCAAGAGCACTTGCCATGCAGCCAAAAGTAATGCTTTTTGATGAACCTACCTCAGCCCTTGATCCCGAGATGGTGGGTGAGGTTCTCAATGTTATGAAAGACCTTGCAAAAGAGGGCATGACCATGGTAGTGGTAACCCATGAAATGGGATTTGCCAGGGAAGTTGCCGACCGCGTACTGTTCATGGATGAAGGCATCATCGTCGAAGAAGGTACTCCTGAGGATATCTTCTCTAATGCTAAGCATGAGAGGACAAGATCATTTTTAAGCAAGATCCTTTGATACGAGTCTCTTGCTTATTTTTAGTTTTTTACTCCTTATTTTATCTCTCAGTTTTAATTTTTTCATACAAGTTCAAATAGTACCTTTCGTCTAACTTTGATGCATATTTTCATAAAGCAGAAAAGAGTATGATATATGTACAAAAATGAATTGGGGGCGTACAAAGTATATCATACTTTGATGGAAACTATGAAATCAGTTGCATTGATCCTGATATTGCTGCTAACTTTTTCTGTATCCGGGTGTACTGAACAAGCCGGTCCTAATGAAGGCGAAGATACTTCTAAAAAGGTAACGTTTGGTTATGTCCTCTGGGACGGAGAGGTTGCAAGTACTAATGTGATGCAACAGGTACTTGAAATGAAAGGTTATGAAGTGGACATCGTGGCAGTTGATCTGGAAGAGCTTTACCGGGGTCTTTCGCAGGGAGATATAGATTTCACAACATCTGCCTGGTTGCCGGTCACGCAGGAGAAATACTGGAACCAGTATGGCGATCAGATAGTTTATGTAAGTCATAATCTTGAAGGGTGTCGCCTTGGACTTGTAGTTCCAGCATATGTGGAAATTGATTCTATTGAAGATCTCAATGCTAACAAAGAAGCATTCGATTCGAAGATAATTGGCATCGATCCTGATGCAGGTATAATGTATAACGCCGAAAATGCTATTGTGGTATACGGGCTTGATTATACACTCGTTCCGGGTAGTACTGCCTCAATGACCTCCGATCTTGGCAGGTCTATTGCTGATAAAGAGCCTATTGTAGTTACTTTGTGGTCTCCGCACGGGGCATTTAGCCGCTGGGACCTTAAGTATCTTGATGATCCTGAAAAGGTATTTGGTTATGAGGACAACGTGGATACGCTTACCCGTGTGGGTTTTGAAGAGGATATGCCCGGGGTATATGATGTTCTCACAAGGTTCCACTGGTCTCATGAAGATGTGCAGTTTGTAATGCTTAACATGGAGAACGGCATGTCTCCTGAAGAAGCTGCTGCAAAGTGGATCGAGAACAATCCTGAAAAGGTAAATGAATGGCTGGGTGAATAATTTCGGTCTGCTTTTCATTTGGTAGTCTGGTCTGGTTGTTTGTTTGGTTATATCCATGAATGAGTATTCTTTTAAAAGTATATACTTTATTATAACTATTTAATAACAAAGTATAGTCATATTATATTGTTTAATATATATTATTTACAACAATCCAATTTAAAAAAAGGATTTATAAAACGAATTATATAGGTAAAATCTAATAAACAGATTATAACTAGTATATATTTTAATATATTCTTTATGGTATATGTATATTGAACAACATTTAATTTATATAATTGTTATATAAAATTGGCATATATTTTAAATGATGGTGTAATTTTTAGATTTAACAGATTAAATTATAGTATTCATTTGTATAATAAACTCTTTTATCAGTTATTGTAATTGGGATTCCTAGTACCTTTATATCCAGCTTATTATTATTATTATTATTATTTATCTCTTATAAATAGATGGCACATCTCATCTCAATTTTATATGCCTATATTTATTTAACATTTTTTAATTTGCATAGTGTATAGGTTGTATGCTTAATTATATCTAATTCGCATAGGCCAACATTTAATTATATTTTGGCTGTTATTTTATTATAGTATTGTATACAATATATTTTATTACGTATTTGTTTTATTATATTTATTTATATGCATTTGTTCTTAACTTTATTGTATATTATATATTATTAATATGGTGCTTTGTTACATTTTTATTTTTTTAAATCTGATATTTTGATACTTTAATGTGTATTATTAACTATATATTAAATATACAACATTCTTTATTGTATGATACGTCTATTATAAAACATATATTTTTAATGATGATATCTATTATATTTTTTATGTATATTATAGTGAATGTATTAGTAATTTTAATATTATAATGCTATATTTATATAATATTTTATTACTTACTTAGTGTAGATGTTGCAATTAGTATATGTGCAAATACACATAGCAAGAATTTATAAATTATTTTTAATACCATTAAATTTCATTAAAAGTTCGGTCATAGTTTATCTAAAATTTTAAATTATTTTAGTAAGAGATTGAAGTTCTAGTGTGTTTAGAGTAGTCAGGTATTTTCCGAAATGATCATAAAAAAGACTTATAATCCTTCCATATTCCTTATTCTTATATTATATAAGAACGGCAGAGTGGACTAGCTGAAAAGCACCAATTAACCAAACTCACGAATTACATAGTCTATGGGAATAAGCAGTAATGATCTTGCAGACCCCCTATTCTGTACAAAAAAGAATCGAGAAATGCATATCACATATGTCCAGGCCATCCATGCATATAGTCTTTGTTATATGAATTTCATGGTCTTTTTTTTGCTCTAATTTTTTCTAGCTTTATGCCAAATCAAGTTCAAGATTTTGTTTTGCCGTTCCAAAGATGTTTAAAAATTATGTTTGATTTTCTTGGATAAGTCGCTATGCTTTTCTGATAATTTTTGGATTGCCACGTGTATAGGTGGCGAGCAAAATTATATCAGAATAGCATAGGCAAAATGTCACGTAGTTTTTGTATGCTCTCAGGATCAAGTTCTCGAGATCTTTATGATTATTAAAGATCATATTTTTGTTTTGCCTGTTGCATTAAAAAGTGAGAGTTATTTATTTGTAGAATTTGCTCTCACTTTTTAATTTATAGTGGTTTGCTATTTGAGATCATATAACTTATTTCTCTAATTATTTTGTGTTTTAACAAATATATTTTTAAAAAAATGACTATGTTATTCTTGTACTTTTAGAGTTGTTGCATGTACACTCTGCAAGTAAAAAAATAGTAGGAACACATATGCAAAATTGAATCTATAAATTTTAAAAGTTATTTGACCATGGCTTAAAGTCATATAATTTTTATAAAGTTGCACATGATTTTTTTATATTTTAGTTTTGTTTGGAAATTATTGAACTTCTCAAATTAATTGCAATATCCTCTATAATTATCATGCCTCTAATATGTATCTTACTTATAATTATATATTATATTTTTGCAATTAATTAATGTAATATTATTTTATTACACATCATATTTAATTAATGCAGAGTTTATAAAAATCAGATTTCATTAAATTGTTAACTTAATTCCGAAAACATCCTCAAATGCCTGATATTTCTTCCTGGCATTGTAGAGATATTGGCGGGTGCATTTTTCCCCTTTTGCACGGGCGAACATTGCTTTGATCTCTGTAGGTGAAAATATGGTCTCGATCTGCTTCATGGGTATGCTATTCAGCATTTCCAGGTCATCGACCTCGTTGCTTACCTGGACCTCTTTGTTTTTTTGTTCTCTGGCATCAGGAATAGTTATGTCTATATTATCTGATGTGTCTGCAGGGATTGGTATGGAAAAGTGAGAGATAGCTACTTCCCGGACCCAGTTCCAGTCATTGTCATAGATATTTGCAGAGAGAGCTCCACAGTTCACACATTTACCTGCAATAACGAATTCGTCATCCAGTTCATGATAACTGAGGCTTGTGATGGTCGAACCACAGTCTCCGCAGGTGCCGATCTCATTCTCTTCAAGCTCATAGGCCGGGATCCGGCGTTCTCCTGCGTAAAAAAGATTCTCTTTTAGATCGTAGCTGTAGTTGTGAGTTTCGGGGTTTTTCATTTGCATCCCTTTGCAGATAAATGCCTCTGTAGCACATTTATCCTATTATTTTACAAAGATATATATACTGCAATCTACATAATATGTTTTACTGTTCTTTAGGGAGAATAATATACATGGCATCTATTCGATCTAAAATAAAAGACCGCCTTGAAAAATTCATTGAACTGGATGTTGATGGACTGAGGAGCTATGTCTTATCATTGTTTTTAAATTTAAAGAAGTCTACTGTTGATGAATTACATCAGACCATTACTAAAAGGTATGATGTTTCCAGAAGTGCAGTTGCTTCGATGGTCGGGTATATACATTCAAAGCTAGGGATCCTCAGATCGCATAAGGAATCCTACAAGACCCCTACGGTCTATTCTTTAAAGGAAGAATATGCTGATCTCTTAAAGTCAGAACTTAGTTCCAAGGGGATTGCCTCAAGCTGATGATCGATCAGCAGGCTCAGATCTTACATGGTATCTGTAAAAGATGCTCCCAGGACCTCTACGACCTTAATGGTACGTTCTGATACCAATGCGCGCATAACTCGCTCCAGAGATCCTTATTTTAGCCTCATGCGCCGTCTATTCCAGGAAGATGCCACGGCTATGCGCGGGCAGAAGTTCCTGATAATGGTTGAAGAGCGCCAGAAGGCAGGAAATCCTATCAAGACCAGTGAGTGGCAGGATGTCATTAACGAGCTTGACATAGGCAGGGCCTCGTTCTACGCTATGCGAAATAAGCTTCTTGGTGCCGGAATGATCACAAACAAGAACCAAAAATACCGCTTGTCCGGCCAGTTCAGTCGTGATCTTATGGACATGGCCAGATGGTGGATGACAGCAATTCTGGACGAGAATCCGGATGATCTTTAACTCTTTTTAAGCACCAGCCGATACCTTTATTAATTAGAATTACTATGTAGGAGCTGCAATCATTAGCAGCCCGGTAGTGTAGTGGTCAATCATGCAGGACTCTGGATCCCGCAACTTCGGTTCGAATCCGTGCCGGGCTACCAAATTCTTTTTTAATTGATCTTAATGTCTTGAATTTGATGTTTCGGTATTTTTGTTACTTTTTGTGCAGGTTTATATATGGTATCTCTATAATATGCCCTATTTTTTGTAGTTAAACGAACTTTTGAAGATGCATATATAAAAATTTATATAATCATTAAACCCATTACATGTTATGATAATGGTTAACGAATACGAAGAGGATATGATTGAAATATCCACAGATCGTGAAACGATCATCATAAACTCTCGTGAAGCAAAGGAATTGGCCCAGCAATTGGCATGCTATCTCTGATTTATAGAATAGCATAGGATAAGTCATAGCTCTAGTTGGGATTGCAGAATAGTGACCAGTTCATTTTTTGACCCTACTTTTTTGTTATTTGTTGTTTCACTTAAGGATCAGTGCAACACCACTTTTATTAAAAGCAGATGATTATTGACAAAAAGCAAAATAATCTTTTTCAATCTTCCTTTTGTACACAATAATTTACAACACAATAGTAAAATATATATGTCAATTTATCTTTTAGCTCATTTGTACATTCAATATGTGGTGGTACTAAAGTGATGAAGTCTGTCTTAAAATTATCAATTGGTCTGATAATTGGGGTCCTCTTGATAACCAGTGCAGCTCTGATAGTCAATAATAATTCTACATTTTCGGGGGGAGCTATGGTTGGATCTGCACAAGAACATCCGACAATAGCAGATATCCTGATGTCCGAGTTAGATGAAATGCCGTTAGATTCGGGGGTGGATGTAGTTGGGGTCAGTTACTATGAAAATGTTGATGCGATAGTTATCGGGCTTGAAAAAAAGACCTATACTGATAATGAGCAGTTGCGTAATTCAATGATCGCTTCAATTTATGAGATCATGCCTGTAATTCTGTCGCATTCCGATGAGCTAAGTGGTAAAAAAATAGTATTCACTGGTAGCTCCATTTCGCTCAACGCAAAAGGAAGCCTCACAATGATGAAGATCTTCCACACCGAAATCGGTTTTGATATGGCCAGGGAAATTACCTGGAGTGATGTTGATGATGAAAAAGCCCGGGAGCAATTGATGGCTGATTGCTTTGAATACGTATGGTGGCACTCCCGAGTTAAAGATTACTGAACCATTGTTTTTCTTCTGTTCAATTGATCCTTAATTTTGCGGTTTGTGATTACGCCTTGATCGAAATCCTGTTGGGTCGATGTGGATCAGCTTTAAGCAGGATTGGCAGGAGGTTGGATTTTAAGGATGCATTTATGGAAAAATAGGAAATGTCTGCAATGGTACAATATCACATATTTTCATAAAAAAAATTCATTAAAAAAATGGATCTGTACGAGATGACTCCCATCTCAGTCAGTCAATTTAACGGTTTTGACTGCCGCATAGCCCACAAGCACCATTAAAAAGGCCACCATAAGGAATAAGTTGTTCTCAAGGAAACCGTTGATACCTGTTTGCATTGCAATTGTCTCTAATCGGATCAACGATTCAGCAACAAGAGCAAGTAATCCATATGAAAGAATTATGATCGTATAGGAATAATATTTAGATCTCATTTCTCCAAGTCCCCAAATTCATATAAATTGAATTTCTTAGTAATAATATATCTTGCAATGTTTCTTATTTGCAATTATACTATATAAAGAATTTGTATTTATATATGTTTTTTAAGTAAAGTTCGTCTAACTAATTTAAAAGGACTTATATAGACTGATCGATCTGTTCCTGTTTCAATTGATAAAATTAGCAACACCCAATACACTTATATGTAAACAAGCATGTATTCAATGTGCTTTTAGAGGATTAACGCTGCTTTGATGAATATATAGGTTTAGATGGTATTGCTTTAACTGTTTTACTATTTCTCTGTGTGTTTACCGGTTTTGTTATTATCCTTTTAAGCATCATATAGGAAGTGAAATATTTGTTTAACAACATGGAATCAACTGCTCCAGTAGAAGCTGGTGAAACATACGACGTAACAATTGAAGATATCGCAAGAGAAGGCGATGGAATCGCTAGAGTAAGCGGTTTCGTTATTTTCATCCCAAACACACAGGTAGGCGATGAAGTAACAATCAAGGTAACCAAAGTAATGAGAAAGTTCGCATTCGGCGAAGTTGCTTAATTATTTAACAATAACCATACTGGTGGAGGGACCTGTTATCAGGTCCTTCATCCAGTTATTTTGATATTATTTTCAATTTAATTGCCTTTTTTTAATGCTAATTTCGATTGGCTTTTTCTACTTATTATCAGTAATTTACTTATTATCATTAATTTGAAAGTCCTGACACTTTAAGCAGAACTCACAGTTTGTTGTATGAAGTTTTTTGAGCTATTCGATATCATGATCAAGCCTTCGGCTAAGATTAGATCTACAATGGTCAACAAGATATAATGATCACATCAAGATTCGATGTATCTCGATTTCTGTGAGATCAAAAAATATCATCCGGGAAAATAAAACTAAAATCAGCAAAATAATGAAAATAAAATAATGAATGTTTGATCATTCATATTTTATTTCAGATACCCCTTACGTTGGAGCCAGTTAACCTGCGGACCTGTGTATTTCCAGATCACATCAGCTTTTGAGTCCTGGAAGTCCCATGGAGTAACGATCACGATGTCACCTTCACGGACCCACATCCTCTTCTTCTTTGAACCGGGTATGCGTCCCATTCTTACGACGCCGTCCATACATTGTAACGTAACCCTTTTTCCACCAAGTAGTGTACCTACTGTTGCCAGGATCTCATTTTTGTCCTTTCTTGGTGTACGGACCCTTGTCACTTCCGGAGTGTCGGAAGATTTACCACTGGTACCTTTATTCTTCCTCATATTACTTCTATAATTAGCCAGATTAATTCCTCGTTTCTACTAAATCTTTTTTTGGAATGCGTGTGGGCATTCTGATCGGTCAGATCAGCAAATAAAATGGGCCATGTGAATTGTCAGGAAGTGCTTTTAAGCACTTGATGGATCTCAATTCTGGCAAGTCCTTGTAATGCCGTTTATTTGATGATCGGGCAAATATGATCAATATAATTTATCATTCAAAAAAGTGAATATGATCTTTTTAATAACAAACCATAAGCATATTTGTGTTTCTAAATTGAACTCAATGCATATAAAGTCTGTTGAAGAAATGGCAATTGTTGCCCTTAAGATACATTTATATCTGTTCACACCCCATTTCACGCCGTTAACACAAACACAAAAGCTTATCAGTAATGGCTATATGACTAATCGATTGAATTATTTTTGTCGATAGAACTAAGTAGCAGATACTCATGTTCTGATTTGAAATTCCAGATGAATCAATTGGTGGTCAGCAACTGATCATATTTGATTATAGTAATCTGGTAACTTCATATTTAATTCATAGATAACTGATATCTCTTCTAAAAATTGGAGGAAACATGCTCGAGGTAAAAGATCTGACAGTTGAGATCGGCGGCAGGACCATCCTGAACAAGGTCAATCTCAAAGTAGAGCAGGGTAGCACCACTGTTCTTTTCGGCCCGAACGGAGCTGGTAAATCCGCGCTTCTCATGACGCTTATGGGATTTAGCGGTTACAATGTAGTTGGCGGGCAGATTATATTCAAAGGTGAAGACATAACTCATCTTTCAGTTGACGAGAGAGCTAAACGCGGAATGGGTATCATGACCCAGAGACCACCTAACATGACAGGTGTAAAGCTTGAGGACCTCGTGGATGCTATATCAACAGAAAACAGTCTTGATACTGAAGTAATGGCAAAGAAACTCGATATGGTCCGTTTCATGGAAAGAGATGTCAATGTCGGCTTCTCCGGCGGAGAGATCAAGAGATCCGAACTCTTGCAGCTATCAGCACAGAACCCATGTTTCTACCTGCTCGATGAGCCGGAATCAGGTGTTGACCTTGTAAGCATTGAGGAGATAGGTAAGACCATAGATGAGCTCCTGAAGAGCAGGTCAAACTGTTTTGTTGATCACAACAGAAGAGGAAACTCCGCACTTATTATTACCCACACCGGTCAGGTGCTTGATTATGTGGAGCCTGACATGGGTTACATCCTTTGTAATGGTAGTGTTGTCTGTAAAGGACACCCACGTGAAATGCTCAGGGAAATAAAAAAGCAGGGATATGGAGAGTGCTACACATGCAAACTGGGACAGATTTAAAGGAGAAGGCTGAAAAGGCCATAACAAAGATCGCAATGTACGGTGAGGACTTCAACCTCGATGAATTCGAGGTTGGTGAAAAGGAATTACCGGAAACTGAGAACCTTGAAGATCTTGACAGTGAATTCAAGCAGACACTCCTCAATGCCGGTGTACTCCCTGACGAGGAAGGACGCTCCGGAAGTTTCCTGATGCTCGACAATACAGTATCCCATTCAACCATGAGGGATCCTGACGTTGAACTTATGTCCCTGCATGAAGCCATGGAGAAACACGACTGGCTGGAAGAATATTCCTGGAAGCTCGTCTCCGTGGATGCAGACAAGTACACTGCAAAGAGCTATCTTGAAAATGCCAATGGATATTTCATCCGTGCACCTGCAGGCAAGAAGAGCTCAATGCCTGTCCAGACATGTCTTGTCATGGGCCACAAGGATGTTACACAGACAGTCCACAACATCCTAATCGTAGAAGAGGATGCAGAGCTTGATGTCATCACCGGATGTACTACCAAAAAGGGCGTCGAAAGGGCAATGCACCTTGGTATATCCGAGATATATGTCAAAAAGGGCGGTGTTCTTAACTTCACCATGATACACAACTGGGCAGAGGATATCGGAGTACGCCCGAGGACAGTTATCCACCTGGAGGAAGGAGCAACATTCGTCAACAATTACATCCTCCTGAAGCCTGTGAGATCTATCCAGTCCTATCCGACCGCTATCCTGGACGGAGAGGGTGCTTTTGCAAGGTTCCATACCATTGCTGTTGCACACCCCGGTTCAGAGCTTGATCTTGGAAGCAGGGTTCTTTTCAATGCTCCTAACACAAAAGCGGAGCTTGTTTCAAGGACCATCACTACAGGTGGAACGGTCATTGCAAGAGGAGAAATGGTGGCAAATGAGCTTCATTCAAAAGGTCACCTGGAATGCCACGGTCTTGTTCTCAACAACGAGGGAACACAGCGTGCGATACCTATCCTTGAGGCTAATGTTGATGATGTGGAACTTACCCACGAAGCTGCTGTGGGGAGGATCGCAAAGGATCAGGTGGAATACCTGATGGCACGCGGTCTTTCAGAAGAAGAATCAGTGGGAATGATCGTTCGTGGATTCCTTGATGTTGGTATCACCGGTCTTCCTGATGAGCTTGCAGCAGATATTGATAAGACCATCGCACAGATAGGAAAGGATGCGATCTGAGTATTGGTCGCTTCTTTTTCTTTATTTTTATTTAACTCTTTTTTATAATTAACGTCTCTACCTTTTTATATTTCGATCATATTTTTATAGTTGGCAACCTCTCTGCAAGTCGAAAAACTGTCAAAACATTCCAAACTTATATATATTCATGAGTTCCCCATTATGAATGGGGTAAAAAATGAATATAAAAATTCTATTAGCAACTTTTGTTGTTCTGGCTGTAATCCTCAGTGGATGTACAGAACCTGCATCTGATGAAACTGCAGATGCTGTGAAGGGAGAAGTGGTCATTGGTTCTAAATTGTTCCAGGAGTCTTATATCCTGGCCCATATGGCCGGTATCATGCTCGAGGAAGAAGGGTATGAAGTCGATGTAAAAGAAGGCCTTGGAGGCACTCTCGTTAACTACGAAGGTCTCAAGCAGGGCACAGTGGATGTCTATGCCGAATACACCGGTACAGCATATAGCCAAATTCTGAAGGAGCCTGCACTTGAGGTATGGGACCCTGAAGTTGTGTACCAGGTAACCGAAGAAGGTCTCAATGCTGACGGTGTTGTCATCGTGGCAGACCTTGGCTTTGAGGACGCATATGCACTTGCTGTAAAGGAACAGTGGGCTGATGAGAACAATGTCGTCACCATCAGTGATCTTGAAGGATATTCAACTGAAATGATCGTAGGAACAGATCCGGAATTCGCACAGCGTGAGGATGGTCTTCCACGTATCAATGAGCTTTACGGTCTTGAGTTCATGGAGGTCAAGCCTACAGTTGCCAACATCATGTATGAGGCTATCAAGAACGATGAGGTCGATATAGTTTCAGCATATACAACAGATACCAGGAACGAAGTGTTTGATCTTCGCATCCTGAACGATGACAAGAATGCATTACCTCCATACGATGCCATCTTTGTGATGTCTGCAGAGTTTGCTGAGGAAAATCCTGATGCTGCCACTGCTCTTGGAAAACTGAATGGTCAGATCGATACAGACACCATGAGAAGCCTGAACTACCAGTTCGATGTCGAGAAGCGTGATGCTGAGGACATTGCAAGAGAATACCTCGTAGATAATGGATTCATAGAGGCCTGAACCCCTCTATCATCCTTTTACTTTTTTAGTATCGCTGCAAGAACAGCTTTTAAATTGAGATCTACCTATGCCGTCCAAAAGGATATTTGACAGAATAGATTCGATAGAGATCCGCGGTGTGACCAAGAAATATGAAGGCAGGTTTGCCATCAATGACCTGTCCCTTGACATCGAGGGTGGGGAAATGCTCATTCTCATAGGTCCAAGTGGTTCGGGAAAGACTACGACATTGCGTACGATCAATCGTTTGATCGAACCGGATTCAGGTACCATTTACATAAACGGCCAGAACATCATGGAACTCGAGCAGGTTGCTCTCAGGAGGAACATCGGTTATGTCATCCAGAACATTGGCCTGTTCCCTCACATGACCATCGGTGAGAACATTGGCCTTGTTGCCAAACTTGAAGGCTGGGATAAGGCAAAGATCAATGAGAGGGTACGCTACCTTCTGGATTTCGTATCCCTTCCGGCAGATATGTTCATGGACAGGTATCCTCACCAGTTAAGCGGAGGCCAGCAGCAGAGGGTCGGTCTTGCAAGGGCACTGGTAATGGACCCGCCGCTTTTGCTTATGGACGAACCTTTCGGTGCTCTCGACCCTATCCTGAGAAAGCAGCTTCAGGAAGAGTTCTGTCTTATCCGTGAAAAGCTCGGGAAGACCATCATTTTCGTGACACATGATATCGAAGAAGCTTTCCGTCTGGCAGACAGGATAGGCATTATGGATGATGCGAAGCTTGTGCAGATCGGAACGGCAGAGGAGTTGATCTTCCATCCTGTGAACGATATGGTGGCAAGTATTGTTGACACCGGGAAGAAGTTCAAGCATCTGGACACCCTGAGAATAAAGGACCTGATGTCCCCTCTTGATAACAAGTATGTCCATCCTGCATCCCTTTCTGTCAGCGAGACCATCGACTCAATGCTTGAAAGGGACATCGAACTTGCCGTTGTAGTAAATGGCGATGAACCGATGGGTGTTGTCAGGCTGAATGACCTGATGCGCCTTGGTGAAACTAACGATATCATCGGTAATCACGTTGTCAAAGTTCCATCATACGAAATTGGTGGCTTCCTCGAGAATGCACTCAGGGAACTGCATGAGAACGATGATTCCATTGCTTTCGTCACAGATGCCGGGAAGGTCAAAGGTTTCCTGTTCCCGAACGATGTTTTCAAACAACTGGTATGACCAGCGGAGGGAAGGAACGTGCTACTAACTGATCTTGTAGATGTCTGGGAAACGAATTCCCTGACCACGCGTACCATTGAGCACCTGACGATGTTCAGCATAGCTATAGTCATTGCTTCCGTCATCGGGGTAAGCATAGGCATTTACCTGTACAGCAGGCCCCGGATAGCTCATCCTGTCCTTAATTTCCTGAACGTGGTGGAGACAATACCGGATATTCCGTTACTTGTACTTCTCCTGCCGATATTCGGACTTGGAGAGGAACCAACCATCGTGGCATCCATCCTTTATTCACTCTTACCTATCACACGTAACACCTATACTGGCCTCAAAGAGGTCGACCAGCAGTACATCGATATTGCACATGCAATGGGACTATCCCAGCGTGAGATCCTCCTGAAAGTGAGAATTCCACTTTCCCTGCCAATGATCGCAGGTGGATTGAGAATAGCCCTTGTCTTTACCATGGGCGTCGTGACACTTGGAGGACTTATTGCTGCAGGCGGCCTGGGAGCAGCCCTGATAGCCGGCATACAGCTCTATAATGTTGGCACGATCCTAGTTGCAGGCATATGGACCGGTCTTCTGGCAGTCATCCTTGACGGCTTTGCCGGGACCATTGAGAAGAAGCTGCAGAGGAGGTACGGTACATGGTAACCATTGAGACCATATTGGGACACACCGGTGAACACCTCGTGCTCCTGCTTACCACACTGTTCGTCAGTATTGCTATCTCTCTGCCCCTTGCGTTCGCTTCCCTTTACAGCAAACGCATCGGCTATGTGATCATGAAGTTCGCAAACCTTGCCCAGGCAGTGCCGAGCTTCGCTGTCGTTGCTATTGTGGTCCCTCTTATCGGGATCGGATTCTACCCGGCCCTGATTGCCATCCTGCTGAGGGCACTCCTGCCCATCATCAAGAACACCTACATTGGCCTCTCAACGGTAGATCCTGCCATGCTTGACTATGCGGACGGCATAGGACTCAACCAGTGGCAGATACTCAGGTACGTCCGCCTTCCGAATGCTTACCCTGCCATTTTCGCAGGAATCAAGTTCGCTTCCATCCTCATCAACAGTATAGCCATACTGACGGCTTACATCGGCAGTGGTGGCCTTGGAGAGCTCATCTTCGAAGGACTTGTAGGTTTCAACAATGAAAAGATCCTTGCAGGTGCCATTCCAGCGATATTGATAGCAATGACATTGGATGTGATCTTTACGGCGATGGAGAAGAGGCTGGTTCCGGATTACAGGAAATAAGGTTTTGGGATATTGAAACATTAAGTGAAAGTGTTGAGGATTCGAATTTAATCCCCCTCACAATCTATCGGGGATATATATAACGTGAAAAATGGCAACGCTAAATTTTTGATTTTTTTATGGTTTCGAATCTTACCCCTCCAAAGCAAGTCGGGGATATAGGTAAGCTCAAAAAACCGAACTCTTAGAAAATTATTTGGTCATCAATTAAATTGCAATTTATTCAAAAAGTATTATGCAACAATTCAATGAGGTTACAAACTAGCAGGCATCAATAAGAAGCTCATAACCTAGACCAGTTTATTTGAAATTGAATCGCTTCCCCTTAGTCCAGAGGTCATCGAATTTAGCCTTGAAACGCTTTGTATATGACTCATCATGAATTTGTGTCATACCGAGACTAGTACCAGTATTAATCTGATCTTCAATATCAAGAAAGATAGTCTTTGAATCAAAGATTACAAAATCATGCTCTGTTTCCAAAATTCTTATTTCCATGAATTTCTGAACATTACTTTTGACTGATTCATCTTCTATTGAATTAATAAGTTCTTTTATTGATGGCAACAGTTGAGAGTGGGAATCTAGAATTTTAACATGAATGCCACGTTGTGCTAAATTTAAGTAAGCCTTACTGAATATTGACATTGAATCATCATATTGTTCTGATACTCCTGGTTTATACTTAAGGGGAGTAACAACACATATGTCATGTTCAATATCCTCAAAAAATGAATTCACCGTCTCTTCTAGTTCATTATCATGGAACTTGTCGGGCCAGAATATTGTTTCAACATGCTTTGGAGAATCACCATTGGAAAGTTGCCGTTCAATTTCAGCAAATGTTTCCCTGAGTAGTTTGAGCTCATTGAGTGCTTCTTCTTCTCTTCTTTTGTACATGAGTTCAAAAGCAATTTTCGGATCAACAGCCCTATATTTTCGTGGCCTTGAAGGTTGGATCTCCACAAGGCCATACTTGTTCAAATCCTTCAAAATCTCATAGATCTTTCCAATGGGAACTCGTGATAACTGCGACAATTTACTTGCTTCCAGCTCTCTTTTTTTTAAAAGCGTCCAGTAAACAGAGCTCTCATATTTGTTTAAACCGATGTTTGCAAGTAACTTATCATCCATCTTTTCACTACTTCTGAGTTTATTGTAAAGTAAAATTGTTATCTATTCTGCGTGATATTAAGAATCACTGCTTGAACATATAAAATTGTAATTGTCAAAAAGTCATATTGACTTTATTACATATCCATATCAAGCAAAATAAATGATGAGTATAGGTGTAAAAATGGAATCGCCAATTTTTGAGATATTTGATGGTTTACCCAGACAGGGGCCCGGCAGTAATGAATGTACAGAAAAAGCTTTTAATTTGCTTTCTTCTCTTCCTGCAGGCACTAAGATCCTTGATATTGGTTGTGGTGTGGGTATGCAGACAATACATCTTGCGAAGATCTGCAACGACTGTCACATCACTGCAACTGACATTTACCAGCCATTTCTGGATAAATTGATGGAAAATGCAGCTAAAGAAGGATTTGATGACAGGATTACTACAGTTTGTGCTTCCATGGATGAACTGCCTTTCGAAGCAGGAGAATTCGACGTTATCTGGGCAGAAGGATCCATCTTTATCCTTGGCCTTGAAAAAGGAATTAGCTACTGGAAACAGTTCCTAAAAGATGGGGGATACATGGCAATAACAGAGAACACATGGTTCACAGATGAACCTTCTTCGGAAGTGCTTCAATTCTGGCAGGAAATATATCCTGGCATCATGAATATATCTGATACTGAAAAAGTTATTACGGCAGTAGGATATGATGTCATTGATCACTTTAAACTGCCAGTTTCTGTCTGGTACGAGTTTTATGACAATCTGGAAAAAAGAGTTGATGAAATCAGTGATAACTATAAAGGAAACACTGAGGCAGAAATGATACTTGAGTTTAACAGAAAAGAGATAAAACTCTTCAGAGAAAGCCCAGATGAATATGGTTATGCGTTCTACATTTTTCAGAAGAACAAACTCTAATAGCTTATATGTGGAGTGACTTGCTCATAAAAAGCAGGTCACATCCGAATACAAATCATTTTTAATTTTATTTTTTTGTTTTATTACTCATTCCAACTTATGTGATTTGACAACTACATTTTTACCAGTCTGCAAAATAAAGAAAATGCTTCCAAGAGCAGTCAGAATAATGCATTTTCCTAATTGCATCAAGACCCTGCTCATCAATGTTCTCAGCTCTGTCACTCTCTCCAATGCTCTGGCCTGTTCAAAGCATCAGCATTCATTCCATAGTAGTCAGGAAAATAAAACTTATCTTTCAAGAACTGACGGATTTCTTCATCATTGTTGAATTTCTTGCCACCAATAGTTAATTTGTCCACCTTTAAACCTCTCCCCACAGTTCCAACCTCTCCCTAACATGTGTATTTAGTGTGAACGGTTTCTCACCCCTCGCATTATGCTCCATATAATGCAATGTCCCTTTTGAAAATCCTAGTTTTCCCAATCAGAATACACATTTTATTTATTTGACCTGCCTTAAATTACTTTGGCTCTTTAGCCTGATAAATACCGCCACGACACCCACGAGCAATAAAATAAAACCATAGGTAATGACCTCAAGACTCAGGTGTGCAAAGAGCAAAAGGGCACATAATATACCAAAAAGCGGTGAAAGAGGAAAACGGCCTATGTTAAAGGGAATCCTGAATGGTCTTTCGATATCAGGTCTTGAGTACCTCAACCATATCAGTGAAAGATTGATCGTTATAAAGATGATAAAGACCATGAAATTGGTCATATTCGCCACGATCGCGATATCACCTATGAAAACAAACATTATTGAGAGTGATGTGAACACCAATATAGAGACCCATGGAGTCCTTGTCCCTGGATGAACCCAGGAGATCAATGAGGGAAGTGAACCGGATTCCGCCATACCATAGAGTATCCTCGAGCCCCCGATCTGCATAAGCAGAACGGTATTGGCAGTCGAGAAAAGAGCTATCAACGAAAGGATGACAAATGCATTGCTGCCCAATGCCACGGATGCAACCTCTGCCAGGGGAGCCGAAGACGTTGACAATACCCTCCAGTCAAGGACACTCACAACAGCCAATGCAACAAGTATGTAAAGCAATATAGTGGTTGCAATAGCAATCATAAGGGCTCTGGGTGTCGTCCTATGAGGGTCCTTTGTCTCCTGTGATAGCTTTACTATCTCCTCAAAGCCGAGGAATGCAAAGAAAACAAGCGCTGATGCCTCAAATATACCTGACAGGCTCTGTACCTCCAGATAATCCACAGCCCCCATCTCGGGAAGACCTATGTAGATTATCACAAGCAAGCCTATGATCTCGATGACGGTCATAAGAATGGCAGCCCTTGCAGATTGCTTAATACCCACAAAAAGGATCAATGTGAACAGTAGTATAAGAGCGATAGCTGAGGGAATAACAGGTGTGTTAAACAGAACCTCGAAATATCCCGCAAAGCCCAGGGCAACGGTAGAGCTTGAAATGATCTCCACGAAAACGACCAGCAGGCCTATGAGAAGACCCAGGAACTCACCGAAGGCATTCCTGACATACTCATATTCGGCCCCTGCCTTGGGGAACATGGATGAAAGCTCCATGTAACTTATAGCGGTAAGCCCGGCAGCAATGGCAGCAAACAAAAAGGACAACCAAAGGGCATTGCCCGAAAGACCTGCTGCCTTTCCAATAAGAACATATATGCCGGCTCCCAGTATGCTTCCCACACCACTGAGTGTGATCTCCAAAAGCCCAAGCTCTCTTTTAAGAGTAACCTCTTCTCCCATTAAATCCCAAATAGAGTTTATCCCTGAACATAGAAATAGTTTGGCAGCAGTTGAAGATGTCGACAGAGGCGGAGAAGGTGGATCATTTTATCGCCAGGAGGCTGCTGTGACGGATGGTAACCTTATAACTGTCTCAGGAATTGTCCCTCTTGAATTCGCAAAGGAAGTTATCAGGAACCTGGATGTATTTTCGGCTCAGACCCTTAAAGCATGGTATCAGTTATCTGTTACTCATGAAATGCAGTATTTCCATGCAATTATGGAATCGCTGGAAGAGTGAGGTAGGAGTTATAGTGAATTTTAGGTTTGGTATTCTGCTTCATGTAGTGCAAAAAGTGGATATATAAAAAACCAAGATATTCTAAGTTAAGGGAATTCAACAGGTGGGAACATGGAATTAGGTGCATTTTCAGTAAGTCTTAATGTAAAGGATATTGAAGCTTCAAGATCGTTCTATGAGAAACTCGGCTTTATGGTTTTTCAGGGGGACATATCACAGAACTGGCTGATCATGAAGAATGGCAGTTGCGTACTTGGCTTGTTTCAGGGAATGTTTGAAAAGAATATTCTGACCTTTAATCCCGGCTGGGATCAAAATGCCAATGAGCTTAATTCATTTACAGATATCAGGGAGCTCCAGAAGCAGTTTAAAGCTAAGGGTGTTGAAATACCGGATGAAGTAGATGAGACCTCTTCCGGACCTGCAAGTTTAATTGTGATCGACCCGGACGGGAATCCCATTCTTTTTGACCAGCACGTAGATTCCTGAACACTTCCAATAGGTATATATTAAATTGGGTATCATTTTTTAGTGGGGAAATGCAATTCGGGGTCTTTCAGATCATTTGGGTCATTGAAATATTGATATTTTTATGCTGGAATATTGATGTAGATAACTGATTCAGGATATAGTATCTGGCAAAAGCTTGTGAACATTTCATCTGCTATGACAAACCTATTGCACCCTGCAAGAATGAACAATTTCAGATATGGCAAGGGGGAGATATCAAATGAAGAAAGTAGATTTCAAAGGGCCGAGAGATTTGCACAAAACAAAGTGTACTGACTGCGGTCAGGAAACGAGCGTGCCTTTCGTACCGGACCCGGACAGGCCGGTATACTGCAGGGATTGCTTCCAGAAACTTAAGCCTAAAAAAGAGTAACTGGTTTTGGATAATAACATTCTAAGTATCGAAGTAAAATGTGCGGTCAGATAGGATTTTCCCTATTCTGATCAAACGTTTTGTTTTTGGCCATTTCTTTTTTCTAAAGATCCATTTCACACCATTTTAAGTATCATCAATTCTGTAATGGATAGCGGAGTTGCCCTATAATGGATGTTCCCCAGCTGATCAATACTATCCGTTCCTCACGCAGGTATGAAGGCCAGATCGTACACGTTGAGACCATTCCTCCAAAAGAGCCGGAATTTGAGGATCTGGAGCTCAAACCACTGATAAGCTATGCTCTCAGTGAAATGGGGATCGAAAAACTTTACACTCACCAGGCAGAGGCCATAAACACGGTCAGAAGGGGCGAGCACCTTGCACTTTCTACAAGCACAGCAAGTGGCAAATCCATGTGTTACATGCTTCCTATTTTCGAAACTTTGATGGAAGATCCCAGTGCAACTGCCCTTTACATCTCACCCCTGAACGCTCTTGTAAACGACCAGCTTGAGACGTTCAAGGGCTTCCGTGACCTCATGGGACTCGATATGAACATCAACAGGTTCATCGGTACCATGTCCTCCGAGGAAAAGTCCGCTGTAAAGTATGGCAACCCACGAATTCTTTTCACCAACCCGGAAATGCTCCACCTGAGTTTCCTGCAATGGAAGCATCAGTGGAAGAAGTTCCTTTCTAACCTGAAGTACATCGTCCTTGATGAAAGTCATTCCTACAGCGGTGTCATGGGAAGCAACATGGCAAACCTTCTCAGGCGTCTCAACCGCATCTGTGACCATTACGGGTCCAGTCCACAGTACATCTGCTGTACAGCTACCATAGGTAATCCCACAGAGCACACCTCCGCCCTCATTGGCAGGGATGTTACACTGGTCAATAAGGATGGCTCCGGAAGTGGTATGCAGAAGTTCATCTTCTGGAACCCACCCCTTTATACCAAGTCAAGATCTAACAATTTCACCCTTCGAAAAGCAAGTTTTGGCGAGACTGTCGACCTCTTCACAACCTTCGTGCAGAGCGACCTCCAGACCATTGTGTTCGCAAGGGCAAGGCAGAAGGTCGAGAGGATGTACGTGGAGGCTAAGAGCAGACTTGAGCAGCGTGGTGTGCAGAAGACCATAAGTCCTTACAGAGGTGGTTATCACGGGAACGAGCGTGAAGCAATAGAAAAGGGACTCTCAGGCGGGAATATCGCAGGTGTCATATCCACCACGGCCCTTGAGCTTGGAATCGACATAGGAGGCCTGGATGCATGTATTATGGATGGTTTCCCTGGTACCATCATGAGTGCAAGACAGCAATCCGGACGTGCAGGGCGTGGAAGTCAGGAGAGTGTTGTTGCCCTTGTAGCGGATTCCAATGCCCTTGACCAGTATTACATGAGAAATCCCACCGACCTTTTCAGGAAGGAATGTGAGGAGGCTGTGATCAATGTATCCAATCGGTACATTCAGGCAGGACACCTCCTCTGTGCAGCAAGGGAACTACCGCTTAGTCCGGAGGACGAGAAATATTTCGGCAATGACCTTAACGAAATAATGGGAGTGCTTGAAGAGGAAGGGCTGCTTGAGGGTGGTCTTGAAAAGCGCTGTACTGACGACAGAGCCCATATGCGGGTGTCCATAAGGGGAATTGAAGGCGACGGTTATACCATCTTCGAGAAAGGAAGCCGTGCTCCCCTGGAAAAGGACATTGGTAAACTGAGGGCATACAGGGAGGCCTTCAAAGGTGCTGTTTACATCAACAAGGGAACTCCGTATTCTGTTAGTCAGATCGACCATGAGAAGCACGTCATCCGGGTTGAAAAAGCAAGGGATGGCTATTACACAAGATCACAGGTGGCTTCTGACATCCATATCACTGATGTGGTTGAAACAAAATCCCTGCAGACCTGTGACTGCATCACTGTAGGGTTTGGTGATGTTGAGGTCACCCAGCAGGTTACCGGCTACAAGAGGTTCAGGCAGCGTACCGACGAAGAGATCGGACAGCATTCCCTGACGATGCCGAAGTTCAGCCTTGAGACAGAGGCTCTCTGGATAGAGCTTCCTGAATATTTCACCGAACTGGTGGAAAAACATGGCAGGGATTTCAACGGTGGCATCCATGCCATAGAACATGCCATAATTTCCATGTATCCACTCCATCTTCTTGCTGACAGGAACGACGTAGGTGGTGTTTCCACACCTGAACATGCTGACCTGGAGAGAAAGAGCGGTATCTTTGTCTACGATGGCCATGCCGGTGGTGTCGGCTATGCTGAAGCAGGCTATGGCAGGATAGCTGAAATGCTTGAGGTCACGCTGAAGGCTATTGAGAGCTGTCCCTGCAGAGATGGATGTCCGAGCTGTATCCAGTCACCCAAATGTGGAAATAACAACAATCCTCTGGACAAGGATGCAGCGATCATGATCCTCAGGAAGATGCTTGGCAAGCCAGAGTATATCCCGAAAACAAGGCACCTGTCCGAGGTATCAAAGCAGAGGTCCGGAGCTAACGGTATTAGCAGGCCTCAGGAAAAGAAGGACAGTAACGATGCAGGCGAAGCATTGAACAGGGCCAGGAAGAAGCTCAAGCGCCAGGGCTCAAGAGGTGCTGAAGAATGGATCAAGCGAGGAATCGCTGCCGGCAGGGAAGAGAAGGATCATAGAAAGGCATGCGATTGTTTTGATAAGGCCCTGCAGCTGGAGCCTGACAACAGTGTTGCACTCTCGAACAAAGGTATCACATACATCATGATGGGGAAGCATGCACAGGCTCTCCAGTGCTTTAACAGGCTCATTGACCTTGGTTATGTAAAGAGCGCTATGGTTTGGAAGAACAAAGGGACTGCTTTACGGCTTCTGGGGGACCGTGCAGGCGCCATTGAGGCCTATAATGAAGCCCTCAGGATAAAACCGGATGATGTCAGGACGAAGCAGATGAGGGATAAGTTAAGAGAAGCTGATAATGCTTTGTATGGACGTGATGACTTCTAATTAAAATATAATTTTAGATATGGATTGTACAATATATACTTTAAAATATTTATATAACTTAGTGCATTTTAGATCAATTAAAACAGAATAAGATGTTCAACCGAACATCTCATTCACAGCTTCCACAAGGTCGTGGAGTCTTTCTACAGGAATTCCAAGGATCATCTCATCGTCAGCAATGTTTGCGAATTTCCTGCTTCCACCGCATCCGACGGTTACACTGATCTTACCTTCCTTGTATGGGAGTGCAACGCCATCGGCACAGACACTCTGGATTCCTGCAAAGCTTGCATCGACCCTTCCACCGAACTTGTAGAGAAGTGCCTGGGAAAGCTGCATGACCTGTTTTGGTGACGTTACGATAACGACAACATCAGGGATGAATGTTGCATTTTCAAGTGGTCCGTAAACAACTGCTTTTGTAGCTCCGGGTGCTACTTTTGTGACCTTTTCCATTGTTCTTCTTGCAGCATTGATAGTACTGAAGCGCTTGAGGTTGTAGTAGGTGTCACCTGTAGCCAGTTTGTGTGGCATTTCCTGCAATCCCATTACAGAAGATCCACCCTTACACATCTGGTCATCTGCTAAGGCATAGAACTGCTTTCCGGTCTTCCTGACATTATCGACCATCTGGCAGTGCCTGGTGCTCTCATCAATTCTTTCAATGCCCTCCGGGATGTCATGTCCTTCAGGGATAAGTGAGACCGCAACAGGTTTTGTCTTAAGGTTTAACTTCTCGGTAAGCTGTTTTCCAAATTCGTTTATTTCCTTGATATCCATATTGATCACTCTGTGTTATGTAAGGTAAAATTTGTTCAGTTTAGAATTATTTGTTAACAGTGTTGTAGCTACTGTTTATAACGGTTTGTTTCGGTTGTGTTATAAATGTACACAACTGATTTTATATAAGTTTTACCACTCGTTATCAAGAAAAAAAGCTTTAGCTACTTTCAGATGCCTCAAAATGAAAATTGATATAAAAAGGAAAAGAAAAAAGAAAAGAACAGGATCAAACCGTTTATGATCTCATCCAGTCGTTCCATGCACCTGCTTTTTCAGCAAGTATGTTGGTGATGTCCTCAAGCTGTTCTTCTGGGATACCAACGACCATTTCGTCGTCCTTGAGTCCTGCGTTCTTGGCAGCACCGTCACATCCGATAGAAATGTTTACTTCACCGGTGGTGTAAGGTGAGCCGGTAGCATCTGCACAGGTGGACTGGATACCTGCAAAGTTTGCGTTCATACGGCCTCCGCGCCTGTAGATAACGGAATGTGCGATCCTCCTTGCCACAAGTGTGTTACCGATCACTATAATGACATCCGGTTTTGCTGGTGTCTTATCAAGTGGAGCAACGATCGTTGCAACTGTGGATCCGGGTGCAGGTCTTGGCATGTTGTCAACAACACGTTTTGCAACACTCAGGGAGATCTCTTTTCCAAGCTTGTCGAAATAAAGCTCTCCGCTTTTGATCTTGTCAGGGTAGTCCTGTAATCCGATTGCTGCAGCACCGCCTTTGCAGGCATGCTCATCCATGGTAGCATAAGTGACCTTGTCATCGAACCTTGCATCCTGAAGCATCTGACAGTATCTTTTTGGTGTATCGATCTTTTCGAGACCTTCAGGGATGTCCTTTTCCCGCTTAAGTAATGATATTGCTACTGGTTTTCCATTAAGTTCCAGCGTCTCAATAAGCTTCTCACTTATTTTTGCATAATCCATTTCGATTTCTCCGTAACTTTTAGTTTTTCTGAAGATAAAATTTCATTTATCTTCAACGAAATTATTCAATATAATCTCTCATAGATGGGTAAATATATAGCCTTTTCCAGCAAGCTTTATATATTTCCTCTCATCTGTGTGTTATACAACAAAAAGATAGATCAACATGAGGAATATAAATGAAGATATGTGTAACAGCCACAGATAAAAATATTGACGCAGCAATGGATTCACGTTTTGGAAGATGCCCTTACTTTGTCCTCGTAGATCCGGATTCCATGGAATTTAAAGCAGTTGCCAATGAAGCAGCCTCGGCCTCAGGAGGAGCAGGTATACAGGCTGCCCAGAACATTTCTGACAAGGGGATCGATGTTCTCCTTACCGGTAACGTCGGACCCAATGCTTTCCCGATCCTTTCAGCAGCCGGAATTAAAGTAATGACCGGAGCCAGTGGAACGGTCAAAGATGCCATTAATCAGTATAAAGAAGGTCAGTTGAAGGAAACCGCTGCTCCAACAGCAGAGGCACATGCTTCTATGGCTGCGCCTGGAAGAGGCATGGGCGGAGGTAGAAGGTCTGGCGGAGCAGGTCGGGGAATGGGAGGCCGTAGCGGGGCAGGTAAAGGCATGAATCAATAAATTGCAGGCTACAATTAATTCAGATATTCTATGATCTCTTCTGAAAATTAAAATAGGAAAGCTTAAATATTTGTAGATTTTGTTCGTTTATACCACAACCAAGCCAAACCATGCTTGCTTTAAATGTAATAAATAATACGAGATGAGAACAATGTCAGAAGAATACAAGTGGTTTTTGAAAGACGCGGTCGTAGACACCGGAATGTGTACTATGTGCGGTGCCTGTGCTGCTGTTTGTCCCTATGAGATCATCGAATTCGATGAGAACGGGCCAAAATTAAAGGATGAGTGCTACAGGAACGGGCAGGGTGCCTGTAAGGATGTATGCCAGCGTGTCATGACAGATGCAGCCCGCATATCCATGAACGTGTTCAATTTCAAATCACTTCCTCCTACACCTGTGGGACAGTACCAGAAGATCGTCTCTGCCAGGGCTACTGATGCGGAGATCGCCGGGAAGGGGCAGGATGGCGGAGCTGTGACCGCTCTGTTAGGATACTGCTTTGACAATGGTCTCATCGATGGAGCTGTGACAACTGCAGGTTTCACAAAGCCTGATTCCTGCATCGTTGCAAGTAAAGAAGAACTTATGGACACTCAGGGAGCAAAATATTCAGCAGTTCCTGTGATGGCTGCACTGCGCCAGAACGATGCTGAAATGAAAAATGTTGCAATGGTGGGGGTTCCCTGCCAGACCTACGGTACCAGAAGGACACAGTTCTTTACAGGTCTGAACGTTCATCCGGTTGAGGTCGGAATGGACGGTGAAAAGGCCAACATTCCTAATATCCCATATACCATCGGCCTGTTCTGCATGGAGAACTTCAACTACGAAAAGCTGTCCAATTATATGGAAAGCATAGGCATTGACCTTAACAAGGTCAGGAAATATTCCATCCATCTTGATGAAATGATCGTCACCACTGATGATGGTGAGATCGAGATCTCATTAAAGGATATCAAGGACTGCGTCTGGGACGGATGCCGCATATGCAGGGACGCTGTCTCCAAAGTGGCAGACATATCAGCAGGACATGTGGGATCATCAACCGGATGGACAACCCTGATAGCCCGCAATGCCAAGGGCCTGGAACTTCTTGAAGCAGCTGAAAAAGCAGGTTACATTGAGACCATCGATGATGTTGATATCAGCATGTTGGAGGACTTTGCAGCCATCAAGATGAAAAAGTTCAGAAAGGAGCTTGACAACCGCCTTGAAGACGGGAAGAAGGTCAACTTCTACTGGGTACGCGACTATCCTGGTGTCAGGCCTGAGGTGAATGGTACTAACTTTGTAAAGATCAAGACCAATTCTGGTATCGCCCAGCACGATTACATTGCCAGGGTCGCGGAACTCGCAGAGAAGTACGGTGACGGTAGTCTTGAGCTTACAACAAGGAAGAGTGTTGAGATACAGGGTGTCAAAGGCGAAAATGTCGATGACCTTATGGCAGATGTCTATGGAAGTGGCTTAAAGACCATTGGAATGGGATATGCCAATGCATGTCCGGGAATGGATTACTGCCCTGAGGGACTTGTCACCACCAAGGACCTTGCAAATGAGATCACCATGCAGTTCGCTCAGAAACTAACCCCGCACAAGATGAAGGTCGGTGTGGCAGGATGTCCGAACAGCTGTGTCAGGGCAGAAAGCAATGATATCGGTATCGTGGGACAGCTACGTCCTAAGATCGATACTGAAAAGTGTACCGGCTGCGGAAGGTGTACTGAACTCTGCAAACTGAACGCTATCACTGTGACTGCAGGAAAGGCTGTTATCGACAGGGACCTGTGCATCAACTGTGGATGGTGTGTCAGGGGATGTCCGCATGAAGCGGCTGTTGAGGATGAGGTAGGCTATTCTGTCTGGATCGGCGGTAACGATGCAAGAAGGCCAACGAACGGCGTCCTTCTCAAGGCGTTCTGTACAAAGGAGGAGATCCCTGCTCTTATCGATAAGATAGGTAAGACATTTGTCAAGTACAGGACAAAACCCGGAAAGGAACGACTTGGTAACATCATTGAACTTGTAGGTCAGGGCCAGTTCATCAGTGAGGTCCTGAATGATTAAGTCCATAGAAAGATCCCTTTGAGGGATCGTTTTTTCTTTTTTAATGTTCATTATTTATTGGGGGATAAAGTGTGGCTGTAAAAGAAGAACTTAGGGCGGGTGCAAAGGCTTCAAGAAATTCTACTATTGCACTTATCTTTCTTGCAGCGATCAAAGGAACAGTTGGTTTCTATTCCGGAAGCTCTTCCCTGATAGCAGATGCTATCCATACATCAATGGACATTTTTACTTCCCTGGCTGTCTGGGTCGGCCTGAAGCTGAGCCTGAAAAGCAGCGGAGAACACTTTCCTTACGGTTACTACAAAGCAGAGAACCTGGTTGCCCTCTTCGTATCGCTACTGATCATATTATCCGGTGTTGAACTTGTACGTGAGGCACTGTCAACTATACGGGACCCTGCTGAGATAGAGTTCCAGGGACTGGCACTTGGAGCGGCAGTCTTCTCGGTCATCACCATCTATGCGCTTTCACAGTACAAGTTCAGGGTAGGAAAAGAGATCGAATCACAGGCCTTGATCGCAGACGCTACCCATTCCTACACAGACGTGTTCAGTTCTATGGTCGTTGTTGTTGCCATCATTGGTTCGATGCTCGGAATGCCCTGTCTGGACAGCCTGGGTGTCCTTGTAATATCTGTTGTAATCTTCAAGCTTGGTATCAGCACAGCAAAGGAATCAGCACTCACTCTGATGGATGCATGGCTGGACAGGGATTCCATCGAAACAATTAGGGAGTCAGTGGAGCACATTCCAGGTGTTAACAGGGTTGATGATATAAGGCTCAGAAGATCCGGTCTTGTAGTGTTTGGTGAAATGCAGGTGGAAAGTGCAGGAGAGTGTGACCTGAAGCGGGTGGAAGTTCTTTCAGCTGAGATCGAAGAAGTGGTCAAAGGCGAGATCAAAAATCTAGAACATCTCTCAGTGGACGTAAAACCCGGTAAAATGTCAGAGCTCAGGATCGCGATCCCGGTGACCGGTTTGGAAGGATTGCAGTCAAAGCTTTCCCGGCATATTGGCAAAACACCCTATTACATTTTTGTTGATATGGAGGACAACAAATTAAAAAGCTGGGATGTAGTTGAGAACCCGGCGGCTGATCTTGAAAGGAAAAGAGGTGTGAAGACAGCTGAATTCCTTGAGGAAAAGGGAGTTAATGTTATTATCGTGAAAGATATCGGTGAAGGCCCATTCCACAAATTCCACGACAGCTTCATCAGGATCCTGGGGATGCCGGACGATGTAGATGATGTTCAGGCATTGATTGAAATGATCCCGGAGTTGGATGTGATAATTTCTCCTACCGAGTGACCATGCGAAATATCTGCTGATCTCTCCGATCGATTTTAATTATATTAAATTGAATATATTATATGGGGATCTAAGCTTGTTAGTATGGGCAGATCGGGGGAGACTAATATGAATAGAGACGAGGACACAAGTGGCTTTCTTACAGTCGCTGAACCCATAATTCGCAAGTTCGTAGAAAATATCGAGAATCCTTTTGTGTGGGCACCATTGGCTGGTTTTGTTCTGTGTGTTCTGGCCTATCCGCTTACCGGGCTTGAACTGTATCCATATATTGCCCTTGTATTATTGATCATTGCCCTTGCTACCGACTGGATAGGCCGCTTAAAAAACCGTCAGACTCCACCTGATCCGATACCGGAGACAGTTGAATACAGGGATGAGGTTTTCGAGTATCTGGCAAGTGTCCAGGCAAAAGCCGTAAAAATGCTGGGATCCGGGAAAGCAGATGCTGCCCGGGCATTGACCAATAAGAACCTGCAGGCGATTGATACAGCCCTCCGGAGTTTTCCGGAAGATGCGGATCTTCACGCATTGATGGGATATACGCTAAAGGATATCTACCAGAGTTCAAAGGATTTGCTTTCACCTGAGCAACGCAAAGAATATCTGGCTCGTGCACGGATCTTTTTTGAGAGATCCCTTAAGCTCGATCCGGAGAACGCCAGTGCTCACAATGGGATGGGAAATGTGCTTTTCTTTGAAGGGCGATTTGATGAGGCGATCAGGGAACATGACAGAGCGCTGGAGCTGGTGAATGGAAACTATCCTGCTGCTGAGCATGATAAAAGCATTGTAATGGCAGTTAAAGATGGCCGGATCGATTTTGACTTTTAACCGAGAACCAGAATCAACTGTTTAAAAACTGAATGAATAACAGAAGTAAAAACATATTGGATGCCTGAACTGATATATGATCAGCTTTCGTCTCGGCATCCATAGTTGAACTTTACATTGTGCGTTTTACCGCAAGCATCCTGTCAAGTGATTTTTTAGCTTTGAGCCTTGTCTCTTCAGGTACGGTGATCACATATTCCATGTTCTCAAGTGCATTCAGTACTGATTCGAGGGTTGTGATCTTCATGTTAGGGCAGATCGTGAACTCGGACAGGTAGTAGAACTTCTTATCAGGGTTCTCTTTACCTAACCTGTGGAGGAGGCCATTCTCAGTACCGATGATGAACTCTTTAGCATTAGAGCTTTTAGCATAGTTGAGTATGCCGGTAGTGCTTAATACCTCATCTGCAAGGTCAAGGACCTCTGTCCTGCATTCGGGATGTGCGAGGAAAAGGGCATCAGGGTGTTCTTCCTTTGCCTTAATGACATCATCTGCACGCATCTGGTGATGGGTCGGGCAGAAGCCTTCCCAGGTGATGACCTTCTTGTCGGTGAAATGTGAGACATAGGTCCCGAGGTTCTTGTCAGGAACAAAGAGTATCTCATCCTCATCAAGGGATCTTACCACATCGATAGCGTTTGCTGATGTACAGCAAATGTCGCACTGGGCCTTTATCTCAGCAGAGGAGTTCACATAACAGACTACAGCTGCATTAGGGTACTCCTGCTTTACATCGGCAAGTGATATCACATCGACCATCTCGGCCATCGGGCAGCCTGCGTCCTTTTCAGGGAGAAGCACAGTCTTTTCCGGACTGAGTATTGCAGCGCTTTCTGCCATGAAGTCTACACCACAGAATACGATTACATCGGCATCGGTTTCCACGGCCTGCTGGCTGAGGCCAAGCGAATCGCCTGTGAAGTCTGCAATGTCCTGGACTTCAGGGCGCTGGTAATTGTGGGCAAGGATAACTGCATTGTGTTCGGCTTTCAGGGAGTTTATCCTGTCAATTATATCTTTCATGTCCTGCATGTTCCCACCACATAATAATTTTCATAATATAACATATAAAACATCTTTTATTTTAATATCGAGCTCTATAGCTAAGTATGCTTATTCGTTTTTATAAATATGGGTAGTATTTATGTATGTTAACGGCGTTAACTTACCGGCTGACCGAATAAATACTTTTTGCTAACTGAAAATAATGGAAAAAGTATTAATCGCAGAATTTTTTATATATGTATGGGAGTGCAAAAATGACTGATACCACCATTAAAGTAGAAGGCATGTCCTGTGGACATTGCCAGATGGCCGTTACAAAAGCAATATCCGGACTAGAGGGTGTTTCTTCTGTTGACGTTGATCTTGAGAAAGGAGAAGCTGCGGTTTCCTACGATCCTCAGTCAACAGATATTGAAGCTATCAAAAAGGCGGTCAATGATGCCGGATATAAGGCCTGAACTTATAGATTTAACTCTGGATTTATCTTTGCTGCCAGGTAACAATACACAATGAACGAACGTATTGTCAGCCATCACTTGTCCGATGAACCTTATTTCTTTATTTTGATGTGATAACATGAAGATCACGATCGATGTCCACGGAATGACCTGCATGCATTGCCATGAGAGGGTCACAAAGGCTATTTCCTCCCTTGAAGGCGTGGAAAGTGTTGAAGTAAGTCTTGAGGAGAACAATGCTACTGTAAGTTTTGATCCTGATAAAGTGACCTCTGATGGCATCAAGCAGGCTGTTGAGGATGCCGGTTATGAGACAGGTGGAATCGGCTTCCCAGAAACTTCAGAGGAAAGCCCGGCAGAGAAAACTGAAGAAAATCCAGATGAAGCTACATCAGAGGAGATCCCCACAGAAGAACCTGTAGAAAAGGCAGAGGAACCAGCAGATTCCACCCTGAAAGTTACCGGTATGACGTGTGCTGCCTGTGCATTGCGTATAGAGGATGCTTTAAAGAAACAACCCGGTGTCCTTTCGGCAACTGTCAATCTTCCTCTTGAGAAGGCATCTGTGACCTATAATCCAAAACTGACAGACACCGGTAAGCTTGAAGAGACAGTTATAGACACCGGTTATGGAATTTTAAAAGATGAGATCAATTTTGATGTTGGTGGCATGTCCTGTGCAGCATGTGCGTCAAATATCGAGCGTGCTCTCAGGAAGCTCGAAGGGGTCAGCAATGCAAGCGTTAACTTCCCGATGTCTACTGCGCATGCAGAGTACGATTCCTCGAAGGTTTCCGTAGCTGAGATGCTTGAAGCGATAGAGAACATCGGTTATACAGCATCCGTAAAGAAAGAAGGCAGTCCTGCTGACCGGGAACAGGTGGCAAGGGATATGGAGATCACCCGGCAGAGGAACAACCTGCTGATAGCTTTCGGGCTGATGGTACCGATCATGCTAGGTGGAATGAGTGGCGGATTCCCCCAGTACCTTTACTTTGTGCCACCGATCCTTGCTGACAGGTTCGTACTATTCATTCTTACAACCATAGTCATGGCTTTCCCCGGAAGACAGTACTTCGTTGGTGCTTACAAAGGACTGCGCCACGGTTCTGCTGATATGAACTTGCTGATAGCAACGGGTACAGGTGCTGCATACACCATTAGCGTTGTGACCGGTTTCATCGATCTCGGGCCGGGATACCAGCATACTTTCTTCGATTCGGCTGCCATGCTTATCACATTCATAACATTCGGTCGCTACCTTGAAGCAAAGGCAAGAGGCAGGACCTCCGAAGCTATCAGAAAGCTTATCGGCCTTCAGGCAAGGACAGCACGGGTCATCAGGAATAACGAGGAAACAGAGGTCGCTGTGGAAGACGTTGTCACAGGAGATATTGTTGTTGTCAGGCCTGGTGAGAAACTGCCGGTTGACGGTATCGTGACCGAAGGTTCATCCTCCATAGACGAGTCCATGATCACCGGTGAGAGCATCCCTGTTGAGAAGAATATCGGTGACCAGGTGATCGGCGCTACTGTGAACGGCACCGGTTCATTCAGGTTCAAGGCTACAAAAGTGGGTGCTGACACTGCCCTTTCGCAGATCATCAAGCTTGTGGAAGATGCACAGACATCCAAAGCACCTATCCAGAGGATCGCTGATTATGTTGCCGGTCGTTTCATTGTTGCGGTTATCATAATAGCAACCATCTCATTCCTGTTCTGGTTCCTTGTGGGATACAACCTGTTCGATGTTGCACAGTATTCCGTGATCACAAGCCCGTTTCTGTTCTCACTCCTGATAGGGATCACGGTCCTTGTGATATCCTGTCCCTGTGCTGTGGGGCTTGCAACTCCGGTGGCCATAATGGTTGGTACCGGAAAAGGAGCTGAGAATGGAATCCTTATCAAGGGCGGTGAAGCTCTTGAGGTCAGCCGTAAGATCGATACCATCGTATTCGACAAGACAGGTACGCTTACAGAAGGAAAGCCTGTACTGACCGATGTGATCACTTCAGGAGAACACAGTGAAGATGAGGTCCTCTCCCTTGCAGCAACTGCTGAGAAGGGATCAGAGCATCCTCTTGGTGAAGCTATTGTGAACGGTGCTGTGGATGGGAATATTCCAATTCTTGATGTATCTTCCTTCGAGTCCATACCCGGACATGGTGTGAAGGCGATCATCAAAGAGCAGGAGATACTGCTTGGTACTCGTAAGCTCATGGTTGACAACAATATTGAAGTTTCTTCGCTTATCAGCAGGCTCGAGGAGCTTGAACATCAGGGAAAGACTGCCATGTTGGTTTCGGTCGATGGCAATGCTATCGGCATCGTAGCCGTTGCAGATACTCTCAAAGAGAACTCCATAGAGGCTGTTTCAAAGCTCAAGGAACTTGGACTTGAAGTTGTGATGATTACAGGAGACAACAGCCGGACAGCATCCGCTATTGCATCTCAGGCAAGCATCAGTCGCGTTCTTTCAGAGGTGTTGCCTGAAGACAAAGCCGCTGAGATCAAGAAGCTTCAGGGAGAAAGGCGTATCGTTGCAATGGTTGGTGATGGTATCAATGATGCTCCTGCACTTACACAGGCGGATGTCGGCATTGCCATGGGAGCAGGAACGGATGTTGCAATGGAGTCTGCAGAGATCGTGCTCATTAAGAATGACCTCCTCGATGTGGTGGCTTCCCTGCGCTTAAGCCGGCTTACCATGAGGAAGATCAAACAGAACCTGTTCTGGGCCTTCGGGTACAACAGCCTTGGTATTCCGATAGCTGCAGGTGTTCTCTATCCGGTGTTCCATCAGGTGCTTGTTACACCTGCCATGGCAGCGGCCTTCATGGCAATGAGCTCGGTGTCTGTTGTGACGAACTCACTGCTGATGAAAAGAAGCAGGATCAAATGATGAATGTTTCATAATAAAATTAGTTCCAAGTGGTATGTTTTAAGCATACCACTGTTCTTTTTCCTGGTTTGATAACTACGAATCGATTTGAAGTTTAGACAATTCTTTAATAAGTCAACGACATATTGTAACATGTCGAAAGACGATGAGAATTACAAGATTCAAATTCAAAATTGAAAACATCAATATCACAAAAGCAAAGGAGAGATCCATATGAAGAAATACTTCACATTTGTTACACTCGGCATGTTATTGCTCAGTATGACAGCAGCAGGGGTTGCTGTTGCCATTTCTGAACCTGTGGCCGAGGAACCTGTACTGATAGCTGAAAAGATCGCTGCTGATGGATACTATCAGGACATGGTATATCCTGAATCTGCAAGAGAGGCCGTGCCACTCTATGTTGATCCGGGATATTCCTACCTTACTATAAAACCTGGCGAGTCAGATGAAATTACTGTTACCCTCTATAACTATGGTGAAGATGCAATAACCGTTGAACCACGTATTGCACCAAAGTTCTTCAGCGACAACAAACTCGACGAGGACTGGGTAAGTATCTCACCTTCAAAAGCTGAGATCAAAACCGAAGATACACAGGAATTCACCATCAAAGTGTCAGTCCCTGAGGATGCTGAACTCGGACATTATAATGCAAATATCTTCTTCAGTGGTCTTGAAGGAGACATTGCTGCCATGTATCCTGGTTACAACGGAGCGCTTGATCTTTCAGTGAACGTATGGCTGCCACCAAATGTACAGGTATTCAATTCGTATATCAGTGACCGCGTGGAAGCTGGTTCTGAATATGAATATATCATCAGGATGAAGAACGTTGCAGATAAGCCGATATCCATTGATCCTGAGTTCGAAAAGGTAGAGGATGAATGGTACTATGATTCACAGGTCTCCCTTGATGAGAAAGATGTGATCATCACAGCACCTTCTGTTATAGAAGCAGGAGAGAAGGCTATTGTGAAGGTAAAGGTGAAGATCCCTGCTGATGCGGAAGGAAGTGTCAATGGAAGGATCAACCTGAACATTAAGGACAGGACGATCAGTGAATGGGGCCAGAAGGTCAGCATGAACTTCGATGTCTGGCAACAGCCGGATGAAGCATACAGGACAACTTTCACTGCAGCAACTGCCGATCCAATTACCATCAAGGTCTTCTCAGTTGACTACAATTATGGTACCGGCAGTATATCTTCCACAACACCTTCATTCGATGTAGTGATGAAGAACGCAAACGGTGAGGTAAAACCTGTACTGGTGAGCACAAGTTACACTGGCTCTGTAAGTCTGGGACAGCAATCCCCTGTTCTTTACAGGATGGCAATGGATGAAGCTGCAGGCAGCTACATGGAAGCCGAATCTCCGGTAAGTGAGGACATTGAACAGCTTGCTGTCTATCAGGAAGGTTCCACGGGATATACGGAGACCTATACTGTTGATGGTGCTGCTGGTGAGTGGACACTTGAGATCATGCCACACAACACAGAGAACTTTGAATATTCCATCAATATCGGTCCGGCAAAATAAGTGCCTGGCCTACTATACCGGGTAGTGTCATGTGTTAACATGGCACCCGGTACTTTTTTTAACTTCCTGTCTGTTAAAATACAGGAAAGGATCGCAATATCAAGCTAACTTGCCTGAATATTGTTCTTTCAAAATTCTATTTTATTTTGTAAGTATCTTCCTTATTAACCAATAAAAGTTGATATCATGCAGGAAAAAATAAAGGAAATCTCATCACGCATCCATGAATTACGTGAACTGTCAGACATCACTGAAGAAGAAATAGCAAAATACCTGAACATACCTGTTGAAATCTACCAGCAGTATGACACAGGCGAGGCTGACATTCCTGCCAGCATCCTTTTTGAGATCGCACAGTTCCTGAAAGTGGACATGACATTGCTTTTGACCGGTGAAGAACCACGCATGCATATCTTTACTGTCACCAGAAAAGGTAAGGGGCCTACTGTCGAGAGAAGACAAGCTTACAAGTACCAGAACCTCGGGCCAAATTTCATACACAAAAAGGCCGAGACATTCATTGTACTGGTAGAACCCGGATCAACAGATCCTGAACACTCCATGAGCTCACACCCGGGCCAGGAGTTCGATTTTGTGCTTGAAGGTACACTGAAGATAAAGATACATGACAATGAGATCATCCTTGAAGAAGGAGATTCCATCTACTTTGATTCCGGCTATGATCATGCAATGGAAGCCGTTGGGGACAAGCCTGCAAAATTCCTGGCCATGATAGTCTGAAATGCATCTACTGAATTTTATATTCGAACCCAGATTTGAGATCCGATCTATAAGACAATGGAAAACGGTGTAAATATGTCATCCTTTTTAGAAGAATATGTTTCACGTACAGAATTCGAATCGTATGATGAATTCAAGGAAAGCTTTAAGATAAAGGTCCCTGAGAACTTCAACTTCGCATACGATATCGTTGACAGGTACGCAAAGGAGCAGCCTGAAAAACGAGCTCTTGTATGGTGCAATGACGATGGTGAAGAACTCATCTACAATTTCGCAGACCTGAAGAAATACAGCGACAAAGCTGCAAATGTTTTCAGGAAATATGGCATCAAGAGGGGCGATGTGGTAATGCTGACCCTCAAGGGTAGATATGAGTTCTGGATATGCATCCTTGCACTCCACAAGATCGGAGCTGTCACACTTCCTGCAACCCATATGCTGACGACCAAGGATATAACATACCGTATAGAGCTTGCAAATATCAAGATGGTAGTAAGTGCTGATGATGAAGGTCTCATGGGATACATTGACGAAGCACACGAGGGTTACGAGGATATCCTGCTTCACAAGGCTGTGCTGAATGTTGAAAAAGAAGGATGGCTCAATTTCACAGAAGAGCTTGAAGCAGCTTCCGAGGACTTCAGCAGGCCAGAGGGCGTTGAAGCAACAAGGAACGATGACATCTCTCTCTTATACTTCTCATCCGGAACCACCGGCCTGCCAAAGATGGTACAGCATGATTTCAGCTATCCTCTTGGTCATATAATCACTGCGAATTACTGGCAGAACGTCATGGATGACGGACTGCACCTTACAGTCGCAGACTCCGGCTGGGCAAAATGTGTATGGGGAAAGCTCTACGGTCAGTGGATCTGCGGAACCGCGGTCTTTGTTTATGACTATGAGCGCTTCGATGCAAAGAACATGCTCGAAAAAGCAAGCAGTTATGGAGTAACAACCTTCTGTGCACCACCTACCATTTACAGGTTCCTTATTAAGGAAGACCTTTCACAGTATGATTTCAGCAGTCTTGAGTACTGTGTGGTCGCCGGTGAACCGCTCAACCCTGAGGTCTATGAGAGGTTCCTTGAGTTCACAGGACTTAAGCTCATGGAAGGTTTCGGCCAGACCGAAAGCATCGTTACCATTGCAACCTATCCATGGATGGAGCCAAAACCGGGATCCATGGGCAAACCATCACCTGAATATGACATCCAGCTTATCAACCTTGACGGAAAGCTCTGTGATTCCGGAGAGGAAGGAGAGATCGTCATCAATACGACCAAAGGCAAGCCTGTAGGTCTTTTTGCAGGATACCGTGGAGATGAGAAGAAGACCGCTGAGACCTGGCATGACGGATATTACCACACAGGTGACATGGCATGGAAGGACGAGGACGGCTACTTCTGGTTCATCGGAAGGTCTGATGACATCATCAAGAGCTCCGGTTACAAGATCGGTCCGTTCGAGGTTGAAAGTGCACTCATTGAGCATCCTTCAGTACTTGAATGTGCTATTACCGGTGTCCCTGATCCTGTCCGCGGACAGATCGTCAAGGCAACCATCGTGCTTGCAAAAGGCTATGAAGCAAGCGATGAGCTTAAGAAGGAGCTTCAGGAACATGTCAAGAAGGCCACTGCCCCTTACAAGTACCCAAGGGCCGTGGAATTCGTTGATGAGCTTCCAAAGACCATTAGTGGTAAGATCAGGCGTGTCGAGATCCGTGATCACGACAAGGAAGCAAACTAATAAATCCTGATAACATCATGTCAGGGAGCCGGAAGGTTTCCTGATCAAATCACTTTGAACATATCAAAAAGAGTTTGATCTAAAATATTTAACAATTGATAATTCCGGACCTTCGTGGTCCCTTCATTGAGTTGATATCATGTCTGAAAATAATGAAAAGATGCAACCATATCCGGAACTCAACATCATTGAGTGTAAAGGATGTGAAAGATGCGTAGCTGCATGTCCAAAGGATGTGCTCTTCATGAGCGAACAGATCAACGAACGCGGCTACCACTATGTTGAATATACGGGAGAAGGATGCATAGGCTGTGGAAACTGTTACTACACCTGTCCTGAGCCACTGGCAATTGCAGTGCACGTCCCGATCAAGGAAAAATAAGCCAAAAAAAGAGGTAATACTATGGCTACACAATTGATTAAAGGCAACTCCGCAGTTGTCATTGGTGCTTTATACGCAGGTTGTGACTGTTATTTCGGTTACCCGATCACACCTGCAAGTGAGATCCTCCACGAAGCTTCCCAGACATTCCCGAAGCTTGGAAGGAAGTTCGTACAGGCAGAGTCCGAAGAGGCTGCAATTAACATGGTTTATGGTGCAGCATCCGCTGGCCACAGGGTCTTGACCGCTTCATCCGGTCCTGGCATGAGCCTGAAACAGGAAGGTGTTTCATATCTTGCAGGAGCTGAACTCCCATGTGTCATCGTGGACATCATGAGAGCAGGTCCCGGTCTTGGTAACATCGGACCTGAACAGGGTGATTACGTGCAGGTCGTAAAGGGTGGCGGACACGGAAACTACCGCAATATCGTCGTCGCACCAAACTCCGTACAGGAGATGTGTGATTTCACAATAAAGGCATTCGAGCTTTCAACAAAGTACCGCAACCCTGTTGTTGTACTGGCAGACGGTGTGCTCGGCCAGATGATCGAGCCACTCCAGTTCCCTGAGGAAGCTGTGGAACCTGTCATTGATGAATCATGGGCTGTCTGTGGAACAAAGGAAACACGAGAGAATCTTGTAACATCCATCTTTCTGGACTTCGACCAGCTTGAGGACTTCAACTATGAACTTCAGGAGAAGTATGAGACCGTCAAGAAGAACGAGGTCGAGTACGAAGAATACATGATGGACGATGCAGAGATCGTGCTTGTGGCCTACGGTATCAGCAGCAGGATCTGCCGTTCAGCTGTGGAGATCGCAAGAAGGGAAGGCATCAAGGTCGGTCTTTTCCGTCCTATAACATTGTTCCCGTTCCCAGAAGACCAGTTGAAGGCTCTTGCAGATGCAGGAGATAAGACCTTCGTATCCGTAGAGATGAGCAACGGCCAGCTAAGGGACGATATACGCCTTGCCACCGGTTGCAGCAAAAAGGTGGAACTCGTTAACCGCATGGGCGGAAACCTGATCACAATGGACCAGGTCATGGAAAAGATAAGAGACATTGCTGCAAGGGAGGAATGAACATGGCAGAAAAGATCATTGGAAGACCATCCGGAATCTATCCGGAATTCCCACGCAAAGGCGGAGCTGCTCCAGCTGCTACTCACTACTGTCCGGGATGCGGACACGGTATTTTGCACAAGCTGATCGGAGAGGCTATGGAAGACCTTGAGATCCAGGATAGAAGCGTTATGATCAGTCCTGTAGGTTGTGCGGTTTTCGCTTACTACTACTTTGATTGTGGAAACCTTCAGGTGGCACACGGACGTGCACCTGCTGTAGGTACAGGTATGTCAAGGGCACAGGACAACTCTGTTGTGATCGCATACCAGGGTGATGGTGACCTTGCATCCATCGGTCTTAATGAGACCATGCAGGCAGCTAACCGTGGTGAAAAGATGGCAGTGTTCTTCGTGAACAACACCGTCTATGGTATGACCGGTGGCCAGATGGCACCAACAACACTGATCGGTGAGAAGACAGTCACATGTCCTGATGGAAGGGACCCACGCTTTGCAGGATACCCAATGCACATGTGCGAACTTCTTGACAACCTCAAAGCTCCTGTGTTCATTGAGCGTGTCTCAATATCTGATATTGCACACATCAGGAAGGCAAAGAAAGCTGTCAGAAGAGCTCTTGAGGTCCAGAAGGAAGGCAAAGGATACGCATTCGTTGAAGTGCTTTCCACATGTCCAACCAACCTCAGGCAGAACTCCGAGCAGAGCACTGAGTTCGTGAACGAGATGATGGAGAAGGAATTCCCTCTTGGAAACTTCAGGGACAACTTCGACGAGACCGAACCACTGCTGCGCTCAGATAGTGATTTCTCCAAGCAGGCTATTGATGACCTTTACAGCCTTGAAAGCAGCGCATCCCCTGATTCGGTACCTGACCCTGAGTTTGGCCAGGCACTTGTTAAGATCGCCGGTTTCGGTGGACAGGGTGTATTGAGCATGGGACTTACACTTGCACGTGCAGGATGCCGTGACCAGCGCTATGCTTCCTGGTATCCATCATACGGACCGGAACAGCGCGGTGGAACATCCAACTGTTCAGTCGTCATTTCAGGAGAATCCATTGGTTCACCTGTTGTTTACGAGTCTGATGTGCTTGTGGCACTTAACCAGCCATCCCTTGAGAAATTCGCAAATGATGTGAAGAAGGGAGGACTCATCCTTTATGACGATACCATTGGCGATTTCGATACTCCTGAAGGAGTAAGGGCAATTGCAGTACCATCCATGCAGATCGCAAAGGATGCTGGCTCAGTGAAAGCTGCAAATACCGTCATGCTCGGTGTGCTTATGGCACAGGGTGACACACGTCTTCCGGAGAAGGTTTTCAGGGAAGCGATCGAGGATACTTTTGCAAGCAAGCCAAAGCTTATCCCGATGAACCTGGATATTCTTGAAGCCGGTGCAAAGTGGTCAAGAGAAAACATTAAATAAGTTGCCGGTTAATTTCCGGCAAACTTTATTTTTGACCAACATGATGAGAATAGTCCACTTTCTGATAGCTTTAATTGTATTTGCTATAGTAACAATTGCCGTAACTGACCTTCTTCAGGAACGCATCTTCTTCTCCATATTCGTAGGACTCCCTGCAGGTACAATTGCAGGACTCATTACTCTGATCTACCTCAGGGTGAAAAGCAGAGGGGAATAAATGCAGGTCCGATGGACTACAGGCATGGAGGGCTTTGATGAAGCCTACAGTGTCCGGAAAGCTGTTTTCATTGATGAGCAGGCCATTCCTGAAGAGATAGAGATCGATGAGATAGATGAATATGCCACTCACCTCGTCCTGTTCTCAGAGAACGAACCGATCGCAACCGGCAGGTTCTATGAAAAAGACAATAAGTCCTACATTGGGAGAATATGTGTCCTGAACACACACCGTGGGACCGGTCTTGGTCGAATCCTCATGGAACTGCTGCTTCAAAAAGCATCAGAATCTGGATATAATGATATCTATCTCAGCTCACAAATGTACGCAAGAGGTTTTTACCAGTCCTTTGGTTTTGAGGAATTTGGTGAGACCTTCGATGATGGCGGCATAGAGCATGTGTGGATGCTGAAGAAAAGATAAGATAAGACAAATAAATCATCTATTAAAAAAGGAAGGAGTACTCATTTAAAAAATGAGAGTTAACTCCTTTTATTACTTTTTTCATCAATCAATCAATCAATCAATCAAATGATAGGTCATAGTCGTATGCATTTTCCCCATGGATCATTTCATCAAGTCCTTTTATTTCAAACTCTTCTGAAACTTTCACAGGAGTTACAAATTCAATTATTCTAAGCATTCCAAAGGTGAATATGAATGCATAGACTGATGCTCCAATGACTGCAGCTACTTCTGTTATGAAAAACATAAGTTCTCCGCCAAAGAACAGACCGTCTGTTGCAGCCGGATTAATTGCTGATGAACCAAAAATACCCAGCATCATCATTCCCAGAACTCCACCTACTCCGTGCAGCCCCCATACATCCAGTGCATCATCCCATTCCATCTTATTCTTGAACTGGATAGCAAAGTAACATACTGAACCTCCTACGATACCATAAAGGGCAGCAACTGGCATGGATACAAATGCTGCTGCAGGTGTTATTGTCACAAGTCCGGCAAGAGCACCTGTTAATAAGCCTACAAATTTTGGCTTTCCTTCTCTTGCCCATTCGATCATGAGCCATGAAATTGCTGCGAAAGAAGCTGCAATATCAGTATTCAGGAGCGCCAGTGCAGTAAACTGGTCAAGATTAAGTTGACTTCCTGCATTGAATCCATACCATCCGAACCAGAGAAGACCTGCTCCAATAGCTATTAGCGGAATGCTATGAGGTTGTTCATCTTTTTCTCTCCTTGCACCTACATAAGAGACCGCTCCTAATGCACCAAATCCGGCTATTGCGTGCACCGGGATGCCTCCCGCGAAATCAAGAACACCAATGGAAGCAAAAAAGCCACCTCCCCATACCATGTGAACAAATGGGTAGTACACAAAGAACTGCCAGAGGACCAGGAAAATAAGGAATGCCTTGAAGGTCACGCGGTTGACAAATGCACCGGTTATCAATACAGGAGTGATGATAGCGAACATCATCTGGTAGGATATGAATACCAGTTCAGGGATCTTATCATTACCTGAGAACACTGAATCTACTACAACTCCCTGTAAAAATGCTTTGTCCAGATTCCCCAGAATAGCTCCGTCACCACTGAAACACAAGGAGTAACCTACACATAGCCAGAGGATACTTGTTATTCCCAATGATACAAATGTTTGCATCATTATTCCAACTATATTTTTCCTGTTTGCAAGTCCTCCATAGAAAAACGCCAGTCCCGGTGTCATTAACATTACAAGACTGGTCGCAACTATCATAAAAGCTGTAGTTCCTGAATCAAACATAATTGTTCTCCAAATTATAATACGGTAATATGCAGCAGCTTTCCGCTTTATATTATTTAAGACTAACGTATTTAAGATTAAAAATCAGTATCAGAAAAAGAAATAGATAAAAGAATCTCCGCATAAATCATAGTATATAATATTATGGGTGGAGAGTTATGTAAGTTTACAGATGCATGTATTTCCAGGTATCCTGACAATATAGTTGCATCGACAACTATATAACAAATAGATGCGTCTGCAACTGCATATGGTTGTGTCCACAACTATATTTTTTGGACTATTTGGAGGATAAAAAATGAAGATAATCGGACTCAATGGAAGCCCCCGTGCTGACGGAAACACAGCAAAACTTGTAAAAGAAATTCTCTCAGGTGCATCCGATAATGGTGCAGATGTGCAGATATTCAATCTGGCAAAAATGAATGTTGCACCATGCATCGGTTGCTATGCATGTAAGAAGGATGGCACATGCATACTCGATGACGATATGCAGAAGCTCTATGATGAGATTCAGGCCTCAGATGTCATTGTGCTTGGCTCACCGATCTACATGTGGGAGATGACCGCTCAGGCTAAGTCATTTGTTGACAGGCTGTGCGCTTTTATAAAGCCGGATTTCAGTACCCGATTAAATGGGGAAAAGAAGCTTATCCTTGCTTTTACCCAGGGCAACCCTGATTCCGAGATGTTCAATTTCTATTTTGAATATCTTGCAAAAATGTTTGGTTTCCTTGCATTTAACGTAGAGGAGACTATTGTGGTAACCGGAACAGTAGAAAGATCAGACATTCTTTCTCAGGAATTCATACTGGAAACTGCAAGGCAGATGGGGAAAGATCTATGAAATTATCATAAAAGCTGTAGATAAATATTATACAGCTTTTTTTGATGTTGAACTGTGTTTTTAAAAAAGGCGTAAGAATGGACGATAAAGAATTCATTGGAAAATATATTTCATACCTCCACAGATATGCTATGATATACCTTGAAAAAGAGCTGAAACCCTATGATATTGGAAGCGGACAGTTCAGTTTTTTGATGCACCTTTACAGAATGAATGGCGTTAATCAGGAATCTCTTTCCCAGAGCATAAAAGTGGATAAGGCCACAGCTACAAGGGCCATAAAAAGACTGGTTGATGAAGACTATGTTTTCAGACAGAGGGACGAAGAAGACAGACGTTCATACCGGGTTTTTCTGACTGAGAAAGGAAGATCAATCGAACCTGATATGAAAAAAATAGCTGCAGAGTGGCAAAATGTCCTTTTATCCGATTTTGATGAAGGTCAAAGAAAAGATATTATGAACTCACTTGAAACGATGTTCAAGAATGTATCTAAATTAATGTAAGATTGATAGGCAAAATTATGGATTTTAGAAACACTCATCTTCTAATGCTTTGTATAATTGCCTTCTTTGCAATGGCAGGAGGTGCAATTTTAGCACCTGTATTGCCAGAGATGGTGGAACCTCTTCAGACAACGCCACATGAAGTAGGACTGTTGATGTCGGTGTATACTATCTCAACGGCTATTTTCACACTAATTATAGGACATTTTATTGACCGTGTAAACCGTAAAAAGATACTTGTTCCCTGCCTTATGATCTATGGTTTAATGGGACTTATAAGTTATTTTGTCTCTGATCTGCAATCACTTCTTATCCTGAGATTCATACAGGGAATTGGAGTAGCAGGCATGATGTCCCTGGCTATGCTGGTCATAGGTGATGTATATAAAAGTCTTGAAAGTGTGCAAGCCATGAGTAAGATTAGTATAGCGATTGCTATTGGGTCGATATCTGCTCCTCTTATAGGCGGAGGACTGGCAATTTTAGGATGGAACTACCCATTCCTATTCTATGCAATAGCACTACCATTTGCTTTTGTTGTTATAACATTTCTTCCAGAGACAAGGGTTCAGAAAGGGAATGTTAATCACAAAGGCATATTTGATGTACTTACAACACTCAAAGAATTTCGACTAATATATACGGTGTTCCTGAGCTTTGCTATTTTCTTTTTATTATATTCCCTTGTCATCTACGTACCATTCATGCTTAAAGATGTATTCGGTTATACAGCAAAAGAAGCTGGACTTATGTTGGCTTTTCAAGGAATAGCTGTTATCTTAATGGCATCCCGTGTGAAGAAACTAGCTGGTAAATACTCAATGACAAGAGTTATTGCCGTTGGTTTTCTACTTGTTGGATTAGCAATAATATCCATTTCATTTGCACATTCGATTGCCACAGTTCTTGTTCTATTGTTGCTATTCGGGGCAGGGTTCGGGCTTGCTCAAACGGCAAATGATGCACAGATAATTCAAATCTCCCCTTCAGAGTCAAGAGGTGGTGTACTGTCCATTCACAACACCATGAAGTATGTTGGTCAGAGTCTTTCACCCATAGTGCTTGGTATAGTCCTCTTGAATTTTGATCTTGATACGGTCTTTATAGCATCAGGATCCTTTGGGTTGCTTGTTGCTTTGATGACATATTTTATGAAGAAACACTTTGAAAACTCAGTTGATGTTACCATTAAAGATACGGAAATATCGTTGTCAGATTCATCATTGTGTGACTCTTTAGATGATGTTTTATAAATAAAAAATATAGAACTCGAAGTAATTTCATCATCACCATATGGAATTTTGTTGAAATAATAGAATTTTTATTTATTTTCTTTTTTGCTTTTAGATTGCTCATCCCTCCAATTTATTTACTAGAACAAAACATACATTATATCAATGTTCAAGAAGACAAGACGTTATTTCTCCATTGCAAAGGTCTTTTTCAAATATAACCTGTTCAGCCTTCTGTACAAGGACATACAGCAGAACTATGTTTCCAACAGAAAAGGAACCTGTTATATTGATGTTGAGAGGCAAAAAAATGCCAGGAAGCTCAGGCTTGCATTTGAAGATCTCGGAGTAACGTTCATAAAATTAGGACAGATCATGAGCAAGCGTCCGGACCTTCTTCCCATAGATTACGTCCGGGAACTATCACAGCTTCAGAACAAGGTCCGCCCTCTTGAACTTGAAGAAATGTCAGATTCGCTTGAAGGATTTCGTGCAGGGTGCTCTATTGCAGAAGCAGACAACGAGACGACCGTATCAGAATTCCTTTCTAATTTTGATGACTTTAAGAGAAAGCCAATTGCAAGTGCTTCCATAGCTCAGGTATATGAAGCCAGGATCAACGGTAAAAAGGTAGCAGTAAAAATAGCAAAACCCGGGCTTATAGACCAGATCAACGTAGACCTTGCAATTATCAATGACCTCAAACCCATTATGAAAAAAGTTGGTGGTTTTGGGAACAATATAGATATTGATGATTTTCTTGATGAATTTCAGGATATGCTAAACAAAGAGGTCAATCTCCTCAACGAAGCACGTAACATAAAAAGATTTGAGGAGATATTCGAAAGCGAAAAGGAAATTCATATACCTAAAGTATATGATGAATATTGTACCGAGAGTATCCTTGTGATGGATTACATGGAAGGTATTCTTGTAAAGGACCTTGATACAACCGATCAAAAGACCAGGACAAAATATGCTCATATCATCAGTTCAAGTTACCTGAACCAGGTATATGTGCATGGATTCTACCATGCGGATCCGCATTCCGGAAATATCCTTCTTCGTGATGATGGCATCGCTTACATCGACTTCGGGGCTGTGGGGCTTATCGATTCCGATCTCCGAAGGAACATGTTGAATCTCTTCTATGGAATATACAAAAAGAATGTCGATATCGCTTTTGATGCTTTCCTGAAAATTGCCAATATCAACAAGGATGAGATCAATGTACATAAGTTCAAGGTTGATCTTGATACACTTATATCAATACAAAACTTCGCTCTCGGAGAACGGCAGAACGACAGTTATGCAAATCTTGCTTTAAAGTACAACCTATCTCTTCCGAGCGATTTCTCTACACTTGAACGTTCTCTGGTTCTTGTAGAAGGGGTCTGCCTGGAACTTGATCCAAGGTTCAACATTATCGAAGATGCCAAGAGACTCATCGCCATGGTCATGATGAAAAGATATTCACCATTCAGGGCAGCTGAATACTTCCTGCTGGAAGGCGACAGGTATCTTGAGATATTCAAGAATCTTCCACAGGGCGTAAATGATGTTATCGAGACGATAAGGGGATATCGTATCGAGAAACTGGAAGAAAAGACCCGGGAGATCAAGCATGACAAAATGATCGAGAACCTCGCGAAGTATGTTTTCCTGTCTATTATCCTGGTGGCTTCAGCCTATATGGCATCACAGTCGGAAGGCAGCCTTGCAACCCTTGGAGTAGCAGGATTCGTTGTAGGTATCTTTATGTTTGGAGTGTTGTTCCTGCGAAGCCAGTAAAATTAATAGCATCAACTAAACAAAAATTCAAGAAAAATCAATAATACAGAATTGCCTTATTAAAGGCAAGGGGTGAAGAATTTGAGTGGGGAATATTACAATGAAGAAATAGAGACCATGGAGCGGGGGGACCTTGATGCCCTGGTCGAAGAGAAATTGAGATATACCATAGACTACGCTGTAAAACATTCTTCCTTTTACAGGAAATGGTTTGAACAAAACAATGTCTCACCTTCGAGCATCAGGGATCATGAAGACCTGTTGGAAATGCCACTGGTCTCAGGCGAACTAATAAGGAACAACCAGCCTCCAAAGATCAACGATTTTAATTTTATGAGTACCAGCTGGGAAGATATTTTTACGATACATGAGACCAGCGGCACAAGCGGAACTCCCAAAGCATTCTTCCTCACATGGGATGACTGGCTGCGTTTTGCCGAAAAATACAGCCGAAGTTTCACATCTCAGGGATTTGGAACAGGAGATAGGATGATAATGTGTGCTTCCTACGGAATGAATGTGGGAGCCAATACAATGACACTTTCTGCACGTGACGTTGGCATGGCAGTCATACCGGAAGGTAAATGTGTCTTTCCCACACGCGTCCTGGAAAGCTATCAGCCTACAGGGATCGTTGCAAGTGTCTTCAAGCTTTTAAGGCTTGCAAGAAGGCTGGAAACCGAAGGCATTGACCCAAAGGAAACCAGTATCGAAAAGCTGGTTGTGGGGGGAGAGAGCTTTGCAGAGGAAAGCAGAAGCTATCTGGAAGAGATCTGGGACTGTCCTGTATACAACACCTATGGAAGTACCGAAGGAACGATGTGCGGGGAGTGTACGGAGCAAAGTGGACTCCATGTCCCGGAGGATCTCGTTCACCTGGACATCTATGATCCGCACCGGAAGGAGTTCCTAGAGGATGGAGAATGTGGCAGGATAGTTCTGACGACCCTCCTGAGCCCCGGTGAAAAGTGCGGAAGTCTCCTTATCAACTATGATACTGAGGATACAACTGTTGTACTATCAAGGAAAAAATGTGCATGTGGCAGGACACACATGCGTATCTTCACTCCCGAACGAGAGGCTGAGACCTTCTGGGTATCAGGTTCCCCATTCAATCGGGTGGATGTCGAAAGAGGTGTTTTTCAGAGGGAGAACATGGATTATCTGACAGGGGAGTACGAAGCTTTCCTGTACGAGGATGAGGAAGGAGTTTCTATTCTTAAGGTAAGTTTGGAATGCATCGATCCGGAAAAATGTGACAGGTCTGTTATTGAGGAGAATTTCCTGAAAGGTTTCCTTTCTACTATAACAGGAACCAGAGGGCTTTATAATGACGGGAATCTCGATGTTGATATCAAACTGATGGGATCTAGAGAGCTTGAATTGTACAAGCTGAAAGGAAGGGCGAAGAGAGTGATCGATCGAAGATGATTCGATCACTTCGTTTTATTTTATTTTTGATCTGCTTACATGTAGATGAATTTGCATGTGGTGTTTGCTGATCTCAGCGAAGTAATTAAATTAACTTATTTATTTTGTTAAATTATTGTTAAATAAATATTTGGATCAACCACAAGCCGTTTTTAGTACGAACCCGATACATTCTATGGGAGTGAAAGCGAAGAAAATTCTTTGCCACTCCAATCCGACTTCGGTCTGACAAAGTACCTCCCCTTAAAAGTTTTACACCTCGCTTCGCTTATGCTCCCACATATAGAGCAGTAGCTTCTGGTTTCCAAGTTTTTGTTCTTAGTTTAAAATTGCAAAAAAAGATTGATTTACCGGCGAAAATGCCGGTAATCTCAGAAACGCCCGAACCGGGATTCGAACCCGGGTCGGAGCCTCGACAGGGCTCCATGATAGGCCTCTACACTATTCGGACATTGCGACTGATTGCTGTTATGAGCACACCTACAATGCTTCTAAACATATAAACATATCGCATCTTTGGACTGTTCAGTTCATTTTTCGATCAATTTTTTGCTTTTTATTGTTTATTTGCTGTTGTCTTCACTTATTTATTAGCCAATTTCCTGCATTCTTCGTACCTGAAGCATTCGACCTGATGATCATTGACGATTCCAACTGCCTGCATGAATGCATAGACTATGGTAGGGCCAACAAATGAAAAGCCCCTTTTCTTCAGGTCCTTGCTTATATTTTCAGAGAGCTCGGTCTTTGCCGGAATTTCACTGATAGAATTGAAAGAATTCTGTATAGGTATGTGGTTTACAAAACCCCAAATATAATTGTCAAAGGATCCGAATTCATCTATTATTTCGATAAACGCCCTGGCATTTTTTATTGAAGACAGGATCTTTCTCCTGTTGCGTATGATACCACTGTTTTGTATCAGTTCCTCGACCTTTTCTTCATCATATCCAGCAACTTTATTGAAATTAAAATCATCAAAGGCATCTTTATAAGCGTCTCTTCTTTTCAAAATGGTATCCCAGCTCAAACCTGCCTGTGCACCTTCAAGTATCAGAAACTCGAAAAGGATCCGGTCATCATGCACGGGCATTCCCCATTGAGTATCGTGATACTCTTTTTCAAGGTCATTTGCATTTGCCCACTCGCAACGAACTTTCATACATTTTAGAAATACATCAATGTTTTTATACTTTCTTTTAGAAAATTCTATAATAGCTCTATGTCCTAATGGGGGGTAAAAGATGAATAAATCGAAGAGGGAAGAAGTATTGAGAGATCTGATGCAGATGCCTGGTTTTGGCAGGAAATCCGCTGAGCAGTTATGGGATCTTGGGATACGTTCCATCTCCGATCTCAAAGATAAGGATCCTGAGCTGATGTATTTTGAATTGACCGAACTAAGAGGCAGACACATTGACAGATGTGTATTGTACGGTTTCAGGGAAGCGATCTATTATGCATCAAACCGGGATCACGATCCAGAACTGTTAAAATGGTGGAACTGGTCCGATAAAAATATGGAAAAAAGAGAAAAGGGGAAAAAAGAAAAAAGATAAGATTTTGTGCTCAGAGGAGCTTCTTTCCGGCATCGTCACCGGATTTGCATTCGAAGACCTCAGTGATATTCATAACCATGAGTGCCTTTGCAGGGAATCTGTCACCCTTTGCTTTGGCATCTGCATAGGCTTTGTCGTAGTCCTCGCCACTGGTCTTGACCTCGACATCTCCCTTTATCTGGAAGCAGGCACCAACCTCAGGACCCCACACAAAGACAGATGCTACAGGGTTCTCATCAAGGTTCTCACGTGTCTTCAGGAAATAGTTGTCAGTGATCCAGATAGTTTCATCATCCATCAGCTGGCACATGCCAATAGGGATCACATTTGGCATTCCTGCCTTTGATGCTGTTGCGAATGGGAATATCTTTACCTTTGAAAATGCTTCCTTCATATCTTCTGTAAGTTTAACCATCTAAATCACCATATATCGTAGAATAATCATGATCTCTTTCAAGACCTAAAAGTAAAAACACGCTATACCTTAATAAGAATTTCTTATTTGTTCCATGTTGCCGTTATCAGAACATATTTTAGCTAAAAATTCTTATCGGCTTTTGCATTATTAGATGAAACAATAAAGAAAAAAAGAATGAAAATATTTTGTGAAACAGCAAATTATGCTGTTCCGATCCAATCTATTTTGCGTGTTTTAATTGAACAGCTTGTCAAGGAAATACTGGTGTATCCTCATATCCTCGGTAAGCTCGGGGTGGAATGCCAGTGCCAGAACATTGTCCTGCTCTGCAGCAACGATCTTGTCATCAATTGATGCAAGGACATTCACATCCTCTCCTGCTTCAAGAATTGCCGGTGCCCTGATGAAGACAGCGTTGTATGGTGAATCCAGTACGGATACATCAAGGTCTACCTCGAAGGACTGGAACTGCCTTCCAAAGGAGTTCCTGTTGACCTTAATATCCATCAGTCCAAGCAGGTACTGGTGTGTCTTCTCAACCTGTGAATCTCCTCTTGTTGCAAGAAGGATGAGGCCTGCACAGGTACCAAGTATTGGAATACCTTTGTCTTTTGCTTCCTTGATCTCTTCGGCAATGCCTTCCCTGAGGATCAGGCGTCCAAGGGTTGTGCTCTCCCCGCCCGGGAACACGAGACCATCACATGTAGGAACGATTCCCTTGTGCTTGATGGTGACAACTTCGGCAGTCTCCCCGCGTTCGGCAAGTGCTCTCTCGACAGATTCAACATGTTCAGAAACATCGCCCTGAATAGCGATAACACCTATACGCATAATTAACACCGTAAAAAAAGAAAGAAAAGGAAAAAAGGTTACCAGCCACGTGTCTGGAGAACCTGATCCTCTGGAATGGAATCTACGCTGATTCCTTTCATGCCTGCGCCGATTCCCTTTGAGATCTCTGCGAGCACTTCAGGGTTGTCGTAATTGTTGACAGCCTCTACGATAGCTTTTGCCATGAGTGGTGGATTCTCTGCCTTGAAGATACCTGATCCGACGAAAACACCGTCTGAGCCAAGTCTCATCATGAGAGCTGCATCAGCAGGAGTTGCAACACCACCAGCTGCGAAGTTCACAACAGGAAGACGCTCCATCTCTGCGGTCTCCATAACAAGCTCGATAGGTGCTTCGATCTCTCTTGCGTACATGATAAGCTCTTCCTTGGTCATGCCCTTGAGGGTCCTGATCTCGCCCATGATCTGCTTCATGTGGCGTACAGCTTCCCTGACATCACCTGTACCAGCTTCTCCTTTTGTACGGATCATAGCTGCACCCTCGTTGATCCTTCTGAGTGCTTCTCCAAGGTTACGTGCACCACATACGAAAGGAACTGTGAACTCGGTCTTGTCGATGTGGAAGTGCTCGTCAGCAGGTGTTAGTACTTCTGACTCATCGATCATGTCAGCACCAAGTGACTGAAGGATCTCAGCTTCAACGAAGTGGCCGATTCTTGCCTTTGCCATTACAGGGATTGTTACTGCTTCAATGATGTCAGCGGTGACCTGTGGGTCTGCCATCCTTGCAACGCCGCCTGCCTTCCTGATATCGGAAGGTACAGCGTGAAGTGCCATAACTGCAACAGCTCCTGCTTCCTCAGCGATCCTAGCTTCTTCAGCAGTTGTAACGTCCATAATAACGCCGCCTTTCTGCATCTTTGCAAAACCGCGCTTGATAAGTTCGGTACCATGTCGTAATTTTTCAAGTTCCATATGATCATCCTTCTGTTGAATTTAGAGTACTAAATATAGTCAATGGTTAAAAGTGTTTAGTTCGTGTCATCCTCTTTCTTAATTCTTGCAACACCAACGACCTTGTCGCCGGCCTTCACGTTCATAATTTTAACACCCTGTGTATTCCTTCCCTGTGCCCTGATATCTTTAACAGGGATCCTTATGATAATTCCATCAGAGCTGGTAATAATGACCTCGTCGTCCTCTTGAACGGCCTTCACATTTATCACAGGACCGTTACGCAGGCTGGTTACTATGGTTATAACACCCTGTCCGCCTCTTCTCATTCCACGATACTCATCAAATGAAGTACGCTTTCCGTATCCGTTCTCGGTTATTGTGAGAAGTTTGCTCTCAGGGTCTACAATATCCAGGCTTACAACGATATCATCGCCTGCAAGCTTCATACCACGTACACCTCTTGCAGCCCTTCCCATTGAACGTACATCGTCCTCAGAGAACCTTATGGCCTTACCGTGTCGTGAGACCATCATGATCTCCCTTGAGCCGTCAGTGAGTGCCACATTGACCAGTTCATCGCCTTCGTCAAGCTTGATGGCAATGATACCGGCCTTCCTGACATTGCTGAAATCAGACAGGCTGCTCTTCTTTACCGTACCGGACCTGGTCGCCATGAACAGGTACTGATCCTCATCGAATTCCTTTACAGGGATCATCGCAGTAACGGATTCGTTCTCTGCAAGTTCCAGAAGGTTGACGATAGCCTTACCTTTGGACTGTCTGCTTCCCTGTGGGATTCCATAGACCTTCTGCCAGTGTACTTTTCCACGGTTTGTGAAGAACATGAGATAATCATGGGTTGAAGCCACGAAGATATCTTCTACGAAGTCCTCTTCCTTGGTATCCATACCAATGACACCTTTTCCACCCCTGTGTTGCTGGCTGTAAGTATCGATCGGCATTCTCTTGATGTAACCGTGGTTCGTGATGGTCACAACGACATCTTCCTCAGGAATAAGATCCTCGTCCTCTATCTCAACATGGGAGCCTGTGATCTTTGACCTGCGTTCATCAGCGAACCTGTCACGGATATCCTGCAGCTCTTCCCTGATAATATCATATTTTCTCTCATCGCTGGCGATGATGTCCTTCAGGTCCTCGATGACCTTGAGAAGTTCTTCGTGCTCATCAACGACCTTCTGCCTTTCAAGTCCGGTCAGCTTCTGGAGACGCATGTCAAGGATTGCCTTTGCCTGTATCTCATCCAGGCCGAACTTGTCCATCAGGCCGTTCCTTGCATCTTCCACTGTCTTTGAAGCACGAATAAGAGCGATGACCTCATCAATGTGATCAAGTGCTATCAGCAGACCCTTGAGTATGTGTGCCCTTTCCTCGGCTTTCCTGAGGTCGAACTGACTGCGTTTTAGAATTACCTCGATCCTGTGTTTCAGGTAGATCTGGAGGATCTCCTTGAGGGTCAGTTCCCTTGGCACACCATCCACCAGTGCGAGATTGATGATACCAAAGGTTGTCTGCATCTGGGTATGCTTGTAAAGCTGGTTCAGGATAACTTCAGGATTGGTGTTCCTTGTAAGCTCAATTGCTATACGGATACCATCTCTGTCGGACTCATCACGCAGATCAGAAATTCCGACTATCCTCTTTTCCCTGACAAGCGCAGCGATGTTCTCGATAAGTTTGGCCTTGTTGACCTGATACGGAAGTTCTGTCACAACAATACGGTTCTTGTCGTTCTTCATCTCCTCTATAGAGGTCACAGCACGCAGCTTGATGGGACCTCTTCCGGTCTCGTATGCAGACCTGATGCCCTGTTTTCCCAGGATAGTAGCACCTGTCGGGAAGTCCGGTCCTTTCACGATCTCCATAAGTTCCTGGATCGTGGTCTCAGGATCATCAATGAGCTTCAGTGTTGCATCGATGACCTCTCCGAGATTGTGTGGTGCCATGTTGGTGGCCATTCCCACCGCAATACCGGTGGAACCGTTAATAAGAAGGTTTGGTAACTTTGCAGGAAGCACAGAAGGCTCTTTGAGGGAACCATCGTAGTTCGGTTTGTATTCCACAGTCTCTTTGTCGATGTCTGAGAGCATCTCATTGGATACACGGTCCATACGGACCTCGGTGTATCGCATTGCTGCTGCGGAATCACCGTCAATTGAACCGAAGTTACCCTGACCGTCAATAAGCGGATACCTTAAGGAGAAGTCCTGTACCATCCTGACAAGGGAATCGTAAACAGCGGAATCACCGTGAGGGTGGTATTTACCAAGAACGTCTCCCACTACACGGGCGGACTTCTTGTATGCCTTGTCATATGTGATACCGGCTTCCTTCATGGAATACAGGATACGCCTGTGGACAGGCTTGAGACCGTCACGTGCATCAGGCAATGCCCTTCCCACAATGACGCTCATTGCATAATCGATATAGGAGTTCTTCATCTCTTCCTGTATAAGGACAGGAACGATCCTTTCGCCTGTATCAGTAGGCTGGATATCCAGAGGTGCTTCTTCTTCCGTCCTTTCATCTGCTGGACCATTATTAGTATTATCTGCCATCTTAACTCACCTCACACATCCAGGTTGACAACATCCTTTGCATACTTCTGTATGAATGCTTTACGTGGTGCAACCTCGTCTCCCATGAGCACAGAAAACATCTCATCGGCAGCTACTGCATCTTCCATGCTCACCTGCAACAATGTCCTTGTATCAGGGTTCATTGTGGTCTCCCAAAGCTGTTCAGGGTTCATCTCTCCAAGACCCTTGTATCTCTGGATACTGGTTCCTTTTTCACCTATCTCGTCAAGCTTTGCCACTTTTTCCCTGTCAGAATAGACATAGTAGTCCTTCTTACCCTTCTTTATTTTGTAGAGAGGTGGCTGGGCAATGTACACATAACCGGCATCGATAAGCGGGGTCATGTACCTGAAGAAGAAAGTAAGTATAAGAGTTCGTATGTGTGCACCGTCAACATCAGCATCGGTCATGATGATGACCTTGTGGTAACGTGCTTTTTCCAGGTTGTAATCCTCTCCGATACTCGTACCCATTGCGGTGATCAGGGAAAGGACCTCATTGTTCTTCAGGACCTTTGCAAGACGTGCTTTCTCCACGTTGATGATCTTACCCCTGAATGGCAGGATCGCCTGGAATTTACGGTCACGTCCCTGTTTTGCGGAACCGCCTGCGGAATCTCCTTCCACAAGGTAGATCTCACTTACTGTCGGGTCCTTCTCGGAACAGTCTGCCAGCTTTCCGGGAAGTGTGCTGACCTCAAGGGCACTCTTCCTTCGGGTAAGTTCTCGTGCCTTCTTGGCAGCTTCCCTTGCACGCCTGGCGTCCAGCGCTTTCTGGAAGATGATAGCTGCAACCTTTGGGTTCTCTTCCATGTACTCAGCAAGTCCTTCTGAGACCATGGAATCAACGATACCCTTAAGCTCACTGTTACCGAGCTTGGTCTTGGTCTGACCTTCGAACTGCGGTTCTGTAAGTTTTACGCTGATAATGGCTGCAAGCCCCTCACGGATATCGTCACCGGTAAGCTTCTCATCGCCTTTAACGACGTTGTTCTTCTTGATGTAATCGTTGGCAACACGTGTGAGTGCTGTCTTGAAACCGACGAGGTGTGTTCCACCTTCATGCGTATTGATATTGTTAGCAAAAGAATAGACGTATTCGCCATAGCTGTCAGTGTACTGCATGGCGATCTCTACGATGGTGCCTTCTTTCTCACGTTCGAAATAGATAGGGTCCTTATGAAGAGCGGTCCTGTTCATGTTGAGGTGCTCGACAAAGGAGACGATACCTCCCTCGTACTCGAAGACATCCTGCTCCAGTTCCTCTTCTCTGGAATCCGTAATACTGATACGGATACCCTTGTTGAGGAATGCAAGTTCCCGGAGCCTGGTGATAAGAGTGCTGTAATCGAAATTAGTGGTCTCGAAGATCTCAGGGTCAGGCATGAATGTGCTCTTTGTTCCGGTACCATCGCTATTTCCGATCTCGGAAACGTCAGAAACCGGCACACCGTGCTCATAGCGCTGGTAATAAAGTTTACCATCACGCTTTACCTCAACCTCCATCCACTCGGAAAGGGCGTTCACCACAGATACACCGACACCATGAAGACCACCTGATACCTTGTAGTTGCTCTTGTCGAACTTTCCGCCTGCGTGCAGGACAGTAAGAACGACCTCAAGGGCCGATTTCTTGTATTTGGGATGAGTGCCTACAGGTATTCCACGACCGTTGTCCACAACGGTAACAGAACCGTCCGCGTTTATGGATACGTCTATAGAAGTACAAAAACCTGCAAGTGCTTCATCAATACTGTTGTCAACTATCTCGTACACAAGGTGATGAAGTCCTCTGGTGTCCACACTTCCGATATACATGCTGGGTCGTTTACGTACCGCTTCTAACCCCTCAAGAACCTGAATGTGTGTTGCATCGTAATCTTGCCTTTCACTCATCGCGATTTTCTCCATGTGATGTGGCTTTTTACCCTCAAGTAAGATCATTTATCGTGTAAATGATATTTGTAGTTAAAACACATAATGAATTTATTAATTTTCAATTTAGCAGATATTGATTTTTATGTCAAATAATCTGCTCTTAGTATGCATTACAGGTATATTAAAGATATGATTACAAACCACATTTACTGAAGGATACATCGCAAAATCAAAATATCGGCTGTGTCGAAAAATAGCCGATACCGATACATGCCCGGAGAAGTTAGATAGGACATAAGAATACGTTCATCAATGCGAGAGGAACATCAAACCGTTTGTCGGATGATCTCGGTATCTGCCAGGCTCCAGACTACCTCGCCATTGAACCTGTAGTCCACAGGTTCGATCTTCCTGGGTGACTTGAACAACCATCCTTTTATGTTGCTTGAATAGCCCTCCTCGGGGATCAGATGGCGACTCTGGTCCAGCTTGAAATGATAATCAGATTCATATTCCTTGCATTCAACGAGATTTACAGTCCCGATAATCTTTCCTGTGGGAAGGTCATGGAGATGTTCAGGAGGAATTTCATAGTTCTCGCTAACCCATTTCAGGTCTTTCTTCCTGATAGGAGCCCTGCTTGCATAGATAGCGATAGTGCCCCGAATGAATGTGTTCTTTGAACGTAGTTCTACGTCCTTCAGGCCACGTATGACCAGTGATGCCCAGGGTTGTTTTATTGCAAGGACGTGGATCTTGGGGTATGGCAATGCGTATTCATCACCTGAGTCGATACCACATTCAGCAAGTGTGGTCTGCTGATGGGTATTGGGTAAGAAACGATCAAAATATGTTGGTTCTTTTGGAGTAACGACGACATCCCAGCTTCCGGAAACTTTTATGTCTGTTGTTGAATCCTGCCCATGAGCCATCTTATCACCGTTACGCTGTATTAACCTGTTCTGTTGCTTGCTGTCTTTTCCGACAGTTTGTCCTGACAGATGTCAGTAAATATATTGAATATATATTCTTTAGTTAAACCATCATCTACCCGGTTTTATATATAATTTATGATTATCGTGATGAAGAGCCCTTAGGAAAATATGCGCCTGATATCCGGGCAGGCAATGGGAATTGCTTCTTTTTTTGAACATCTCCAATAGAAGAAAAAGCAAAAATATTGAAAATATAGAAAAAGGTATGTAATCCCCCCCCTGAAATCAATTTCATGAGACTGCTTCAATTCCAGAGGGAAGTTAATACGATCCGGGTGATTTACCAAATATTCCTGATTTCTTTATATCGCATTATGTATCCGGGTTTTCAGCAGTCCAGGCTTTGTCGATCTCTTTCATGTCCAGATTAAGGTCGAGTGTCATCAATTTCTCAAGGTCTGCATTATGTTTCTTATACATTGAGATGTAGCTGTCTTCATCTTTACGACATTTTGTGTGCAGTTCAGGCATCATCTCTTCATCCTTTTTCTTAAAAATGAGCATCAACTTGTGTGCTTCATAAGGATCGAAACCAAGAAGTTGCAAGGAATCCTGACCAAGTGCAAGGGAAGTACCGAAAGTCTCCCTTCGTATGTTAGTGACTCCCATATCCATGAGCTCATGGACTGAAGGACGATCAAAGGCATTAACGGCTATTTTAAGGTGTGGATAGTGCTTGCCTGCCAATTCGATCAACTTTCTTGATTTGTCTATATCACCTATAGTGATTATTAAGAGTTCAGCCTCAGAAGCTCCGGCGGCTTCAAGAAGATCAAGTCGTGTAATATCACCATAATAAACCTCAAATCCGAATTTTCTCAGAACATCCACATTGGCTTCATCATTATCGATAATGACAGGTTTAACACCGGCAGAAATAAGGAAACGACCAAGATCGGTCCCAATACGACCAAATCCAGCAAGAATTACCTTGTGTCCAGTGTGATCGATCATGTCTGGATCACGTCTGGCCTCCTCATCATCCTGACCACTTTTACTGAACTTTTCATGTGCCAGGAATAGAAGAGGTGTCAGGAACATGGAGATCGCAACTGCAGAAATAAGAGGCTCTATGGTTTGAGCTGGTAATACTCCGTTTACTCTGGAAAACTGGAAAAGAACAAATGCAAATTCACCACCCTGAGCAAGGGCAATTGCAAAAAATGAGCGCTCTTTTGTTGGCATCTTAAAGATGAAAGCAGTAATAGAGAGGACTAGCCATTTGAAAGCCAGCAGACCTGCTGTAAGTCCTGCGATCAGCATTATCTGTTCTCCGATCAGTATGAAATTGAGACTGGCACCTATAGAGATAAAGAATATACCAAGCAAGAGGCCCTTGAATGGTTCTATATCGCTTTCAATCTCATGACGATATTCGCTGTCTGCAAGGACAACACCTGCAAGGAATGCTCCAAGGGCAGGAGAAAGACCAACTGTCATCATGAGTAAGGATATGCCAACTACAAGGGCAAGGGCAGCAGCAACAAAGATCTCACGAACCCGTGTAGCTGCAATGGTCCTAAATATTGGCCTGCTTGCATATTTACCAAGGAACAAAATGGATAGAATCGCAAGTAGCGTAATAATAATTTGCATGTATTCCGGCAGTGAGCTGATATCAAAAAGTGCTGACTCAAGATGGCCATCATCGTGCATAGCAATCGTTGCCAGGAAAGGTAGAACTGCAAGCATAGGAATGACTGCCAGATCCTGAAAAAGGAGAACTGAGAAGACCGATCTTCCGGAAGAGGTATTCATCAATCCTTTTTCACGCAGGGTTTGCAAAATTATAGCTGTAGAGGAAAGTGAAAGGATAAGACCGATGGCTATTGCCTGTTGCCAGGGCAGAAAGATAAGGGCTATACCAGCAATGATAATGCTCGAAAGAATGACCTGTACTCCGCCCATTCCCAATATGGGGGTGCGCATCTGCCAGAGCAGTGATGGTTTTAGTTCAAGACCGACCAGGAAAAGCATCATTACTACGCCAAACTCCGTGAAATGCATGACCTCTTCAATATCAGCGATCAGAGAGAGACCGAAAGGTCCAATGATGATACCTGCTATTAGATATCCAAGAACTGAGCCAAGACCGAATCTCTTTGCAATAGGAACGGCAATGGCTGCTGCGATCAGAAATACAAAGAGCTGAAATAAGAAATTCTCCACTTTTACGATCTCCTGATAATTGAATTTAGATCACTGTTAAGGTATTTCTCCTGCTGGGCTTTCTCAATATCCAGTGTTCCATCCCGCAAGGCAATGATGGTACGGCGATAGTCCTCTACATGAGCATTTACTTTTTCTTTGGACAAGCCTCCATGAATACCCAGAACTGCAAACGGTGGAAGCCATTTCATTCTACATACCTTTGCCATAGCGTAATATGGAGATATTAGCTCTCTGATCGTAAAGATGTTACAACCACCTTCCTGATAGGTACTGTCGTCACCACCTGCAGTAATAGATTGCAGGAAAATCTTTCCTTCGAGTGCATTGCCTTTCAAACCATAGGCCCAGCCATGCTCAAGTACCAGATCAAGCCACTCTTTCATGATCGACGGAGTTGAGAACCAATAGAAAGGATGCTGGAAAATAATCACATCATGATCTTCACAGAGGGATTGTTCTCTTTTGATATCGATCATAAAATCCGGATAGTTTGCATAAAGATCATTGATAGTTACATTTTCAAGATCTTCAACAGCAGCACGCAGGGCATTATTGAACTTTGAGCGTGGCCTTGACGGATGAGCAAAATTAATGAGAATTCTGTTCATGGTTTTCTTTCCTGAATGGATGATAGTTTTAACAATTGCTAAAAATGTGGAGGAAACTTAAACTATGCTTCCTTCTTGACCCTAAAAGTACAAAACACGTCTGTTATTTTTACGTAACAGGCGTCATGGATAATATTTTAGATAATACTTTCGCTCATACAATAGTATCACAAAGATCATTCATCCTGCAATGGATACACGTATCGATAAAGGATTTTCAGCGTATAATATGATCTATCGTTTCTGATCTATAGTGAAAGATCATTAATATGGTAATTCATGTGATCCCACCTAAAAAGAAGTGGTACAGTAAGATATATTTACATTAATGCATTTTAGACTACAAGAATAGTTTATATACTAACAGGCTTATCAAAAGCGTCATAAAGCGCGATACATATCATTTTGATAACTTTATAAGGTGAACAAATGGCATTAGAAAACCCGAGAACACATTATACTTCACAGATCAACCCGGAAACGATCGGTGATGAGAAGGTCACCGTCTGCGGATGGGTACATGAAGTCAGGGACCTTGGCGGTATCTGCTTCCTGGTGGTCCGTGACCGCGACGGAAGGGCACAGGTCACACTTGTCAAGAAGAAGATCGACAAGGAACTCTTCGATACTGCAAGAAAGCTGGTACGTGAGTCAGTTGTGGCTGTTACCGGTACTGCAAAACCTGAAGGCAAGGCTCCAAACGGATATGAGATCATCCCTGATGAGGTCGTACTCCTCAACGAGGCAGAATCACCACTTCCAATGGACACCACCGGAAAGGTAGATGCTGAGCTTGACACACGTCTTGACTCAAGGTTCATTGACTTAAGACGTGAGAAGACCACAGCTATCTTCAAGATACGCCATGAGGTCCTCCGTGCAGTGAGGAACTTCCTTTCAACCGAGGGCTTCATCGAGACATCAAGTCCTAAGGTCGTGGCAACAGCTACCGAAGGTGGTACATCACTCTTCCCGATCACATACTTCGACAGGGAAGCATTCCTTAACCAAAGCCCTCAGCTCTTCAAGCAGATCCTGATGTCAGGAGGACTTGACAGGGTATTCGAGATCGGTCCTATTTTCAGGGCAGAGGAACACGACACCCGCAGGCACCTTAATGAAGCTACATCCATCGATATCGAGGCAAGCTTCGTGGACCACTTCCAGGTCATGGAGATCCTCGAGAATATGATCGCTTACGTCTATGGACAGGTCATTGAGAACGAATCCGCTTCCCTTGAGGCTCTTGGTGTTGAGCTTAAGGTACCGGAGACACCTTTCATGAAGGTCCCATACAGCGAGGCTGTAGATATCGTCAACGCAAAGGGCGATGAAATGCTCGAGTGGGGAGATGACCTTGGTACACAGGCAGAGCACACCATCGGTGAGCACGTCTTCAAGGAGACCGGCGAATCACACTACTTCATTACTGACTGGCCAACCGAGATCAAGCCGTTCTACGCTATGCCATACGAGAACGACCCACTTATCTCCAAGTCATTCGATATGATGCACAGGACAATGGAGCTTTCCTCCGGTGCACAGCGTATCCACCTGCATGACATGCTCAAGGAGAGGATCGAATCACAGGGTCTCAATCCTGATGGTTTTGACTTCTACCTACGTGCATTCAAGTATGGTATGCCACCTCACTCCGGATGGGGTGTCGGCTGTGAGCGTCTTGTTATGACAATGCTCGGTGTAGAGAACATCCGTGACACTGTCCTGTTCCCAAGGGACAGGAGGCGACTGTCACCTTAATGGTGGCATCGTTCATCATTTATTTTCCGCTAAGAAGGGAATTAAGATGAAAGAAAGAAATGCAAGTGCATCCAGTGCTGAAAAACAGGCAGCAGGAATTGCAGCTGCAAAACTTGTGGAAGACGGCATGGTGATCGGTCTTGGTACCGGCTCCACCACAGCCTTTGCTATTGCAGAGGTTGGAAGACGTGTGCGTGAAGAACACCTGGACGTTCTCGCAGTGGTCACATCCTACCAGGCAGAGATGCTTGCAATCGAAGCAGGTGTGCCACTAACAAGCCTTGCAGAGCATCCTGTGCTCGACCTTGCAATCGATGGTGCAGACCAGGTCGATGCTAAGATGAACGTCATCAAGGGCGGCGGTGCAGCACATACCCGCGAGAAGGTCGTTGCAAATTCAGCAATTCGCTTCATTGTGGTTGCAGATGACTCCAAGATGAGCGAAGAGCTCAACCACTTCGTGCCTGTGGAAGTCCTTCCATACGCAAGGGAGCTTGTGAAAAAGCAGATGATCGAACTTGGCGGTGTCCCTGCAATAAGGATGGCATCCAGAAAGGACGGTCCTGTCATCACAGACAACGGCAATGTCATCATGGACGTGGAATTCGGAACCATTGACGACCCTGCAGAGCTCTACCAGAGGCTTTCCGCATGCGTGGGAGTTGTAGAGCACGGCATTTTCCTGAACACGGACGAGGTCTATGTTGGCAGGAAAGGCGGCGCTGTTGAGATCATCAAATAACCGTCATATTAAATTTCCAATGCGTGGCCCTTTAAGATAAATTCAGGACCTGCATTGTACTTTTTTAATTTTTAGATTTTGATCGATAATTTATTGGCATATAAGATTGATCAAAAACTTTTGATCACCATTTCTTTGAGTGATTCTTCGATGTTAAAGATCTCAGCCATATTCTCGGCTAAGAGTATAACAGCAAAATCTCCGGATAACGGCAATGTATCACAACTAAAAGGAAATACGGAATTTAATTTTTTGCCATCGTAAAGTACTGGCTCAATACGTTCAGTTAGCTCAAGAAATGAGCATGCTTCTGTCCTTATCTTGATAAATTTCCAGAATGGAATAGGGGAAAATGATTCTTCAATGTTATCTACGATCATGCTCACATAAGAGGAACCGTTAAAACGAGCATTATTTTCAACAGGAAATATACCATCATCCGATACAATATAATCTATACCGATTATACCCCGATATCCGAATTCAGCCATATTAGTTACAATTTTTACAGATGTTTTTGTAATGCAATTTAAAGTATCTGCTGATGCATCTGCTTCTTTGAGAGTGCCAACGTGTACCATCCCCCTTTCGCATATTTGATCTCGCATGCCAAGTGAATTTATATTTCCATCTCTGCTGATCGCCCACTGATCATTCGGAGAAGAAGAAACATTCATAAAAGGTTCAATGATAATTGATCTTTCACCACTAGCTGCAATTTCGTTATAGATTTCAGAAATATCATTGCCTTTCGTTTTGTATAACGACATGCCGGCTTCACCCAAAGTACCGCGAATAATAACAGTTTCGCAGGTTGACAGATATTCGTTAATGATGTTTTCCATATCTGTACAATTATTATTGTCTTCAGGATGCATGTCAAATGAAGTACCTTCAACAACAGCAATGCCTAATTCTTGACATACGGTCTTAAAAGCTGACTTATCATTATACTTTAGTGTTGCAGTTTCAGTTGCTCCAAAAAGATCAGCTCCAAGAACTTTTGCAGCTTCAGTTTCCATACGACCTGAAAACCATGGCACATATACAGGTTTTTTCCCGATCTGCCTGATGATCTTTTTAACTGGTTCAGGATCATTAACGATAAGTTCTGAGAGCGACATTTCTCCTGAATAAGCATTATATTCTACAATATGATCAGACCCCAGACCATGGGAACGCAGCCATTTATGATACTCGGAGTCCAGCTTTCCGCGTAGAACTACCACATCATCAGAACGTGCTACCGGAAGCACTCGGTCACATTTTGAATTAACGGATGCATCACGGCACGGAAACTGTGAAAAACGATCTGCCCCGAAAATTATTAGCTCATTGTCATTGTTTGAGATGCATTTTCTGAGTGATTGATATTCATACATTAAATCTTCCTTTTTTTAGATAAGTAGTTTCCATTTTATTGTTACTTGCTCCACAGCATCCAGCTATAGATGACTGTTAACAGCAGGACATAAACCAGGAGAACAGAAAACCACCTGCCGGAAAACTTGGGCGTTCGGATTGGTGCTAAATTAAAGACAGCCATAAACATAAACAATGAATATATAGCGACTGAAAAGGTCGGATGGCTGAAAAAACTGTCAAACAGGAAGATAAAAGCAAGAATCAGTACATTGTTGTCAAGTGCTAATCCCATATATGTCGAATCATCGACCAGGCCGAAAACATTGAAATAACTCAACCGTATTGCACTGACGGCGACGATCACGAACGCTCCGGGTAGGAACCATGGGCTGAATTCTCCATAGCTCAAGAGAAATACAGCGGGGCAAATTCCAAAACTTACAATATCTATCAATGAATCAAGCTGTCCCCCGAAAGCTCGATATTCATCAGTTCGTCCCTTCATCCTGCGAGCAATGAGACCATCACCCCAGTCAAAAACAACAGCCCACATCATACCAATTATCGCGATCGACAAATTACCTAATATGGCATAGTATATGCTAAGGACCGCACATAACAGTCCTGCAAGCGAACAGATATTTGGAAGATCACGGGTGAAAGCAAGCATTCCTGTCTGATGCGATCGCTGACGTTCTGAATTATTCATCAGAATACTTCCACCTTGTTGGAGTCAATAACATCTACTAATGCTTCAACTAATTTGCAATTTTCTGCTTCAGTACGGCTGGCGATACGAACATAGCGGTCAGAATCAGGCAGGGTCTTGTCTTGGCAGTGTTTTATGTACATATTATGCTCAATGAACAACTTCCGTGTGACTTCAGGACCACTTTGTGCATGATCAGGGAGGCGGCAGAAAATAAAGTTTGCATCGGGTTTGTAAACAGTCATTCCCGGGATCGCACACAGGCTTTTGTACAGATTGTACCTGTCGATCCGTACCTGCTTGCAGCTTTCAACAAATTCCTGTCTGTAATCGGGCAATATCCGCAGAAACTCTTCGGCAAATCCGTTAATGTTCCATATATGTACACCTTTTCTTACAGATTCAGCAAATGCTAAATTTGCAGTTAGCAGATAACCGATCCTGATACCGCAGATGCCATAGGCTTTGCTCATACTTTTAATGATGGCTATGTTCGGATAACGTTCGAGTTCATGTTCCAGAGTTGCCTTATCCTTATCATGTGCAAAATCTATGAATGATTCATCGATGATCAGCATACAGTCATGGTCTGCAAGTTTTTGGGCAAGAGATATTAGATCAGACTTTGGAACCAGGATCGATGTTGGGTTATTAGGTGTTACCACGACAGCAACATCTGCTTTAACCTTGATCGCTTCAGCAGCAAACTTGTCTACATCCAATTGAAAAGATGGAAATTCAAGAGGAAATTCAACTACTTTGTCTACTGGTGCTGCATTCACATATTCATTAAAAGATGGTACTGGAACAATCAACTTGCTGGATATGTGGCCGGATATGATCTTGATAAGCTCGGCAGCGCCGTTTCCTACAACGATCCTTTCAGCAGGCTGATCGATCAGATCACCTATGAGATCGTCAAGAGCATCCTGTGCAATCGGGTAGTTAAGGACAAGGTCGTGAATTTTATCTTTAAAGCTTGTAAAAACTTCTTCTGGCGGGAAATATAGATTGTAAAGATAAGCATGATCAATAAAATCATGGCGATAGTAACCGCCATGCTGTCCGGAAATAAATTCATATTTTTCAGATTGAGTCTCATAATTTTGTTGCATCATGCATCCCCTCCATAGAACTTTTTTGATGTGATACTTTATTTTTTAATTTGTTAGCCTCAAGAAGTGGTTTCAGGTTTAAAGAGCAGGGCTTAGGTAATGGTTTTAAACCTGAAAGTGAACGAGGAATCCCCACCTTCACCCCACATTTTGATTGCTGGAAAAACGGCCTTGGTATTCCAGAAGTATGTGGCTTGGTTTCGTAAGGAATTATTGTTTCGTATTTATCCGCCTAAAATAGTGTTTCAGCCTTTGCCAGGTCTGCAACTGTATCAATCTCATACCATCGCTTGCTGTCAAAAGAGACTGTTTTAAGGTCGAGACTGCCATCAGCCACCATTTCTGCAAATACGGTTTCATAATAGTCATTTACTTTGCCGGCTGAAATGTACTGGTCAAGTCTTTCTGTAATACGATGCCATGAAGATAGTGAAAAACTGTAGATATTAACAGTCTTGTATCTGGCCTCATCAAACGTCCCGGCAATACCATTTTGGAATTTCTTAACATTTTGGGATCGGTTGATCGTAACAGTTGAACCATTCATCCACGGTTGCATGCGTGCAACAGCAATTCTGTCAGGAGAGCACATGTCATCCAGAAGAGATCCATCAAAAACAAGATCACTTTCAACAAGCAAAAACGGCTCATTGATGATATTACGTGCCATCCAGAGTGAATATATGTTATTGGTGGTCGCGTAAAGGGGGCTTATAATAAAGTCGATCTCCATTCCGCAAGCCCGCGTTTCTAAAAAATCACGAATGCATTTTTCCTGATATCCTGTGACTACAACAAGACGTTTGAAGCCTTGCTTTTTTAAATTGATGACAAGTCGTTCAAGAATAGACGCCTCGTGAACCATTGTGAGGCATTTCGGTGTGTCGCGTGTCAGAGGATAAAGACGGCTGCCCTTTCCGGCTGCCAATAATAATGCTGTAGTTATGGGTCCATTACCACGATTACTGTGGTCTGAGTTCATTGTATATCCGATTGTGTTTTTTCCATCATATATAAAGGAGTTGTTAGTACTTAAGGAGGATGGTAGTAATATCGGTCAATTCTGCCTCAGCTGCTAAATTAATTTAAAGATGAAGATGCTGAAATCATTAAGTCATTTCAACTTGCTGAACTGATCTTACAAAAAAGAGGGAGAAAGACCTGCAATGATCATTTGGCTTATACACAGGTGTTTTCTACGATTTTTTAAAATTCTGCCCAGAAATTATAGATGGTCTCTGTTGAAGATATGTTGTATCCTATGATGGTTATTTCAGTTGCATCAAAAATCTCTTCTTTTGATAGACCGGTGGTATTCAATTCCACCTGACCGCTAATCTCTGCCGAAGAGTTTCCGTTTATAGTTCTGTCCACAACTATAGTATTGTTTTCGGTCACTACCATTTTTGAGATGTTCTCACCGAAAATTGGTTCTACCGAATTTACGTATACATCTTCATCTCCTGAATTATACAAAAAGAGATTGTAACTAAGTCTGTGACTGTCAGTATTGTTCTCATCAATGGAGCCCAAGCCGACTGACATTTCCGGTACTTTCATTCCACCGGGAACCTCTTCGATAGTTGCCATGTCATTGATGCTGTACCCAATTGCGATTCCTAAAAAAAGTATAAGCAGGCCGTATACAACTGCTTTATCCATTTAGCAAAAACCCCCGCTACTAAAGATCAGGCTCTGTGGAAATCCATCTTTTCGTTTCATTTTCTCACTTCATTTCATATACAACAGAGGCAAAATCACAAAAGCTTTAGACTAAATTAAGACAAATATGATCGTACCTTTTTGTTGTAGGGTTTAGCTGTTGCTGCTAAACTTTGCCGAACCCATACATTACAATAAATTAACTGATGTTTTATAAATATTTTGATTAGTTTATGCAGAATTTGTTCATATCAATTGCAATCTGGCCTAAAATGTACATAGACATTGCTATTGCAATTCTGAAAAAAGATCATAAAGAGAATTATTATGCAAAGAAGTACGAAAATCAAGTGAAAGAAGTGAAATTAAAGATATTAATACACAACCTCGATGGGATATCAAGGCCATGTATTTAGCTTAGTTGACAATTCTACAGAGCTAAAATCACTCATCTGCTCTTGTGGGACAGGCGCACATCTCGAGAAGTGCTTCCTCGCTGGTCTGTGAACCACGGCCTATGAGGATATCTCCTTCCCTGACCATTGTGCGTGGGACAGGACTGTAGACCCAGCGCTCATCACGCTTGATAGCCATTATGTGGATTCCGGTCTCGGTCTCAAGCTTCAGCTCCCTGAGGCTCTTGCCGATGATAGGTGAGCAGCCGTCAACCTGCATTTTGATCATGACCTCATCGGATTCACGTACAGCGATGGTGATGATGGGGTGCAGATCGATGTCACGGAGGACGATATCTGCAATTCCGTATGCGGCGTCAGAGATGAACTCTGATGCATTGGCCAGTTGAAGCAGGCCACGAAGCTGGTTCACGTCAGGAACGTGTTTTGCGGTCTCAAGGACCCAGTGCTGGAGATCGGATTTCTTTTTGTCCATCTCGGCCTCAAGGGCCTTTACTTCTTCAGCGATATCGGTATTGTCAAAGAGCAAGGCTGAATATGCGAGTCCTACGGACAGTTCAGCGGTGTTCTTCATGTCAACTATAAGATCCACTGCCTTTTCGAGGTCCTTTAAGACGCTCTCGTGTTCGAACTTGCGCGGGACATATTTTTTCATGGTGGCAAGCTCAACAAATAGAGGTACGCCTTCGTCATGACCTCTTGCGAAGATCACGTCATTGGGACGGACGCGGGTGTCGTGGTGCGGGTCATAGATCCAGTCATCGCTCCTGCGGATGGCGATGACCCACATGCCGGTCTCGACCTCAAGTTCGAGGTCACCAAGAGTACGTCCGCACATGTCGGAGTTCTCATTGACAGTGGCCCTTACGATGGTCTCTTCGGCTTCCCTGAGACCAAGTTTGAGCTCAAGAGGAATTCCGATGTCCATGTCGATGATCTTTGCAATGTCACCGGCTGCGTTGGCGATGGTCTCGGCGGATGCTGCCACCTGGAGAACGCCTACCATGTCCTCAGCCTCGTCAATACGGCGTGTGCTAAGCATTGCGGCCATTTTCATGTGGTAGTGAAGCGTGTCCATCCTTTCTTCAAGATGAAGCACTTCCTCGGCAATGTCCTCGTCATCATATACCATTGCAGAATAGGCAAGATCGACCATCAGCTCCGAAGTGTCCTTCATTTCAATGAGAAGGTCTTTTAGATTCCTCGGAATATACTTGATTTCTTTGGGACTCATGTTATTAATACCAGCTATTAGCTATGATTTTCTAATTATTTATATATAATCGTTTTTCATGACGTTTTTAGATGATGTGCATTAGATGTAATGTTGAGAAGATAGCAATGATCCCCACGATATCCCCCAGTGTTGCGATGATGGGAATTACGGTATCATCCGGATCGATCCCGAACCTGTGGGATGCGAATGCTATCGCAATGGTGGCTGAGAAGACAGCTATCAGCTCAAAGAAGCTGGAGATGATGCATATGGTAAAGATCTTGAAGAAACCAAAATCACTTTCCCCGAAACAGCATATCATCCAGGCGATGATGCTAAGGAACACCGAAGCTGATATTCCGACTATGAACGCTGCAATGACGCTGTTCTTGACCACCGGGTTCTTCTGAATATGCGTGGTACCGATACCCATATGGAATGCCGAGGACAGCCTTGCGCCCAGCATGCTCCCGGTGTCGCCACCTATCTTGATCAGCGCGGGTATCAGTAGAAGTATGGTTGGAATGGCTACGAGATTGTCGATCTGGGAGTTCATCAGCTGTCCTGCAGTAAGCCCGAGCAGTGATGTGAGCAAAAGGATAGGCAATCCCCTGCGAACGATGCTGTCGATGGTATAGTAGGTCATAACATCAGCACCACCTTTGCAGCCATTAACAGCATGAACATGGATACGATGTCACCAATGGTGGCAATTGCAGGCGTCACAACGTTGTCAGGATCAAATCCGAACCTGAACATACCCAGCGCAAGGAACACAGCAATAACCGCAAGAATGAGCCCTGAGGACACCCCTGCAAGCACAGCGATCACCGTAAGTGCTACAACACCAGCACTCTCAAGCCCCAGCAGGGCTGTCATGCCATGCCCCAGTATACCAAGAGCCACAGAAAGAATAAAACCGAGTATCAAAGACCCCAGGATATTATTGGTAAGCTCCGGATTCCTCTCGATCTTAGTAATAAGACCCATATGAATAGCACTCCCAAGCCGTGACCCCAGAGTACACGAAATATTCCCACGCATCCCCAGGACCGCCGGATAAATAACGATCAGCCCCGGAATAAGCTCAAGCTCCTCCGTCATCCCCGTGAGTATAAGCCCGGCCACAGCTCCTCCTAACGTAGCAATAAGCTGGAACGGCAATGCCTCCTTCACAATAGACCGAACACTGGCATAATCTCCCAGGTATTCCTCTTCGATCTCAACATCGTCGTCCTCTTCAGCATAGGAGCTGTGAGACATAGTCTGCTATTTGTACTTTTAGTATTAAACGATTTGTGAGAGGTTTGGTGGGAATAAACCGATGAATTATTGGGGAAAAGGATTTTCGATTTTTATTAATAGATACCTCTCTAGCTTAGCTTACAAGATAGATCGTCAAAAAAAAGGACAAAGAAAAAGTATATCAGACAGATACTGATCAATCGGGACGATTACAGTGTATCTGTCTTTTATAAAAATATGTCAGAATTGAATTATATCAAGATATAATTAGTATCTGGCTGGTCTGTGCTTCTGGAAACATTCCCTGCAGTATACAGGTCTGTCACCAGATGGCTTGAAAGGTACTTCAGTCTCCTGTTTGCAGTCTGAGCATGTTGCCTTGTGCATTTCTCTTGGACCATTGTTTGATCTAAAGCCACCGCCGCCTCTACTGTTTCCGCCTCTGTCATTGTATCCCATTTGTTTTATCTCCTAAATATTTATATAGTCCGTACAGCAGAACCGAGACTGAGAATTATCGCATGACCAGTTTTACCTTGTCTTAACCAAATCGCTCATTCCGATACGACTACTTCTTACTATCAGCAATTGTTAAAAGAAGCACACGAAAATAGAGTAATCCTTTATAAAATCGTTGAGCAATCGAACTAGCACTTAACAGCATCGTATAATATAAATAACCTCTGCTATCAAATTTTATATTTACAAAAAAAATGACAATTGTACGACAAAATACATCAAAAAACTTCAAGCAATTTCACTATCCTTAGGGACAATTGCACGTTGTGATGAGCATTGAGAGTAAATGGTTTATCACTCCTCGCATTCTGCTTCATGTAGTGCAAAGTACCTTTAGAGAATCTTATCTTTTTCCATTCAGTATAAGGCAGTTGCAAGCTCGCCATTCTTCGTGATTGATTTCAAGAAGTATCTGTATAAAAGAAAAAGAGATCATTAAAAAAAGAGCTTAAGGAATGAATAATTGAAAATTGTTATCCAAATATCCATCCTATTTACATTTTCAGTTGTTCCGCAATACCAACGCTCTCATCGCTTCCTCAGTATATATGCGATCGATAGCAAACCAATGATCGCAAATATAGCTTCGAATCCTGGTGTTCCCTTATCTTCGGGCGGAGCTGAAGCCTCTATGACTTCTTGCAGGTCTTCCTGCATTAGAAGAGAAACACCCAGGAATGCCGGATCTTCAGAGTAGTAGGCGTATAGGCTATTCAACAATTCATTGACTTTTGCATCATCAGATTCTTCGCTAACGACAACTGTGATCAGGGCATATTCTTCAGCCCCTCGGATCTCTCCCATTTTTGAAGCAACGGAATCCTCTATTTCTTCAGCTGTCAGATCGACCTCATCCATGTCATGGGCCATTAGAACAAAGAGATCAACATTGGATGTAATGTTCTCTATAGCTGATCTGTCATAAGCTGCCGGAATTCCTGCAACCAGTAATACATTTCCAGCTGTTCTTTCATGGATGGCTTCCAAAAGCAGTGCATTTTCCAGACACACCTGTTCCAGTTCAGCAGGATCACAGGTTTTCAGGCTTATGTATATGCCATCAAATCCTGCAAGTGATTTCGTGTTGTAATCAAGGACTGCCTCGACCGCCTCAATTGAACTTTCACCACTTCCATCCACGAAATCCTTCTTTTCATCAAGGATCATTGCGTGGACTGTTATGTCATTTTCATGGGCCGATTTTATGAATCTCTCAGAGCTCCAGATATTGTCGATATCCGTCCTCAGGAACACTGTATTTATGCCACTGTCCTTCAGATCGTTTATAACAGAAATCGATCTGTCGTCAGAATAAGGCTCAAAGATAAATATCGCTTGTTTTCCAGCCTCAGAGGCAGGCATATTAATATCTTTTAAAATGGGCTGAGGTACCTGTACATCACTTTCCGGCAAGGACTCAGGCTCTTGCGTAACGATCTCTCCAGGCATGAAAACGGTTGGTTCCTGTGGTGTATATTTACGTACAATTGCATAATCCACAGCCATATAGCCCATATTATTTATGGTGCTGGCTGTACTTGAATACAGGTATAATTTCAATTCATTGTCCGGGATGTGGTCAATTATAGTTTCATCTTCATTTTCAATGTAATAGGAATAATCCATCCTTGTATCTCTTACCCCATTCTTGAACCATGAAACGTTTTTGAAATCACCATCCTGATACCATGCAATACCTGATGTATACCATGTTCCCTCTGCAATACCAAGGTTTGTCAGATCCCATGACTTGAACCTATCGTCATCCCTGGTCAGAGTCCATGAAACCTTACTCTCATTGGCGAGTTCTGTACGAAGGATTATCCTATTTTCGGTTTCATCTTGCGGATCAAGAAGTCCCTGCTCCAGTACCGGACCTATTGGTTCGGACCCTGTGGTAACCTTCATTCTCTTGACAACGAACATTGAGTTTATCCCAAATGCATCCTTGGAAGTTATTTTTGCAAAATCCGTGGGGTGTTTTACTGGGTTTACCAGGCGGAGGATCCCATTGCTAATCTCAATCTCTCCTCCTGCATTTGTATCAGATCTCCAGTTCGCAATACCCAGGCGCGATTCGACAAAATCATCAAAGAAATCGAACGTGGAAGCACCATTGCTAATGTCAGTTGCAGCTGGATTTCCATAATGCATTGTCACATCTGTCATTCCATTAGCAGGAATAAATGGGACATTGATCCATATAATAGCACTCTCTGATCCAGCATCCCACTCTTCGATCCAATGATACAATTGCCTGTCATTTATGGAAAATCTGATATCTGACCCATCCGGATTTGCTTTTGAGAAATCGAAATTTGAAGGATCCAGCAGAACCTGTACCTGGTAATTGGTTAGATCCTTACCAGAGTTCTCTTTTATTGTCAGTTCTTCAGAGAAATCCCATTCTCCTCCCCCTGTATTGGATAAAGCCAGGCCTGTACCCATCATTCCGGTCAAAAGAGCTATGGAAATGAGCAGAACTAAGATAATGTTTCTTTTCATACAACTCACCTATCTATTAATTGCTCTATCTTCATTTATATTATATGTGCTACTTCTGGCCCTGGATGAAGCCATGGTAAGAGAATCTGGAGCTGTTCATTCTCAGGAAGGTAGGCATTGCTTACAGAGGAACTATTAAGAGGATACAGGACATAATTAGGTTAGCTGGGGGGCAATAACCCTTTCTTTAATCTTTCTTTAACTCCCTACAAACCCGATATTTATTGCTTCCAGGAACGCAATTATAAACTAAGAACTCAAAATGAATCTTAAAGGATTCACCAACATAATGATGGAGGTATTACATTTACCGATGTTACAATGGAGCTTTTTGAGAAGCTAAGGAGCGAAGGATATGAGGTCGCCACTTTTGCTGCGGGAAGTTTCTGGATAGCAGAAGCCATCTTTCGCAGGGTTCAGGGCGTTGTCGCGACTGCAGTAGGTTACATGGGAGGAGAACTTGAATATCCTACCTATGAAGAAGTAAGCGTGGGAGATACCGGACACTTTGAAGTTGTCCAGATCGTTTATGATCCGAATGTTGTGCCTTATGTAAAGCTCCTGGAATTGTTCTGGGAACTGCATAACCCAACGGCTCCTGATGAAAAAGGGGAAAAAGTGCCAGGTCAATATGGTTCAGTTATTTTTTACCATAACGATGAGCAGAAGTCACTTGCAATACTTTCAAAAAGGGAGATCGAGAGTTCCGGGAAATTCAGGAAGGACATTATCACCGAGATACGTCCTGCTGCAAGATTTTTCAGGGCAAAGGAATATCACCAGCAATATTTTGAAAAAACTGCCTCTGGCGGACATATCATAAAATGATCATTGGTAAGAGGGAAGCTGACAAATGTTTATTTTTTGATCTCTATCTTTTTCCTGTGTAATATGTAAGAGCAAATAGTAATAGGTTTTGTAGAAATACTTTTTCTAAATTCAAATGAACTGCTAAAATTTTAAGAATACTCTTCCTAACTCCCCAATCTTTCCAGATAAGGAGCATTGAAAGGAAAAGAGATCTTATCTTCAGAATTATTCCTTTACAAATATAGAAAGCAGCATTACAGTATTCTTACTTACCCGAATTGATTCTACTAAATTTGTATTTATCCAGATAATTTCATAAAGTATTTCATCTTAAGAATTTTAAATAATTAACTATAAACATACATGTTACAAATAAAAAAATGTGGATTGAATAATGTCTTCTCAAAAGTGCTTACCTACTGGTGTGAAGGAGTTATTTTAATCAGACACGAAGCATAGACGAAAAACTATGCTACAACGTTGTTATTGATCTCCGCAAAGTAACAGCGTGCTTCACTGATATACTAAATATTAAACATAGGGAGATGGGATACAATGGAAGCTATAATCTGGGTTGCAGTTATAGGAGCTTTTACATCAATTATCGTTTATTTAGTTGATCGTCGCCGAGAGCATAAACTGAAAGAATTGGAGTTTCGTCTGGATATATATTCGGAGTTCCTCTCAGGTATCTCTGATCTTGGATCAGAGTCTAAGACACACGAAGCCCATCTGAAGGTGGCTCAGTCAATAAGCAAGATGAATCTTATCGCAAGCCCTGAAGTTTTAAGCAATGTGAACAAGCTCCTTGATTACATTAATGCTGCTCGCAATGGAGCACCTTATACTCAAGCAGAACAAGATAAGATTCTTAGGCAGATAATTATAGCAATCCGAAAGGACATTAAACAGGAAGAATCAAATCTTCGTGATTTCGATTTCCGTATAATTTCGCCAGGCACATAACTAATAGTAAAGAGGAGGATTAATGGAAATAAAGGCAACTGTAGTTGCGACAATCTGCAGCTTAGTTTCATCATGCAGTGAAATCCTTCCCGAACATTACCATTAAGAGTAAACGGCTTTTCACTTTGGAACTTCGTAGAAATCTCCCAATATTTTACGGAGAAAAATAAGACCTGTTTAAAACAGAGTTTCAACAGCGATATACCGTTTATGGTTATTATTCTTTTTTAGGAATTACAGCATATATAGCAATGTTTTCCCTTGATAAATAACGGATTACCTCTGGTATTTGTTGTATTGCGATTTTTACTTCAAAGCCATGTTCCAGATCTTTAATGCTGTCTATAAAAGACATATTATCCATAATTTCTTTTGTGCTTTGTTTATCAGCGATCTCAAAATAGACAGTTACTTTGTCATCGCTATAATCAAATGGAGTTCCTTTAACATGCTCTGATTTCATAAACGCATAGTCTTCTTTTTAGCATTATATCTTTTTTGTCAATACCATAAGACAAAAAGTAGCTGCCAACAAGAATCAACATACTCCCAACAATATTCCAAAAACCAAAAATAGCAGATATTGAGGATTACCAGGATCCCCAATACCATCCCTCATCACCCATGGATCACATCACGATGCGGTAAGCGCATCATTTCATCGTTCTTAGCAGTCTCAAATCCACGCACGTAGAAGAATGAATCAATATCTTCGAACACGTTCGCATTTACCACGACCTGATTATACTTGTCATCGCTTGGATAATCTGAATACCCTTGGGCAAAACTTTCGCTGTTCTTCATCTGGTGATTAAGCTCTGCTGCAGCTGCCAGGAATGTAAAGCCACCTATGATCGTACAAAATACAATTGCAATTATTATTGTATCCTTTAATGTTCTGTTTGTTGTACCCCTTTGTTCCATATTACATCACTTTGTCATGTTATAGTCGGTTTCAGACATTTGCATGATGTAAGGAGTGTTAGCGCCTGGTATACAGTACCTGTAGCTACTTTTTTTATCTACTACCTGTATATATTGTCTGGTATCTGCTATCTTTCATGAAAACAATGATATCGACAGATCAAGATTTAGATATGTCTGCATCATCATGTTTGTGCCATTACCGGATAGTATGGATGCAACAAGACCAGGGGACCCCTTTCCCTGTCTGCAAGTTGCAGATGATCACGCATTGCCTGACTGATGCCAGTAATATTGCATTCTATATAAATTCTTTTATTTTATCGCGATTATTTGTCTAAAGTTATAAATATGGGAGAGAAGAGAAAGGACAGAAAGTGAGGAAGGGAGTTGGAGAAAAAAATGAACAAAAGTTATGGATTGATGGCATCATTAATCGATAAAATCAAAGAGATACCCTGGGAAGCATCTCTTTTCTTTATAGCATGGATCTGGCTGGTATTTTCTGTATTCGGAATGACCCTGGCCAACATTTCGATGCTTTCATGGCACTGGAACTCAATGACGGAAGCCTGAATGAGGTATCCGGGAAATTCTTCGCATCAAATTCCTTTGAGGTCACTGAGGAATTCGAAAAGGAGTTTCCTTATAAAAAAAAGCATGTTACGAACACCCAGCTATTCAGTGAATGAACATAACCTCAGAGCTGTACATTTTTGAAGCTTTTTGCTTGCTTGCCTGAATCTAATGAAAAAAATGTGGGGAACAATCCCCACGAAAATAAAATAACCGAAAGATCACTCGCAACCAGCTTTCTCAGATTCCATGTGCCTGAGCTCTTTTCGCTTGATCTTGCCACCAATGGTCTTTGGCAGGTCCTTCACGAATTCAACGGCTCTCGGGTACTTGTATGGGGCTGTTGTGTGCTTCACATGGTCCTGAAGCTCTTTTATCAGGTTCTCCGATGGCTCGACCCCGTCATGAAGTACTATGAAAGCCTTGACGATCATACCCCTGATGTTGTCCGGAACACCGATCACAGCGGATTCCTGCACAGCAGGATGTTCAAGGAGTGCACTTTCCACCTCGAACGGGCCGATACGGTATCCTGAGCTCTTAATAACGTCGTCATCGCGGCCCACGAACCAGAAGTAACCGTCCTCGTCCCTGTATGCCTTGTCACCGGTGTAGTAGAAGCCGTTCTGGAATGACTTTTCGTTCTCTTCATCGTTGTTGACATATTTCACAAGAAGGCCCGGTGGGCGTGGGTCAAGTGAGATCGCGATCCTTCCTTCCTCGAAGTTGTCCACCGGATTGCCGTCATCATCGTGCAGTTCGATATTCCATCCCGGAGATGGTTTTCCCATTGAGCCGGGCTTGTTCTCCAGGCAGGCGAAGGATGCGATAGCACAGCAGGTTTCTGTCTGGCCGTAGCCTTCGTAGATGTTAAGACCTGTTCCTTCCTTCCACACCTTGATGACCTCAGGATTCAGCGGCTCGCCTGCACTACAGCAGTGACGGAGCTGGGTGAGGTCGAACTTGCTCAGGTCTGCAAGGATGAGCATCCTGTAGATAGTTGGAGGACAGCAGAAGGATGTGACCTCATACTTCTCGATAAGCGGAAGAAGTTCTGTTGCCTTGAACTTGCCTCTGATGTCATACACGAAAACGCATGCTCCGGCAATCCACTGGCCGAAGATCTTTCCCCATGCACATTTTGCCCAACCGGTGTCCGAGTAGGTGAAATGCAGGTCGTTCTCGGTCAGATCCTGCCACAACTCTGCAGTCACCCTGTGACCCAGCGGGTATGCATGGTTGTGAAGCACCATCTTTCCCTTGCCGGTAGTCCCTGATGTGAAGTATATCAGCAACGGGTCGGTGGAGCTGGTAAGTGCAGGCATGGACACCGAATGATGTGACACAGGTGCAGGATATAGCAGCTCATACTGGAAGCTGATCCAGTCTTCTCTTTCCCCGTCAACCACCATGCATTCCTTAAGGGATGCACATTCCTCGCGGACCTCATCGAACTTCGGAGCATTTTCCAGATCGGTAACTGCCATCTTGAACTTGCCGGCATTGATCCTGTACTGGAGATCGCTTGGCGTAAGAAGTGTAGGACACGGGCACACAATAGCACCAAGCTTTGCCAGTGCGATCACAAAGATCCACCATTCAGGCACGCGGTGGAGCATCAGCATGACCCTGTCACCCTTGTTGATACCGTATTTAAGAAGAATGTTCGCTGCCTGGTTGGATAGTTTCATCAGGTCCCTGAAGGTGTACTTTTTCTCCTCACCCTTCTGGTTCACCCAGATCATTGCAAGCTTGTTGCGGTCTTCCTTTGCCCAGGCATCAATGATGTCATAACCGAAATTAAAGAACTCAGGCATCTCATTGTTCCACTCTTCCCTGGTCCTGTCGTAATCACACATATTACGAGGGAACTCTTTAGTACTCAATTTGTCTGCGTTCTTCATGAAAGAATTATCATCCACCTGCTCCAGCTGGGTTCGCGGGATCCTCCAGAGTCTTCCCACATTCAGGCCGTCCATGGTTCCTTCCTCAAGCCATGCATGGATCGTCTTTGTCTCAACCCTCAGATGTTTGGCCACTTCCTGTGGCGTCAGATAATGTTGCTTTTGCGCCGTCATTGGGCATTTTGGAAGCATTCAAACTATTTTAATGCTTTTTTTTAATTTTGCTACTGAAGTACTATCATCTCTAAAAAGATCAAATCATAGCATTATATATACAACCATAAATTATACTAATTTAGCACATTAAATCACATAATCTGCTCAACAGTGTATATGGGAAGACGGAGGGGCCATATCTGAATGAAAGTAACATAATTCAACGTGAATTTGCCTTGGAAGGATCCTGTAAGGATCATGCTGAATTCTTTATAGATCCTGATATCCTAAATCCCATTTTTGAGGATATTCCTATGATCATCATCCTTGTGGATCAGGAAGGGAGAGTTAAATACCTCAATCGGACTGCCTCTATTGAACTAGGGAACGAAAAACAGGATAGCATTGGTCTTCTTGGTGGTGAACTGTTCGGTTGCGTAAATTCGATAAATGGAGACGGTTGCGGGAAGAACAGGGAATGCTCAGAATGTGCTGTAAGAAACTCTGTTATGCACACCTTTGAAACAGGTGAAAGCATTTACAAAAAAGAAGGCGAATTGGAGATCACAACCAATGATAAGTCTGTGACACTCAATTTTATAATCTCAACAAAATTAATACAACAAAATAGTGAACCACTTGTATTACTAACTGTAGATGATGTAACTGAAAAGAAGAACAATGATCTCGCCTTTGAAAAAGCAATTAAAAGACAGAGAGCCCTGGAAGATATCATAAACAACAGCTCTACAATGGTCTTCCTGTGGAAGGCAGAAGAACTCTGGCCTGCGGAATATGCTTCGGAGAATGTTGCAAAACTTGGTTATTCAGCTGAAGATTTCATACATGGTCACATTAATTATGGTAACCTTGTCCATCCCGACGACTATCAAAAAGTATGGGACACTCTTGCTGCAAAGTGCGATGATGGTAGTGACAACTTCACCTCGGAATATCGTTTGATAACAAAGGATGGAAAGTTGCTATGGGTAAGTGAGAAGACCTTCATCCTGAGGGACGAGAATGGAAAAGCAACTCACTACCAGGGGATAGTCGAGGATATCACCGAGCGAAAACAGGCAGAAGAGGCAATGCTTCAGGCCAAACTTGCTGCGGAAGATTCGAACCGGGCCAAGACCGAATTCATCTCAAACATCAACCATGAGCTGAGAACTCCCCTTACTTTGATCATCGGGTTCTCGGACCTGCTTTGCAGTGAAGATTACGGTTGTCTGAACGAACAGCAGAAGAGTTACATATCCACGATCCTCAACAATGGGAATCACCTTTTAAAGCTCATCAATGATCTCCTGGACTTTTCTAACATTGAAACAGGGGAGATGGAACTGCATGTCAACGAATTCCGCGTATCTGATGCTATTGATGAGATCGAAGCATTGATGATGCCTCTTTCAAAGAAGAAGGGAATCGACCTGACATGCAACATCGAGATCGAGAAACCTGTAATTAAAGCTGACCTTTTGAAATTCAAGCAAATACTTTACAATTTGGTTAACAACTCCATCAAGTTCACAGAAAAAGGTGGTGCAGTGACCATCGGCGGTAAGATCTCCGATAAGGCCGTTGATTTCTTCGTAAAGGACATCGGAATCGGAATCGCACCGGAGGATCAGGAAAAACTGTTCAAGCCTTTCTTCCAGGTGGATTCCTCGAGCTCAAGAGAATTTGGAGGAACCGGGCTCGGGCTTACTCTTGTCAAGAAATTTGTTGAAATGCATGGCGGCAAGGTCTGGGTGGAAAGCGAACCCGGAAAAGGAAGCACCTTTGGATTCAGCATACCGGCTGAGCCCGGGAACATGCATTGCTGAACTTTGATAGATTGGCTAAAAGGAAACCTGCTATTAGAAAACATTTCTATAGCATCTTCGGCCGACAAGTGAAAGCGATCAGATATGATACTCAACATGCAGCCTATAGATCACCCTTATCTCATCCATCTCAGCAGCATCCACATCAAAATCACCTGAGCCTTCAACGTATGTGAGACCATCGAGCTCCTTGAAGGTAACCGCACAACTGATGTTCTCAGGGAGAAATGAGCTGAAGTGGTCACATTTGCCGGTGATCTCTCCAATCATCCTTTTTGTCCGGTCCGCATCAAAAGAATCGCCCTCTAGCGGACTGTAAAGTATTTCTGTTGTTAGTGTTTCCCTGTCCACCAGAGTCATCCAGAATCCATTGATCAGGGAATTATCTATGGCATAATCCTTAATTTCGAAGCTCTTGCTGATCACATTCTTCAATTTTGAACACCCTGTCGGTTTATTGATATTGATAAGTTAAATCATTTTTGTGAGAGGAATGAATAGATATTCATCATATTGCATCACTTCAAACATAATATCAGACAACAAAACAGAATCGGATTTCCATAAAGATGAACTGCATTCATCTTAAAATAAACACTTGGCTGAAGAAGAAGTGGTGCTGAAGTTTTGTTTTCAGCACCGAATCAGGTATTGAAGACCTTTATACATTATTCCATTTCTACTACAGGAGCCGGACGGGGACTTGCCAGACTTCCTCCCAGGTATGCCACGGTACCGCAGATCAAACCGATGAACACGGGGTGGATGAGAGGATTTCCAAGGAACTGCCACAGTACCACAGAACCAAAGCTTGCCACAAGGCTTGCGACAAATCCGGTGGAAGTACCACGGTCCCAGTAAAGTCCAAAGATAAGGGGTATAAAGACGCAGCAAGCGATCACACCCATACTTACGGATACCAGAGGCACTATCATCTGTGGCACATCCATTGCGAAGAATGCAGATACTATGATGATGAGAACACCTACTACCCTTGTTATGCGTAGCACCTTATCATCCGGGGTTGCCGGACGCAGGTATCTCAGGATATCCGAAGTAAGGGCGGTTGTCGTGACCAATACAATGGCACTCATGGTTGACATGGCAGCGGAAATTGCGGCCAGCAGTACGATACTGTCAAATCCACGAGGCAGCAGTGATGTTGCCAGGAAAGGTATCAGACCATCCGGGTTTGTCATGAAAGGTGCCAGTTGTTCTGAACTGAATACCCCGTGAACCATGACTCCCAGAGAGAAAATGCATATTGCATAAATGGTGATGGATATGGGGCCATAGATACCTGCAAAACGTACTACTCTCTTGTCCTTTGCAGAGAACAGCATGATCAGCAGATCAGGTAATGCCAGAAGTCCGAGACTGATAGCAAATGCCATTCCAAAGGTCTTTTGCCATGGTACTGCTGCACCTGTCATACTCAGTATGTCGGCCGGGACCATATCCCATATTGCCAGGCCCCCTCCACTTGAAATAAGACCTGTGTAAAGCAGCACTGCACCCACAAGCATGATCAAACCCTGCAAAAAGCTTATCCAGATAATTGCCGGCAGTCCTCCTATCACATAGTAGAGTGCCACGATGGCAACAGCTATGAGGAGACCCTGAACATATGTTATTCCCAGCAGTCCCTGGAAAAGGTTGGCACAACCCTTGAAAATGGCAACCAGGTATATTGTGTACATCAACAGCATGATCCCTGCAAGCAGCACTTTTCCTCCCTGTGAATCGTACCTGCGTTCCAGTAGCTGTGGTACTGTCTTTGCATCGTACTTCTGGGAGAACATCCATATCTTCGGTGCAATGATGAATGCCAGGCAGGCAAAAGCAACATGGAAGAATACACCCCAGATGACCCATGGAAGCCCGGCAATGAGGCCGTAGCCTCCGCCCCCGAGGAAAGAGGCAGCACTAAAGTAGGCAGCCATGTAAGCAATGCCTATTACCGCAGGGTGCATCACATTTCTGTCCGAGACCACAAATCCTGAAAAGGTTCCCTGCCTGAGCTTCAGGGAAAGTAAAAGTATCCCAAGTATATATAAAACCAGAAGAACCTGATTAATCATGGTCTTGCCTCAATACGATAAAGAATGTTGTGGCCAGCATTATCATGACGGCGATCATCAGGTAAATGTAGGGTAGAGGCATCAGGAGCTCATCCTCCTATTCTGGTTTTCATTCTTAGTGATGGTTATTTTTAATGTGTTGTGTTTCAATACCAATTCCTATCCTCCTCTTCATTGGGCTACTATGTACTATGATGCGCGGAATAGCACATTATAGATTAAAAACATTATTGTTTGTTCCCAATGACAGAACCTTTCTAAAAGAGTCTCATAACCATCATATTCAGAGAAAGCATAGCAATCTGGAACCTGTTCTCGGACTTTCTGCCAAAGTCAGAAAAGTCATAACAAAACGTTTATATTTCATTAAATAAGTGCATATGATCACATCAATGTATAAATATATGCAATGTTATAGCTCTGCCTAATTAAATGGCCCTACAATTCCATTATGGTTAAAATGTGCGGACTTTCCAGACATCTGCTTAAACAACATGATGGCTCATATCTGAATTACTACTGAAACATCCGTAGGAGTAATTCAAATTACCTATTTTCACCTATCAAATACAAGAGGAACGATATTGACCGCTAAACGTATATTAATGGGAAACGAAGCGATCGCCTTTGGGGCGATGAAGGCCGGTCTTCAGGTAGCAAGCGGCTATCCTGGAACACCTTCTACCGAAGTTATGGAGACCATCGCCTCTCATGCGAGCAAATATGGCATATATGCCGAATGGGCAACCAATGAGAAGGTAGCCCTTGAAACAGCAGTCGGAGCCGCATACTCAGGTGCCAATACTTTGGTCACCATGAAGCAGGTCGGACTCAACGTAGCCTCTGATCCCCTCATGAGCCTCTCCTATATAGGAGTAAAGGGCTCCCTTGTTATCCTCGTATCTGATGACCCCGGACCACATTCATCCCAGACCGAACAGGACACAAGAGCCTTTGGTCACTTCTCGAACATTCCGGTCCTTGACCCTTCCACACCTCAGGAAGCCTATGATATGGCTAAACTGGCCTTCAAACTGTCACATGAGATGGAAATCCCTGTGATACTCAGGACCACCACCCGTGTCTCCCATGGCTGTGCTGACGTGATCACCGAAGATATCGAGCAGGCAGGTCGTGACATCGAAGGCTACGTAAAGGAGCCACGCTGGACCATATTCCCAAAACTGACAGCACAAAGGCACCCCTAGCTTGAAGATCTTCAGGTAAGGCTTTCGGACCGTTTCTCAGATCTTTTCAGTGAAAACACATTCAACTCAATAACAAAAGGAAACAGCAGGATAGGTATTGCATCATCCGGTGTGTCCTCCCTGTACGCCAAGGAGGCCATAAAGGATCACTCCGATAGATATTCTCATTTCAAGGTCGCAACAGTCCACCCATTCCCTGAAAAAGCAGCTCTTGAGTTCCTCAGCGACATTACAGACCTTATAGTCATCGAAGAGCTTGACCCATACCTCGAGGAGCAGTTCCTGCAACTGATAGGCAGGCATCATCTCGATGTGAACGTGTATGGAAAGAAGAACGGCCACTTCCCTGTAAGTGGAGAATATGATGTGGATGCCGTTATAGATGGAGTTAACAGCTCACTTCAGGCCATGAATGCAGACGTCCCTCTCCTGACACATTCAACTCCTGCGGTCGCCAGGGAGAACATACCTGCACTTCCTGTAAGGCCACCCACGTTCTGTGCAGGATGCATGCACCGAAATGTTTTCTATGCTTTCAAGAAAGCAGCAGCGAAGCTGAAGAAAGAGAACGGAAAAGGCACCGTATTCTCAGGTGACATCGGTTGCTACACCCTCGGAAATGCCCAGCCTCTCAACATGGTGGACACCTGCCTCTGTATGGGTGCGGGTATCAGTATGGCAGCAGGCCTTTCCCACACACAACAATACCAGAATGGAAATTATGCTAAACAGGTGGCCTTCATCGGGGACTCCACTTTCTTCCATTCCGGAATCGCTGCAATGATCAGCGCCGTTTACAATAATGCTGACATCACACTGGCAGTCCTTGACAACCGAACCACTGCCATGACAGGACATCAGCCACATCCGGGGATCGGACTGACAGCTATGGGCAATCCTACAAAAGCGATCGATATTGCCGAAGTGCTCCGAAGCTGTGGCGTGGACCTTGTTGAGACCATCGGGGCGGATGACCTTGGTGAATGCATCGACATGGCAAAAAAAGCAATTGAGTACGAAGGACCCTCTGCTGTGGTCTTCAAAGGAAAATGTGTGGGCATCACAAAAGCAACCGGACAATACGTGATCGATGAAGAGAAATGCACAGGTTGCAACTTCTGTGTCTCACAGCTTGGATGTCCTGCAATCTTCTCGATGTCTTCCGGAATACCGCAGATACAGGACAACTGCACTGGTTGCAGTCTCTGTGCACAGGTCTGTCCGTCGGATGCTATCGTCCTCAGGGAGGTACTACAATGAAATTCGATATTCTTATTGCAGGTGTGGGAGGCCAGGGAGTTGTACTTGCATCCCGCCTGCTGGCAACGGCTGCCATAGATGCCGGCTACCATGTGGCCACCGCTGAGACCATCGGTATGGCCCAGAGAGAAGGCTCTGTTACCAGCCACGTCAGGATCGGAGATGAGGTCTGTGGATCACTCATCCCTGCCGGGAATGCAGACCTGATAATCGGTCTTGAGCCTGCGGAAGCCGCAAGGAACATCCATTTCCTGAGCAAGGACGGCAGCATCGTAGTAAATGAACACGCTGTGATCCCTTCAGCTTCAGCCATCAATACTGAATACATCCCGGAACAGGTCATCGAATTCCTGAAAGAGAACTGCCAGGAAACAATAAACGTGGATTTCACACAACTTGCAAAAGAAGCAGGAACCTACAGGGCAGCGAACGTTGCCATGCTGGCCGCTGCTGCAGGTGCGGATCTGCTTCCTTTCAATCCGGACGAATTGTGGAGCGTGCTTGAGAAGATGGTACCGGAGAAGTACAGGGAACTGAACAGAAAGGCATTCGACATGTCCCTCGAAAAGGTCTCAGACATCCGGAGGGCATGAATATGTGCAATGATTCCAGGAACAATGAAATGGACCAAAACAACCCCTGTCAGAAAGAAGAGTTCCCCGGACTTTCTGAGGAAGATCAGCTGGCAAAGCTCAAAGACCTCCTCAAAAGAGTGGTATCAGGAAGTCCCTTCTACCAGAAAAAGTTAGAGGAGACTGGAGTTGACATCGAGTCGATAAAAACGATAAACGATATCGCAAAGCTTCCTTTCACAACCAAGGAAGAACTTAGGGATGCTTATCCCCTGGGCCTTCAGGCAGTTCCGGATGAAGAGATCATCAGGATACATTCGTCATCAGGCACCACCGGCAGTCCCGTTATTATCCCGTACACTCAGAAGGATGTTGATGTATGGGCAGAAATGATGATGCGATGTTACCGGATGGCAGGCCTTACCGAAACTGACAGGATACAGATCACACCCGGATACGGCCTCTGGACCGCAGGTATCGGTTTCCAGGCAGGAGCGGAGCGCCTCAGGGCAATGGCAGTCCCAATGGGACCTGGGAATACGGAAAAACAACTGCAGATGCTGCTCGACCTCAAGTCCACAGCACTTGCAAGCACCTCATCCTACGCCCTCCTCCTTGCAGAGGAGATCAATAAACGGGGCCTGAAAGACAGGATCAATCTCAAGGTCGGCATCATAGGTTCCGAGCGCTGGAGCCCCAAGATGAGGTCCCGTATCGAGGACGAGCTTGGTATCGAAAGTTTTGACATTTTCGGTCTCACCGAGATCTACGGCCCCGGCATTGCCCTGGATTGTTCCATGCATAACGGTCTCCACTACTGGTCAGACCACCTGCTCTTTGAGATCATCGATCCGGTCACAGAAGAAAGACTTCCCGATGGCACCCTGGGTGAACTTGTGATAACAACACTCACAAAGGAAGGTGCCCCCCTTATACGCTACAGGACAAGGGACCTTACACGTATCATTCCCGAACCCTGCGAATGTGGTTGTCCTTTCCCAAGAATAGACCGCCTGCTGGGACGTACCGACGACAGGATCAAGATCAAGGGAGTAAACGTCTACCCTGGTCAGATCGAGGATGTCATCCACAGGGTCGAAGGCGTCAGCAGCGAGTACCAGATAATCCTTGAAAGGGATCAGGGAAGGGATTCAATGCTGTTCAGGGTCGAGATCGATGGAGCGGATGATCCTGAAAAGAATGCCGGGTCTGCAAAAGCACTGAATAAAGCCTTCAGGGATTTCATAGGTATCAGTGTAAATGTGGAATGCGTTGGCATGGGAGAGCTTCCACGCAGTGAGAAAAAGAGCAAGAGGGTCTTTGATAACAGGGATCAGTGAGGTCTGAAATCCCTACATTATAAATAGTTTGTATTTAGTAGCATAAGTTATTGAACTGTATGAGAACAAATAATGGCAAAAGCAATGAAGTTTTGTTCAAATTGTGGCGCTGAGATCGATGAAAATGCTGTGATATGCCCAAAATGTGAAGTTCCTGACGACACACAATATCCTGCATCACGATCTGCCAAGAACCCCGGGCTTGCAGCTGTTCTATCTGTTTTGTTCAGCGGATTGGGACAGGTCTACAACGGCGAGCTTGTGAAAGGGATTGCCATACTGCTGGGTACCGTTGTAGGCTGGTTTGTTTTCATTATGCCAGGACTCATAATCTGTGCATATGGAGTATATGATGCTTACACGACCTCAAAGAAAATGAATTCAGCTGAGATACCCCTTAAAAAAGCAAAATTTTCAGATTATATTCTCTTCATATTAGCATTCCTGATCCTGATCGGAGTATTTACCGCCATATTGCTCTGGATGGAATTGATGTGACCATAAAAACAGTATTACATCGGACACAGGCCTTATGTGAAGTTATTTTTTCCAGGGACACATTCCTGTTTTAATTTTTCACTTTTCTGACCCTATTTTTCTGATTTCTGTTCCCGTTTTTCTGTTTTCCCGATATGGAAAGGGCCTTATGCAAAGATATAAGGTCCCCTACACCATAAAAGAACGATTCAGAATCAGGGGAATGAATAAACAATGCCGGATGCAAAAACACATGACGCAATAAATATCGGAACAATGATAGCTATACTGGCAGGTCTTTCCTATCTTGTGATCTGGGAGAAGAATTCCATAGCTGTCAGGTACCTGAACAGTTACACGATAGCGCTTTTTTCCATGTCCTACCTGTTTGGAACATTCTTCCTTAGCCCGGACCTTGATATTGAAAGCACACCTTACAAAAGATGGGGTGTCCTCAGGTTCATCTGGTGGCCCTACAAGGTCATATTCAAGCACAGGGGAATCTCACACAATCCTATCCTCGGGCCTCTGTCAATTGTGGCTAACCTTGCAGTTATAGTTGCTCTATTGCTATTGCTTGCCGGGGTAGACCTGCATACCGTTCCTTTAAGGTTTGCTGTCGTGGCCATAGTCGGAGTGATGCTTTCAATTGAGGTCCATATCATATCGGACTTTTTAGTCTCGAAAATGAAGGATCCTTTTTAAGCTTAAATAATGAAAATGGATGTGTCCGAATCATATACATTCCGGGACACATACGCTTCTATCATTTTTGTGTTACGAACTTGCTTCCAGCACTTCTGTCGATTTCATCATATCAAGTTTTAGCTTGATAATTTCCCTTACAGATGTCATGCTCATGCATTCCCTGCAACAGTAGAATGTGTTCAGGCCTATAACCTGCTTTTCAAGTTCTGTGTTACAATTCTGGCAGAATAGTTTTTGCTCTTTTATCATAATTTACTCCTCCCTTTGCTCTATACCACCTTTGACTATCGGAGTTCCGGACTTATTTGGACAGAAGACCACCGAGCAAGAACCTGTAAATGTCAAGCTCGTCAGCATCCAGATCATTAAAAGTGTGACCCCCGACAACTGAATGCTGATCATTATTTCCCGGAGCCATTTTTGCCGGGATGCTGTTGTTTGTATTTCGAATAGTGTTCATAAACTCTCCTCTATTTGTTTTTACAATATTTTGCTCTGTTCTTTTACATTTGACAATACGCGATTGTATAATATATATGCTTTGTAATTAGTTTATATAATTGAATGTAAAATATATAGATTTTATACTCCAGCAATAAACTAAGCTATGTCAAAAGGAGAGATATGAGATCTCCATGCGAATAATTTCAGCTTAAATGGAAATAATAAGAAAGACAGATGTAATTTCAGATATTTTTGAAATATCTTTAAATGCTAGAATAATTATAACTCATTAAGGGCTCCTGCAATTAAAAAGATGAATTATAGAGGTATGATCATATGACAGATGTAACAGTAAATTCAACAATATGTGACTTTGTTCATGAAATCCACGGGGAACTCAAAGGGGATAAAATAATAATTGATATCGAATCCCCCTGTGAAAAAATACAGCAGATGTCACACCTGGAAGTTCCAATGATGGAAATACTCGACATTAAAGACAACTACGTAATGGTAAAGGCCCAGGAAGCAAAATGCTCTTCAAACTGTCTTGTTCCATGCGGTATTCTTAATGTATGCAGGATCGAAGCCGGCTTCCTGGCAAGATCCCTGGCTCAAAGATCAGGTCCGATGTGTATCGAGTTCAAATGAACTTTAGAACATAGCTTGTGCAACAACAAGATGGAAGAGGAAGAAGAAGTAGCATAGGAGCGACTGAACAATGAAGGAAGAGAAATGGTTCGGCATCAATAGAAAGACCATCGAATGGTTCCCGACAATTAATTATGAAATCTGTAATGGTTGCATGGTCTGTTTACAATGCAATCACGACGTTTTTAGCAATGAAAACGATAGGCCGGTTGTCTGCAACAAAGAGAATTGTATTGTCGGATGCACTGCATGTGCCATAGTCTGTCCGGAAGATGCGATAAAGCTCCCTCCTAAAGAATACCTGCGAAGGATCGCAAGACACAGGAATTCATCCTGCAGTTGCTGTTGAGTTATGAATTTAGAGAGGATGATCTGGTCGGAGTTTGCATTCCAAATCCACGATATACCAAAACCTTTCAATTCGATCTTCATTAGAAATATTTAATAACTAAAAACGAGCTCTTGTTAATGAGAACAATGAGAGGCTATATAAATAAATCAGAAATACGGATGTTTTTGATCTTTGGAATAATGCTTATACCCATGGCGGTCCTGTTCTTCCAGCAAGAACTATCACTGGGGATAATACCCTCTTATCCGTTGTTCATCCTGCTTGTCCTCATGCTTGTTGGCGCTAACATTGAGATACCTGTCAGCTCTTTCAAGTCAAGGAAACCACAGTCTCTCGACAGGGATGCAATGATACTGGAAGAGATATATTCCGTGCCTCTTGTAAAGGATGTCTCATCCAGCATGAAACTGGCATTCAATACAGTTGTGACCCTCAACCTTGGCGGGTTCATAATTCCTTTTATTATGATGCTGTTCCTGATCGTATTCCAGCCTGATTTCGTAGGACTTGAGATCATGCTTATCATGATCGTGGCCGCAACACTACTCTCTGATTTTGTCAATGGTATCGGCGTGGTCATGCCCGATTACATAGGACTGATAGCAGTTCCTTTCGCACTAATATTCGCACCTGAGAACGCGGCTGCTGTGACATTCGTGGCCGGTGTTGGAGGAATCCTTCTCGGGAATCTCACAGGGCTCGTTATGGTGGACAGGGAAAATAATGGAAGTGCTTTCATCAACCTTGGAGGGGTTGGAAGCTTTAAGGCGATATATGTAACAACGATTGTTGCAGCTTTAATATCCTGGTTCATGTGAAGATGCACTCTGGTGCATGTTCATTCTTTCCTGAAGTTTACTGGCTGTCAGGTTTACCGTCCTGTACTTTGAAATACCCTTGTCAGTGAATCTGAAAGGCTGTGGCGAAGTATCCACACGTGTGGCTCTCATCTTCCGGACGGCCATCACAGGGGTAAGGTTTGGCTCCACCTCATTTGCCTGAATCTGGTCAAGGAAGATAATACCATCACCCAGGAAATCATATGTATCATATGATTTTGTCTCAATACCATGCTCTTTTTCAGTAATAAGGAATGAAGTGATGTTCTTTGCCTTAAGCTGCTTATGCAATGTACGCCACGACAGGGATTTCCTGAACTCCGACGGGTCGGTTACAATGTTCAGGGAATCAAAAACGATCCTCTTTGGCTTGTATGCATCAATTATCTCGCCGATCTCTTCAAACGACAGTGGTGACATCCCAAATATCTCAAGATAGCCATCATCAATGTGCTTGCCGATATCCCAGCCAAAACGCATGAAATGCTGTATCAGTTGCTGAATCCTTTCTTCAAAGGAGAAAAAGAGACATTTCTCATCGTTCCTGACGCCTTCCATCAGGAACTGCATGCAAAGCGTGGTCTTGCCTGTACCCGGCGGACCGGTGACTACAACGCTGAATCCCTCGGGAACCCCACCTTCGAGCATGTCGTCAAGACCTACTACACCGGTATTGATCCTTTTGATAGCCTTGTCTATATTGTTCGTATCTATCTTGGATTTGAACTTGCTACTGTCAAGGGACATCAGTGCCTTTTCAAGTACAAGGTTCTTGGCTCCAAGTTCCTTTTCATACCTTTCAAGTATCTTAACAGCGTCAGAACTTAATGTTGTGTGAACAGGGAACTTGTTTCGTGCCATAAAAGTAGATTAAGACACTCAGTATATAAGGCTTACTTTCGCTGTGTTCACAGATATTAACATTATGTCCATCATTCCTCTTCTTCAGGATAACCCTGCCCTTCAAGGAATTTACCTCTACCTTTCTCAGCAAGGACATCCTCTTCCCAGATTACTTCACCCCTTGCTATCGTTATCTCCGGGAAGATAGCATCCATGCCTTCAAAGGGTGACCATCCGGCCTTACTGTGGAGTTTGTCAGCCTTTATCGTGGTTGCATTGCGTGTGTCCACAATGATAAGGTCTGCATCATAGCCTTCAGCAAAAACTCCCTTTGAATGACGTGTGTCAAGACCGAATATATGTGCAGGGTTCCTGCTTGTCACTTCGATCATCCTGCCAATAGGAAGAATGTTCTTCTTGACAGCCATCAACATCAGCGGCATCAATGTTTCCACACCCGGCACTCCTGATGGTGCACTCCTGATGTCAAGGTCCTTGTCGAACTCCGTGTGCGGAGCATGGTCAGAGGCTATGGAACTCACAGTACCGTCATTGACTGCATTCATAAGTGCTTTAACGTTCCTGCGGTCTCGAAGCGGCGGGTTCATCTTTCCAAAGGTACCCAGCCTGTCCCAGTCCCTTGTGGACAAAAACAGGTGGTGAGGAGCAACCTCACAGGTTACAGTGTGTGCACGGTTCTCTGATGCTGCCACATATCTTTCCTTGCGGATCTGACCGATGGCCTCAAGGGTACTGATGTGACAGAAGTGAGACCTTGTGTCTTTCTCTGCAATAACTTCGAGGGCTTTCTCCACGGCATATCCTTCACAGAGATTTGATCGAATACGTGAGTGTGATGAAGGTGAAAGATCTTTCTTGAGTAATTTTTCATTCTCCAGGCGCAGATTCTCATCCTCTGCATGGATACAGGCCACTGCATCAAGCTCCTTGATGATCCCCATTGCCTCTGCGAAATCCTCTTCACAGATATTCAACCCACCTGTGGACTCTGCCATGAAGATCTCACCAAATGAGGTAACACCAAGCTCCCAGAGCAATGAAAGGGATTCAAGGTTCTGTGTCACACCGCCATTGATTCCAAAATCGATTACAGATTTGCGCTTTGCCAGCTTCAGCTTTTCCTTGAAAGATGACTTGTCCACCGTTGGTGGAATAGTGTTTGGATGCTCGACCACAGTAGTAATACCACCTGCTGCTGCTGAGCAGGAACCTGTGTGCCAGTCTTCTTTCTGTGTCATGCCAGGCTCCCTGAAATGCACATGAGCATCTATACCGGCAGGTATTGTCAGCGCTCCTTTGGCATCGATAAGAAGATCTGGATCCGACCCACTGAGATCCTTTGCAATGCGCTCGATCTTTCCATTATTGATCAGTATTTCGCCTGGCTGCAAAAAGTTGTTGTAGAAGACCTTTGTGTTCTTAATAAGGATATCAGTCATCGATGGAGCCCCTTTTAAAAATGATGGATTATAATTCGTGCTGAACTTAACGCTTGGATTTACTTTTTTATGTATTATAAAACTGTTCTTTCTTCTTTAAGTTTATTTTTTGGCATTCCCCTTTTCCGATGCGATCGCCAAAAAGCGGACCAGATGATCTGTAAATAATAAAAATATATAAAATATATATCTATATAGTAAATATTTAGTATTATATAGATAAATATAGAATATACAGCGAATGTCTATATACAGTTCACCTTATCTTCCACCTTGCAGACCAGAAGGTCAAAATTCAGATCTGTGATTTAAAACCAATTTAGTTCGATAAGGTGAAAAACCAATGTTCAAGAAATCAATGTCATATATGATCACGCTTTTGCTGGTCACTTCACTTGCTCTTTTCGGAGCAGGGTGTGTAGGCAATGACGCTGCCGATTCCGGCAGTGATGGAGAAATGCAATCAATTCAGATCAAGGGATCTGACACAGTTCTTCCGCTTGCACAAGCTGAAGCCGAAATTTTCATGATGGAGTACCCTGACAAGACCGTCTCTATTATCGGTGGAGGATCAGGTGTCGGTATTGCAGCACTCATTGACGACGAAGTTGACATCGCAATGGCATCAAGAGCAATGAAAGAAGCAGAGATCGAGAATGCACAGGCAAATGGTGTCGATCCGATCCAGCTTACAATTGCATGGGACGGTATCTCAGTTGTTGTAAATCCTGAGAACCCGGTATCTGCTCTGACATACGAGCAGCTCGAAGCGATCTATGTAGGAGATATCTCAAACTGGAATGAAGTTGGCGGCGAAGACAGGGAAATAGTAGTTCTTTCACGTGACAGCAGTTCCGGTACCTACGAGTACTTCAAGGAAGAAGTGATGGAAGGAAATGAGTACAGAGCTGATGCACTGATCAACCCATCAACCGGAGCAATCATCCAGACCGTTTCACAGAACCCGAACGCTATCGGATATGTCGGTGTTGCTTACCTTGACAGGACCACAAAGCCACTTGCAGTCGACAAGGGAGACGGTGCTGAAGAACCTACATCCGAGAACATTCTCGCAGGCACATACCCGCTTGCAAGACCACTTTACTTCTACACAGATGGTGAACCAACCGGCCTTGCACTTGAGTTCGTCGAGTTCATCTCAAGCGAGACAGGAGAAGCAATGGTCTTTGAAGTAGGGTACTTCCCTGCTTAATTCTTTTAAGGTCCTTCAAGGGCCGGGATGAACTATGTTAGATAGAAAAAGGAAGGAAAAGGCCATCGAATCCACTCTCCTAATGGTAAGTGGAGTGACAGTTGTAGCCTTGTTCCTTCTTTGTTTTTTCCTTTTCAGAGAAGGATATCTTTTATTCGGTGATTATTCCCCTATTTCATTCATTACCGGAAGTTCATGGTATCCGTCATCCTCACCGGCAAAATTCGGATTATTGCCGTTACTGACAGGATCCCTGATCGTTACAGCCGGAGCTATTATCCTTTCAGTCCCGCTAGGAATTGCTGCAGCGGTCTATATTTCAGAACTTGCAGACCCTAAGGTAGCACAGATCATCAAGCCATTTGTAGAGATCCTTGCAGGCATACCTTCAGTTGTTTACGGTTTCTTCGGCCTTGTAATAGTGGTCCCATTACTACAGGACCTGCTCGATCTTCCTACGGGACAGACCGCACTGGCCGGTTCCATTATGCTTGGGATGATGGCACTTCCCACCATAATATCAGTATCAGAGGATGCTATCAATTCAGTCCCTACCGCACTTAAAGAAGGATCCCTTGCACTTGGAAGTACCAAATGGCAAACCATTTACAGGGTAGTACTGCCGGCAGCATTGTCAGGAATATCCGCAGCCGTCATGCTTGGTATCGGAAGAGCTATCGGGGAGACCATGACCGTCATGATGGTTACAGGAAATACCGCCATCATACCAGGAGTTCCGGAAGGGCTTTTCGATCCGGTAAGGACCATGACCGCAACCATTGCACTCGAGATGGGGGAAGTTCCACAGGGAAGTGACCATTTCCATGCACTGTTCGCAGTCGGTTCAGTACTTTTCATAATCACATTCATCATCAATCTCATCGCTGACAGCGTCAAGAAGAAATACAGACTTAAGGAGGCAGTATAATGTTCTTTGGAGCAAAGACTTCCGAGAAGCTGGCATTTGCTACGCTGAAGCTTTCCATGGCGATTGTACTTGCCTTCGTATCGATCCTTGTGATCTACATTACCGTGAACGGATACAGCGTGCTCAGCCTTGACTTTATAACCCAGATGCCGATGAAAAGGATGACAGAAGGAGGGATCTATCCGGCAATTATGGGCAGCCTTATGCTTATCGGGCTATCAATGGCATTTGCCATCCCGCTTGGTATACTCTCAGCAGTCTACCTGAACGAATACTCAACACCTGGACGTACCTCCTGGGCCATCGAGATGGCCATCAATAACCTTGCAGGAACTCCATCAGTGGTATTCGGTCTTTTCGGACTGGCACTGTTCGTCAAGTACTTCGGATTTGGAGCATCCCTACTGTCAGCATCCCTTACACTGGCATTGCTTATCCTGCCAGTGATAATCCGTGCGAGCAAGGAAGCATTGATGACAGTCCCACAGGAATACAGGGAAGCATCCCTTGCGCTTGGTGTCACTAAATGGCAGACCACAACTAAGGTAATTCTCCCTGCAGCAATTCCCGGAATGATGACCGGTATTATTCTTAGTATCGGCAGGGTTGCAGGCGAGACAGCACCTATACTGCTTACCGGAGCAGCATACTTCTTACCAAGAATACCTGATTCGGTCTTCACCCAGTTCATGGCATTGCCATACCACCTCTTTGTACTGGCGACCTCAGGTACGAGCATCACACAGACAAGACCGATCCAGTACGGAACCGCACTGATACTGCTATTGATCGTTGTTTTCATGAACAGTATCGCGGTTATGATAAGAAGACATTACAGGAAAAAACTGAACAGGTAAAATTATCCGGGGAGATATAATGTCAAAAAAAGAAATTACTACAAATATCAATGTTAAAGACCTCAATCTCTGGTACGGTGAAAAACACGCACTTAAGGATATCTCAATTGACATACCGGAGAAGAGCGTTACTGCACTAATAGGCCCATCAGGTTGTGGAAAATCCACCTTTCTGAGATGCCTGAACCGCATGAACGACCTTGTGAAATCATGCAGAATAGAAGGAGATGTTCTTGTGGATGACGAGAATATCTATGAAAAGAATATTGATGTAGTTGACCTGAGGAAAAAGGTCGGAATGGTGTTCCAGAAGCCAAACCCATTCCCCATGTCCATCTATGATAACATCGCCTATGGTCCGAAGATACACGGTTGCCCAAAATCAGAGATTGAAGAAAGGGTTCACGGTGCATTGGAAGATGCAGCCCTTATGAGAGAGGTCCAGGAGAGGCTTGGAGATCAGGCATTCGCACTCAGTGGCGGACAGCAGCAGAGATTGTGTATCGCAAGGACACTCGCGGTCAAACCGGAAATTATCCTGTTCGACGAACCATGCAGTGCTCTTGACCCGATATCCACTTCCAAGATCGAGGACCTTATCCTTGAGCTAAAAAAGGACTATACCATTGTTATTGTTACACATAACATGCAGCAGGCAGCCCGTATTTCCGATTACACTGCGTTCTTCCTGCTAGGGGAACTTATCGAGTTCGGAAAGACGAAGAACTTATTTGAGAACCCACAGGTAAAAAGTACTGAGGATTATATTACAGGAAGATTCGGGTGATCTTAATGGTGAGAGAAAGATACATTGAAAGACTTGATTATTTGAGATCAGAGATAGAAGAGATGGGAAAAGTATCACAGGAAATGCTGGCCATTTCGATAAAGGCACTGGAAACCCTTGATATAGAACTCGCCGAAAAGGTCATTGAGATGGATACAGCCGTCGACAATTACGAATACGACGTTGAGAAAGCCACAGCACACCTGTTAGCCCTCCAGCAACCAATGGCTGGTGATCTCCGGTTGATCACAGCTTCTTACAAGATCGCCATTGACCTTGAGAGAATGAGCGATTTTGCGGTGAACATTGCAGAGCTTGTCAAGAAGATCGAAGGCGAACATACGATCCAGCTATCCGAAATTACTACCATTGCATCCATCACCGAGGATATGATCGCTAATTGTATCAAAGCCTACGCAGAATCAGATGCAGAACTTGCAAAAGCGACCGCTGCAGAGGATGAGAAAGTCGATAAGCTCTTCTACTCCACATGGGAAAAGATGGTTAATATGATGATCGATGATGCGATCCTTATTCCAAATGCAGTGGACCTTATATTCGTTTTAAGGTATCTGGAGCGTATTGCAGACCACGCATGCAACATCTGTGAAAGCGTCGTATATATGGTCACTAACCAGAGACCGAACCTTAATTGAACGATCAAAGACTGATAAGGTTCTCTTAAACCTTATCGACATCTTTTTTATTTTACTTCATATAGTTTCATATCATATCATTTCTTCTCATACTCAAAATAGCGGCACACATCCTCATCACACCTAATTACCCTCCCAGTTACCTTGCCCTCAACGATTTCGAGTTCTATAGCACTGGGTTCAGCAACACCGGGTACAGTTGGACTGCCGGGGGATAGCAGAAGGACCTCATAATCCTCGATGATCGGATGATGGAAATGCCCGAAGATCAGAACGTCCACACCCATCTCTTTTGCCAGATATCGCAGGCCATCCGGGTTATCAGATGTCAGCTGTCCCCTATGGATAACACCTACCTTTAAACCTTCAACCTCAATGACCTTCCTTTCAGGCAGTAGTTCCATTATTTCGGGTACATCGGTATCCCCACGGACCGCCACAAGGTTTCCCAGACTTGCAAGTTCATTGTAGCATTCCATTGTCTCAAAATCACCGGCGTGGATCAGAATGTCACTGTTCCTCATAATCGTTACAAGGTCATCCGGCAATTTCTCGATCAGTGACATTCCGGCTTTGATGTGAGTATCAGATAAAATTATTATTTTCATGTTCCTCTCCCCTTTGCTTGTTAAAATGTTGTGTTGCTGGAATATACCGATTTCCCCAGAAATTGATCATACAATAAGGAGATTATCGAGGAATTCACGATCTCAAGTTATTGAACAGAATAAATTAAAATCATAGTAACAAAACAATTAGAATATTTTATTTTGAATGACCTTGTGATGATACTATATACCTGAAACTTAAAATTGTTAATTGGTATCCATGACTGAAATTAAAGGCAAGAATATGAAGCAAAAAAACTGGAAAATACGGAAAGCTGTTGTTGATGATGCAGAAGATCTCAAGCTTTGTATGGACCTGGCATATTCAAAGTATCTGGAGAGGCTCAAAGGAGAACGCTTGCCACCCATGGATATTGATTACAAAGAAGAAATAACCTATTTCCCGGTCTGGGTCGCAGAATCTGACAAAGAGATAGTCGGTGGTCTAATATTAATGTTCGAGGAAGATTATACCACAATAGCAAATATAGCAGTACACCCTGATTTCCAGGGAACTGGTCTGGGGCGTGAGTTAATGGAATTCGCTGAGTCTAAAGCTAAACGTAAAGGATATTTGGAAATGCGTTTAGCAACTCATGTATTATTGAAAGAGAATATTTCTTTTTATCTCCATTTGGGATGGTCAGAGATTGGACATGATGACACCCGTGTTTATATGAAAAAAAGAATCAACGCATCATGATCCACTTAGATCTTAACAAAAATAATGGACTTCAGATCTTTGCTGTAACTCAAATGATCTTATAAAATTACAACTCTGCCAATACTTCATGACCATCCTCTAACATATCCCTTTTGATCTCATTGACATACATGTGAGCCAGCCTTGTAGGTTCCGGCAGTTTGTAACCCCTCAGGCATTTTCTGGTAACCTCAAGACAGGTGTCCACGGATATCCGGTGACCTGGTGCAACCACAATGGGATTACTCCGTTTGTTCGTTTTCAGGAGCCATCCTATCTGATCACCATGATATAACAGCGGTTTTGCTTCTCCTACATCCGGCCTGTCAGCCTCACCACAAAGGATGTTCTTCGCAATCCCTATGGTAGGCATGTCCATTACGACGCCTATGTGGGTAGCAAGGCCAGCTTTTCTCGGGTGGTTGATCCCGCAACCATCGACCATAAGGAGATCGGGTTTTTTCCCGAGTTCTGAAAGAGCATCAACAATCGGTTTTCCCTCTCTGAATGTGAGGTATGTTGGTATGTAAGGAAAGTTGATCCTTTGGACCACATGTGTCTTTTCAATGACATCCATCGTGTCATACTCAAGAAGGACCACTCCACAGATGATACGATCTCCAAGGAAAGCACAATCTGATCCTGCTATTGTTTCCAGTTCACCGAATTCGTCCTCCGTGCTCACAGAAGCTGCTATTCTGGACTGTATAGTCCTAAGGAATTCAGGAGAGTGTGAATTTGGTTCCAGCCATTCATCCATTCTTCAATACCCCTCTTTCCTTTCTGGACTACCTTTTTCCAAGATGCTAATTATGTCGCGTTTACATTCATTTTGCAGATGCAGAAGCAATCGCAGATGAATCAAATCCTTTGACGACAAGCCATAATGCAAAAACCATTTCCTGCACGGCAATTGGAATAAATAGAATACCAAGTAGATCGATATTGAAAGGCTCCAAAAGATAATATACCCACAGCAATGCAACTCCAATAAAGCCCCAGCCTGATAACCATCTGGGAACGAGCCTTGATCGATACAATAAATAGTTCAGGATCAGGGCAGATATGGTAAAAGCAACTGCAAACCCAAACAAAAAGGCCAGATCACCTGCTGCCAGTAATATCGTGCCAAAGGTTTGATAATAGGAAGCAACCGGAGTTCCTGCTTTTAAAAATTCCTGACCTAATGCCAATAGTGTTAGTATAGCGATCACATTAATAGTAAAAAGCACGCCCTCCGCGATCCTGGCACCAGCGTAACCAAGAGCTAAAGCTTCATTCTGCTTTTTTAGGATTGGATATATCATGATTCCAATACCAGCAACTGCAACGGCATCGATCAAAACAAGGAACGATCCTATCACCATCTGGTTTTCATTTTCAGAAACACTGGTAAGATAATCGGAAGCCCCCAGAATAGGGTCCAATAAAATAACACTAAGTGAGTAGGCAACTGTTGCAGTTATAAACAATAATCCTACAATTCTTGCGGTCTTTCTGTTTTCGCTCATTTATTATCCCTCTCACCAAGGAAGAAGAACAGAAAGGCCAGAACAAAAAAGATCATTATATTTGCCGGGCTTTCCCCCAACCCCTCGGCTGCAGTCAAATATGGTCTGGCCATCTTCTCGCATGAGAACCACATTCCGGTAAGCAGAAAAGTATATCCTGTCAATTTAAAATAAGAGCTCTTTTCTTTAAGTTTACTGGAATAGAGCCACAATATCCCAAAAAAGAACAGCAGTATCAAATTCCCACCGATACCGAACAGAACAGGAATATGTGGAAGTGGCATGTTAATAATGCTAATAAAAGCAACAACAAGAAGAGTTCCGCCTCCAAAAAGAACACTTTTATCTCCATTGCCATAAAGGATTATACCAGTTCCTGCTAAAATAGCTGCAAATGGAACACCATATGCCCACAATAAGAACCAAAACCCCGGAACTTTCCATATGGTCTCATTTACTTCTTCCATTGAAGAAGCTTCCTTAAAAGTAGAAGTTACACTGTGACTTGCAATCCCTCCAATTGCCACTGCAAGGATCACACCGACCAAGAATAGAGTTAAGCCTAATTTCATGTTCACACCCCATTTTTATTTAAGACTAAAATCTATTTAAGCACTTTGAACTTGATGTGAATCTTATCCTGAGAAGAAGTTGTCAGTTTTTGATATTATCCCCCAAAGTTATGACTACATTTCCTACTTCTCCCTCTGTTTCTACATACCTGTAAGCCTCGACAATTTGTTCCGGCAGATAGCTTCTATCAATGACCGATTTTAGCTTCCCGGCCTCAATAAGCTCTTTAAGCTCTTTGAGGAAGGTAAGACGCTTTGGAACTGGCAGAAGACCTGTGGCTGAAAACTTGGCTTTTTTACTGCCTATCTTTGAAGTCCATAACATTTGAAGAAGGATCGCTATCCCGGGAAATGTTCTAAGATATATGCCTTTTTGCGTTAGCGAACCTTTACAACGTGAAAATGAAGTCTTGCTCTCCACGTCAAAGATAATGTTATATGTCTCACCACTTTTGGTAAAATCCTCTTTGGTGTTATCAATTACCTTATCTGCTCCCAGAGATTTCACCAGTTCTAAATTCGTGGTACTGCATACCCCGGTAACTTCTGCTCCAAAGTACCTGGCGATCTGTATCGCAGCTGTACCCATACTTCCAGAAGCGCCATTGATAAGGACTTTCTGTCCGCTCTGAATATTTGCCTTATCTTTAAGAAAATTCCATGCTGCTAATGCCCCACAGACGGGAGCAGCTTCCTTATAGGACATGTTGTCTGGCATTATATCCAGAAAATCCTCTTCAGGAATACATACAAACTCGGCATAACAACCACAATCGGCACCGTTCGTTCCAAATACCTTGTCGCCTTTTTTAAATCGCTTTACATTTTTACCCACTGCTTCGATTTCTCCGGCAAACTCAGAGCCTTGTATAGCCCTTCTTGGCCTTATAAGACCAGTGAAAAATCTTGTAATATAAGGAGTACCCTTTAGCATCATTATGTCTGATATTGTTACTGCTGCCGCATGAATTTTTATGAGAACTTCATTGTCCTTTAGTATTGGTTTAGCTACTTCTTTTAATTCAAGAACATCCGCTGGCCCATATTTTGTGGCTATAATCGCTTTCATTTGTGTATCTTTCCATATTATAGATGTGCTTCTTCAAACTTCATCTGTATCTGTTCTGGCAGACGTGGAAGCGATCGCAGATGGATCGAAACCTTTCACTATAAGCCATATCGAGAGCATAATCTCGGCCACAGCGATAGGAAGGGCAAAGATGAGCTCCAATCCCACCTCTGAAATTCCGGAAAACATATCAATATTGATCAGCACAGAACCGGTCAACAAAGCTATAGCAGCAATGAAGCCCCAAGCCGATATGAATCGTGGAACGAGCTTTGATCTATATAATACATAATAAAGCATCAGGGATCCTAAAGCAAAAGCGATATGGTAGATCAGTCCCTGTGTGCCAGCCCACTGATCTACTGACTGTATCGAGCTTCCTATATACTGGAAATATGAAGCATCAACACCTCCTTTGCTCAAATAGTCCTGACTTAGATTGACCAGTAGCAGCTTACTGATATAAGCAACACTTAAGAGCGCAGCCTCAAACAATCTGAAAACGACATATCCCAGTGCCAGGACTTCATTGTACTTTTTTAAGACTGGAAACAGGAACAATGATAAAAGAACTACTGCAGGAACACCTGTAAACTCTATAAGAATTCCAGTTATCACAACTACTTTGTTCGGATAAGCATTGTCCAGATAATCCGGAGAATCCAGAATTGGCTTGTAAAGAGCCTCTCCAACAAAAAGCATGACGATTGCAAATATGAACAATATTCCCACAATTATTGCGGTCTTTCTGTAGGAGTTCATATTTTCATCGATTTCTTCCATCTAACACCACTCCCACTTTATAAAGTGGGAGAGGTAACTATTTAATATTTTTGGATGCGTGCACCTTTGTTGAGATCTGGCGTTCTCCTCCCGGGAACAATTGAATTTTATAATTCTCCACAGCTCGCACACTTTTTTTAGCGTTGTAAATAATCCAATTTGCCATGCAGAAACAAATATGAATACTTCCTCAGAGCTGCGGAGGCTGCCAGCCACCCATGGCCTTCTCAATGTACTGAGCCACAGCCAGAGCAACGTCTTCTCTCCACGGACGAGCTACCACCTGTACGCCAATGGGCAATCCTTCCGGTGAAGTACCGGCACGAACAACTGCACCGGGCCACCCGGTCAGGTTATAGGTCATAGTATAGCTAAATGCAGAGAAATTTTCGAACGTGGTTCCATGAGGCATAGCAGGAGATGCACACACAGGACAGATCATCACATCATAGTTCTCCATGAAAGAGAGCATTTTACTGCGGAACCTGTCCAGCTGGATCAACAATTCACTAAAATCAGCAGATGATCCGGCTTTAGAGTGGCACTCTTCTAAAATGCCTTTTGTAAAGGGATGGATTTCAGTTGTCCCTGCAATCTCTAAGGGCTTTTCAATACAATACCCTGCATCTGCTTCAAACATAGCATTCTCGAGCCAAAAGGACTGTTCAATACCTTCAGGTATGTCTTCTGTCACTTCCATACCCGCATCTGAAAGCACCTCTGCTGTATTCATTACGACCTTAGATATTTCCGGCGTAGGCGGTATGATACCATTATCTGTGTAAACCGCGGCACGCAGTTTATCAATCTCAACTTTATCAGGATCATCCAGAGGCATAGGGACAATCGCAGGATCGTGCCAGTCAACCCCTGCAATGATCGGGAGTGTTAAGATCAGATCTTCTACGAACCTTGCCATTGGTCCGGCCTGCCATAATGGAGTTATGTGTCCGAATGGAGGCTGAAAGTGACCTGTTAATGGCACTCGTCCTGCAGTTGGCTTGATTCCGGCTATGCCACAGAAATGGGATGGTAAACGAATGCTTCCCCCTGCATCATTACCCAGACCTAATGGAGATCCGCCCGCAGCAATAATGGCTGCTTCTCCTCCACTGCTACCCCCGGATGTAAGCGAAAGATCGTAAGGGTTCGATGTACGTCCATAGACTAGATTATCGCTCTCAAATCCAAGAGCAAGTTCCGGAAGATTTGTCTTTCCCAATAAGATGCCACCTGCCTCCTTCATTCGGGTTACAATGGTAGCGTCCTGAGCCGGAATAAAGGATGAACGCCCTTTAGTTCCTGATGTGCAAGTAATTCCTTTTACCTCTGCATTATCTTTGACCGTAAATGGTACACCGTGAAGCGGCCCTTTAATGTCTCCCCGTGCAAGAGCAGCATCGGCTTTTCGAGCCTGTTCCCGGGCCTCATTGGCCTGAAGCTGTACGATCGCGTTCAAGTCAGGATTTACTTCTTCGATCCGCTCTAAGTACGCTTCAACAACTTCTTCAGAACTGATCTCTTTTGAACGAATAGCCTGTGCCAGTGATTTAGCAGATGAATATATGATATTATCCAATAACTTTACCCCCATTGTAAAATTATTAATATATAAATATAAAATCTTCGCTTATCTTGCTTTCATAGATGATGTTATGTTTTAGTTTAATTGTAGGTGGAGATCCCAGAATAAAACCTTTTGATCTTCGATCCCGGAATAAAAAAATCCATATGATCATGAGACTGCATATCAAAAATGATCACAATAGATATCTCAAATTTATTGATCTTTGTTATTACAAAACTATTGCATTTTTTGATATCATTAGATTATTACAAAATGATCAGTCACAATATCTTTAAAAATTTCCAGAAATCCATAAATTATATAAGTAATATCGTTTCAATTAAGGGACACTAAGGGATTGCAACCTTATACACTATTACTCAACATTGAAAGGGCATTCAATGTAAACTGGAGATTTTAGTATCTTAAAGCCAAAAAAAAAAATTGAAGTACGAAATTTAACTAAGATTTTTGGGAAGCGTCCCAAAAAAGCTCTTTCTCTCATCGAAAATGGTTCCTCAAAAAGTGAAATTTTTGAAAAGACCGGTCAGAACGTTGGACTCTACAACGTTAATTTCGATATCTACGAAGGCGAAATTTTTGTAATAATGGGCCTCTCCGGCTCCGGAAAATCCACTCTTTTGCGCTGTATTAACCGCCTGATTGAACCAACCGATGGACATGTCCTCCTTGATGGTGACGATGTGGCCACTGCAACCTCTGAAGAACTGCGGGAAATGCGCAGGAAAAAGATGGGAATGGTCTTCCAGAATTTTGCACTTATTCCCCACAGAACCGTTCTTGACAACGTTGCTTACGGCCTGGAGATACAGGGAGTGTCAAAAGATGAGAGGTATCCTAAAGCGGTAGAAGCAATCGAGACAGTTGGCCTTAAAGGATATGAAGAAAGCAAGACCTCCCAGCTCAGCGGAGGTATGCAGCAAAGGGTCGGACTTGCAAGAGCACTTGCAACTGATCCTGACATCCTTCTAATGGATGAAGCTTTCAGTGCTCTTGACCCCCTCATAAGAAGCGAGATGCAGGATGAGCTGCTTGCACTTGAGGACAAGATGCAGAAAACCATCGTTTTTGTCTCCCATGACCTCGATGAGGCGCTGAAACTGGGCGATCGGATCATGATAATGAATGACGGGAAGATCGCACAGATAGGTACTGCTGAAGAGATCCTTACCGAACCTGCGGATGATTATGTCTCAAAGTTCGTTGCAGGTGTTGACAGAACAAAGATCTTCACAGCAGAAGCGGTGATGAAGCGTGCCGAACCTGTGGTATCGATCAACTCCGGTCCGAAAGTGGCCTTACAGTTGATGAGAGAACATGGAATCTCTTCTATCTTTGTCGTAAACAGGGAGAAGCACGTAGAGGGCATCATTACAGTAGATGATGCAGTAAGTGCTTCCAAAGAAGGAAAGACACTGAGGGACATCATGTCAGATGATGTCACTGCCATTCATCCCGATACACCTTTGAATGAGCTTATCCCGATAATTGAGAACAGTTCACCCCTTGCAGTTACAAGGGATGATGGAAAACTGACAGGGATAATCGTAAGGGGAAGTGTGCTTGGTGCACTTGCCATCGAGGAGGTGTGATCAATGGAATTGACCAGAATTCCGGTTGGCGAGGGCGTAGAAGTTCTTGTTACCTGGATCGAAGCTAATTTCGGATTCTTACTTGATGTTTTCAGTGATGTGACCGATTACATGATCTCAGGCCTTAATGATGGCCTGCTCATGTTCCCGCCGATACTGTTCACACTGATCATCGCAGTTGGTGCATATTTCATTGGGAATAAAGATAAAAGACTTGCAATTGGAAGTGCTGTTGGACTGCTATTGCTGGAGAACCTGGGACTTTGGGAATTATCGATGGAGACGATCGCACTTGTCCTCTCATCAGCATTCCTTGCATTGCTTATTGCAATTCCCCTGGGAATTCTTTCAGCAAAGAACGAGATGATATTCCATGTGCTCAAGCCAATACTTGACCTGATGCAGACAATGCCTTCATTTGTGTACCTTATTCCTGCAGTCATTTTCTTCGGACTTGGAAATGTCCCGGGACTTGTTGCGACCATTGTTTTCGCAATGCCTCCTGCTATCAGGCTTACGAACCTTGGCATCAGGCAGGTTCCCAAAGAGCTTACAGAAGTGGCCGATGCATTCGGTTCTACCCCATGGCAGAAACTTGTCAAGGTGGAACTTCCAACCGCATTGCCAAGCATAATGGCAGGTGTCAACCAATGTATCATGCTCTCACTTTCAATGGTGGTAATTGCTGCCATGATCGGTGCAAGGGGACTGGGTTACCAGGTTCTCATTGGTATCCAGAGGGTCGATATCGGCCAGGGATTCGAAGCAGGACTTGGTATCGTGATCATTGCGATCATACTTGACAGGTTCACACAGCATCTTACGCCTAAGTAAGATGCTTATTTTTCATAACGGCAAAGGCCGTATGATTTCTATACAAAAATGAATTGGAGAATACTATAAGTTTGTGATATTTTGAACAGGAAAACGAAATCATTAATGTTGATTTTAGTATTGATGGTGACCCTTTTTGCTGCAGGTTGTGCAGAGCAGGGTGATGCAAATGAAGATGGAGCTGCTTCTGAAAAACAGGAAGTAACCGTTGGATATGTCCTCTGGGACGGAGAGATCGCAAGTACAAATGTGATCCAGCAGGTACTTGAGATGAAAGGCTATGATGTTGAGATCATTGCAGTTGATGCAGGAGCACTTTACCAGGGTCTTTCACAGGGAGACTTCGATTTCACAACATCTGCATGGTTACCTATCACACAGGAGAACTACTGGAACCAGTATGGTGACCAGGTTGTCAACGTAAGACACAACCTTGAAGGATGCCAGCTTGGACTTGCAGTACCTACATACGTTGAAGTTAATTCCATCGATGAGCTCAATGCCAACAAGGAAGCATTTGATTCAGAGATAATCGGCATCGATCCTGGTGCAGGTATCATGCAGAACACCGAAAATGCAATTGAAGCATACGAGCTTGATTATACACTTATCTCAAGCAGTACAGCCGGAATGACTGCTGAACTTAGCAGGGCTATCGCTGATGAGGAGCCTATTATAGTTACACTCTGGTCACCACACTGGGCATTCGGTCGCTGGGATCTCAAATATCTCGATGATCCTGAAGGTATATTTGGCCAGGCAGATAATGTGGACACCCTTGCACGTATGGGTCTTGAAGAAGACATGCCTGAAGTGTATGATTTGCTCACAAGATTCCAGTGGTCACATGAGGACATTCAGTCTGTAATGCTTGACATGGAGAACGGTATGTCTCCTGAAGAGGCTGCCGCAAAGTGGATCGAGAACAATCCAGAAAAGGTAAACGAGTGGCTTGGTGAGTAATTACTCACCCCACTTTTCATTTTAGCTAATATACATATTTTAGCTACAATACCTGAAAAGGATCTGTGTTCTCTGTCCTTCTTCAAATTTATGTTTGGGTCGGATCAAACAGGGTTTCCTTCCCTATCTTCAATATTTGCATAAAATCCCTGTATCTAAATAATCAGGAGGAAAAAAGTTGAAAAATAAATCAATATACGTGTTAGCATGTTTCATGCTTGCACTGGCTATTATCGGAGCCGGATGTGCATCCGAAAGTAACGAAAATACAGTAGAAGAAACAGAATCTATCGTCCTTGGATATCCTCCATGGGATGATACAAGGGCAAATACCTTCGTAATAAAGCAAGTACTTGAATCAGAGGGATATGATGTTGAGACCGTAAACGCCGATCTTGGTGCTATTTTCCAGGGAGTTGCACAGGGAGACATCGATGTCTTTGCAGGTGCATGGTTGCCGACAACTCAGGGAACTTACTGGGAAAGATATGAAGGTGACCTTGATTATGTTAATAACATAAGCACTGGCGCAAAGATCGGACTGGTTGTTCCAACTTATGTTACTATTGACTCCATAGACGAACTTAATGAAAATAGTGACAAGTTCGAGGGAGTTATACAGGGAATTGAACCAGGTGCAGGAATAATGGCAACCACTGAAGTTGCACTTGAAGAATACAACCTTGATTATGTATTAAGTGCAAGCAGTACAGTTGGAATGGCAACTGAGCTGCAGGATTCCATCGACAATGAAGAGTGGATGGTTGTAACCCTTTGGCAGCCACACTGGACATTTGCAAGAATGGACCTGAAATTCCTGGAAGACCCGAAGAATGTCTATGGCGAGGGTGACAATATTGTTCTCCTGGCAAGAAATGGTCTTTCAGAGGACAAACCAGAAGCATATGCGATTCTTGAAAGATATGAGATGGATATGTCAGATATAGCATCCATTATGATAGACCTTGAACAGGGAATGGATCAGGAAGAAGCAGCTGCAAAATGGATCGAGAACAATCCGGAAAAGGTAAATGAGTGGTTGGGAGAACAATAAGACAAAAACTCCCATTTTATTTTTTTTGTCTGAAAAAGTGATCGATCATAACTATCCAATAACAAGATCACATATTTTATTATTTAGAATTTCTACATATTCATTAATTAAGATTTAAATAAGTTTCATTCTAATGCAATTTGAAAATGGAAAAAGGGTAGAAATAGGCAGAGCCCACCAATTAGCGTTGGTGGACTGCTATATCTTAAAATGTTTTAATACTTCCTGAAGTTCCCAAACTGAAATCTCGGGAAGCCTCTCCAGGATGAAGCATAAAGGTTCCTTCGTAGTTTTAACCGTGGTTGTATGCGACTTCCAAAGAAGTTCATCTCCCCCATACTTATCATAAAAGCACCGATCAGTATAAGCCCACAACCCTTGATAGTGTTCCCAAAGAGAGGATCATTTAGAATCATGTATCCAAAGAAGATACTGCTTACTGGTTCCAGCAATGCAAGCACACTTGTGGTTTGTGCTTTCATGTTCACTGCACCATTTAGGTATATGAGGCTTGCAACAGTCGAGAGTACGAGTCCCATCTGCAAAAGCATCCAAATGTTTTCAAGTAATACCTGACCAGATACCCTGACCGCATATGGGGAAAGGATAAGCATACCCATTAGAGTTGACCAGAACAACAGAGACAATCCTGAGTAGTCTTCTTTGAGATTGTCTATCATCAGGCTGCTAGATGCATTTGAGATCCCTGCTATTATTCCAAAGAAAATACCCAGTGGATAGTTGTCGGCAGCTCCAACAGATGATATGTTACTTGGGTCTATCAGCATTAGTATTCCTACTACTGAGAATAGCAAAGCTATCATGCTCTGGGTACTTATCCTCTCCTTGAACAGCAGTGGTGATGCCAGGGTCACATATACAGGTGATGTATAGAGTAACATGACTGCGATAGATACCCCTGCGTATTTCATGGATAGGAAATATGAAAACAGGCATATAATGTTTAAAATTCCTCTTAAGACCATAGAAGGCTTTTTTTTAGATAAATATAGATCATTATACCTTCTAGTAGCTATAATAAACATTATAATACCTATTAATCCAAAGAAGAATCTATAAAACAGTATGGAACCGGTATCCATCCCATTTATACCTTCTAATAGCACACCAACGCATCCATACATAATACATGATGTAATAATGTATATAGAGGGTTTATTTGAGTTTCTATCCATTCTAATCATAAGAAGCCCTGAATAGCAAACCTAGTATATATACATAATTGAAATTAAAAACTATTAAGAATACATAAAATGATTATAGGTTCTTAAACCCATTAATATACAATAAAATAAATTATAAAGGAGAATTTATATAATTCGGATTTTTTTGATGATCTTATTAAGATTGAAGCGTTTAGCCATGCTACAGGCTAAAGTTAATAGTGATTTTTGAGATATTGAAATAATTATAGCAACAACAAAACGACTATAAGTAGCAGGGTTCTAACAATGAGAACGGAAACAAAATAAGCGCTTTGTCCAAAAAATAAGGTATTTATCGGACAAACGCCCGAATTTTCGGTCAAAAATACGTTTTTTCGGACAGAATCATGAATATTCGGACAAAGTGCAAAATAAGGATTTTAAAAAAAAGTAATAGTAGTGCAACTATAACTCGGTATGAAAGTATCGAAAACAAGGATTCATGCTTTCAATTTTCGATACCAGATATTCATGCTTTCAATATCTCCACCAATGTTGGTATTGTTCACAAGTCTTCCACAATATTCATATCCGCATTTTGCAAACACAATGTTCATTCCGTAAGAGCTGGCTCTTGCAATGGTAAATGCGGTCCTTATGCCCATTGACCTCATTTCTTCTGCCATTTTCATAAGCAAATGTGAAGAAAGACCCTTTCCACGGAATTCAGGCAATGTTGCAAAATCGGTCATTTCTACAGCTGAATGGTCATAGTCGATCTCAGCAGAAGAAAGTGCAACTACTTTTTCATCCTTGAAAACACCGAAATATACCACATGGTCTTCCATTGTCTTTAACAGATAATTAGGGTCATGTATAGGAAAAGGATATGTATCAAATGTTTCTTGATATACCTCAGCCATATTTTCAATGTCCTGTTTCTCGCATTTCCTTATGGAATATCCGAATGGAAGAGTTGGATTCAAAAACTTTTCTTTTGACAGAGATTTTTTGATAACCTCCTCATGCATTTCATCCAGAGAGTCAATGCTTCTCTTCTCATCAAGAAACTTGCTCATGATGACAGCATCCTCTCCCCCGTAATATCGCGGGATAGATGCTTCACAAAGATAGTTGCGAGCACAAAGGAGGTCTTTGAAAGACCCCGGAACCTTTGTGAAGATCTTGGAATAACCTTCCTTTTCCGCAAGTGAATCCATTTTATCCAGAAGTGAAGGCATGTCTGCCGGATCCAGTTTCATGAGATAGATCCGGTCGTTATATCTACCGTGCTGGATAATGGAATTTCCTATTTTTTCAATTGAATCCATTAAGCCCGTCTCTCCATCCTGGCATTATCTTCAGGAACAAGACTGGTAGTATCATCATGGTCCGCAAGCAACTTAGCAATACCAATTCCCTTGTATTCTGTGGCATCGTCAAGTTTAAGTTGAAGACAACAATCGTCGCATTTGCGATCACAATATACCTGTTTGTATGACTCTGGTTCCTTGTAGGTGGTAATAACACCTTCATAATTACGAAGGATAACGCGATTCGTTGACCATGAGATGATGTAATTTGGCATGACAGGTATCTTTCCACCTCCATGAGGAGCATCGATCACATAGGTAGGAACTGCAAAACCACTTGTATGGCCGATCAGGTTCTCCATGATCTCTATTCCCTTGCCTATAGGGGTCCTGAAATGTGAAAGACCTTCGGAAAGGTCACATTGATACAGGTAGTACGGACGGACACGGTTCTGGACCAGCTTGTGGACCAGCTTCTTGATAATTCTCTGGCAATCATTCACACCTGCAAGAAGTACCGTCTGGTTTCCAAGAGGTACACCTGCATCTGCAAGCTTTTGAAGTGCCTGTCTGGAAGAGGCAGTAACCTCTCGCGGATGGTTGAAATGAGTATTCAACCAGACAGGATGATGCTTTTTCAAGACCTCAACAAGTTCATCTGTTATACGATATGGAAGTACAACAGGCATCCTGCTGCCGATTCGGATCACTTCCACATGAGGAATGCTACTGATCTCAGTAAGGATCCAGTCCAGGTAATCATCAGATAGCATCAAAGGATCACCGCCGGACAATAAAACGTCCCTTATTTGTGGAGTGTTCCTGATATATTCGATACCTTCGAGTACCTTATCTTTTCCAGGGATACAATCAATGTCCCCTACTTTTCGTTTACGTGTGCAATGGCGGCAATACATCGAACATACATTGCTTATGTGGAAAAGTACCCTGTCAGGATATCTGTGAGTTATGCCCTCAATAGGGCTATCCGTATCTTCTGAAAGAGGATCTTCAAGTTCCTCATCTGATACACTTAATTCTTCAGGTGAAGGGAACGACTGGAGAAAGATAGGGTCATTCCTGAAATCATCAGAGTCTATCAGCGATAGATAATAAGGGGTGATAGACAATGGGAATTTTTCAAGGGTTTCCTCGAGCTTTGCTTTTTCAGAAGGTTCAAAACTGATCCCGAGAAGTTTCTCGAAAGTCTCAATATCCTTAATAGAATGTTTTAACTGCCAATTCCAATCTTTCCATTTGTCCAGAAAGTCATCAGAATCGATCATTGTTGCTATTTCTTTTTGTTGCTTACTGTATTTTTCCATCAAATACCACTGCTAAGGTTTCGGCTTAAAGCAGCACCTAGTAACTTGAAATCCAAAATTGGCATAAAAAAAGCATATTGGACCCAAAATAACAGATGCTTTTAGTCATTTACAATTGACTTTAGCCTATAAAATAAAATACACCTACTCTATATTGGTTGTACAGGCTATAACTTGAAGTTGACCACTAATATACTTTACCCCATAATGCAAAGCCTTGAAATCAGACTATAGAAAATAAAATAAACACATCTATCAAGCCTTTATTTTTCACCCATACAAGACACATTCAGCCCTGACATAAATAACAGAAACACCTTTCACGGAAAGCTTATCCCTCACAAGCTCTTCAAGCTCCCCTATCCTGCCCTCAGCAAGCTCCGGATCATTGAAATCAAGGATCGTGACATCATCGCAGAGAGCCTTGACAGCTTCCGTAAGGTCAGGTGTGGATTGCCCGCCTGTCATTGCCGCGGTCCTGTTGTCCAACACCATCACCAGCACGTCACGATTGTTCTGTACAGCATTTATCAGACCAACAATACCTGAATGTGCAAGTCCAAAATCACCTATGACAGCAACGGACTTCTTTTCAAAACCTGAACCTGTGGAAATAGCGGCACCAAGTGCAAAGCCGACATCAACGGCCTCAAGGGGTTCTGGAGCACTGCGTATGGAGCAGCCCATGTCGCCTGCTATCAGGATATCCAGATCGTGAAGCATTCTGTAGACCGGCAGGAAAAGACAATCATCACATAAGGAGCGAGCTCCCCTTTTCTCTATAGTTTCGACCTCAGTATATTCAGCCACATTCTCCTTATCGCAATTCCCGATGGCAAAAGAGATGTTCTCTTTTTCGATGCGACCATAGGGTAGATGACCAGTTATCTTTCCCAGTACGTTCTCGCAGATACTGATGTGGGATTCGATGAAGGGTTCACTTTCTTCGATGACAATGACCTTTTCATGGTCGGATATGAATTGCCTCAATTTCCTGAGAGGAAGCGGGGATACAACATTAAGTGAAAGATGTGAGACATCGGGGTGGGTTTCACCAAGTATCTCATCCACGAGTGCAGATGGATAGCCGGAAGAGATAATTCCTACTTTGCTTGATCCTTCGGCTTTGACAGTTCGGGTCAGCGGGTCGTTCTCTGCTTCGTCCAGGAACAGTGGCTGTGCATGTAAGTGGAAATGCTGGTGCTTGCCACGCATTGTAAGTTTCCAGATGGACCTGTCAAACGTAACCTCTGTCTTCTCGATAGGGGATGACCTTGTTACAGGTCCTGTGGCCTTCTCCAGACGGTCGGTTATCCTGACTATAACAGGAACCTTTGCACTTTCGGAAAGCTCGAAAGCCCTTACAAGGGAATTGTAGGTGGCATCCGGATTGGAAGGGTCAAAGACAGCGACCTCGGCAACCTCACCGTACCAGCGGGAATCCTGCTCATTCTGTGATGCCAGGACACCGGGATCATCTCCTGCTACGATGACCACACCGGCACCGATGGTATGAGTAACAGATGTGACAAGGGGGTCGGAAAGGACGTTCATTCCCACATGCTTTGTGAGAACAAGAGATCGTTTGCCTGAAGCGGAAGCACCGAGTGCTGCTTCCAGAGCGACCTTCTCATTGGTCATCCACATTGTGGTGATCTCAGGACCGGTGTGCTTCTCAAAATAGTTCATTACGACAGTGACAGGAAAGCCGGCAACTCCTGTGACCATCTCCACCTTGCTGTCGATCAGTCCAAAATAGAGTGCTTCAAGTCCTGTGATCTCTGAAGTCCCGATCTCCCTGTCAGTGATGTTCATAACTTTGCTTCCAGATCTACTGATTCGTCAGGTCGTGCGAACCATGCAAGTGATGCAAGAGCACCGATCACACCGTTACCTCCGAGCCTGACATCAACACCATTCTTCTGTGCATGTTCCATGGCGATATCCTTGGTAAGCTCGCCACTGCGACACATGGTGCTGTATTCCTCCATTTTGGAGGCTTCAAATGATGATAGTACGACCATTCCGGTCTCATCGGACACACTGTATTTGAGGAGTGCAGCTTCAAGATTCTCAAGGAGCTCTTCCTTTGCTTCCTTGCTGACACAACCGAACTCCAGCACAGTGGAAACACAGTTCTGCGTCTTTGCAGATACCGGGAAAAGCTGTACAAGTGAATGTGAAAGATAGACGGATTCATTGCAGTTGAGCGCAGTTGCAATGTTGTGGGTCATGGACCAGGTGGCACCCTCTTCCTTTGTGTCGGTATCATCGATCCCGATAAGGACACGCTCACGCCTTGGAACTACTATAGTTCCTTTGGCAGCTTTTCCGCCACCGGATTCGCTCACATCATAGCGCAATACTCCCTGTGCGAATGCCCTGCATTTGGTAGCTCCCACGCCACCGCCACCAAGGCCTGCATAGGTGATGGAGACCTCATCGCCTTCGACCACGACGGACTCAATTCCTGCAGCAGCCACAGATGGCTGAAGTGAAAGGTCGCATGCCCCGGTGCTCATAAGATAGCGGGTCATGTCACCCACAGCCCTTGCCTGCTGTATCAGGGGCGACCTTGCATAATGAAAACGTGACCATGCAGCCCCGCTATAGCAATTGGTATGTTCAATGATCTCTGCGTTCTTGTTTTCCTCGTCGCAGACTACATATATGCCCCTGTAAGGTATCGTATAGGGGTCTGTAAGTTCTACTTCTTTCATCTGCTTTGATAATTACAGGCAATGGTTTAAAAGTTTTGTTAAATAGCTGCTTTATAACAGGAAATAAGGTATTTTTTGATTCGAAGCATAAATTTCCAGTTAAAGCCACAGATCCCTGATCTTATTGATCTTTCAGGTAAAGCGCAATTCCCAACAAGTATATAATTAATTAACTTAATTAACTATTATGCCTGATCAACTATCCTTTGAAAATGTTAGCATATACTACAACAAGATCGTCAATGATGGGAAAATTGACAATCGCAGGGACCTGAGTGCAAGATTATACCTGTACCTCACTCAGATCAAAACGCTAGGTGACCCAACCATGTCAGAACTGGCAAGCAGCGTTAGAGTATCAAAACCTGCTGTAAGCAATGCGGTCAAAAAACTCCAGGAGATGGGACTTGTTGATATCCGTGAATCTACGAAGGACAGGCGTGTTTCCCACCTATGCATTTCCGATACTGGAAAAGAGGTTCTTGAGGTTCTTGATTCTGCAGATCAACAGTTCTTCAGAAAGATAGAGGAAATACTGGGTGATGACGACTTCAAGCTATTCGCAAATTTGTGGGAAAGGATCTCACAGGGACTCGAAGAGGAAACTAAATCGTAAGTTACAGGGGACTGACAGTTGAAAGGGTATGAGGTCGGATAAAAACTCAAAGGTGAAAAAGATGAGCAGAAATGTTATTTTGTATATTGCAATGAGTATGGATGGCTACATCGCACGAAAGAACGGTGATGTTGACTGGCTGGAAGGTGATGGCTCTGAACCTGATGCGGATATTGGTTATGATGAATTCTACGGCTCCATTGATACAGTGATCATGGGTCGGAAGACATACGACCAAATACTTACTTTTGGGGAATATCCGTACAAGGGAACCAGAGGATACGTTTACACATCCGAAAAAAGGGACAACAACGAAGATGTTGAATTTACTGATGAAAATGTAGAGGATCTCATCGGGAAACTAAAGAAAGAGGATGGGAAAGACATCTGGTTAATAGGCGGTGCAGGGGTCATTGATGAATTCATTAAGAAAAATCTGATCGATGAATACTTCATTTCTGTTATACCATGTGTCCTGGGAGGAGGCATCGCTCTTTTCAAAGACAACAATCCCGAGATCAAGCTGAAACTGTTAAAGACTGAAGCTGTGAACGGAATAGCAATGCTCCACTATGCAAAAAGGTAAGCGGTATTCCTATGGACCAATTCATTGAGATAAAAGGAGCAAAAGAGCACAATCTAAAGAATGTGTCAGCTAAGATACCTAAGAATAAACTGGTTGTTTTAGCTGGTCCATCTGGTTCTGGGAAGTCGACTTTTGCCATGGATATATTGCAAAGAGAGTGTCAGCGGCAGTATATGGAATCAATGGGATTGGTTACCGATGGCATGAGTAAACCAAAAGTTGATGAGATCATAGGATTGTCACCTTCTATTGCCATTAGCCAGAGGTTAACAAACAGAAGTCCCAGATCAACCGTAGGAACATCAACAGAAATACTCACTTATTTGAGAGTATTATATGCAAAGTTAGGGGAAAGACCATGCCCAAACTGTGGTCATATTGTAAAACCAGTATTTCAGGATGATTCGGACTTCGAGGTTGAGATTGAAGATCTGGATGATCAGCACTCTGATGAGGATTTCCAGGATGGAGAGTTTGTTGCATGTAACAACTGTCATACAAAGCTCCCAAAATTGAAAATGGCTAGCTTTTCCTTTAACAAACCAGATGGATTTTGTCCAACCTGTTCAGGTTTAGGTGTAGTTAGTACAATTGACTTGACACCTATTTTAGATAAGAACCTGTCAATAAAAGAAGGTGCTGTAAAGTTATGGGGAGATATCTTTGGAGAACATTATTCCAAGGTGTTTGAAACGGCAGGGAAACACTATGGAATAAAGCTGGATGCTTCAAAACCAGTAAAAGATTTCAATGAAATTGAACGATTGGTCTTTTATCATGGAGTTGAAAGTGAAGAGTTCAAGAAACTTTATCCAGACAAGAAAACTCCGAAAAGGGTCATGGATGGTAAATTTGAAGGCATAATTACCTTCATGAAAAAGAAATCTGCTGACAATATCCAGAAAGGCATCTCCAACAAAAAGATAGGAGCCTGCTTTAAGATGCAGGAATGTAGTGACTGTGAAGGAACTCGCCTTCGTAAGGAAAGCAGGGAAGTAACACTGAACAACAGATCTATTGTTGAATTATCGAACTATACGATTAAAGAGCTTCTGGAGTGGACAGATAGCATACCTGCGAACTTAACTGAAGAAAGTCTGATCATCGCAAAACCAGTACTTTTCGATATAAGAAAAAGAATCCTGGGTTTAGTGAACATCGGATTAGATTACCTGACAATTGGCAGAGCCATGACAACGTTATCCGGAGGAGAAGCTCAAAGACTAAGGCTGGCCTCCCTACTGGATTCTGGGTTAACTGGCGTGTTATATGTTTTAGATGAACCAACCACCGGACTTCATCCAAAGGACGTGGATAAACTAATTCATTCTTTGAAGAAATTAAGGGATCTTGGTAATACAGTACTTGTTATAGAGCATGACCTTGATTTCATAAAAGAAGCTGATCATGTGATTGATTTTGGTCCTGAGTCGGGTATTGAAGGAGGTCAAATTATAGCAGAAGGAACACCTGAAGAGATTAAAAATAATCCGACTTCAATTACTGGTAACTATTTAAATGCAAAGAACAGGTTAGTGAATGAAAATAAAGCATCAGTAAGAGATAAAATAAGTATTTTTAACGCTTACGAGCATAACTTAAAGAATGTAGATGTTTTCATTCCATTAAAGGAATTAGTCTGTTTCACAGGAGTTTCCGGTTCTGGTAAATCAACGTTGGTTTTTGATGTTCTGAATAACTGGATCATGAAGGAAAAAGTAAAGTGTGAAAAGATAGATGGACTTGGAAAAATTAGCAGGGTTATTAAAGTTGATCAAAAACCAATAGGAAGAGCTTCAAGATCAAATGTAGCTACTTACACCGATATTTTCACACCGATCAGAACACTTTTTTCAGGACTGGATGATGCAAAAAAGAGAAACTTGCATAAAAAGCACTTCTCCTTCAATATAAAAGGTGGAAGATGTGAGAAATGTTTCGGGCTGGGAGTGATCAACTTAGACATGCATTTTCTCCCGGATACTGATGTTCCTTGTCCGGTTTGTCATGGTAAGAGGTTCAAGAAAGACGTATTACAAGTTAAATATAAAGGATACAGCATCTCGGATATTTTGAACAGATCAATTGATGAAAATATTGAGATATTCAAATCTAAACCAGCTATTCATAATAAGTTAATGACGCTTAAAGAAGTCGGACTTGGATATTTAGAATTAGGACAATCAACAAGTACATTATCCGGAGGAGAGTGCCAAAGGATAAAACTATCCAAAGAGTTGGGAAAAACTAGTGATGAGAATACGTTGTTCTTATTAGATGAACCAACATCAGGATTACATCCACGTGATATTGACAAATTAATCAGGTTACTCAAGAGAATTGTTAGAGAAGGGAATACAGTTCTAATTATTGAACACTCTTTAGAAATGGTATCCAATGCCGATTGGATCATTGATTTGGGCCCTCAAGGTGGAAGTGATGGAGGTCAGATTATTTTTGAAGGAACGCCTATGGATATAATGGAATGTGAAGCATCCTATACGGGTAAATATCTAAAGTCCTTTCTGAATTAAGGGCAAAGTCTCAGATATAATTGATACAAGGAATTCAATTAGATTCTATATTATTTCTTTTTAATTTAGTTGATAAAGCATAAAGTTTCAATTTTTGATATGGTCAGCAAATAAAAGAAAAATAGACATCGATCAACTAATGAAACCTTCCTCTTTCAAACTGACATATCTCCCATCCCCAATGATCACATGATCAAGCACATTGATCCCGAGGATCTTCCCACCCTCAACAAGCTTTTCAGTAACAGCGATATCCTCCCTGCTTGGTGCAGGATCACCGGATGGGTGGTTGTGTGTTAATATGACCGATGCCGAGGACTCCATCAGTGCAGACTTGAATACCTCGCGAGGGTGTACAATGTTCGCGTTCAGGCTGCCAATGGACACCACCTCTTCGCGCAGTATCTGGTTCTTGGTATCAAGATAAAGAGCAGTGAGTACCTCTTTCTTGACCTCCCTGTGTTTAGAATAAAGTAAAGAATAGACATCTCCGGCAGACCTTATCTTCCTTTTCGGGTCGTCAATGAAGATCTCCAGCTTTCTTGCAAGCTCAAAGACAGCAGCTATCTGCGTGGCCTTTGCAGGACCGACACCGCGTATCTTTGTGAGCTGGCTGATGTTTGCCTGACTGAGCTGCTTCAGGTTGTATTCAGAAAGGATGCGTGAGCACATGTGCAGTACGTTCTCATCCTTTGAGCCTGTACGGAGGATGATCGATAATAGTTCTGCATTGGACAGAGAACCAGGACCGTGTTTTAGCAGGCGTTCCCTGGGACGTTCCTCTTCAGGCATATCATGTATTCGCACTTTGTGGTCAGGCATGGATGGCAATAATAGTGTAGATTAATATAAACCAGTCGAAATTTAAGTTGTTGGATTATATTTTTATAAGGAACATCATATTTCGCTTTACTATACATTGCCAGTTTTCGTCTTATTTTCATCACCCATTCCCTTCAACTCTTCTAATCCAACGTCCTTATATACTGAGCTGAAAATACAGAAAGACCATGAAAGTCATCTCAGTAATAGGCTACAAGAACACAGGAAAGACCACCCTTGTTACAAAACTGGTACAGGAACTTTCAAAGCACGGGCGTGTGGGAACGGCCAAGATGATGACCGACCACCGGCTGGACAATCCGAATGCAGACACTGGCAAGCATTTCGATGCCGGTGCTGACATGGTCACAGCAGTCACAAACAGCGAACTTGTTACCATCCAGCGTGACCCTTCTGTTGAGAAGGCCATCGATGCTCTTGCAGATGCAGGCATGGATTTTGCTGTGATCGAGGGTGCAAAGGACAAGCCTATTGCGAAAATAGTACTGGGAGACATGGAAGAGGGTGTCCTGAATGTGGTTGCGAAGCTTCCTGCAAGATCTGACTGGGACCTTGGGGAACTTGTGGACATTATCAAAGAGCAACCAGACCATGTGACACTGGACCTGCTTCTCAAGCAGATTAAAGAAACTCCCGGAATCGAGAAGGTAGGCGGTATAGGAAGTTTTACCGGTATAGTCCGTGTGGACAATGAGGAGTTCAGGACCAGTCAGCTCGAGTTTGAGAGTTACAAAACGGCTGCTGATGCAAGTATCCAGAAGATACGTGAAGAGATCATGCAGCAGGAAGGCATTATTGATGTGCTGATACACCACAAGGTCGGTACTATAAAGCCTCTGGAAGATATCGTGTACATCGTTGTGGCAGCAGGCCACAGGCAGCAGCTATTCCCGGCACTTGCCGAGACACTTGAGAGAGTTAAGTCAGAAGTACCGATCTGGAAGAAAGAGATCACCGTTGACGGTAACTTCTGGGTACATGACCATGCCTGAACTGTCCTGCAGTTCAGCGCATTCACACATATTTTACATGTAAATTAATTATAATTCCCGCTTTCTAGACCATTTTCTACTTATACAACTTCATCTTACAGCGAGTGCCGTATAATTCTGCACATTGATGTAAAAATGTGTCCAATAACTTCCATAATATACTTAGTTCAGACGAAACATTAAAGTATGACTCGTGTTAACGATTGACATGATTTACACACTTTTCTAAAAAACACGTGGTGACAATTATGTTAGGAATAGATGACCCGCAGATCTGGATCGCCTACGTTCTTTGCATTGTAAGCGCTCTTGGTTGTATGGTATATGGTCTTTTAAAATGGAATGAAGAGGAGGAAGAATACTAATGGCAGTCAGTACCCCCCTCCTCGGAGTTGTTGTACTTATTTACCTGATGGTCGTTTTCTGGTGCGGATGGATCGCATACAAGCGTACCAAGGAAGTTGATGACTACATGTTGGCAGGAAGGAACGTGCATCCTGTCATTCTGGCCCTCTCTTACGGTGCTGCGTTCATCAGTACCTCGGCGATCGTAGGGTTTGGCGGTGCTGCCGCTGTCCTGGGAATGGGACTATTGTGGCTCGCTGTAATGAATATAGTTGTAGGAATATTCATTGCTTTTGTTCTCTTCGGATCACGAACCAGGAGCATGGGAGTTAACCTTAAGGCAGTCACTTTCCCTGAGCTTCTGGGAAAGAGATACCAATCCCGCTTCATACAGGGTTTTTCCGGAGCAGTGATAGGTTTGTTCATGCCACTTTATGCAGGAATTGTCCTGATCGGTGGAGCACGATTTGTGGAAACCACACTGGGTATTAACTATGATATTGCAGTTCTTATCCTTGCGATCATTGTTGCAGCTTATGTAATTACAGGCGGATTACTTGCTGTCATGTACACAGATGCCCTGCAGGGAGGTCTGATGTTCATTGGTATGGCAATTCTGCTGGCTCTTACATACATTAAGCTCGGAGGTATTACTGAAGCTCACATGGCACTTACCAATATGGTAACTCTTGTACCCGATAGCCTGGTTGCAGGAGGACATACCGGTTGGACCTCCATGCCCGCGTTCGGCTCGCCTATCTGGTGGACACTTGTTTCAACACTGGTGCTTGGTGTGGGAATCGGTGTGCTTGCACAACCACAGCTTGCAGTGCGTTTCATGACAGTGAACAGCAAGAAATCACTCAACAGGGCAGTGTTTGTGGGTGGACCTTTCATCCTCATGATGACAGGTGTCGCTTTTGTCGTCGGTTCACTTTCCAACGTATATTTCTTCCAGACAGATGGCCTGATATCCATCGCTGCAGCCGGCGGAAACCAGGATCTTATCATTCCTGAATACATCAACAACGCCATGCCTGACCTGTTCGTGATCATCTTTATGGTTACCCTGCTTGCAGCAGCAATGTCAACCATGAGCTCACAGTATCACACAATGGGAAGTGCCATCGGTCATGACTTCTACCGCGAGTACCTTATGAAAGGCAATGCAGGACAGACAGTGACTATGACAAGAGTGGGAATTTTCGTTACCATTATTGCAAGTGTAATACTCGCATACATCCTGCCTATCAGCATCATTGCAAGAGCAACAGCAATATTCTTCGGAATTTGTGCGGCAGCCTTCCTGCCCATGTATGCAGGTGCTCTTTTCTGGAAGAGGATGACACGTCAGGGAGCTATTGCAAGCCTTCTGGTCGGTACGTTCAGCAGCCTGTTCTGGCTGACATTCGTCCACGCAAAGGAGGCTGTACCACTGGGAATCTCACAGGCACTATTCGGTGTGGATACGATCCTGACAGGCACCTGGGTAGTTGTGGACCCGATACTGGTAGCCACCCCGCTTTCAGCAATTGTGGCCATTGTGGTCAGCCTTATGACAGAGCCTCCATCGGAGGAACATCTTGCGACCTGCTACAAAAAATAAAGATAACAGACAGGATAGTTGACCAAAACGAAAGTTAACAAATGCTGAATTATGTGGATCTTAAGGTCCACATCTTTTTTAATTTTCTCTTTTTCCGGAAGAAGGATGTTTTAAGACAAAGAGCTGAAAGGCTTTATCCTGAAGCATTTGTTTTGAGATCCATTATTATGAAAGTCTTTATTGTGAAACCGAAGAAAATAACAAAATAAATAGCCAGAGCTATCCTGAAAAGCCGGATATTAGAATAGAATATCAGAATAAGATGAAAGGCAAAAGCCTATGACGGAAGCTTAGAGGGGATGTATATGTATTAATAATAATTATTTCGACTTTTGCCTAATTAAAGTTCGATTACATCGAATATAAATGTATTGATTTTGTCTTTTTCGGCAACATCGAAAACCAGAAATAAGGTCCAGAACAAAAGTATAACTATGAATTTCGGTGTCGTGATCCATGGGCCTGAAGTGATCGATTCCGGTCATGCAAAGCTGATACTTGAGCTGTTCTCCAGATTTGGCGACGTCACTGCAAAACTTGGCGGTGCCATGGGAAAGATCGCTGTCATTGATGCACACATGGAAGATCTCATAGATATCAATGAAAGCCTGAAGCCCAGTGCTGCAATAGATTCCCTTCTTGATACCTGTGATGCTGTCTGCCTGCTAAATCACGGGAAGACAGCAGAGAACGGGCTTGAATTTGGCAGCATTGTAATGTCCAGGCTGACGGACAGGAACAGTATTCCCCTGATCCAGATAGAAAGCCCGGGCTGTGATGACGGATGTATTGTCTACTGGAACGACAAAGGACAGGATCTTGCAAAACGAATTGGAGACCTTCTCAGGATGCCGTTCAATGAAGGATATGACCACGGGGATGTTCGTATCTCAACAGAAGGTACAAAGACATTCAGGAAGATCCATGGGGTCCACCCGGACGAGCTTATAATGATAGATGGATTCGTTATTGGCAAAGCCACATCCGAAGACGTGTCAATTGTAGTGGAAAACGGTTTTGTGACAGGACTCGAAGGTGGCATCATAAAAGAGCACGGTCTTGAGAAACTGCACATGTATGAAGCAAGGGAACCACTTGATATCAGGACAGCCTGGGTCAAGACAGGTGCCATAAGACGCACACAGAGCCAGGGTCCCGGCATTCGTCCGGGAAAATGCCACACAATGATACATGAAAGCAATTCATCATGCATGACAGCTTTGATAGACCATATTGCAGAGCGAACCATTGAACTGGCCGAAGGCTGCAACTGTGCGATCACTGTTGGAGATGACACTACCGCAATAGCTGCAGACATTCTTTACAGGTTACACATCCCCGTAATTGGAATCACAGACGGCGATCCGGATGGTTTCTCACATACTGTACATTTCTATCCGGGATCAATCGTCATGCAGCTTGACCCGGGATGGGATGATGTCATTGGAAAGATCATAAAGAAAGAACTGTTCAATGAGAAAGACCGGACAAAATTTAATAATTTTGAGGAAATGAAAAATAGTGTCCAGGAAATTATCGGGGAAAAACTGGTGTCACTGATTGTTTACTGAAATGATTGTTTACTATATGTCTGTTGAAGGTGCTCTTGCTGTTAAAGTTCATAATCCAATTATTAGTCTTGCCTGAAATCTCCATTAATTTATAATATATATAAATATATTCATATTTTCCGATTTCGTCACACACAGTTTAAATATAATAATTAACAATCTTTAATTGGGGGTAGAAAATACTCTATAGTATTTGGTACGGTGATGGACATGATCAGCTTTGGTGGAAAGCAATCAGATGAGTCCAGCGAGGAAATCGTTGAGTCACTCAAAAGTCTGGGAATGACAAGAAATCTTGCAACGACCATTGCATATCTATCGAATGTGAAAGAAGCCTCATCACAGGAGATAGAGATGAACACCGGTCTTCGTCAGCCCGAAGTCAGTGTGGCAATGAGAGCAATGAGAGAGCACTCGTGGATCTCGGTCCATAATAAAAAGGTGACCGGCAAAGGAAGGCCTACAAAGATCTATTCTTTAACAACGCCTTTTGAGAAGATCATCAAACATTATGAACAAAAGATCCATGAAGAGAATGAAGCAAGGATGCTTATAATCAACAAACTCAAAAGTCTTTCAACATAAGAATACCCGGAATTTTTTATCCGGGTTCTTTTGCAAGGCTTATTTGTTGATAGTAAGCAGAAAGTTTCAAAGCAGCTCTGCTATTGTGCTTTAAAACAATAGAACTGTTTCTTTAAAGGAGTAGAGCTCACTGTTCTGGCTAGTAACCATGATAGCTCATACTAAATTGTAACAGCTATTCTGGACAGATATTTTAGAAATCAGTTGTAGACAAATTATAAGTCAATAAGATCAGGCTATAAACATCCGGCATAAGTATAAGCTATAAACATCGAATACAAGAATTAATTAAAGAAATTTAGCGATCAGGACAGATCCAAACCCGGATCAACCGCCTGATATCGCCTTAAGGATCGTTAGTGTGCCGGGTTCGACTGTTCCATCGACGGGAACAGCCTGACCGTTGTTCAATAAAATAACTATCTCCTGATTAATATCAAGTGTTTCCAGAAGATCCTCATAGGTAGAACCTTCGGGAACATCCATGATCTGGCCATCAGGACTCTCAGGATATATCTTTACTTCTACTTGCGGACTCAATCTAGTAGTTCACCGCCTTCTCCCTTGAGATCTTCGAGGTTTTCGTGTATTAATTTGTCTTCCAGAATTTCGATCTTCTTTTCACCCTTACGTTCTGACTCGCGTTTATGGTACTTTGACATACATTTTCACCTCATTAATTAACTGGGTTCGTATAGTTATTAATCCTTTCGAAGAAGGCTATATATACCTGTTATTTGCAGGAAGGGCAGGCAATGTTTATCTCATATCAGTTTGAATTGGAAACTATGTTCAATTCACTGATCTTTGATGCAGATGGCGTTCTCATGGATTCCATGCCCTGTCACGCTGATGCCTGGGTGCGTACATTCTCCGAAGTTGGCATTGACATAGTCAGACAGGACATTTATGATATTGAAGGGTCCAATCACGTAGGTGTCATCAACCTGATCTTCGAGAGAGCCGATCGCAAAGCTGACCCTGAAATAATAGAAAAGCTTCGGGTACGCAAACGTGAGCTTTTCTTAAGAAAGAGGAACATCTCCCCTTTTGAAGGAATGTACGATCTGCTGAAAAGACTGAAAGAAAACTTCCACCTTGCCGTGGTCTCCGGTTCTGATCGTCCCATAGTGGATAGTATGCTAAACGAGTTCTATCCGGATATCTTCGAAGTGATAATTTCCGGTGCCGATGTGACAAATGGAAAACCGGATCCTGAACCATACCTGAAAGCTATCGAAATACTTGGAGTGAAAAAAGAGAACTGCCTTGTGATCGAGAATGCACCTCTGGGAGTGGATTCAGCAAAGAATGCCGATCTCTGCTGCGTGGCAGTTTCAACTTATGTTGATTCTGAAAAGCTAAGCAGGGCAGACAGAATATTCCCTGAGCATGCTCCTTTGATGTCCTTCCTGGAAGGTCTGGAACCGCTCGATCAATGAGTTAAAAAGTAGTATGCGAGATAGTGTTATCAAGTCCCTGACATGGTCCCTAAGAGGGTGACCATGGCAGATACTTTCACAGCTTATCCCACAGTTAATTCTTTGATAATAACCGCTTTAAACAAGTCTTACAGTCTCAAGGTTTGTAAGTGCCCTTGTCTCAAGACGGTATTTCTTATGCAGTGAACTTGCAAGGTCGATGCAGGAGCGTTCATCACCGTGCTCTGTGAAGACACGTTCCGGCTGTGGCCTCATCTTCTTAAAGAAGTCCATCAGCTGTTTCCTGTCGGAGTGTCCTGAGAAACCATCGACAACTTCAACGCCCATGTTCATCTGGACGACATCAGTTCCGTTCCTGGTTGAGATAGGGATCTCTTTCCAGCCTTTCTGGATACGCCTTCCAAGAGTACCATCTGCCTGGTAACCGACAAACACAAGAGTGTTGTTAGGATCAGGTGCAAATGCCTTGAAGTATTCCATGACAGGACCTGCATTCATCATACCGGAGGTTGAAAGGATAACACATGGATGTGGATCATTGATGATCTTCTTTCGAAGGTCATTGGAATCTACCGGCTTGAAACAGTCTGCAAGGAACGGGTTCTGTCCCTTCTGGAAAATAAGCTTCCTGAGGTTATTGTTCAGGTATTCCGGATAGGTCGCGTGTATCGCTGTAGCTTCCCAAATCATACCATCGAGGTAGACCGGAATATCATCGATTATTCCTTTCCTGATAGCGTCCTCAAGAACTATCATTACTTCCTGGCTTCTACCTACAGCAAACGCAGGGATCAGTACGATACCATTATTGGCAATTGTCTTCTTGACGATCTGCTGGAGGTTCTTCTCAGCTTCCTTAAGGGATGGCTGCGTTGCACTGGAAGCACCATATGTCGACTCGGTTATAACGGTCTCAACACGTGGGAACTTATTGACAGCAGGGTCAAAGAGCCTTGTAGGACCGTACTTGTAATCACCGGTTATGACAACATTGTGAAGTCCGTCGCCAATATGGAAGTGTGAAATTGCAGAACCGATGATGTGGCCTGCATTGTGGAATGTAAGCTTTATGTCAGGTGCAATGTCCGTAACTTCTTCAAAATCGAGTGCAATGGTGTGCTTGAGTCCTTCACGCACATCTGCAGACTCGTAAGGTATCCTTTTACCGTCCTTTGCAGCAACATCAATATAGTCAAGCTGCAGAAGCACCATCATATCCCTTGTAGGGGATGTGCAGTAAATTGGACCTTCATAGCCATATTTGTAAAGAAGAGGCACAAGTCCCTGGTGATCAAGGTGGGCGTGTGTAAGTACCACAGCATCGATCTGGTTAAGTGGCTGTACCTCAGGCAGATAAAGATACGGAGTCATATTGTCGTCAGAACCGACGTTCACTCCACAATCGATCATTACCTTTGATTCGGGTGTTGATAAAAGGAAGCAGCTTCTTCCGACCTCTTTACAGCCTCCCAGTGATGTGACCCTCACCCATTTGTCTTTGGAGGTGCATTCCCGGTGAATATTACGTCCGACGGTCTTAAGGATGTCTTTGCGCTCCTTGTGGTTGGTTCGCATAAACTCCCTGATGTTATTGACGGTACGGGATTTGATAGGGGGTGTGCGGACAACCTTTGGTGTCCAGCCGATCTTCTTTGTGATCTCGCGAAGTGTTTCCCCATGCTTGCCTATCACAAGTCCGGGTTTTTCCGCTTCAATGACCACTTCGCCCACATCAGGATCGAAGTGAAAATTAGAGAGAACAGAATCTTTTGGAACGGTATCTTTTATCTTATCGATAGCTTCCTCAGGGGAAACTAACACCTTTGGGTCCGGACGAACGACTATCCTTGTCCGAAGAGCTTTTGCAAGGTTCCTTACAACATGACCATTGTCTGCAAATTGTTTCGGATCCTCGGTATAAACAACAAGCTGGGGCCCCTCGAACTCAACACTTGTAATAGTAGTTCCATCAGGGACCTTCTCTTCTATTTTCTTTTTTAGGTCAGATAGTACATCTTCTATTGCCATTAAACAGCCTTCCTATTTGAAAAAAGTCAAAAAATGTTAAATTTTTTAAAAAAATGTGGTAAGATAAGATCAAAAACCCTAAGAGAGGGCATGATCTTCATAGGATCAGTTTAGGGTTTCACGTTTCTTTTTTACCTCTTCCTGATCAAGTCTTTCATATTTGTCCTTTGTGATCACAACAACATCAATACCTTCACCGGAAGCGGAATCTCTCTTCATTGCATTATGAAGAGCGCGTATTGCAAGGTCGACTCCTTCTTCTACGTTCATGTCATCTTTGTAACGGTCCTCAAGGACACCATAGGCCATCGGAGAACCTGAACCTGTTGCAACCGCCTTGGTCTCTTCGATCTTTCCACCAAGAGCATCCAGTGAATAGACTGCAGGTCCGTTCTTGTCAAATCCGCCTATGAGTAACTGAACCATAAGTGGATAATATCTCTGACCACTTAACAGGTTGGAGAGAAGTGTTGCAATACCTTTGATCGTAACAGACTCCTGCCTCCTCATCTTGAAAAGTTTGGATTCTACACTAATGACACGGACGATCTGCTGTGCATCGCCTACAGAACCTGCTGTGGTCATTCCCACAAGATCATCGATCTGGTAGATCTTCTTTGCAGTCTTGCTTGCGATAAAGTTGCCCATAGTTGCTCTCTGTTCAGTAGCAAGAACTACTCCATCAGAGCACACTATACCTACAGTAGTTGTGCCTTTTAAATGCTTATCATTATCCATTAATTATACCTCATAGTAAAAAACGAGAAAATCAATAGGTAAAAATGTGTTTGCTTCCCGCAATACAACATCTGTTTAGTGATTTTAATATATAAATTTATCCATGGTGATCTTTGAAATAGCAACATAGAGATCAAACGATACCTACTTCATCCGCAAGATCCCGGACCCGGGTTATGGCCTCATTGCTCATACCCCTGTCCTTCATCCTTTGAATGCACTTTGAAATATTCACTCTTTCTTCCCCCATTACAAGGTTGTCAGCATGACATACGATCTTCTCTTCAATGCTGACAGGAAGATAATCGTCCTCAGGCAGACCAAGAAGTAAGGCCTCCTGCCGGCTTATTCCTGCTCCGATATGATTTCTTATAATTAGTACAAGCCGGGGGTCCAACCCAAGCTCTTCTGCAACCGATACACCTTCAAGTGCATGTCTTATTCCATGAGTACGGGACCTGCCAATATCATGGAGAAGTGCACCCAGTTCTACAATTTCAAGATCAACGTCCTTCCCGGAATCCCTTTGTGCAGCAGCTATCTCCACAGCGATCTGCGAAACTACCTGACAATGCCTTATTACGTTGGCCGCACAACCTGCTTCCTTAAGCAATTTCAGGGCATCGGAAGTTGTTATCATGTTCAATTGTTTGCTTTTAGCTCATCAAGACGTTTTGAGAGTTTATCAACCATGAGGGAATTATCCTCGAACATAAGGTCCTCACCACATACAGGACAGAGGAACTCACATTCGCTGGCATCGTTGAATTCAAATCTCACACAGCCTTCAGGACATGTGTAGAACACATTATCTTCTTCGAAATCAAGACGCATCTGGAGGTTCTTCACAAGCTTCTTCTTTTCCTTTGCAAGATGTGATTCGATATCACTGAGATCCAGCTGCCACAGGTAGGTCAGCCATCCGCTGCTCGAATCGCGCTCCCTCCTGCAGATAGCGAGCTTGTTCTCATTCATGATGAAAAGTGTCCTTCTGACAATGTTGAGCATGACACCGGTAGCTTCGGCGATCTGCTCGTCAGTGACCTCACCCTCAGGCATCTTCTCTATCATCTCAAGCCCTTCTTCACCCATCAATTGTATAAGATATCCCCGGACGACTGGATCATTTAAATCTGTCAATATATCACCTTGCAAGTAAGATAGTGTTTATAATTAGATACTTTTGTAAGTAGGTAGTGTTTGTAAATAGATCGTATAAATAGATATTATATCAGGAGTAGGACTCTTGTGTATTTTATTATTTATAGCTAATCCACAGAGGGCTCTCGGGAACCTGTCATAGCGGTCAATGAAGTTCCCTTATCATGCGGGTTACATTGATCACCTTTTCCATTACATCTTCCCGGGTCTTACCGGTGGCCAGCACTGAAGTGATCGGATCATCCGGAAGAGCCCGGTATCCCCCTGCAGGAATATCAGCAATAGGCTCATCGCTCATCTTTTCATAAAAGGAGCTATCCACAGTTATTTCATCATCTGCATATACCACTGCCCTGATGGCATACTGATCGATCTGCGGGACTTTTTCCGGAAGGATACCGTCAAAGGCCTTCACATGAAGATCAAAGAGGTTCAGGCCGGTAGCCATTTCCACACTGTCCAGACTGCCCTGCAACCTGGCATTCACTTCGATCACCACAGGGCCAGAATCAGTAAGCAGGAAATCTACTCCGTTGGAACCAACAAGACCGAACTCGGATGCTATCCTTTCGGAGATCTCATACATCTGTTTAGTATAAGGCGTCCTGTAGGGAGTTATATTCCCGCAATAAGCAAAGGGCAGGCCCGATAACCAGGGAATTCCGATGAGCTGTTCGTTGGCTGCGATAGGAACTGCACTGGAACCGTCAGCTATCAGCGATACACTTGCAGGGAAACCGTAAAGGAATTCCTGCACCATGATATCCGCGGAAGACAATGTCGGATCGATCACAGGTAGCTCTTCAAGAATAGCATTCAGGTCATCCTCATTATATGCGACCCTGTTCAGGCGACCTCCTCCTGCACACTTTGGCTTCACCATCAGGGGGTAGCCGATCTCAGCAGCTTCATCCACATTAACTGAAAGAGGATGAGGGATTCCCAGGGATCCGAGTTCTTTTGCAAGCGATGATTTATCAGATGCCCTCTTCATGACATCAGGACTATTGTTCAGTATCCTGCAGGACTGGTCACTAAGATCAAGCTCCTCAAAACCGGAACCAAGAACGATAGCATCGGGATAGACGTCGAAGTTGTCGATCAGCTCCAGGATGGTCTTCCTGTCTATATCCTTGATATCAATATCCTCATCCGTAAGAAGGGACTGGCACGCAACCGTATTTTCATTCAGGTCCATGTCACAGAAAGCATCGATGGCATAGACATTGTAACCGGCCCGAGTGGCCGAGCAGGCTATGTTCCTGCTACTGTATCCCAAAACAAGAACGTTCTCCAGAAGTGTGGCCTCCTTATAACCTGTGTGCACTGTCCTCCGGCAAGGCAAAAAGTCCCTGCTCGGTACTGATAACCGGGATTTCATCACCTGCTTCGGATGAGAAGAACATGGGTTTCTTTAGCGTTATCGTCTGGTAGGTCGTCGGGTCCAGAACCATGATATCATCGCCTTCCACAGCTACAAGAACAGCACCAACCGCATCATCCCTGTTGGCTATGCGTATAGCACCATCCAGTTTCTCGGTCTCTATCAGGAACCTGGCACCTGTTCCAAGGTAGATTCCTTTGGAATTCTTCCCGGAGTTGCGGATCTCTATGACACTGCCTTTATAGAGAATGATATCACCCGGCATGAACTCGGGGAGTCTCATGGAGAAAGTGATCCTGTAAAGGTCTTTTCCGTCCTTATGACCATAAAGTGTAGGAGATTCTGAAAAGGTCCCGCCAATTTCCGAGACAACGGCCTTGCAGATCTGCCGCCCTGCATTTGCAGAACCAAGGTAGATATCAGCTCCGTCCTTTGAGTCGATACAATCAGTAATAAAAGCGAATCGATCTCCCTTTTTCCATAGTTTTTCAACCATATCGGCACAGATAAGTTTGCAGGCATCGATCTCTTCAGGAGTTACTATCCTGTTAGCTGCCCTTATCTGCAGAATAGCCTCAAAGTATCCGCCTGACATACGACTGCACCTGTCACATGCCTCACGTATTATGCGAACCTCTGTTACAAGTTCCTGATGCAATGGTTCTCCCTCGACCATGGCATCGATCTCTACTTTAACTTTGTAGAGGTGTGGAGTAAGCTCCCGGGGATCCATGACGATATCAACATCATCGGCTTCCCCGTGGACAAAGAGTTCATCCTCAACGGTCCTGATCACGATATCCTCAAGATCGCCTTCATCCCGCCATTTATTGCGGTCAAAACGTGCGTTGCACCTGGAACATATCCTTGTATGAAGAACAAGCGGAAGCACGGCTAATGTGAAATTCTCTAAAAAGCATTTCCTACAAACGTTTTTGTAGAGTCTTTTGGTCTCTGCCCCGCATTTCGGGCATAATGTAAGGCTCATCAGGTGTGTGAATGGTAAGTAGATGGATATTAGTCTTTTGTCCATCACAAAAAACTTCATTTTTTGAAAATACCCTTTGCAGAAAACTTCTGCTTCAGCTTCTGGGTGAACAATGGCCTCAGGTTCCAGAGAAGCTTCTTGTTGCTCTTGAACAAAGCAGAGACAAGCACTATGAAATCCATCTTGTCGAAATCCACGTCTTTAACAGATTCAGCAAGACAGTTCAGGTCCTCATCCGATAGATTGAAGAACGTGTCATTCACGATCAGGCTGTTCCTGATATCATTTCCGATGGTCTCGCGCCAGCATGTTTCATATTCCTGAAGCATCTTCTCGGAGACATCGCCTGCAGCGATCGCTTTTGCTGCAACCTCTGCTGCCATCATTCCAGCATCCATAGCATTACTGATGCCGCCTCCTGTAAAGGGATCGGATTGTCTTGCAGCATCACCTACAAGCATCAAACCATTTGCAATAGTCTTTTCAATAGGACCACTTGCAGGAACTGCACCAGCCACACGTTCAATGATCCTGCCTTCAGGTATGTTCTTCTCCAAAAAATCAGTCAGCAGTTCAATCGATCTCCTGCTGCCGGAGCGGTTCCCGAGTATGCCGATACCAACATTGGCGAGATCGTTACCTTTTGGGAACAACCAGACATATCCCGCAGGTGCAACCTCATTTCCAATGTAAAAATAACAGAAATTCTGATCTATACCTGAGCCACTTACAAGGAACTGTGCACATGTTTCGATCTGTGAAAGTTTCAGGGAAGTATCGATACCTGCCCACCTGCCAACTTTGGATTCAACTCCGTCTGCACCAATGACAATGCTGGAGCGAATTGTATGCACCTCACCATGATACATCAGTTTTACACCGCATACAGTGCCATTCTCAATGATAAGCCCGGTCACCCTTGCCTTTACAAGTACTTCAGCCCCGGCTTCTGCACTTTGCTCTGCAAGTGCACGGTCAAAGACCTTCCTGTCAAGGACATAACCAACCTCTGAGCCGGCATTCTCCTCGGACATCGTAATGGTAATACCATTGGGAGCTATGATGTGTGCACCATTAACTTCAGAGCAGATCCATTTCTCATCCGGTTCAATGTGCTGTTGAAGACGAAGTTTGCTTACACCTTCGGCACACCTAATAGGTGCACCTATCTCCTGTCGCTTCTCAACAAGAAGAACGGAAAGTCCTTTTCTTGCAGCAGTGGTTGCTGCTATCGAACCAGCCGGTCCGGCTCCTACAACGATCACATCATACCGGTCTTTCATAATATTTCTCCAGAGCTCCTGATCGTTATTTCTACAGATCAGGAACGATGATAGAACAGATTTATTTTATTTAACAATATTGTAGTGAAATGGTGAGAAGGAATTGGTTTTTAAGTTCTATTAAGTCATTCGCAAAATCACAATACGAATAAAAGAGATTGTATATTTTTTTAGTATTTTAACAAGTACAAAATTAATCAAATATATTCTAAATAAGCTAAATTATTTTAAAATATTTAATAAGTTTTTTTTATTTTGTTGATTTTTTTAAAAAAAAACGCAATCAAAAAGCACTTGATCTCAGATAATCATTAGTTTTAAAAGCAACATAACTTGTATATTCAGCAAATTTATATACTATAATTTTGTGTACTTATTTGAATATACAGAACATAAGTTTGTCTAAAACAATCAATTGGTGTTGAAAAAGAATAAAATTGCATTATTTGATATTCTATGAACTAGTTTGATTACATACATACAGTTCGTTTTTAGATAACCGCTTCACAAGTACGGATAAAAGAATTGACAGAATGCGCTGCATTATTGGTGGTATGTATAATGAAAAAATATAGCATATTAGCTTTAAGTATACTTTTGTTGCTGGCAATTGCAATGCCAGTGGTATCGGCAGGAAGTTATGACAATATGGAAGTCGTTGCGAATACGACGAGTGATGAGTACGGAAATTTTTGTTTTATTGACGTTCCAAATGGGGAATATACTATTGTATCCCTCAATAACCTCTATTCACCAATGACAAAAACCTACGTATGGTACACTAATACAAGCAATTTAGGGGTTTCAGGTTCTGACGTAGTTGTAGATCCTCTAATAAGCAGGCTTGATACATCGGTAGATGTCGATGCAGTTCTTGGACTTTTTGACAGAAACGAAATTTCTGGTACCACATTAAAGAAAGGAAAATACACCAATACTGTAATTAATGATACAAATCTTGTTTTGATGACAGATACAGGAGACTTTGTTGCTAATACTACCAGCGATGTAAATGGTAATTTTAGTTTCAGTGAAATTCCCAATGGAAAATATACATTAGCTTCTCTCAATTATCTGTATTCCTCCATGAGCAAGACCTATGTATGGTACACTAATACAAGCAATGTGGAGGTTTCAGGTTCTGATGTAGTTGTAGATCCTGTTGTAAGCAGTAGAGATACATCAGTAGATGTCGATGCAGTTCTTGGACTTCTTGACAGAAACGAAATTTCTGGTACCACATTAAAGAAAGGAAAATACTCCAATACTATAATTAATGATACAAATCTTATCTTAATGACAGATACAGGAGACTTTGTTGCTAATACTACCAGCGATGTAAATGGTGATTTTAGTTTCAGTGAAATTCCTAATGGAAATTACACATTAGCTTCTCTCAATTATCTGTATTCCTCCATGAGCAAGACCTATGTATGGTACACTAATACAAGTAATGTGGAAGTTTCAGGTTCTGATGTAGTTGTAGATCCTGTTGTAAGCAGTAGAGATACATCAGTAGATGTCGATGCAGTTCTTGGACTTCTTGAAAGAAACGAAATTTCTGGTACTACATTAAAGAAAGGAAAATACACCAATACTATAATCAATAATACAACTGTCATTCTTCTTAAAGAAAAAAGAGCATATTCGACTCCAGTTGCTAATTTTTCAGTTGATACAACATACGGAGATTGTCCACTAACCGTCCAGTTCAATGATCTATCCGAAAATGCTACTTCTTGGTTCTGGGATTTCGGCGACGGTTTCACTTCTACAGAAGAAAGTCCTGTACACACCTATGATAGTGTTGGGTTTTTCAATGTAAAACTTACAGCAACTAATCCAGCAGGAAGTGACATTGATAGGAAAATCAACCTGATTACCAGCAATCTTCCAGAAGCAAATAAGACAAAGAGCATACTATTCCTTGTCCTTGGTGCTGAAGAGGCCTATATGACAAAGCAGGCTGTAAAAGACATGGGCATGGAAGATTATGTTGATGTTTATGACAGCTACCGTGAGAACAGGGTTGAGATCATCTATACACCATTCAATGATAGCATCGACATGAGCAAATATGACGTTGTTTTCATCACCTGGAAAGGAGGTATGAGTTTCCTGGGTGCAAATCTCAAACCACAAGTACAGGATATGATCAATGAGACAAATCCGGGAACATTTGTATATGACCACAATTATGACCTTGAGGATTTCAGCAACATCAATTATGTGAATCATACCGAACATACATATCTTGAAGACTATTGGATGGAACAGTATGACAACAACATCGTGCGTCTGATCACATACCTTTCAGTAGTTGATCTATCAGAACCTTTCACAAATTATACTGGATCAATCAGAATCGAAGAACCATCAATGACGCCAACAAATGGCATTGTTAACCCGGATGCAGGATATGAAATATTCGAAGATCTGGAATCTTATCTGGAATGGTATTCTGATGATGATGGAAAACATCATGTCTACAATCCTGAGAATTACACAGTAGGTATAACATTCTTTGCAGGACATGATGGAGACCTGTGTGATGGTGTTACTGAAGCACTTATAGATGAACTGGAATCAAGAGGAATTAACGTCATACCTGCATTCCGACCGGGTGTAATTTATGACATGAGTGATGCTGAATCATACTTCAAAGCTGACAATGAATGGAAGGTCAATGCATTTATTGATGTGGGAATGGGCGTATCAAGCATGTCATCTTCCGTATGGCAAACTGAAGCACTTCAGGAAATGAACGTGCCAGTTATCAACGGTATACAATATCAGGGTACTATCACAGAATGGGAAGAATCCGTAAGTGGTCAGGATGGAAGGTTCCAGTACCAGATTCCTATCATGGAAATCGGTGGTGAGATCGAGTCCATAGTCATCGGAGGAAAAGAATATAATGAGGAGATGGATGCCTGGACATTCCAACCAATTGATTACCAGATGGAATGGATGGTAGACCGTACCGTACGCTGGATGGATCTGCAAACAATCAAAGAAGAAGATAAGAGAGTTGCCATAATTTACTATAACCACGGTAAACAGGGTGCCTTGGTAGCTGCAAATCTCGATGTTGCACCGAGTATCCCTAACTTTTTAAGCGCAATGGATGAAGCAGGTTATGATTTAGATGGAATGAACCTAAACAGGTCTGAATTCCTTGAACTTGTACTCCAGCAGGGAAGAAATATCGGCGTCTGGGCTCCGGGTGAACTTGAATACATGGTCGAGAACTATGAAGTTGAACTTCTGCCTGTGGAAACATATCAGGAATGGTTCAATGAACTTGAACCTGCTGCACGCCAAAGTGTGATTGATACATGGGGAGAAGCTCCGGGCCAGGGTATGGTCTATGAAAATGAATCCGGCCAGTACTTCGTATTCCCAAAGATAGAGGTTGGAAACGTACTCATTGCACCACAACCAACACGTGGTCTTACAACAAATGATACAATGCTCTATCACGACCAATCAGTACCTCCATCGCACAACTACATAGCATTCTACCTGTGGTTGAACAAGGAACAGGCTGAAGGTGGATTTGATACCGATGCAGTCGTCCATTTCGGAAGACACGGTACACAGGAATGGCTGGAAGGTAAAGGAGTAGGACTCTCTGTAAAGGAATGCTGGCCAGCTCTCCTGATACAGGACATGCCTGTGGTTTACCTCTATGATGTTGGTGGTGTCGGAGAAGGTATTACCGCAAAGAGAAGAGGTAATGCAGTGATGGTGGACCACCTTACTGCACCAGTGATCAATTCAGGACTTTATGGAAACCTGACCCAGCTTCATGATGCAATGCATAATTATGAAGAGGCCGAAGGTTCTCTCAAGCAAGAATATAAGGAATCTATAATTAGTCACTATGAAGATCTAAACCTTGAGCATGAACTCGGAAATTCATCCGATGAACTCTATGCCATGGAAAATGAAACATTCGACAATTTCATCCTTTATGGCCCGGTACACGACTATCTGCACGAGATCTCAGCTTCATACATGCCTTATGGTCTTCACATACTTGGTGAGGATATGAGCGATGAAGGACTCATTGCAATGGTAAAATCAATGCTTGGAAATGACTTTAGGGAACATGTCAATGCAACAGGACTCTGTGAAGATCCTGACGATTTAGACCCTGCGCACTCTCCGAATATTCTTGACACATTGCTGGCTGATGTTTTGGTCAATGGAACTGAACCAATGAATGTTGTGATTGAACAGTTTGGTATCGACTATACATCCGGACAATATTATGCAGATACAACATCCAATGGATCCGGAGTGTATGATCTTCAATTTGTAAAGGATGGAAAGTACACAGTCTATGCGTTTAAAGAAGTTTCAGATGGATGGTTAACCGGAAAAGAATATGTAACGATTGAAAATGGTAATGTTGTCCCTGAGATTGGTATTAATCTTTCAAAGAACATAACCGGAACCTCAAATCCAGAACTTGAATATGTCCTGGAAATGGTTGAGAATGTTCCAGAAGATGAAGCCGGTATTGGTACAATATCCGGACAGGTTTGTTATCCGGGAATGAGCGGTGACCTCAAGCCCAGATCAAATTCTAAAGTAGTATTACAAGCAGACGGTAAAGCAATAGATATGTATGTCACCGGTGATGACGGAAATTATACTTTCACAAACCTGCCTGATGGGGAATACGTTGTATCTTCAATCTACCAAAGTACAATGAGTGGAAAGTGGTACTTTGATACAAAAGATGCAGAAATATTTGAAGGTGATACAAATGTCCTTAGTCTTTCAATGTTAGTAGACAATACTAACGCACAGAATGTCAGGTCCTTGCTTGGTGAAGTTTCCGGTACCACCACTTCAAACGAATCATCCGCAGTTGAACCGGACTGTGATGTTGTGATCATCAGGCGTCTCACTGATGAGCAACTAACCGTTGTAAATGATCTCTACGGTGCAGTGGGATACTCAGACGCATTAAAAGCATCTACGACTGCTGAACTCGACAGTATGATCAATGCCCTTGATGGAAAGTATATACCACCAGCATTGGGCGATGATCCTACAAGAAGCCCTGATGAAGTACTTCCTACAGGAAAGAACTTCTTCGCATTCAACCCGAACATTGTTCCAACAAAGGAATCTTGGATTATGGGCAAGCAGCTCGTTGATGACTTCCTGGAAGAATGGAAGGCAAACAATGGTGGAGAATATCCTGAGAAAGTCGGATTTGTTATGTGGTCCTCTGAATCCATGAGACATAAAGGAGTCATGGAAGCTGAAATAATGTATCTGCTGGGTGTTGAACCAGACTATAGTTCATCCGGCAAGGTAGAAGGAGTTAAGCTCATTCCAGAAGACGAACTTGGCAGACCAAGGATCGATGTAGTTGTCACGACAACAGGTGTCTATCGTGACAACTGGAAATGGCAGATCCAACTTATGGACAGGGCAGTAAGACTTGCAGCAGATGCAGAAGGCATCAATGACAACTACGTCAAAGAACATTCAGATACGATCTATGATGCACTTATGGCAACAGGTAACTACGGCCCATCCGAAGCCAGCGATCTTTCAATGTGCAGGATATTTGGACCGGACGATGGAAGCTGGGGTATCGGTGGCCTAACCAATGCAGTTGATGCAAGTGGAAGCTGGACCGAGGAAGAGAAACTTGCAAACCTTTACATCAACTCTATGAGTTACGCCTATGGTGACAATGTCTGGGCTTTCAAGGATACTGAAGTATTCAAGAATGCACTTGCAGACACTGAGGCTGTTTTGTTCAGTAGAAGTGGTAATTCCGGTCGTGGAAGCAGCAGTGTGGTCTTTGACCACACCTACGAGTTCTTTGGTGGTTTTGGAATGGCAGTCAGGAATGTCTCTGGCGACACTCCAGACATGTTCATTGTGAACCTTAAAGATCCAAACCAGGCAATGACAGAAACACTTGGTGCTTTCCTTGCAAGGGATCTACGCTCCACATACTGGAACCCTACATGGATCGAAGGCATGATGCAACACGATTATGTCGGTGCCAGTGAGCTTGATCGTATGCTTGAGGACTTCTGGGGGCTTAACGTAATGCTTCCGGACGAGGTTACAGATGACATGTGGAACGAAATGTATAACATCTACATGGAAGACAAATACGACCTCGGACTGAATGAGTGGTACGAAGCCGAAAACCCCTGGGCAGAGCAGTCAATGGAAGCAAGGATGATCGAGGCAATTCGTAAAGGATACTGGGATGCATCGGATGAAGTGCTCAAAGACCTTGTTAAAAGATACGCTGAATCAATGGTCGAGAATGGCGTCACATGTTGTCATCATACATGTGGAAACATTATGTTCGATAATTATGTTCAGGGCGTAATGTCAGTACCTGGTGTTGTTTCACCGGAAACCATTGACAAATATACTGAGTTGATGCAGGATGCAACACATCGCTATCCTGAAACCTCAAGAAGCAGTAGTTCGAACACACCTTCTGCAAACATTGTCAATAGTACAAGCACAACCACAGAAACTGATGCTAAGGGTTATGGTACTGCCACAGAACAGGCACCTGCAACAGTGGATGACAACTATGTGGAAGGATATGAGATGACAAAGGAAACAACTTCTGAAGAGAAGGCATCAACAAGTGGATTCTCAGGATCCGATGTTGTTGCTACAGCAGTTGTTCTCATTGCTGTAGGAACTATCATCTACGGATTCCGCAGGCAAAGACTCTAAAAATAAAATAGATGGCATCCTCAAAAGGATGCCTGCTTTTCCTTTTTCTTTTTTATCATTGGATTTTGTTGTTTAACAATTAATCAATTAAGCAAAGATCTCTTCCAGACCACTTTCCAGATGAGAATACATTGCATCAGTATAACCATGGGATTCACCATCCACGGTTCCGAATGACTTAGGCTCATCGCCTTTCTCAAAAGTCTTCAAAGCAAGATCATAAGGAATGATGCTATCGTTAAGAGAATGGATCATCACAAACGGACGTGGAGATATTCCATCCAGATAGTTGTCAGGATCAATGGATATGAAGAAGTCATACGCTGCCTGATCAACGACATCTTCCCGATTAAGAGAATCAGAGTCGTAACCGCTTGTGCTTATACCAGCTACACCAGAGATGGAATCATCGATAGAGGTTGCAATGATCGCGAACCTGCCTCCGTTGCTTGAACCCAGCATTGCGATCTTCGAATCATCGATCCCAGGCTGGTCACGCAGTACATCGGAGGCCATCAGGGCATCATAGACCATAAGGAACTGTATCGGTTCAGCACCGTTCCTGAAAAGCATGATGTCATTTTCAACATTTATCGCACCAAGATTACGCTGGTCGATGACAATAGATGCATAGCCCATATCTGCCAGTAGTACGGAAAGACTGTGCTCGTCCTCCTTGGTAACTCCTGCACCCGGCAGGATCACAACAGCAGGTACAGGATCGCTGTTATTGCCATCGGTTGCAGGGATCGTCAAAAGGGAATCAACCTCTGTCTCCCTGCTTGTGTATGTGATGGTCTTCAAGACATAACCGGGGTTTGAATCATCAACACTAATAACAGAATAATCAAGTTCTTCGCGCTCAGGATAGGACAGAAGGCCGTCATCTGTCATTGTCCATGGATCTTCCTGGCCACTGTAGAAGACACCGTAAAAGCCTACGAGTAGCAGTGAAAAACCGATAAGGAGTACAACGTTATTGTGACGTTTAAGGAATGTGCTCTTTGATCTGGTTTGATTTTGTTTGGTTTTAGCCATAGCTAAACAAAAGGTAGCACAATAAAAAAAAGGTTTTCCGTGCCAGAGATGACACGGATAGGGTAAATTGGTTTATTTCTGTGGTGGCCAGTTCTGTTCCATCCAGCCAGGAAGTCTTCCTGAATCTGCCGGACCGATCATAACAGCGGCACCAGTCTCGTCTTCCACATCGCCCTGGAGACGTGCTGCAAGTCCCGGAAGTACAACTACATTGTTGTTGAGCTTCTCCTTCATGTCGAAGCCTGCTTCATCGAGTCCTTTCTTGATCTTTGCAGCTGTAAGCTGACCGCCTGCTACAGCAGCTTCCACACCAATACCGTCGGTGTCGATAGCTGTGAGGTAACAGTCAATGCCATTGGATGACAGGTCACTCTCTACAGTGTAGTATGTAAGGGCGAAGTTGGTTGTGACAAGCAGAGGCGAATCTGCTGTTGGTGAACCTACCTCATAGACTCCCGGATCTACTGTTACCGGCTTACGTGGGTCGGTGTAGATGGTGTCACGGATGTGAACTTCCGGAAGCTGTGCGTATCCCTCGATACTGTGGAGTATCATGATATCACCGTACTTGACAGTGAACACTGATGCAACAACGGTTTCCCAGTAGGATGCACTGACCTCGTCATCGTGTGCCATCCATGCTGTAAGAGGCACTGCCATAATTGGGAATGCAATGTCACGGTCACCGTTGATGCCTGCCCTTCTGATCTTCAGGAAGTTCTGGAAGGTTGTTCTCAGACCCTTTCCTGTTGGGAATGTTCCCGGATCGAGGACAACATCCTCAATACCATTTTCTGAGAATGTCTTGGCAAGTGACTTGAGCATGTCAAGATCGTTTGGTGCGAACACTGTCACAGGAACATTGTATTCCTGTGCAAGAGCTGCAACATCCTGCCAGTTGTCCTTGTTGGCTGCATAAAGAAGTGGTCTCTTCTCTGCTGCTACCTCAAGTCCTGCTTTGAGAACTTCAGGGTTGAATGAACAGAGTACCATTGGGAAATCAGTGGTTTCCATTACTTTCTTTACTGCTGCTGCGAACTTTGCAGGATCGTCTGAAATGCTGCGCACTGCGATCATGTCAAGTGTCAGGAAATCTCCGACATAGAATTTCTTGAAGTCCTGTATCTTGTTTACCCTTTCAACAAGGTCCTTCTCGTCCATGGTGTCCCAGACATCATATGCGAATGCTGTCTTGTTGAAGAATGTAAGTTTATGGCGGTGTAATACATCATCGCCACCGATACTAACTGCCTTTTCACCGACACCGATCACAACTTCCCTGATCTCAGGTGCAAGAAGTGCTTCAAGCTCAGCATACTTCTTCTTGTATTTCTCATCGGATACAAGAGGGATACAGTCAGTAGCTTTCTTTGACCTGTCAATAAGGTGGGATGCAAATGCCATACAGGATGTTTCGCCACACTCACCACAGTTGGTGCCCGGAAGGAACTTGTAAGCTTCAAGAGGGCTGTTTATTTTCATTCTTCACACCTCCGCTCCGATCCAGTTGGTAATGTCGATCTCATCTGCCTCAATGGAACCGTAGAGTGTCTGTGTGATCTCCTTGAGTACCTGTACAGATGTTGGATGCATCATCATGAACATGTCATTTCCTGCAAGTGAGAGTGTAAGACCTGTGACGATCTCCCAGATAGGACCTCTGTACTCACGTGGACCCCAGTCGGAATCCTGGCTGAGTGGTGATTCCTTCATCCATGACTCACGGGCACCCCATGCATTGGTTGTACCGGAGGACATTGGGAATGTAAGTTCATCATCGCCCATGAGAGCTGCAAGCCTTATGCGCTCCATGTTAGTGTAAGCATAGTCCAGACCGTAACCAAGAGCTGCGGTTGTCGGGTCCATTACGATGCTGTCCCTTGGGACTCCACACTGCTTCATGAGCTTCCTGTTAAGCTCCTTCTGAGCGTTGATCTCAAGCTGTGTCCAGGAAAGCACTGCGTGACCGTAGTCTGTTGCAGCCTTTGCAACCCTTTCGTAATCAAGGTTGAGACTTGCGGATGCAAGAAGCACGCGCTCGCCTTCTGCGACCTCAGCTGCCTTTTCAAGGACCTCAGGGTCCTTCTGTGGGTTACCTGAACCACCGATGACGATCGGTACGTCAACTGCCTGGAGGACATCCTCTACGACCTTTGCTGCTTCCCTTGCAGGAGTGTCGTTGATAAGTGGATCTGTTGAGATAAGGTGTATTGTGACCATGTCTGCGTTGAAGTCACGTACGACCTTCTTTGCCCATTCTGCAGGGTCGTTGATAACATCTTCATAGTTGCCCTTAACAGCTTTTGCCATTCCGATAGGCATATCGAAGACATCCATTGTAACGTAGTTGCGGTGTGGCATCTCAGCATCGAAGTAGTAAGGAAGTGCATTCTCGCCACCAAGGGTGATGGTGTTCTTCCTGGAACCGCCATCTGCTGATGTGGCACCAAGGGTCACTTCCTGGATAGGAGTTGCCCACTCGCTCATCTTTGCGACATCGAACTTTGAAGGAATAAGCTCCTCTATCCTGGACTGGCCAGCGATAGGTGCCTGTGGGAAGCCGCCCATGGACGCAGCGAAAAGCTGGTCAATAGGGTATCCCAGCATCCTTGCGATATTTGCGACATGTAATGAGATCTGTGCTGCCTCATGACCAAGTGCATAGGCCATAGCAGGATTAAGACCTCCGCCTCCACTGATATCAAGCTCGATGTCTCCCTCGATAGTAACTCCTTCGAGTGAATCGACATCAAGGTCTTTGAGAAGATCAGTAAGACCTGATAATTTCATCTTATTTGACATATGAATTCCACCATTTTCTTAAATGAAGTAATGAAAGTTCTTATAGACCAAGTTTCTCCGCGATCTTTGCGACCTCTTGTACAGCACCGGAGTCATCAGAAAGATCGAAAAGGGGAAGACCCTCCAGATCCCTTTCTGCGATCATGCTGTCCATTGGAACAGTCCCGATAAGTTCGAGATCAAGACCTTCTGCGGTTCTCTTGATCGCTTCCTTATTGGTATCTGTGACCTTGTTGGCAACAACGTAGATGTTTTTGACATTGGTCTCAAGTTCCTCGGTGAGTTCCCTGATACGCTCTGCAGTTCTCAGACCACGTCTTGAACCATCAGTGACCACGATAAGGTCATCGACATCACGGATGATCTTGCGGCTGAAATGTTCAAGCCCTGCTTCTGTATCGAGGATGACAACATCGTAGTTCTTTACGACCTTGTCCATGATACCACGGAGCAGGTTGTTTACATAACAGTAACATCCTGAACCTTCCGGACGGCCCATTACAATAAGGTCGTAATTGTCCATCTCCTCGAGGATCTCATAGATCTTTGACTCGAATATTGTCTCCTTGTTAACATCAGGAGGGAAGTTGTCCCTTTCGTCCTGCATGAACTGTTTCATATCACCAACAGTCTTGATGGTCTCACAACCGAGGGTCTCCGGAAGATTTGTATCCGGATCTGCATCGATGGCAAGGACCAGTTTGTCAGTTTTTGTAAGATGGCGGATGAGAAGACTGGTTATTGCAGTCTTCCCTGTTCCACCCTTACCTGTTATTGCAATTACTTTAGCCACAGAAGACCTCGTTTACTCCTTTTTCTGGATTATCACTTTGTCTATGCTGACCTTTGCGTTCTTGAGGATGATCTTGACACCGCCTGTACCGGATGAAGATGGCATCATCATTGGCATACCCTGCATTGGCATTGCTGCCTGCATCATTGTTGGTGCTGCTGCTTCTTCCTTTACCTCTTCCTCTTCTTCAGGCTCTTCCTCTGCTTCCCATCTCTCAACGATCGGATGAGCTTTGTCAGTAAGGAAATTCCTCAATGAATCAAGGTCTGCTGCATCTTCTTCGGTTGCGACCTTATCAGCGATCTCAGCCGGAATATCAGAAAGTACACGGTCCTTCAGGTTCTTTGGCATCCATACAACACGGCCCCATCCGCCATCTGCCTGGATGAACTTTGGTGACCTGAAGTAGTTGATACCTACACCAAGGAAACCGGCAACCTGCTTTCCACCACCTGTCTGACCTGCCATTGTGGAGAATGGAAGACCGTTTGGTGCAGTGCCTGCATAGTCCCTGTCTATCCAGCCAATACCATCGACCTCAGGTATGTAGAAACCTACTACCTCGAAGCAACCACAGGATGTGTGTGGATATTCGAAGAATGAGTGAAGCTTGATACGGTCATATTCGCCGCTTGAAAGTGACTTTGCGATCTCGTTAACACCGGAGAACTCACCGGATTCCACATCGATCACATCGCCTTTAGGAATAGCGAACTGTGGCCCTTCTGGATCTACCTTTGCTGCTGCACGACCGTCGAACCAGTTGATGGCACCACAAAGTGAGATCCTGTCTGGTGTTATTACACAAACATTGGATGGTGCAAATGACTGACAGAGACTGCATCCGTAGAATGTGTCAACATCTTCCTCATGCAGGTCACGGGTCCTGTCGTCCCTTGACTGGTAGACTGCCTTTACAGCGTCCATCTCTTTCTCGATCTCAGCGAGGTCTGTTACATAGACAGCTTCGACCTTCTCAATGAATGGAAGCTCGTTCTTGAAGAGCATCATAACAGCTTTTGCGATCGGTTCAAAGGATGTTAAGCCCTTGGACACAGCATCCTTGCTGACACGAACCCAGACATCATAGCGCTGGTTCAGGTGCATCATACCCTGGATGTAGTTCTGGAAATCGTGGTTCCTACGTTCGACAATGGACTCGAGGTCTTCTTCCACAAGTTCTCCTGCGATCTTGTAGATCATTGCGAATGGGTGTCTTGAACCTTCTTCCATCTCTGAAAGGTCAGGGCCGATAAGTGTAAACCTACCGTCCTCTACCTCATCCATAGGTGTAGCTCTTACAAGCTCATATCCTTTTGATTTCGGTCCTGAGAGTTCGACGTGCATGCCATCCTTTCTAATCCTTTCCCCTTCGAACATAGGGGAAATCTCAAAGGGGAATTCTTCTGCCATATTTTATCCTCCGTTTATGGTCATCTAATTGTTGTAATGTGATTTATGTAATTTTGTTGGTCTTAGAGATTCTCGATCAATTCATCCAGTGCTTCGATGTGAACCTCAGGGCTGATGTTCCCGAAGGACATGGTAGCGTTCTGGACGTAATGCCTTTCAATTGAAATGGTCTTGAGGCTGGAAAAGCTCTTGAGACCGGAAAGTACCTGGTTGAGATAGTATTTCATATGTCCCAGCATGATTACGGTATCATACTGCCCTTCGCCGTCAAGTCCATTCCAGTTCGGATCACAAAGGTAGGTTGCCAGTAAATGCACGTTAATGTATTTTGCATTGACACCAGAATCCACCATTCCACTGATAGAGTGGCCGGTAGCTGCTACCGGCAAATCTGCTTTCTTTGCAATCTCGATGGTACGCTTCAACAGCTCTTCATCCTTAAGGATCTGTGATCCTACGATGAAAAGAGGGCGTTTTGCCTTTGAGATCATCTTTCCAGCAACATTTGGCTGTACTGCCTTTGAGGTCTTGCAACCGTATGTGCAGTGTATCTGAGTGTTCTTAATAACGTCGACCATGATTAAGCCTCCTTGCAAAGTCTCTTAAGGTTAGTCGGCTGTGCTGAAACATCGGATTTCATTGCTGGTCCGGAAAGGATCTTCTTTCTCTTCCAGTCGATCTCCCATCCATGTTCTGCTTCCAGGATCTTCAGCAACTCTTCACGCTTTGCGAGCGGAAGATCTGTCTCGGTCCTGACAAACTTGTGCCAGTCGTCGGGCATGACACCGAGATATTTCTGGGTAAGCTCAATGTAATGTGTCAGCTTGATCATTCTTCCCATGTTGTTATCACTTGGGCGGATGCAGCTCTTTGCGAGCATTGGCATCATTTCCTCAACGGTCTCAGCAGTGGTAAGCAGATAGTCCGGAGCTGCCGGGATTGGCATCTCGCTTCCATCCCTTGCGTCAAAGACCTTCCATTTCTCTTCCTCATATGGCTTTGCGATAAGTGCCCTGCGGTACTTTGAACCATGAGGACCGAGGATTACAGGGACACCAAGTCTGTTGCAGCCTGTTCCGATGGAAGCTGCCTTCTGGGAGTATGCACCCCATGCAACACCAACAGCACCAACACGATTGAGTGTGTAATCTGCGATCTCCTCGTAGTTACCGGAGATGTTCTTCTGTGCGAAGATAGCTGCGACCTTGATAACAGCACCTGAGATGTGTGAGTTGGAAACACATGAACCTGTGTTCATCAGGCCACCGCTCCTGAACCTTGATGGATACTGCTCGTAAAGTGTCAGGCCATCCTCGTTCTTGTACATACCGAGGTCCATTGCGGAACAACCAGAAACAACAACGATGTAGTTCCTTCTGAGCATCTCATCTGCGATCCTGTAGAGATCCTTTGTTCCGTCAGGATAATTGGAACATCCGACAAGTGCAACGATACCTGGTGTTGTACCAAGGACAAGGTTGACACCTTCTTCCCTGATCTCAGGATCACTGATAGGTCCTCTTCCTGCACGAACCTTTCCGACCTCCTCACTGATGAGGCGCTGTGAGCACTTCTCAATGACGTCAACGATGGTGATATCTTTAGGACATGCGAATTCGCAGCGGCCACATGCAATACATTTGTCATGAATCCACTCGAACTTTGTCAGGTCACCTTCGCTAAGGTGCGTAAATGCCTCACTGAGAGGGAGGCTGTCAGGACATGCAATTTCACAGGCACCACAGTGAACACAGGTATCTGCAATTGCCTTAAGGTCCTCTTCTGCAGGAAGTGCTTTGATTCCTTTCTGCTTCCTGATCTCGGACATCATCATCGTAAGACGTGGTGCAAGTTCTCCAAGCTTCTCATAATCGAACATAAGTGCACCCTTTTCCTTGCCAGTCGTAAGATCTTCAATGATGTCTTCGATATCATCATTGGAACGGTCCTTAAGGCCGTACATGACCTTGTCGTTGGTTGTAATGACAGGGATCATGAGCTTGCTTGCCTCTTCAAGGACATCAGCACGGATACACTGTTCATCGACAACGATAACATCAGGAATACCGGACCTGATGGTCTTAAGCTCCTTTGCAAGGGTACCGACGATCTTTGCCTGTGGAGCTGTCCTGTCCTCTGCCTTGTAACGGGTCATGTCAAGTGCAGTACAACACAGACCTCCAAGCTCCATTGTATCATTGAGGCCGTTATCTTCCATGTAGTCAATGATATCGGTGATCGCTGCGACGTTGTGGCCAATAACGATCAGTGTAGGCTTGGAAGAATCAATGCATCCCATTCCAATATCGGAAAGTGGTGGTTCCTCATCTGCCTTAGGGAACTCAAGACAGGATATCTGTGCAATATCTGAGATCTCCATACCAACGTGGTCAAGCATACCACCATGAAGTGCCTTTGACTCGAAATCGATCGCTGCCCCTTCCTGACCCATGTGGACAGCTGCAAGCAACTGAGTAAGCTGCTCCTCAACATAGCTGAGGACATTATCAAGGTCACCGAGTGTCTTTGGCTGGACACCTGTGACAAGCTGGACGTTCGGAGCTATGATATTAGTAGCGCCAACATCAAGCGGGTGATCCTTGCCATAAAGACCGATCAGGTGATGAAGAAGGTGTCTTCCGTGTCCGGAGTGTGCTGCTGCACCTGTGATGACACGAAGCATGAACTCACGTGCATTGTGGCCTGCAAGGTCGATACCACATGCTCCTTCTTTGTTACCACTAAGGTCACAAGGTCCGAAAGTACAGTAACAACACTGGTCACACATTGGAGTATAGACAGCATTGTACCTGTCAAGAATATTATGATCCCAATCTCTTAGTGTTGAGACATTGGGCTTAACAGTAGGCCCAAGCTCAACATCACTGCTTTCTGCTTCTTTTTCAATAGCACCTACAATGTTGTTGATGGTGATCTGAACATTTTCGAGGTCGTCGATAGAAAAACTACCTGTAGTTAGCTCACTCATATGTTTTCTCTCCTCCTGGATTGAACATTTCATAGTTTAAATGATTATATAGACTATTTCCCACGGGTGTTACGAATTAAATAAAACGTAATAACTGACGTACAGTCTTTGCAATGTTGGATGTAGTATGTATATCACGTATATAAGCGTTTCGACTATTTATCATGATTATACTAGATAATTCTTTTGTGAGTTTACACCGTTACAGAATATAAAAACACAATGCTAAGGCGACATAATATACAAAATCATGACACACTGTAACATAAGTAACGATGTTAACAATCTAACCATTAACAAAATGATAGATTTCGCCAAATATAACACATTGAAGACAAAGTACCAGACAATTCTCTATAAATTCATTTTTTAAAAGCTATTTGCCAATGAGCAGTTTGTCAAAAATCATATATCAGAAATCATTTTATTTGATAGCAGATATTGACATAATGGATCGAAATAATGTTATTTCCGATCGGGAGGATACATTGGACAATAAATGCTGGATATGTGGCAAGCAGGAACCCATGATGTTCACCTGCCGTCATTGTGGCAAAACGTTCTGCTCAGATCACCGACTTCCTGAGAGACACGCCTGCGAGGGCCTTGAACGAGGTGCAGGATATTCTTCAGGGACCTCAGGAACTTCAGGTAACTACAACAGGACATACACTGGCGGCCAGTCATACGGTCCGGAAGTGGATGAGGCCATTAAGAACATGATGAAAGATGCAGCAAAGACTGCTGCAAAAGGAGCTGCCACAGGTGCGGTTTACCGAACAAGGTCATCGATATCGACAAGTCCTTCAATGGCAATAATATTCATCTGCATAATATCATTCTTCCTGGAACTTATACCGGGTTACGTGGAACTATTCCAACTGGTCCCGAGCATGATCTTCGCAAGACCATGGACAATGATCACACATATGTTCCTGCATGGTGGCTTTGGACACATCTTTTTTAACATGCTTGTCTTGTTCTTCTTCGGAAGGGAACTTGAAAGACGCATAGGAAAGGACATGTTCCTCTATGTTTACTTCATATCAGGCATAGTAGCAGCTCTTGGATATGCACTTACCAGCAATACCGGATTACCTATGATCGGAGCCAGTGGTGCCATCATGGGAGTTTTCGCAACGCTCACAGTGTTGGCACCTGAAATGCAGGTCTATGTATATTTCATACCAATGCGGATCAAGTATGCGCTCCTGCTCTTTGCACTACTCGATTTTGCGCTGATAGGAGCAAACGACATGGTCGCCCATACTGCACACCTAAGTGGAGTTCTTGTGGGCCTTTACATGGGATTCAGGATCAAAAGCTCTGGTAAACAGCGCAGGAGAACAGGGTACGATACGCGAAGGTGGTGAAACTGAAAGTTAACAACTCCCACCTTGCAAGATATCGCCCAAGACCAGAAGAAGGGGAAGAGATCCCCATACAGTTCATTGAAATGGAAGAGAGGGTCGCAGGATGGTCACCTGAACTTAAAAAGACCATCTACCTTACAGCGCCATGCAATTATGATCCCGACAAGCTCAAGCGTGTGCGCGAGGTCTTCCTCCTCAAAGTATACAACTGGTTTCTGGATGGGATCAGCATAATAGAACTGTCACACACAGAGCGGATCCAGTTCGAAGACGTTCTGAACGACTTCCTCCTGTACGGAGGAGAATTGCGTTACACAAGAATAAAAAAGGGGAAAAGAAACATAAATCACTTCAGGCTTGAAGACAAAAATATTGAAGTGCGTGCGAAAAAAAGTACCCTGAAAGAGATATTATGAGACTCTGCTTTTCATAAATTTAGCATATCGTAAAGTACGTATTGTGCCTTTCAACAGAACACATCAGGAATAAATGGGTAACAGAATCAAGCGGAGATACTAAATAATATATGCTCATTTCTTAAAAGGAAGGGTTAGAGGGGAGCCACAACATAGATAATTCACTTGTGATCAGTTCATGAACGCTTCATATAAGAAACATAATAATTATAATTCATAAGGATATATTATAATAATAAAATTTGAGGGAAGCATGCAGAACGTTAAAACTGGATTCAATTCCATTGTCAAGTATCTTAGTACAAAAAAGGAAACCGACAGGAGACGCATAGGGCTTCTTGTTGATGGCCCTAACGTACTGCGAAAAGAGTTTAATGTAAACCTTGAAGAGATACGTGATGTATTAAAGGAATATGGCAATGTAAAGATAGGAAGGGTTTTCCTGAACCAGTATGCATCAGATAAACTGGTAGAAGCAATAGAGAACAATGGTTTTGAGCCTATAATTTGCTCCAGTGATGTTGATGTTCGTCTTGCAGTGGAAGGAATGGAACTGGTATACAACCCAACCATTGATACAATAGCACTGGTTACAAGAGATGCTGATTTTAAGCCACTTCTAACCAAGGCCAACGAACATGGCAAAGAGACCATAATCTTTGGTGTTGAACCCGGATTCTCAACCGCCCTCCGTAATTCTTCTGACTATGTTGTAATACTTGACAACAATCAGATGAACTATTATGAAGAGGAAGAGAACGATAGGTCACATGTTCTCAGGACATCCACAACAATTTGAATTCTAAAAACATATAAAACTATTTTCTGCATGCAAATGATATGCATGCAGTCACAGAACAATACCTTACATTAGTTCTGTTTTTTTTTGATTGGAACTTGTTCCTGAAAAATTATTCCTGATGCGACTGTACCATCTGTATAAGAGACTCAAGCCTATCACGAGATAAGCCTTTTTTGACTTCCGTACAGTTCTTTACTTTTCCAATGAGAGTACAAAGCTCATCGTGATCCAGATGATAGCCGAGGTCCTCCACAATACCCCTGAGGGCCTTCTTTCCAGTATGCTTGCCTACTATCAGGTTACGCTTCCCACCAACCATCTCAGGACTAAAAAGCTCATAGGTACGTGGCTCTTCGAGGATCGCCATTACATGAATACCGGACTCATGAGTGAAAGCATGCTTGCCAACTACTGACTTGTTCACAGCAATAGGCAATCCGGAATATTCCTGAAGCTTACCTGAAATTGCAGTAAGTTTTGTGGTATCATACCTGTCAATGCCATGCTGTACCCTTAAGGCAACCAGAAGCTCTTCAAGAGAGGCATTACCTGCCCTTTCACCAATTCCATTGACCGTGGTATGCAGTTGCTTTGCTCCGGCCTCTGCAGCTACAAGGGTATTTGCGGTTGCCATCCCCAGGTCATCGTGGCAGTGGATACAGATCGGAGTATTAACGACCTTCTTGATCTCAGATACCAGATAATGAGTAGTGGCAGGACTTAAGATACCAATTGTGTCTGCAATGCTTACGTAATCAACTTTATATTCCTCTGCTGCGAGGAATGCTTTTTTGAGAGTTTCCACGTCAGTCCGGGTACCATCCTCTGCTGCGAACCTTACCTTAAGGCCATGGTCCTTTGCATGTTCGATAGCACCCATTGCACAACTGAAAACATCTGCACAGCTCTTATGGTACTTGAACTTCAAATGAAGGTCTGACATTGCAATAAAGATGCTGACAATATCAACATCACAATCTATTGCTGCATCAACATCACTTATGACAGAGCGTGCAAGACAACAGATGTTCGAGTCCAGTCCCATATTGCTGATCTCTTTAACGATCTCTTTCTCAGAACTGGAGACAACAGGAAATCCGGCTTCGATGACCTCAACACCTATAGCATCCAGCTCACGTGCAAGATCGAATTTTTCCTCCATTGTGAAAGCTACACCAGGTGTCTGCTCACCATCCCTTAATGTCACATCACATATCTCGATGTCAAGGGGTTTCATATCGAGGAAGCTCATAAGTTCATTTCTGGAATAATCATCAGTATTAGACATAGTATTGATTCCCACTGGTTGTTCGAGAAAGCAATATATAAATATGTAGGTTTTGAACCTGATATTCGGTTACCTGAGCTTGCTCTGCACCCTCTCATAGAAACCGCTTGCAGAGGTTTCCACAAATCTTGCAGGGAAATTGGACCTTGTCAATGTGACAACATCATTTTCCTGTATCGTATGGGTATACTGACCATCGACAACAAGCGCCGCTTCCTTTTCCGGAATGATCATCTCTACCTTGATGAGACTTTCTGCAGGCACCACCCACGGCCTTGAGGACAACTTGAACGGTGCCAGAGGCACGATCAGAGTAGCATTGACGTTCGGGTCAATGATCGGCCCTCCTGCGCTCATTGCATAAGCAGTTGAGCCGGTAGGGGTTGCGATAACAACACCATCAGCACGGACATCCTCCACTTCGCGGTCATCGATGGTTATCCTGAAGGTCAGTATCTTTGCAGGCCTTGCAGTTGTAAGCACGACCTCATTGGTTGCCGGAGGTATCCTTTCCCCGTTAAGTTTAACGTTAAGCCGGGAACGTTCTGTATACTTGAAGCCCTGCAGCGCTTCCCCGATGGCCTTAATAGCATCCGCTGGATTCACATCAACAAGGAATCCAAGAGTTCCCATGTTTATTCCCAATATCGGAAGCGGATCATCCATACGGGCAATAGTGCGAAGTACAGTACCATCGCCGCCCACCGAGATAAGAAGTTCAACGCCTTTGTCCCTCATCTCTTCTATAGCGATGACCTCCACATCCTGCAGGTCCAGGGGGTCAGCTGTGTTAGAAGTAACAGCAATATCGACCTGAGACTTGAAATGTTCAACGATATCCCGGACCATATCAAGTGCATCCTCATGGTCACATCTTGATACGATCCCGATCTTTTTGATGGTCATAATTACCTCCTAATAAGCTTCAATATATCAGAATGCGCATGTCCGTTCGAAGCTACCATATAAAATGGATTTATCACACTGCCCTTTAATTTAAGCGGCCCACCCTCACCATCAGTAACTTTACCTCCGGCTTCTTCTATGATCAATTTACCGGCGGCAACATCCACAAGACGCAGGGAGCCGCGTACATCAACGAATGCATCGGTCCGGCCTGCTGCCACATAACATAGTTCAAGGGCCACACTTCCAAATATCCGGATCCTTCTAACAGCCTTGCAAAGGCTCACTGTCCGTTCCACATGCCTGCGATATCCATACAGGCTCACACAGAAACTATGCAGCACAGAATTTCCGGAAGGAGTGATCTTTTTACCATTGAAATATGCACCATTCCCCAGCCCTGCATGGAATGTATCACCATTTGCAAGGTTTCTCACATATCCAAAATAAAAAGAGGATACGTCCGGTTCGCCAATTGCAATGGAAATACTGTAAACAGGAATACCGTTGGCCACATTATAGGTACCATCAAGCGGATCCAGAACGATGGAAAATTCAGGATCCTCGCCCAGTTTGACCTCTCCGAACTCCTCAGTGAGGATCCTCATGGAGCGGCCATCTTCACGAAGGACATCAAGAATCGCCTGTTCAGAAACATCATCAATAAGCTTGGTGTCCGTACCATCGGCACCCACATAGACCGTTTCGAAGGCCTCAGAAGTATCTACAAGCTCAGAGATCGCTTTTGAAGCTGCATCTGCGAGACGGTCGCAGAATTCCAGTGCCTCCGGGAAGGATATCATATTCAGATGGAAAAATAATGGGCAGATCAGATGCCCATCTTAGCGTTCGTTTCAGCAATGGACTTCTGTCCGTCGCTCTCAAGCTCCATCATTGCACGAATGGCATCCACATTCTCAGGTATGACATCTGATTCCTGGTGAATGGCCTGGAAGAAGTAAAGTTCTCCTTCATACATTGTGATGGATTCGTTCCACACGCAGTTCTCCCACATATCGCCCCTTGGCCTTCCAAGGTCCTTTGCGAGCTCCATGATCTCAGCGGTGGATGTTATGCCCTGTCCGACGAACCTTACTCGGCTCTGCTCTGCAAGAATGCTCTCTACATCTTCCGCAGTGCATTCCTTCTCAAGCTCAAGGTTGATGGTGTGCAGGTGCATCAATGTTGTAGGGAGTTTGACGGCTGTTGTTGCAACGTCAATGCCAGGTATGACGGTCTTCACATCAGGACCGTGGTGTGATGGCAACTTGATGGGGTTCGGGACGATCGCATTGATAGGACCGTGCTTGATGTCATTTGGGTCAGCAGATCTTCTCATAAGGGTTATGCGTGCCTTCTTCACTCCAAACTCATTGTTAAGTGGTGAAAGGACACGGCAAAGTCCGGTTGTGTTACAGGAAACTACCCTGACGAAGTCCTTTCCAAGGGCCTCTTCATAGTTGGTCTCAGCGTTGAAGGAGCAACCTGCAAGCTCGTGTGCCTCACCGCCCTGCCAGATGGCCTTGACACCTGCCTTTTCATAAAGTTCCTTGTTGGTAACACCGACTTTACCTGGCGTACAGTCAACCACAACATCGGCTGCTTCGACCATTTCCTCAACAGTACCTGCAACTTCAATGCCAGCTTCCTCCATGGAGCCGACCCTGTCAGCAAGAGTATAGACAGGATATCCCTTATCCTGTGCCATTACGGTCTCGAAGTTAGGGCGGGTCTTTGCAATACCTATGATCTCCATGTCGTCCTGAAGCATCACAGCATCTGCAACTCTTTTACCAATGGTTCCGTATCCGTTTATTGCAACTTTAGCTTTAGTCATTTAATGTACCTTCCATTACGAATTTGACACATTTCAGTATAAGTATATCAGTATGAATGATAATCCGGCGTCGGAGCTTACATGCCCGCAGGAACGATATGGCTCCTGCAGCCATCCAAATGGCTCCTGTTGCCCCTTTAATTTAATTTCCAATAATTATAGTTTCCCCTTTTGAAAAATCGACCTCTTTTATTGTACCGAAGATGATCGTCTTTTCCCCAAATATCCCCGTAAGCTCTATGGAATCACCATCAACCAACATCTTTGTGACGGATTCCATCACCAATTCCCTTTCATCGCCTTTGACAACTATTGCATTCAGTTCGCACATATTTGCACCTTCTAATATTATGATGGTCACAACCACCGGTGAAACTACATGAACTAAGTATATGCTTTAGATCACGCATTAATATGTTCTAATAATAGATAACTACTTTCACACGAAATTACAGATCTCACCTGACAAGTTTTGCCACGGAACATCCCATCTCAAGACCCATATCCTCTGCTACGGCTTCACATTTTGTACGAAGCAGATATGCAATAGACCCAAAGTTCTCCTCGGACATCGTTTCATAATTGGCCATGCCTTTGCTTATGATGAGGCTTGCATTTTCAAGGGCCTCTATGAACTCAGCAGGAGCTTCATCAAAGCAGACACCTACTGCATTTGATCCTGTGGTCAGCACCCGATCCACCTTTTTATCAAGCTCAAGCTCATGAACGTTCTCCATAGTAACATCAGTAAGCATGGGAGCACCACGCACAACAAGTGTGATCTTGCCGCCGACCTTCCTGATTATATCAAAGACGAGAGTATCAAGGATTATCTCGCCACAGTTATCGACCACATAGACAACATCATCGAGCATTCCGAACATCTCGGAGGTATCGTCCACATCAAGATCTTTCCTGAATATTTCCGCAAATGTCCTGTCAAAGACATCTTCACCAACATCAAATCCCATGATGCCAAAGTCAAAGAAGTTCCCGATAACAGAAGCAAGTACGGCCCGCCTGAACATCTCCTCATCGGAAGGGGAGCCCTCATACACGAGAGAGTGAGCATAAGGATACACTTTTTCTGCGATCCTGTTGCTTAATTTCCTTAGCTCAACATAGGGATCATCATCACCAAGCATTTCATAAGCTTTCCTATGGATCGCAGTAGATACAACGCCTGCCGCCACTCCGGGCTTATAGGTCTCTTTAAGCACATCAAGACCTGCCTGCATCGTCCTATATATTAGATCATCATCATCTGTTGAAAGTTTTGCTTCATAGTGTACCCTTGAGAGAAGGCAGTATGTACATCTTGGATCCATTTTCATTATTTTAGCCCTTTAGATTGTGATAATAATTTAGTGTCACTAACAGATGGATGTATCAAATAGACGCCATACACATAAGTTTAACTCTGAATACTGGTTTTGGCCAGTCACGGCACCAGCATAAGCGGAAAGGCATTTCCGGCATAAATCGAACATAATAGAAAAGACTAAAAATAGTAAATAAATAACCTTAAAAAGAAAGATTTGAGATAATAAAATATACTATTATCCTAGTTTGACATATTTTATATAAATATATGTATTGCTCATAATTAGGTTCGACTAAAAACGCATATGAAAAGAAAAAAGGAAAAAAGAAACAAAACAAAGTAACCTTTTAATCCAGTGATTTTAGAATAATCCTTACTTGTTTTAGGGAGTATTCCACCCCAAATTTCTCCTTGATCAGGGCTGCAATCTGAGAAGTTTTAACGACCTTATGCAACCTCAGATACAGCCTGAGATCATCCCTCTGTTCCTCACTGAGTTTGGAGGGACGGCCACCTCCATGCCGAGGTAGCAAACCAGCATAACCATCCTTATTCCACCGTTTTTGCCATACATAAGCAACCTTTTTTGTAACACCGACTTTTTTTGCAGCCTCCTCCACAGAATCACCCATGTACCTATAACGAATAAAGTATAGACGGTCAAGAACCTTGATCAGAGTTTCAATGTACCGGATCCTTTTATTCAATTCCTTATGAGTCAATTTTTTTTGAATAGGAATCATTTCTGTTTTTACCATGTCTTTTGATATTGTTTTAAAAGTATAAATACATTAGTTTCTAGTAAGAAAACTTTAAATACGAGTATTGGCAAGGAATAATTGCAGTTGAACAGGACAAACGACCTTTCAGGGAAAAAAAAACATTCCGGAAGGGCTGGGAAACTGCGTTACAAAAAGGTGATGAAAATGGGAAATCAGGAACTTTTTGACAAACTTAAAAATGCAATAGTAAACCAGGATATCAACGGTTGCCCAGTAGCAACACAGGAAGCACTCGATGCAGGAATTACTGCTTTCGACATAATCAACGAAGGATTAGCACCAGGCATGAAGATCGTCGGTGACAACTTCGAAGCAGCAACAATCTACCTTCCACAGATCATGATGTCTGCAAAGGCAATGAACGCTGCAATGGAGATCCTTGAGCCAATCCTCGCAGAAGAGAAGGGCGACGACGAAGGTGTCGGAACAGCTGTAACATTCGTACAGGAAGGAGATATTCACGATATCGGCCACCGCCTTGTTACAACAATGCTCGGTGCAAACGGATTTGATATCATCGACCTCGGAACAGATATTCCAAACGAGGACGTTGTCGAAGCAATTGCAAAGAACAAGGGTAAGAAGATGATCCTTGTAGGTTCCGCACTTATGACAACCTCAATGCTCGGCCAGAAGGACGTAGTAAGGTTACTTGAAGAAGAGAACCTCAGAGGCGAAGTCAAGATCATGTTCGGTGGCGCACCAGTCACAGATGAATGGATCGAAGAATGTGGCGCAGATGGCACAGCCGAAAACGCAGCAGATGCAGCAAGAGTAGCACTTAAGCTCATGAGCGCATAAATTGGGGGAAAATAAAATGACATTCACTAAATCAGTAACTTGCTTTGATTTCTATGACCGTGCACAGACCGGTGAGAAGACAACCCAGGATGACTGGGACTTGATGACCATTCCAATGAAGGCAATGGAACTCAAACAGAAATACAACCTTGACTTTGGCACCGAGTTCGTTCCAACCGACAAGGACCAGATGGAGAGACTCTTCAAGGCAGGTTTCGAGATGCTCCTTGAGTGTGGTATCTACTGTACCGACACAAAGAGGATCGTCAAGTACACAGAAGACGAACTCTGGGATGCAATCAACAACCCTATGCCAGCATTCCAGCTCGGTACCGGCAGAGATGCAGTACAGATGAAGAAGAGAGAAGTAGGCGACAAGAGAAAGCCAATCGTACAGGGCGGTCCAACCGGTTCCCCAATCTCAGAAGAGATGTTCTCTGCAGTTCACATGAGCTATGCACTCGAGAAAGAAGTTGACACAATTGTAAATGGTGTCATGATGACAGTCCGTGGTAAGCCACCTATACCAGGCAGCCCATACGAAGTTCTCGCAGCAAAGTCCGAAACAAGGATCATCAAGAACGCAGCAGCAATGGCTGGTAGGCCAGGTATGGCTGTTTAGGGACCAGAGACTTCCCTGTCTGCTCAGGGTAACATCGCTTCCGACTGTGTCGGCGGCCAGGTATGCAGTGACAGCCACGAAGTATCACAGCTCAACGAGCTTAAGATCGACCTCGATGCAATTGCAGTCATGGCTCACTACAAGGGCAACAGTGACATAATCATGGACGAGCAGATGCCAATCTTCGGTGGATACGCTGGCGGTATTGAAGAAACAACAATCGTAGATGTTGCAACCAGCCTTAACTCCATGATCATGAGCAGTGCAAGCTGGCACCTTGATGGTCCTGTCCACATCAGATGGGGATCCACCAACACCAGGGAAACCCTCCAGATCGCAGGATGGGCATGTGCAACAATCAGTGAGTTCACAGACCTTATGACCGGTAACCAGTACTACCCATGCGCAGGACCATGCACAGAGATGTGCCTCCTCGAAGCAGCAGCACAGTCAGTAACTGACACAGCATCCGGCCGTGAGATCCTCTCAGGTGTCGCAGCAGCAAAGGGTGTCATCACCGACAAGACAACCGGTATGGAAGCAAGGATGATGGGAGAAGTCGCACGTGCAACAGCAGGTATGGACATCGACTCCGTCAACGCTGTACTCGACAAACTTGTTGCATCATACGAAGGTAACTACGCAGATGCACCACAGGGTAAGACCTTCCAGGAATGCTACGACGTTGCAACCGTCACACCTACCGACGAGTACGTCAAGGTATACGAGGGTGCAAGGAAGAAACTCGAAGAGTTCGGTCTTTCATTCTAAATCTAAGATCTTTACAAAATCCTTTCTGCCAGCAGACTATGCTGGCACTCTTTTTTATTTTAAAGCAGTACTTTTTATTTCGTATCCAAATATGATACGATGATGGGGAGATCCATACAACCTAATTCTAAAAGCAGTTCTTTTTTGCTTATAGCTGTGACCTAGAGAGGCAGGAATAAACTTTCCAGACAATATTACATCTCTTGCAAAGCAATACAAGTATATTTCCATAATAATGCATTAAAATTTCATCTGAATATAACAGCAGAAAGACAGATGATCAGAGCAATACCAGGTCAAATGCGTCAGGAAATACGAGAGAATAATCCTGAAATATTAGACAATCTAAATAATCACACAGATATTTAGATCTGCCCTATATGCCCATTCGAGTATTTTCAAGGATAAAATGGGTTTTTAATTAGTTGTAATATAAAGCTTCAAACATCATTGATGAAGTTCTGATAAATAATACAATACTCTAAAAAGATAATAAACATCATGTTGGCGTGCGGCACCATCATACACCATTGAATAAATGTTTTTGAGAATGTTACATAAAATATATATATTGCATATTCTCACCGTGCTAAGTAACGCGATTACAAATAAAATATAAATTTTTTTTGTATATACATTAACTAACATATGTCGCAAAATATACAAAACTGATATATAGAACCCTATAAGAATGACAATTCCGGTTACCGATAAAGCAAAAAATATATAAGTAATAATGAGATGTGTGACAGAAATTTAGTAAATACGATATAATCTGTCCTTAAAGGGATTGTGTAATCGATTATATGGTTTACTTACTAGAAAGAACAAAGGTGTAGAAAAATGGATATATGGACTATTATTAATGGGATCATCTATCTGACCTGTTTTGCTCTTATCGGTTGGATGTTATTTGATGCCAGTAAAGTCTCAAAATAATTATAGTTTTTAAGGAGAGTTAAATGTCTGGAAATACAAATTCAGGACATGCCGATGTCGTAAAGACGCTCCGCCCCTATCACGTATGGGCGCTTGGAGTAGGTATTGTTCTGGTAGGCGAATACATGGGATGGAACTTCACAGTTGCAAAAGGTGGAATACTTGGTTCACTCTTTGCAATGCTGGTTGCAGGCACCATGTTTGTAATGGTTTCTTTATGCGCTAGTGAATTAGGATCATCCACAAAACTTGCAGGCGGACCTTATGATTGGGCGAGATTATTTGTAGGACCTGGTGCAGCTGCACTTGTGGGTCTTGCAGTATATATGGAGTTCATTGCCCTGGAAGCTGCTGACGCTATTGTCGTTGCATCCATCACAAATTCGATCTTCCCGGAAATAGAAACGTTCCCGGTTACATTGTTAATTATCTCATTCTTAACATTTATGAACTATCGTGGAGTCGTAGCTGCTCTTAATCTTAACTTTGCACTCACATTCACAGCATTGTTAGCTATCATAGTATTCTTCTTTATGAACATTACCGGATTTGCCGGTACATGGCATCCGGAATACCTCATCTCAGGAGCTATACCTAATGGATTTATAGGTATTTTCGCAGCTCTCCAATTTGGACCCTGGTTCTACCTTGGTATCGAAGGAGCGGCAATGTGTGCAGAAGAGTGCAAACATCCAACAAGAGCAGTTCCTCTCGGACAGCAAGCAGGTATGATAACCCTTCTTCTCGGTTCAGGTATGACACTTTACTTATGTTCAGGTCTTATTCCAGCCGCAGAACTCGGTTCTTCAGTATACCCACTCTTTGAAGCAGCAACAGCAACAGGTTCAACGTTCCTCATTGCAGCTCTGGGTATCGGTACACTTTTCACCTGCCTTGCAAGCGCAAACGGTACAGTTTGTGACGCATCACGGTCATGGTTTGCCCTTTCAAGGGATAAATTTCTGACAAACTGGTTTGCTGACGTGCATCCACGTTACAGCACCCCCTACAGGGCAGTCATTTTCACAATGCCTATTGCAATCGCATTTGCATTTAGTGGTTTCCTCGATCAGGTCATCACCTTTTCAATTACATCAGGCTTAATCTGTTATGTAATGATCCCATTTTCCCTGATCCGCTTTAGGAAGTTATTCCCAGAGCACAGCAACAAGGTCCGCCCGTTTGTGGGCCCTTTGCAGCCAACAATTGCATATATTACGATTTTCCTTGCCATTGTGATCATGTCTACCCTTAACTGGGGTTACAATTACAACCTGATCTTCGGACTCTTGTTCTACGTAATAGCATACTTCTACTTCTCGTGGAGGTACAAGAGTATTGAGATAAATCACGATTGGGGCGAAGACCTCGGATGGCCTGAACCTGTACACAGGAGATAATGGAGGAAGATAAATGGTAAACAAGATTAAATATCACAACGACCTCAAAAAAGACGCAGGCATTATTATTGTTGTATTGGGACTCATGTTCTTCTCAGAGATATTTGTCTTTTACAAAATAATTTCAACTCTATGGGATGCAGTGCCTGAAGTTCAGACCATATTTCCGGTCTACCTGCTGTTCCTGATACTCCTGCTCAGCATCGAGACCATCGGTTGCATCACTGTGTACAAATCGATCAAGGAACACATGTACGACTTTAACTATTACGATTAAGGAGCTGGAAATATGGCAAAATCTGAAGAAAAAGGTAGCATGATCATGCAGATCGCAGATATCCTGTTCATCTTCGTTGTCGCAGGTATTTGTGTAATTGCTCCCGTACTTATACTTGGAGCTGATACCGGACCTGTAGTGTTCGACTGGAATCCTTTCGAATATTTTGGCCTGGTGGCAGTGATCCTTGTATTCTTTGCGGTGATCCTGCACCACTCTATCAAGAACTATATATACTAAATTGACTCCAAATTGTTGTGGCTTAACTGCCACAACTACTCTTTTTTATATTTTTACTGCGCTGACATTTAGATTCGATAAGATAATTCTAAATGAAATTCAGTTGAATTCATTATTATAAATAGAAACCTTCTTATCTAACAAACAATCATTATGCTGTTATAAATAAAAGCTGAAATATACCATCAGCAGTATTTCGAGATAAAGGGGGATAATGACGTCATCACTGACAGACCATGTCTGGCTTTCTGAAAAAAGGACAAACTTGCTTTTGTTACTTATGGAAGGACCAAGGGATATCGAGCAGATTAAGGTATCCCTTAATGTGACATCAAGGGGAATGATGCCACAAATAAAGAAGCTCAAGGAGAAACATCTGATCGTCGAAGAGGATGACCGCTATAGGTTATCCAACATTGGAGAGCTCATAGTAAAGAACATGCTTCCACTTATCAACACACTGAGTATGATAAACGAGAACAAAGACTACTGGGAACAGCATGACATAAACATCCTGCCACCACATCTTTTCAAGCGTCTCCATGAACTCGGCAATTACCTGCTTCTTGAACCGGATCTACATTATACTTTTGAAATACCTAAGGAGTTTACAGAAAACCTCCTTAAGTCCAGAGAAATAAGATCAATCATCTCATTTTACCGCCCTGAATACCCGAAGTTCTATTCAGAGCTTGCAGAAAAGGCAGAAAGCCTTACACTGATACTTTCAAAAGCTGCATTTAACAGAATGAAAAGCAATCGTATGAAAGAACTGGATTTTCTTTTATCGGCAGAGAACACACAGGTACTACTATATGAAGGCGAAGCAAGACCTCCGGCGATTGATGTTTCTGAATGGTTCATGTATATCAGTTTTTTTAATGAGAACGGAAGCTATGACCACAATGACATAATGAGCTTTGATGAAAGTGCATTGAAATGGTGCTCCGAACTGTTCGATCATTACCTGGAACAATCCGTAGAAATAAAGAATATTGATGAGATCAGGGAGGCACAATGAGCGAAGAACTTATCGAAACCCTCTTCCTCTCTGAGAAAAGGGAAAATTTATTGATACTTCTCCTTGATGGTCCTTCAGATATAAAGAACATAAACTCAACATTGGATGTGACATCTTCTTCCATACTTCCACAGATAAAGAAGCTCAGGGAAGCAGGACTTGTCCACAAGGATGATAATGGGATCTATGAACTGACAACCATCGGAAAGCTTATCGTCGAGAACATGAAACCACTTTCAGGAATGCTGAAGGTCTTTGACAAATCCGATACCTACTGGGATGAGCGTGAACTGAACACCATTCCTGAAAAGCTTCGCGATAATATAGGAGATCTGGGAAATATAGAACTGGTCACACCTGATCTGGACCACATGTATGAGATCCCGGAACAATTGATAAGCAACACCCGGGAATCACAGGAAATGAGATCATTGGTATCATTCTTCCATCCGGATTTCCCACGGTTCTATGAAGAACTGGCCAACAGGGGAGTTGCCCTCGACCTGATAGTCACAGATTCTGTGTTCGAAAGGATGAAAAATGACTATGAAAATGAAATGAATTCCATCATGAATGCGGAAAATACGACCTTTCTCGTCTGCAATGATGAACTTAAACCTCCAACATTCAATATCACCGAAAAATGTGCATATATAACCTTCTTTAACATCCAGGGAAGATATGACCATCAGGACATTATCACCCATGAAAACAGTGCAATTGGATGGTGCAGGGAACTCTTCTCGCACTACACAGGGTTTTCTCAACCCGTCAACAAATAAGACCCATTATAAATATCGCATGGCTCAAGCATGGAATGGAAAGACCTGTCATTGAAATTTAAACTGGTACTCTACATAGTAGTAGGAATCTCGTTCATACTTTCAGCTTCATCGATCGTTATCATTTCCACTGTTACAGAACAGGAAGAACAGCTTGCATACCATGACTCCATCCAGAATGCAAAAAGTTTTGCCCACCAATACAATGCAGACATGAAGGCCAATATGGCAATTGCAAGTTCACTAGCAGCACTGATGGTACAGTATGAGTCAGCTGATCGTACTGAAACAAATGAGATGCTAAAAGAACTATTGATAGAGAATCCACACTTGATTGGAGCATATGTCGGATTCGAACCGAATGCCTTTGATGGAAGGGACGAAGATTTCATAGGAACTGAAGGTCACGACGATACCGGAAGGTTCGTACCATGGTGGAACACAATAAATGGCCAGATAAGTGTTGAGCCACTGGTAGATTATGAGACCTCAGAATATTATCAGGGACCTAAGACCCTTAAACAGAATGTAGTTACTGAACCATACCTCTATCAGGGAGCACTGATGGTAAGCTATGATGCCCCTATTATAAGGGACGGAGAGTTTGTCGGTATTGGTGGTGTTGATGTGTCCCTTAACTACGTAGATGAAGCAGTTAGCAGTGTAAAAGCCTTTGATACCGGATATCTTTTCATGGTAAGCAAAGAAGGAACTCTTGTATCACATCCGGTTAACAAAGAATGGATAGGAACTGCATCACTCTATGATTTTGAAGTTCCCCATATAGATATTGCTGCCGAAGATATAAGAAATGGAATTGGTGGCCATATTGAAACCATAGATCCAGTAACCTCAAAAGATGTTGTCATGTTCTATGAACCGATCGAGACCGGGAATTATGCTATTGTACTTGTGGTACCTACTGAAGAAATGCTTGCCGGGGTCAATTCCATAAGATCTGATCTGGTCTCTATTTACCTGTTCTCCATAGTTTTCATGGGATTAATGGCCTTTTTCATAGCCTCTTCCTTCACAAACAGAATCAATGAGATCGTAGCAGATTTCAAGAACATCTCAGGAGCAGCCATCCGAGGTGATTTCGATGCAAGGGCAAATACTGATGTAGAGGTTGATCTGAATCTGATACCTAAAGGTTTGAATGAGATCCTCGATGCTCTTACAAGTTATTCTAAAGAACTCCAGAATTCATATGAGCTCATCAGTAAAATGGAAGCGGCTGTTAACAGTAGCAGAGTTGTTGTTTTCTGGTGGAAGAATGATGAAGATTATCCTGTAGAATTCGTTTCAGATAATATTATACAATTTGGATATTCAACAGAAGAATTCAATTCCGGAAAAGTGCTCTACGGTAACATAATACATCCTGAAGACAGGAAGATCGTCTGGGAAGAACTGCAGACCTGCGCAAAAGAAGGAAAAACAAATTTCAACAAGGATTACAGGATAATAACAAAAAACGAGAATATTCTCTGGGTACATGAAGACACATACATCCAGCGTGATGAAAAAGGAAATATTACACACTTCCAGGGAACGATCCTTGACATTACTGAACGTGTTGAGGCTGAAGAAAGCCTCAAGGCTATGGAAGATGTAAGGACAAAAGAAATCCACCACCGTATAAAGAACAACCTTCAGGTCGTTTCAGGTATGCTTTACCTTGAATCCCTGAAGTTCAAGTACCAGGAAGTGATCGATTCATTCCGCGACAGTGAAAACCGCGTACGCTCCATTGCACTGATACATGAGAAACTATATCAGTCAAAGGATCTTGTGAGCCTGGATTTTGCTGACTACATAAAAAACCTAACAGACCACCTATTCCATTCATATAATGTCGAAGAGGAAAATGTTAAGCTGGTATTGAATGTAGAGGATGTTTTCCTTGGAATGGATTCAGCAGTACCTCTTGGAATAATCATCAATGAACTGACATCGAATGCATTGCAACATGCCTTTGGAAATAACGAAAAGGGGGAAATAAGGATCGATTTCCATAAAGAGAACGATGTGTTCGAACTTGTGATCAGCAACACGGGAGAACCATTCCCTGAAGATATAGACTTTAAGAATACAGAATCACTCGGACTACAGCTCGTAACAAACCTGACAGCACAGATAGATGGTGAGATCGAGCTTGATAAGACCAATGGAACCAAATTCAAATTAACTTTCCGTGAGAACAAATAAGGTGTAAACATGAAAGCTGCCAGGATACTCGTAGTTGAAGATGAAGCTATCGTAGCAATGGTGATCAAAAAGAGACTTATGAACCTTGGTTATAGCGTTTCAGGCGTTGCCGCTACTGGAAAGGATGCAATTACAAAAGTAGAAGGAACATTTCCCGACCTTGTACTTATGGATATAATGCTGAAAGGTGATATGGATGGAATCGAAGCGGCCGAAGAGATCAGAAAGCGCTTCTCTATACCGGTAGTCTATCTAACAGCACATTCCGACGAAAATACCCTTGAAAGAGCCAAACAAACAGAGCCATACGGATACATACTCAAACCATTTACAGAAAGAGACCTGAGTAGTAATATAGAGATAGCGATACACAAGCATCTCAGGGAAAAAGAAAAAGAGAACGCTGACAAAGATATTTGATTTTTTAGGCTCTGAACTTGTTTTTTATATTTACTTTTTAGTCTACACTTTTCTTTTTTGATCATTAAATGATCACCAATAATAGAAATTTTAGTCAAACATATCTTGAAAGGAAAGCTTAAGTCAACAATTCTGTTTTTAAAATAAATATCAAGCTTTCAACTGTTATCGTTCCTTTGTCTATTTTAAAGCCGTTGTCTTTTTTCAAACCTTTGTCAATTAAGGTTAAAACGTACATTTGATTGATCGTGTAAAAATGAACATGTTTTGCCCAATTGTGTCTGGATTGTCAGTTCAGAAGCAGTGGTCAAATTTTAATGCAGTTTCCAAAAACGCTATCGGCTAGGTTATATAATTTTGAGCACGAGTAGTAAATAGTAATGCCTGAGATTATCCGGCATTGACTATCACTAAAGTGAGTAACATAAAAAGGTGAAACAAATGGGAAATCAGGAACTTTTTGACAAACTTAAAAATGCGATCGTAAACCAGGATATCAACGGATGCCCGGCAGCAACCCAGGAAGCACTCGATGCAGGAATCACTGCTTTCGACATTATCAACCAGGGATTGGCACCAGGTATGAAGATCGTCGGTGACAAATTCGAAGCAGCAGAGATCTACCTCCCACAGATCATGATGTCTGCAAAAGCAATGAACGGTGCAATGGAGATCCTTGAACCTATCCTCGCTGAAGAGAAGACCGGAGAAGGTGTTGGAATGGCTGTAACCTTCGTACAGGAAGGAGACATTCACGATATCGGCCACCGTCTTGTCACAACTATGCTCGGTGCAAACGGATTTGACATCCTGGACCTCGGAACAGATATTCCAAATGAGGATGTTGTCGAGGCAATTGCAAAGAACAAGGGTAAGAAGATGATCCTTGTAGGTTCCGCACTTATGACAACCTCAATGCTCGGCCAGAAGGACGTAGTAAGGTTACTTGAAGAAGAAAACCTCAGGGATGCGGTCAAGATCATGTTCGGTGGCGCACCAGTCACAGACGAATGGATCGCAGAGATCGGAGCAGACGGCACAGCCGAAAATGCAGCAGAGGCAGCCAGAGTAGCACTTGAACTTATGAGCGCATAATCGGGGGAATCAAAAATGACATTCACAAAATCAGTAACTTGCTTTGATTTCTACGACCGTGCACAGACCGGAGAAAAGACAACTCAGGATGACTGGGACTTGATGACCATCCCAATGAAGGCGATGGAACTCAAGCAGAAATACAACCTTGACTTTGGTAACGAGTTCGTTCCAACCGACAAGGACCAGATGGAGAGACTCTTCAAAGCAGGTTTCGACATGCTCCTTGAGTGTGGTATCTACTGTACCGACACAAAGAGGATCGTCAAATACACAGAAGAAGAACTCTGGGATGCAATCAACAACCCAATGCCAGCATTCCAGCTCGGTACCGGCAGAGATGCAGTACAGATGAAGAAGAGAGAAATAGGCGACAAGAGAAAGCCTATAGTACAGGGTGGTCCAACCGGTTCCCCAATCTCAGAAGAGGTGTTCTCTGCAGTTCACATGAGCTATGCACTCGAGAAAGAAGTTGACACAATTGTAAATGGTGTCATGATGACGGTTCGTGGTAGGCCACCTATACCAGGCAGCCCATACGAAGTTCTCGCATCAAAGTCCGAAACAAGGATAATCAAGAACGCAGCAGCAATGGCTGGTAGGCCAGGTATGGCTGTTTAGGGACCAGAGACCTCCCTGTCCGCTCAGGGTAACATCGCTTCCGACTGTGTCGGCGGCCAGGTCACAAGTGACAGCCACGAAGTATCACAGCTCAACGAGCTTAAGATCGACCTCGATGCAATTGCAGTCATGGCTCACTACAAGGGCAACAGTGACATAATCATGGACGAGCAGATGCCAATCTTCGGTGGATACGCTGGTGGTGTTGAAGAAACAACAATCGTAGATGTTGCAACTAGCATTAACTCCATGATCATGAGCAGTGCAAGCTGGCACCTTGATGGTCCTGTCCACATCAGATGGGGATCCACCAACACCAGGGAAACCCTCCAGATCGCAGGATGGGCATGTGCAACAATCAGTGAGTTCACAGACCTTATGACCGGTAACCAGTACTACCCATGTGCAGGACCATGCACAGAGATGTGCCTCCTCGAAGCAGCAGCACAGTCAGTAACTGACACAGCATCAGGCCGTGAGATCCTCTCAGGTGTCGCATCTGCAAAGGGTGTCATCACTGACAAGACAACCGGTATGGAAGCAAGGATGATGGGAGAAGTCGCACGTGCAACAGCAGGTATGGACATCGACTCCGTAAACGCTGTACTCGACAAGCTTGTCGCATCATACGAGGGCGACTACGCAAATGCACCACAGGGTAAGACATTCCAGGAATGCTACGACGTTGCAACCGTCACACCAACCGATGAGTACGTCAAGGTATACGAGGGTGCAAGGAAGAAACTCGAAGAGTTCGGTCTTACATTCTAAGACTAATTTACGTACACCGATGGTTTTGTCAGCGAGAGATCGCTGACATTTTTTTTATTCAGCATTTGTCACTATTTTAAAGGACAAATCGGTGTCCATCAGCATAAAACAATGCCAAAGGGGGCTTTAGATATGGATATGTGGACTATAATAAACGGGGTTATTTACCTGATATGCTTTGCCTTGATAGGTTGGATGTTGCTAGACGCTAGTAGAGTATCCAGTAAATAAATTGATAAGATGGAGGAGGATCAATGTCTGAAAATTCGAATGAACCGATCGAACTGGTAAAGACGCTACGTCCATACCATGTGTGGGCACTTGGTGTCGGTATCGTGTTGGTCGGTGAATACATGGGTTGGAACTTTACAGTTGCAAAAGGTGGTATTATGGGATCACTCTTTGCACTCCTGGTTGCCGGTACCATGTATGTAATGGTTTCATTGTGTGCTAGTGAACTGGGTTCATCCACTAAACTTGCAGGAGGACCTTATGATTGGGCGAGATTATTCGTAGGGCCGGGTGCGGCTGCTATTGTAGGTCTTGCCGTATATATGGAGTATATTGCTCTGGAAGCTGCTGATGCTATTGTCGTAGCATGGATAGCGCAATCGATATTCCCGGAGATACAAACGTTCCCGGTCACATTGCTTGTTATCGCAGCATTGACATTTATGAACTACCGCGGAGTTGTAGCGGCATTAAATCTTAACTTTGCTTTAACATTTACAGCATTATTGGCAATTATTGTGTTCTTCTTTATGAACATTGCAGGAGCAGCTGGTGGAGCATGGAACCCTGCAAACCTGATATCAGGTGCTATGCCAAACGGATTTGTAGGAATATTCGCAGCATTGCAGTTCGGTCCTTGGTTCTACCTTGGTATCGAAGGAGCAGCAATGTGTGCAGAAGAATGTAAGCACCCTACCAGAGCTATCCCACTGGGACAGCAGGCCGGTATGATCACACTGTTGCTTGCAGCAGGTATGACACTTTACACCTGTGCAGGATTTATTCCAACAGAGATGCTTGGTGTTTCTGCTTACCCACTCTATGAAGCAGCAACACAAAGCGGAGTAAAGTTCCTTATAGCATTCCTTGCAGTAGGTACACTCTTTACCTGTCTGGCAAGTGCTAATGGTACTGTCTGTGACTCATCAAGATCATGGTTCGCCCTTTCAAGGGACCACTTCCTTACACCATGGTTCTCAGCAGTACACCCAAGGTACAGCACCCCATACAGGGCAGTTATCTTTACAATGCCAATTGCAATTGCATTTGCATTCAGTGGTTTCCTTGACCAGGTCATTACGTTCTCGATCACATCAGGACTGGTATGTTATGTGATGATCCCATTCTCCCTGATACGCTTCAGGAAGATGTTCCCGGAACACACACAAAAGGTACGTCCATTTGTCGGACCACTACAGCCTTACCTTGCATACTTCACAATCTTCCTTGCGATCGTGATCATGTCAACACTGAACTGGGGTTACAGCTACAACCTCGTCTTCGGACTGGTATTCTATGTAGTAGCATACTTCTACTTCAGCTGGAGATACAGAAGTATAGAATCAAAGCACGACTGGGGAGAAGACCTTGGATGGCCTGAACCTGCACACAGGAGATGAACAGGAGGAGATAAAATGGCAGATGAAGCATTATATCATAACAAATTGAAACAGGATGCAGGAATTATCCTGGTTGTATTGGGACTGCTGTATTTCTCTGAGACGTACATTGTCTACAATATCCTGTCAACACTCTGGGGTGAAGTTCCTGAACTTGGTATGATCTGGCCAATATACATCGTATTCTACCTGCTGTTGCTGGGTATAGAAACGATCGGATGTGTAAGGGTCTACAACTCCATCAAGGAACACATGTTCGACTTTGAATATTATGACTGAGGAGGAAATAACATGGCTGAAGAAGTAAAAGAAAGAGGCATGTTGGGACAGATCGTGGATATCCTGTTCATTTTCATATTAGCAGGTGTTTGCGTTGTAACTCCGGTAATCCTTCAGGGAACAGTCCTTGTGGGATGGGAAGGAACAGGCGGAATGCAGTTTGTATGGGATCCGGTTTCATATTTCGGCCTCCTGGCTGTAATAATTGTGTTCTTCACTGTAATCCTGTATCACTCGGTGAAGAATTACAAGTTCTGAACATGTGAAAAGTTGTCAGCAAACTGCTGGCAACTATATTTTAAATCGTAAATAAAATACTAAATTAAGGAGTGATCATATGACCGAACAGGTAATTAACCGTCTGAAAGATCCGGAGAATATCACAGAAACAGAACAAAAGCACGTTCCTGTAATTGAATCTGATGATGTCATGACAGCAGAAGGTAAATTTAAAGTCACTGTGACATTGGGAGAAGTTCCGCATGTTATGCAGGATGACCACTACATAGAGTGGATCGAACTGCATCTGGGAAACATTAAGATCGGAAGAGTGGAGCTTTCACCCTCAGATGAGAAGGCAGAAGCAATATTTACTGTAGAACCTACGGAAGAGATCGTTGGAATCCGTGCATATGAGATATGCCACATCCGCGGTGTTAATGTTTGCGGGGACTGCGGAACAAAAGCTGTTATCATGAAGCTTAAAGCACTGGCAAGCTGCAATGTACATGGCCTTTGGGAATCTTCAAAACAAGTCGAGATCATGTCAAAGAAAGTTGGCGAAGGTAAAGAATGCCGCTGGCATGCATGATTGAACAATTTTTGAATTGATGTATGGGGTATACATCTTGAGTGCCGGGGCCTCCCGGCATTTCTAATTTTGAAAAGTGGTATTCAATTTCAAGAGAGGGAGCTATGAAAGAAATGAATATCCTCATAGTAGAAGATGAGATGATCGTTGCAATGATGATCAAACTTAAACTTCTGGATATGGGATACGGATTTGCAGGGCATGCCACAACCGGGGAAGATGCGATCAAAATGGTAAAAGAAGTTAAGCCAGACCTCATTATCATGGACATATTCCTTAAAGGGAAGATGGATGGTATAGATGCTGCAAGTGAAATACTCAAATCATATGTTGTTCCGATTATCTTTCTTACAGGCGACTCATCAAAAGAGACAAGAACAAAAGCATCCATTGCGAATCCTGTCGGGTACCTGCAAAAGCCATTCATGGATGAGGAACTGGAATATGTTATTGAGTCAGCCTTCTGCAAAGCCAAAAGTCCGGCGTTTAAGCAGATGGCCCAGGATATATCTGCTTAACATCATTCCTGTTGATTATAAGATATAAAATACTGCTTATCGTGTAATACGTGGAGCTTAGGTCACGAGCAGAGGTTTGTAAGGAATAATTCATTGACCTTGCTACTCGAAACGATCTCTGCATCAATGACCTCAGCTCCACAACAACCTCTATTTTTCAGAATAATACATCCAAATGTCATTACATACCTGGGATAATAACAACCAGGATGTTGCGACATGCCACAAAGAGTTTGAATTGATCCTACCAAACTTAAATACACCATTTTCAACTAATTAGATCTACAATATCTTAAGAGAAATTCATTAAAATTTCAGGTTAAATTATTTTACTCGAAAGTTTTATATAATATTGAGTAGAGGGAGGGCTATATTCCCGGGTGGGAGAAATCCGTGGAACTTCCACGGTGACCCAGAGTCACCAAATCTTTTCTCCCCAGAAGAACCACCTTATGTTACCCCCCAATTGACTCCCCATCTTCTCCCACCCCACACCCCCCTTTAGATCTTTTAATTCCTACACAGATATCCGGATAGCTCTCTGGTAAAGTCTATGTACTTATAAATACAATATGAATATCGGGTGAGGGTGTAGATGCCTTTCTCTTCTGATCGCTTATGAAAGTTCAAAGACACTAAAGGAACTTTGAGTATGAAATTCAATAAGGAACAGGGCAGGTACATTATTCTCGGTAGTATAGATGGTCTTCTGGCCGTGCTTGGTGTAGTGATCGCAACATCCCATGTTGTTGATGATCCATCAATTATCATTAATGCTGCTCTTGGAGGTGCTATTGCACTGGCCATGACCAACGGCATCGGATCGTACCTTGCAGAAAGCGCGGTCGAATACGGTCATCTCGCTGAGCTTGAAAAACCATTGCTAAGAAGTCTGGAATCTACAAAACTGGAAGCTCAGACAAAGAAGAAGATATGGAACGATTCCATAGCTCATGGAGGATCAAGCTTCATCGGGTCCCTTGTCCCGATCTCACCATTCATACTCCTCGATGAAATGGCCCTTGAGGCATCGGTCGTATTGAGCATTTCAGTACTTGCAGTACTTGGGGTCTACTCAGGGAAGATTGCTAAGCAAAGTGCGATCAAACATGCTGTGCGAATGGTAGGACTTGGTATACTGATCGTTGCTGCTGTTACACTGCTCGGACTTGAATAAACGGCGAATCCTGTAAATAGGTAGAAAACGAATTAGCTAATGGAGAAATTACTATGGGGGATATATCATACAGGAACATCCTCGTTCCGATAGATGAAAGACAAATGTCGAAAAGGGTTGTTGAACATGCACTTCATGTTGCAGAAATCGAAGGTGGCAACCTGATAGTGGTCTATGTGGAAGAAAAGAAGGGAATTGGATCCATCTATCCAAAAGAGCTCTCTGAGAAAATGCTGGCGGTTGTCAGGGAGAACATCGAAGCTAATATGGGATATGCAATGGATGAAGCTGAAAAAGCAGGTATTACAGCTGAAAAGATAATTCTCAACAGCAATGACATAGGTGGTGACCTGATAAGGGTCGCAGAAGAAAAAAATGTTGACCTTACAGTAATGGGTTCCGAATCCCTCAGGAGAGATCCTCTTGGCAGCCTCACACGCTGGATAATTGCAGCGGATGTAGGTCCCGTTCTTGTTATCACCAGCGAGGATTAAGACATTCAATTTAAATGTGATGGAAAGCTATAGAGGAGACCATGGTGATCTCGACTTTATTGCTTTTCCTTTTAGGCCTTATTCTCATTACCAAAGGAGCAGACTGGTTCATCGAGTCCGCAGTATCGATCTCAACCAAGAGCGGACTCCCAAAGATCATCATCGGCGCCACTATCGTGAGCTTTGCCACAACAGCTCCCGAATTCACCGTTTCTGCGATTGCCGCATACATAGGCCACACCGACCTGACCATTGGAAATGCAGTAGGTTCAGCTATCTGTAACATCGGCCTGGCACTTGGGGTCGTCATATCTATCAAGGCAATTCGTATCGAAGAAGAATCCTTCCTGCATAAAGGTGCCATTATGCTCTTTTCAGGATTTGCGCTCATAGCCTTAACACTGGATGGCAGCCTCACAGCAATCGATGGCCTGTTCCTGCTTCTGATCTTCCTCGGTTTCCTTTACTACAACTACCGCCTCCAGTCCGCAATATTCAACGGATCGGAAAAGAAAAGGGAAAAGCTATCCCTGAAAGAAATGAAGACCGACATATTCTATTTTGTGATCGGTTCAGCCTGTGTGGTTATCGGCAGTCGCTTACTTGTGGATAGCGGAACAGAGATCGCATACTGGCTGGGAATCCCTGAAATGATCATCGGCCTGACACTGGTAGCCCTTGGAACATCCCTTCCAGAGTTGATTACTGCCATTTCTGCAACATTGAAAGGACATCAGGACCTTTCGATCGGCAATATCCTGGGAGCAAACACAATGGATATTGCAATGATACTTGGATTTTCTTCACAGATACGCACACTCCCTATTCTGGACCAGTCCCTTAGCTATGACTTCCCGGTCATGATCCTTATCATGCTGATGCTCGTAATATTCGGAATTACAGGGAAGAAGCTTGAAAGATGGGAAGGCGGGGTCATCATGATCACATATTTTGCCTATATTGCAGGCCTTTTCATGTTCTATAACTAAAAAATAGAATGTACATATTACCCTATATTTTCATACATTGAGAATCTACATTTGAAACCCCATAATGCTTAAATCATAACAAGCACCATTTTTTTGTGAGGAATTATTATGAGGAAAATATTGTTGATATTATTGATAGCTATCACCATGATAGCCGCCGGATGTTCAGGAGATGACTCAGAGACAACTACCTATACAGACGATGAATATGAAGTAACTGTAACAACACCTACAGATGCTGAAAATGAGTGGTGTCCTGTAGGAACGGTGGTGACCATGCAAGACCCAGAAGGTCAAACCATGGAAATGGAAGTTGTAGGAACTGAGGTTGTTAATGGAGTAACACTATGCAAAGCAATCGTCGAGATCGATAATTCTGATGAAGACATTGCAAAAGTAGAATACCTGTGGTCAGAAGAAGCTGAGATGATGATCTGGACTAGCTACAATGATGCAGGTGATGTTGTATCAAAAATGACAATGATTGATGGAGTTATGACTGTTACCGATGAGACAGGACAAGTTATGACTTTTGGAATGCCGGAAGAATAATATTTTATGAATATGCGGTCTTTCCGCAATATTCATCTTTTTTAATTTCCATTTAATTTTATCCATTGAATAAAAAAGATATTACCTCGACATATTCTTCGCAAAAGGTAAAGAACTATAATCAATCACATAGTATAGTCCTCAGAATCACATTCAACCATTTTACGAGAAGGATAGAGAAATGACCTCAACCCGCTTCATAATCACTGTTATCGGTATAGACAAGATAGGCATTGTTGCTAATATCACAAAGGTAATGGCAGATTTCAATGTGAACATCGTTGATATCAGCCAGACCCTTATGGAAGACCTGTTCACCATGATAATGCTGGCAGGCGCAAAGGATGAGAACTTCGACCTCACTGCGTTCCAGAAGGCTATGTCAGAAGAGGGAGAAAAACTTGGAGTGGAAGTACGTGTGCAGCATGAGGATGCATTCCGCTTCATGCACAGGATCTAAGGGAGGTTGAGACATGCTTGTCCATCCGGAAGAGATACTTGAGACCATCCATATGATCAAAGCGGAGAACCTCGATATCAGGACCGTTACAATGGGGATCAATCTCCTTGGTTGCTCCCACAATGAAATTGATGTGCTCAACGAGAGGATCTATGAGAAGATCACCGGCTATGCTAAGGATCTTGTAAAGACCACAGAGGAGATCCAGAACCTTTACGGAATACCCATTATAAATAAGCGCATAGCTGTCACCCCCATAGCCATTGTTGCAGAAAGCTGTGATACGGATGACTATGTATCCATCGCAAAGACACTTGACCGTGCAGCAGAAGATCTGGGTATCGATTTTATTGGAGGGTTCAGCGCCCTTGTGCATAAGGGAGCAACACCCGGGGACATAAAGCTTATCAATTCCCTTCCTCAGGCACTTGCAACCACAAATAAGGTCTGCTCATCTATCAACGTGGCTACAACAAAGGCAGGCATCAACATGGATGCTGTGGCAATGATGGGAGAGATTATCAAAAAGACCGCTGATGCAACAAAAAATGATGATGGTATCGGCTGTGCCAAACTTGTGGTATTCGCAAATGCGCCGGAGGATAATCCGTTCATGGCTGGTGCATTCCACGGAGTGGGTGAACCGGACTGTGTGATCAATGTCGGAGTAAGCGGTCCTGGAGTAGTTAACTCCACCATAAGGGAACTCAAAGATCCTGATCTGGGGGAAATATCAGAAGCCATCAAGAAGACAGCCTTTAAGATCACAAGGATGGGAGAGATGGTTGGAAGGGAAGTTTCCCGTCGTCTAAATGTGGAATTTGGAGTTGTGGACCTGTCCCTGGCACCTACACCGGAGATAGGTGACAGTGTAGCCGCGATCCTTGAAGCAATGGGACTCCAGAACTGCGGGACCCACGGGACAACAGCAGCTCTTGCTCTTCTCAACGACGCCGTGAAAAAGGGCGGATCTATGGCATCATCGTACGTGGGTGGCCTGAGTGGTGCATTCATACCGGTAAGTGAGGACGCAGGCATGATACATGCTGTGGAGATCGGTGCATTAAGTCTTGAAAAACTGGAAGCTATGACAAGTGTCTGCTCTGTGGGACTTGACATGATAGCAATTCCCGGAGATACAAGCGCATCCACGATATCAGCGATAATTGCCGACGAGATGGCAATCGGTATGATCAACAAAAAGACAACCGCTGTGCGTCTTATACCTGCACCCGGAAAGAAAGTTGGTGACAATGTTGAATACGGCGGACTTCTGGGACGTGCACCTGTAATGTCCGTTTCCAAATTCAGTTCAGATGAGTTCATCGGAAGAGGCGGAAGGATACCTGCGCCTATACAGGCACTCACAAACTGATATTGAGAACCAAAGGATCGGTTTCGAAAGGAACTATACAAATCAAAAAGCAGGAAGAAGCAGAACAACTACAGGAAAAAGGGGAAGCTCAACTATCATTTTTCTTAAAACACAGATCAATGATCCTGTTTACAATAGCAGCTTTTCCTTCATTTTTCTTTATTTTGATATGAACATCCATATACTTTTCATAAAGCATCCTGCGTTCCCGATACAGCTCTTCCAGTGTCTTCTCCTTAAAGCCCACAACTCCTCTCTTAGATGGATCGATCCTGCGAGCTATACGTCCAAAAGGAGCATCCAAATACACTATTGTTGAAATGGAACCCAAGTGATCCATAGCATCTTCCGAGTAGACCACACTTCCACCAGTTGCAATGATGCAACTTCCCGAGGGAGTAAGATCAAGGACAGCCTTCTTCTCCATATCGAGAAATGCCTCCTCTCCGGCAGAGTCAATGAATGACTGGAGATCGGTATCGATCCTTGCTTTGATCAGGTCATCTACATCAACTAAGCCATAACCCAGTTTCTTTGAGAGCAACTTCCCAATCGTTGTCTTGCCTGCACCTGACATTCCGATAAGCGTGATGTTCATGTTTCAACTCGTACGTGATTTCCTGAAAGATTATCTGGATAGGATAAATAATTTCACAAACATAGAATATATTAATAAATATATTTATAGAATATGGGTACCTTTATATTTGGAAACTTCTCATTATATATAGGAGGATTCAGATGGATCAGTTCAAGGAAAGTCTGGAGGGTAACCTCTCTGCCGCCAGGCAGAAATTAAAGGCACCTATTGGCCATGCACTACGCATGGAAACTGATTTTAGCGTAAGGACTCCAGTGGGAATTTTAAAAGGAAAGGCCGGCGATTATATAATTAAACACAAGAGCGGCATGGTTTCCATAATCGAATCATATGTATTCAACAAGAAATACGAGATATTACGCTAAAAAGAATTCAAATGGCACTCCATTAAAAGATGAAATGCTATACACCCTTAGTGTATACTTTATACTGGAAAGAGCCTGATTCTAAAAATAGCTACAGCTTTTTTACAATTTGCAAAAAGATGTAAAAACTTATCTAGCTTCCATGCAAATAACAGGCAATATCATGGATCATGAAAGGTTCTTACTCTATTCTTCCGTTTTTGTCATAATGGGGCTTTCAAATGCAGTTATACCCGTACTGCCTGAGCTCGCAGCTACCGGCCAGACAACAGCTGTTACCTCAACCAGCCTTTTGTATTCAGCTTTCTTCCTGGGCGCACTTTTCACCATGCTACCTTTCGGGATCCTCAGTGACAGGTTCTGCAGCATGAAATTTGTTATATTTGGACTGATACTGTCATTCATCTCAGGCATCTTTATTTCATTCACGGATAATTTCACTATACTTGTGCTGGCACGCTTTATTGAAGGTGCATCATGCGGTGCGTTCTTCCCTGCTGCATTTTCAAGGCTGGCACTGTTCACAAAAAAGATGCGATATATAGGAGAGTTTAATTTCCTTCTCAACGGGGGACTTGCTGCAGGTGTCGCGATCACAGGGTATCTTGCAGAGACAGGTATCAAATACGGGATCTATCTATTCGTTATACTGACGGCTTTCACTCTTGCTTTCGCATTCTACTACATGATCTGCCCTACCAGAAAACAGGATCAGGAAGACATACCCGGAAAAGAGATGTTATCAGCAAGAGCCTATCTTTCATTCATTACCAGCAGAAGTTCCCTCAGTATATGGATCATCTCTTTCCTGCTTGCGGGATCAAGCGGTGTCCTGGTCTCCCTCTATCCGGAGTATAGCATTGGAACCCTTACAAAAACAGAACTGGGGATAGCTATATCGCTATTATATATTTCAACGATGTTCTCATCGCTCACAATAGCACGCTTTAACTATGGCTATGATGAGCTGATCAAAAAAGGGATAATTATAGCGACGATCGGGATACTCTTAACCATCTATTACCCGATGGCGGGATTCACTGTGATCGGTCTTGGGTCAGGGATAATGCTCCTTGGACTTCCACTGGCGATTACTGACATGAAGATAGAACATGGGATAGCAATGGGGATCTATAACACCTGCATCTACGCCGGCCTGGCATTGATGCCGCTTATAGCAGGAGTATTTACAGGGGTTTTTGATACCGTAACGATATTCATAGCTACCGGGCTGCTGTTTGGTACAACTCTGTTCTTCGATCGTTTCCCGGGACAAAATGCGAATTAACAACGCCTTTCGTATAACAGCTCCTTTAGCTGAAATTAATATCAAAAGCTATAATAACAAGTAATATCGAACATATAAAGGGAGAACGTATCATTTTTGGATCGGATGACACGTTCCTGAAAAAGAAAAGAGGAGCTACTAAAATGCTAACACTTGTAGTTGGCGGTTTTCTCGGAAGCGGAAAGACCACCACGATAATCAATACTGGGAAGTATCTCGTCGACAAAGGGCACAAGGTTGCCATTATTGTTAACGAGATAGGAGAGATCGGGATCGATGGTGATATCATCAATAAATTCGGTTTCGATACAAAAGAGATCACAAACGGATGTATCTGTTGTTCACTCAAGATGGGGCTTCGATCGACAGTAATAACGCTTTTCAATTCCTACAATCCGGACGTCCTCATAATTGAACCTACCGGAATTGCATTCCCCAACGTTATCAAAAGAGAGATCGAACTGATGGACCTGGGAGAGGGAGCGGAGATCGCACCACTTGTGACACTGATCGATGGAAGCAGGTTCAAACACCTTCTAAAAGAGATGAAGCATTTCTCAACACGTCAGATCGAAGATGCAGAGATCCTTGCCATCAACAAGGTCGACCTTATGGATAATCTGCAAATACCTATCATAGAAGAATCCGTTCAACAGCTCAACAGGAAAGCAAAAGTGATACGCATCTCCGGAAATGACAGAGATGAGAAATTCTATGATTTTATGGATATGGTATTTCCGGAAGAAATACGGGATGGTTCCCCGGGCGCCGAACTTCAACAAACTAAAGCTACTGAAGCGGCTAAATTATCTATTGCTCCTGCAAATGGCATCTCACTTGTCAGCAAGGAACATATGGAGATCATACAGGACGAACAGGAAACAGAGAGTTCCATCGATGCATCTGGTGTTGCAACCTATGCTGCCGAATATAAGATCAAAGATGGCACAGATATCGAAAGATCAAAGATGATAGCCAGGGATATCATGACCAAAATAAAGGCAGAGGTTATGAAGCATAGTCCTGAGTTCATAGGCCACATCAAGATGTTCCTTGATTCTGATGCGGATACAGTTAAAATGAACGTTACCGCATACTTTGAAGAACCACAATTAGAACTGATAGAGACAGGCGAGAATGAGACATTCAAGTTGAAGATACTTTCAGCGATCTCAAACATGGATAAAGATGATCTTGTGAAGATAGTGGACAACTTCGCAACAGATGTATTCAACAGCTATGGAATTGCCATTGAGAAGCTTGACCCACATCACCATCATGAACACGGACATACACACCATCATTAAAGATGATTACCTTCATTTATTCGGAGCTCCTAAAAAATGAATATCAGGAGTTATTTTATTTTATTTTATTTCAATACGGGATTAAACTAATTCTGTGAACTAAAATGAAAGGTACGGAGAATAAATCCAATTTTAAAATACAACATTCGCTTTCAGATTATACCTACACCAACAAAGGTTAGTTTCGATTCCATCGGAGGATGCCTCCAGCCTTCAGGTGAAACATGCTTTTCTGTCACCGTCACGTTAACGTTACTTTCCCTGATACCACATTCACTCATGTAACTATAGGTAAGCGATCTGCCATGGTCATTGGCAAACGATAATGCCTGTACATATGTATCAAATTTAAGCCTTCCATCGGGAGAGAAGACAAAGAAGTCCCTGTCAGGATTATTCACAGATTCTGGCTTTATCATTATCTCTATCCTCTTGATGCCTTTTCCGAATAGTGCTCCTGCTGCATTGCCAACCTCAGCATGATCCGGAACAATTACCTCAGCATTTATGAAGGACCTGACATCGTCCTTGTAAGCAATTACAGGACCACCCAAGAGAACCACCGGAACTTCCACATCGAACTTTGCCCTGAATTTCCCATCCACTATCATTTCAATACCTGATCCATCCACCCCTGGCAGGAGATAGGACATCAGTCCAAAAGCCATATTCCTGGCAAACCTTTTTTTCAGGGAAGCTGAAAGCTCATATTTACCTGTGTTATTGAGCTTTGCAATGACATCCGCACCCAGCTTGGAGGCCTCGGAGTTCCACTCGTCGTACTCGCCCAAAACATGCAATACATCTGTTGGGGTAAATCCGATCGCCTGGATAAGCCTTTTCTTTATCAGGGAACTCAACACAAAGGATGATGGAGGTTTTTTCAATACTGTGGACATCTCATCGAAGGAAACGGGATCTGAACCTATTACGGACAAGACCATCTCCTCATTCTCCGTCAGATCAACGATCTCATGTTCTGTCCTCACAAAAAACTTTGTAGGCTGGATGTTCTCATCAAAAAGCCTGCGTGAAGGAACAACTGTCCTCTTTAGCTTTTCAAGAAATCCTTTGTATTTAACAGCAGCAAGACATAATGGCTCTACCCTTCTCGGCCCTATGTAGACTTTTTTATCCTTTGTCCAGATATGGCTGTCTCCACCCATTGCAGAGGTTTCCATGTGAATAGCCTTGACCTTTGTCTGCCATCCACCGACAACTGCTCCTGCCTCACTAAGGTCCGGGACATTTTCGTAAAGCATGGAAACATCAGTACTTGTTCCACCAACGTCTACCACAGCACAGGTGCCTATTTCAGCAAGATAGGACGCCCCTATCAGGCTTGCAGCCGGTCCGGAGAAGATCGTCTCAATGGGTCTTTCAAGTGCATCCCCGATACCAACAACCGAACCATCACATTTGAGCATGATAAGCCGGGCATGCATTCGCCTTCTTTTCATTTCGGCTATGATCGCGTTTATGAAATGTTTCCCTACAGGAAGCAACTGTGCATTCAGGTAAGCCGTCACTGATCTCTCATAGGCACCAATGTCCTGGGAAAGTTCATGGCCGCATACCACCGGCTTACCTGTAAGTTTCGTGATAAGTTCTTTTACGCGCAGTTCATGCTCAGGATTGCGTATGCTAAAATGTGAAGAAACGGCAAATGCGGATACATTATCATGTACTCCTTTCACAAAATGTTTCACCGCTTCTATGTCCAGGGGAGCCATCTCTTCGCCCATATGGTCATGGCCACCTGAAACGAAAATGATGTCATTTGTGGGAAAATCCTTTTCAACATTATGATCACCTGCAAGAATAAGACCTACGGGATAACCAGTATCTTCCAGAACAGTATTTGTAGCAAGTGTTGTAGAAAGCGATACAAGTTTTACTTTTTCCAGATAACTCTCATCGATACCATCTATGGCATTTTTAATTCCCTCGATCAGATCAGGATATGTGGTCAAGGCCTTATTGGAAGTTACAACCGACCTGTCCGAATCCCTCACAAGGATTGCATCCGTATACGTTCCACCTGCATCTATACCTAAACTATATTGCATTATTAATCACCGTTCTTTCTATCGGTAACGATCGGATAGTACCAGGTCCGATCGGAATCGATTATTCATGCCAAATAGGAACATTATAGGGGTTCAATGTGGACAAATACGTCCGATACTCCCCTATACGTTCTTTTTAGATCATTTTCAATGCGTGCAATCAAACGTTGTGTATCCCTGATATGCATATCAGACAATACCTTTACACGAAGATCAACAAAGAGACTTTGCGAAGCTCCATGTGCACGCACCATATAGCACTCCTCCACGCCATCTATAGAATTCACTATACTGCATACTGCGGATTCATCAAGTATGCGTGCATCACATAATGTATTACTGGATTCCACAATAATGGATGCACATTCCTTGAAAAGAAATGCAACGATCAGAAATACGACCAGAATTTCTGCCAATGGATAAATAGTACCAGATAACAGAACCCCTACAACTACAATTGACAATAAAAGATTTGTTTCTATCAGAGAGGGGATAAAAATGTCTTTTATTCCTAAGGTTGGATCCTCTTTTTTGGTTCTCAGTATTAAAATATCCAGAATTATTGAAATAACTAATATTGCAATCACAAATGAATAGAATTTATAATAATTATCTACTGATATAGCTAAGATCATCGTTTTTAGAATGTATATGCCAAACAGAACAAACATCAAAGCAACAGAAAGAGACATCAATGAACCATATTTTTTGTATCCATATGGATGATCTTTGTCAGTAAACTGCGAAACTAGATGTGGAACAAATATTCTGGCAAATACGATTATACAGACAAAAAGTGAATAATATCCAATTGATTCAATTGCAGAAAGTCCAGCAAAGATTCCTATCGTTAGCTCCAGTACTGAAATTGCCAGATAAACTAAGAAGATCGCAAATGATATTCCCTTTACTGAATATATTGTCCACATATTGATCCCTTCATTTTTCAGTCATCAGGTTTCAGCCGGCCAGAAGACCGGCCTAAAACCTGGAAATACGTACCTTATACCTTAATTTCACAGAGGTGCAATGGTCTTACCAAAGACGGAATTTGCCACAAGTGCAAGTGAAGTGTACAATGCAGAAATTCCAAGTATCAAAGTTACGTAACCTGCAAGTGATCCAACACCTATTCCAAGGTTTGCTGCTGCATTCAGGAAGAATGTCAGTGTAAGTGCAATAAACACCACAATTATTGCCTTGATGCCGATCTTAAATGTAACAAGCAACAACACAAGGGAAACGATGCCCCATATCAAAAGGTAGAATCCAACGGATGCTGCACTGGCTGCACCGAGAACTCCACTTGCAAGTCCTGTAGACATCAGTATAAACGCAAAGGAGAACCAGAACAGGCCAAAAGCTGAGAATGCTGTTGCTCCGAACACATCTCCTTTCTTCCAACCTTCAATTCCTGCAAATACCTGTGCAAATCCACCAAGGAAAATGGACATTGATACTACCATTGTAGCATCTGCAAAGAATCCTGACCCCATCAGGCCAAGCATTGTAGCAGCAAGACCAAGTCCCATGAATCCGAGTGGTGCATGATCTGATGTTTTATCAATTATATGAAATTCATTCTCAGGCTTACATAAAACACAGTTTTCTGGAGCCTCTTCATTGTTTGTCAAATATAATCACTTCCTGTTTTATTGTAATAATGGATGTTGTAAACTACGAATTAATCATAAATATTCAAAAGATTATAAATTGTAATATATAATAGAGTAAACACATACTCAGTGAAAATAAAAACTGATTATTCAAAGGAGATAAAGGAGTTTGTAAATTCCTGGATATCGCCTCCTATATATTCGTTTGTTTTAGTAAGAGTTTTCTTAGTTAGTGAAAAGGTTCATGAAAATGTCTGTAACACAAGGGTAATTTTCTAGGTGATGATAGTAGCCCCAAGGGGAATGGGGCTACTGTCCACGTTTGGAAAAACTCTTCGTCAAACTGCTTAGAGACCGTAGTTCTCAGGCAGGAATACCTTGACTTCTTCCTTGTACTTGGCCATGCAGTCGCTCATGAAGGTGTCCTTGTCATCTGTAAGTCCGGACAGTGCTTCCTTTGCATCTGCGAGTGCACCCTTCTCGAATCTTGTGAGCTCGAGCTTGCCAGCTACTCCTTCTTCCATGATCTCGATGGATTTGAGTGCAGCGTTCTTTGCACGGAGGTAGATGTCATTACCGTCTTTGACAATTGCCTCACCAACGCGGTATGCGTTGTCATATGCAAGCACATAGCCCTGTGGGTCCCTGTACTTGTCGGAAAGTACCATAAGATCCCTGAGGGTCTTCTCCTGACCTGTTGCAGTTGCTGTGTTCATAAGAGCACAGTCATATGCAAGTGATTCTGACCAGCACTGTACAGAAGTACCACCAAACTCTGCGTGGTATTCAACAGACTCGTTGGACCAGAGATCACAGCACTGCATGACAAGGTTACCCATGACATCAGAGTGTGCGCAGGTTGAGCTCTTACCTTCCTGTGCAATTGGGACACCAGCAATTGATTTTACGATGGTGTTCTCATATCCACAGTCCTTACCTGGACCTACAGCTCCTGCCTCGTATGCTGCGAGTGATCTTGGTGCTGAGATTGCCCTTGCAATGATTGCAAGTGTGTGAGCAAGGTTCTTGTCAAGAAGACCACCTGCAATGAACATTGCAGTGTTTGCTTCGGAACAGTCAGTGTCACCGGCTGCAAGAACGTTGTTCTTCTTAGCAACGCTGGCGATCTCCTGCCAGATGAAGTCCATGTCAATGGTACCAAGGCATCCAATTGCGTAGAGCATACCTGGTACATCGTTCCTCAGGATAGCATAGTCGAATACTTCCTTACCACCCATTGTCTCAATGGAAAGCAGGTCAGCACCGTTTGATGCTACTTCCTCAAAGGACTCCATAAGGGTGTTGAACTTGTCGCCTCTGAGCTCAAGGAAATCACGGTCTTCACGAATGTCACCAGGGGTGTGTCTTAATGCACATTTGATACCGTATTCATCGTGGAATTCTTCCATGATCTCTTTCTGTGCATGTGCGACCGCTCCTCCCCAGGTTGGGTTGTTGGTCATCTGTTCAACGTGTTCTGTCTCAAGTACTACAGATGGGAAACCTACCTGAACCATACGGTTCATGATATCTGTGGTGATCCTCTGGTATTCCTTGACCAGCTTCTCCTTTGATGCACCTGCTTCAGGTCTTGGAGCATAGTTTACTTCAGGAGTAGCGTAACCGGCACCGATCTCAAGACCGAGTCCTGCTTTTACAGGGAACTTGGATTTACCGAAGACCATTTCATCTGCACTGCCATATGCCATCTTTGTGTATCTGTTTATTGCCATATTTCTCACCCCATTCAGTGTTTGTGGAATTCCTCTTTCAGTGCATCAAGAGCTGCACCAGCAACGATCTGATCTGCGATCTTTGGTGCGTCAGCTGCTTCCTCACCATAGACACCAAGCTCGTAGGTAGTTACGAAGTCCTGGTTAACTGCTCCACCGCCACATGCGAATGGGACCTTAATACCTGCTTCAAGAAGCCTGTCGTTGACAGCCTTGAAAGCATACATTGTTGTTGTCATCAGTGCAGTACCTGTAAGCATGATTGGGTTCTCAGCTTTGACAGCTTCAATAACTTCATCTACAGGAACATCACGGCCAAGGTCAACTACCTCATATCCGTTTGCTCTGAGAAGTGCTGCTACAATGGTCTTACCAATGTCGTGTACATCTCCTTCTGCTACGTGGCAGACAACTTTACCCTTTGAAACAGGTGCTTCATCGGACTGATCCTTACAGAACTCAATACCATCAAGCATTGCATCTGCAGACATCATGACGTTTGGCAGGAAAATTACACCCTGGTCGTACAGATCTGTAACAACCTTCATACCTACCATAAGTGCATCGTCGATCAATGCAATTGGGTTCTTACCTGCATCGATTGCAGCTTCAAGCCCTTCAATAACGTCGTCTTCCTCACCTTCAAAGATAGCTTCTGCAATTGGCCTGTATAACTCATCGGTTGGATAAAGTTCAGCCGCTGCATCTTCAGGAGACATTGCCTTTTCCATTTGTACATTGTACCTTACCAGAATCTCACTGGGGTCTATGTCAAGACTGGTCATGTTTTACTTCCTTTATTTTTTTACTGATGTTTGAGACGACCATTCTAAAACTAGAAGATCGTCATCGATCCAATCCATAGGATTTCATTCTGAAACCCTGATAAGACGTCTAGTATGCTAGTATATAAACTTTTGCATTTAATAGTTTTACTATATAAACTAACTGGTAAAAATAATATATTTTTAAGAGTAATTTTTAAAATAAAAAGACGCCTATTGATATTGAAATTATAAGGGACCAGAGAGATAAAATCGAAATAACATATAATATATAGCAAGTATACTTATATATAATTAAAAATAATCTGTTGATTTAATATAATATATAAAGATATTGAATGAAGTAAGAATAAATAAAACGATTATAAATAAGATAAAAATGCCGATAGACACTGAATAATCAAATAATTCTTTAATAACTAAAGCGAAGTATATGCGTAATAGTCAATATCCTTATATATTACGTAACTGCACTATTTTTTCTTAGAAGACAAAGAAAACAGAATCTACAGGTACAATGATCAAAAAGCATAAAAAAATTAGAGATTTCATTTTGAATAAAATAGTACAAATATGAAGATCATGTGATTTATTGAGACAGTAGTATAATAATTTAATATTATGATCAGCATTCTTTTTTTACAAAACACTTAAATAGATCTTTTTTGCGCAAGCTTGTCTTAACAAAAAAATAACCATCATATCAGAGCTGATAACAGTGTGCCACACCTGAAAGAAGAAAAATAATGTCTGGAATGAAGATAAAAAATGAAAAAATGAAAAAAAATGAGAAGAGACCTTCTCAGTAACCATAATTTTCGGGCCTGAATTCAGGCATTGAGACCTTGAATTTTTCCATCTGCTCATCAATGAAAACATCCTTTTCATCGGTCATAGAGTAAAGCGCCTTGATAGCTTTTGTCAGAGATGCTTTCTCGAACCGGGAAAGCTCCAGCTGGTCCCTTGAACCTCTCTCAACAAGCTCGCAGGCTTTAATTGCAGCGTTCTTTGAACGGAGGTAGATGTCGTCACCATCCTCTACAATGGCCTCTCCGATTCTGTACGCATTATCAAATGCAAGTATGAAGGACTGAGGATCACGATATCTGTCCGAGGCCATTAGCACATCCCTGAAGACCTTTGTATAACCGGCTTCAATAGCCGTGTTCAGCATAGAGCAATCATAGGATAATGTTTCACCCCAGCACTGGACACTCGTTCCACCAAATTCGCCGTGATACTCCACGGACTCATTGGACCAGAGATCACAGCACTGCATGACAAGGTTACCCATGACATCAGAGTGTGCACATGTTGAAGCTTTTCCCTCCTGCGAAATAGGTACACCAGCAATTGCTTTTATGATCGTGTTCTCATATCCGCAATCCTTACCCGGGCCAACAGCTCCTGCCTCGTATGCTGCAAGTGATCTTGGTGCAGAGATTGCCCTTGCCACTATAGCCATCGTATGTGCGAGTTTCCTGTCAAGGAGACCTCCTGCGATGAACATTGCAGTATTGGCCTGGGAACAATCAGTATCTCCTGCGGCGATCACATTGTGCTTCTTTGCAATACTGCTGATCTCAGACCAGATATATTCAACATCAAGAGTTCCAAGAATTCCTATAGAGAACATAATTCCCGGAATGTCATTATGGAGAATTGCATTATCAAAAACACCCTTCCCACCAAGCGATTCAATGGAAAGCATATCGGAACCGCTGGATGCTACCTGCTCAAACGATTCCATAAGAATATCATAATGATCACCACGCAGATCAAGGGTCTCACGACCTCCACGGATGTCAGCAAGAGTGGTACGTAATGCACATTTGATACCGTATTCATCATAATATTCTTCCATGATCGTCTTCTGTGCATGTGATATATCGGCTCCCCACTCAGGATTCATTGTCATTGGAAGAACATGTTCGGTCTCAAGCACCACAGAAGGAAAACCCACCTGAACCATCCTTTGAAGGACATCAGTTGTTATCTTCTCATATTCTGCAACAAGCGTTTCTTTAGACTTTCCTGATGAAGGTCTGGGTGCATAATTTACCTCTGCAGAAGTGTAACCAGCTCCGATCTCCAGATCAAAACCAGTAGTGAGAGGATTAGGACAATGTCCAAAAACCATGTCCTCAAAATCATCATATGCCATTTTTGTGTAGCGTTTTATATCCATAAATAAACCACCATCAATGTTTGTGGAACTCCTTCCTGAGGCTTTCAATATCAAATCCTTTCAGAATAGCATCTGCGATCTTCGGAACATCTGCTGCTTCTTCACAATAGAGACCAAGAGCGTACTGGGAAATGAAATCCTGGTTAACTGCGCCCCCGCCACATACCACAGGAACATTAATATCACTATCAAGAAGACGTGAATTTACATCACTGAATGCAGACATCGTAGTTGTCATAAGAGCTGTTCCGGTAACCATTAGAGGTTTCTCTCTTTTCACAGCAGATATGACCTCTTCGACAGGAACATCCTTTCCAAGATCAATAACCTCATACCCTTTTGCCCTGAGAAGCACTGTTACGATCTTCTTGCCGATGTCATGAATGTCACCCTCCACAACATATGAAATTACCTTACCCTTGTATTCGTGTTCCTCTCCTGACTGCTCCTTACAGAACTCAATTCCTTCGATCATCGCCTGGGCTGAGATAATAACATCAGGAAGGTAAAGCATATTATCATCATAAAGTGTTGAAACGACCTCCATCCCTACCATAAGTGCATTATTTATCAGGGACAGAGGGTCCTTACCTTTTTCAATGGCATTCTTAAGACTCTCCACAACTTCATCTTCATCGCCATCAAAAACCGCCCTTGCAACCTCACGTATAGCTTCATCTACAGGGAACAGACCCTCTGCAACCTCTTCAGGCGTCATTTCCTGCTCTATCCTTACATTGTACCGTACCAGGGTACGTTGAGGATTTATGTCAATCAAAAATTACTCCTCCATAAATATCAATGGCCTATGATCCATCCAATAATAATTAATGAATTCAGATTAATAAATCATGATGTCAGATACAATAAATACTTTATTGAACTATTTAAAGTGATAACTTCCGGAATATGAATATCAGGTTCTGTTCAACTCACGGCAGGTAGCGACCAATGCATCCTGTTTGTTCCAGCTACCTTTTGCCAACCGTGTCTCAACAGAAACCACCATCCCGTTACTGGTTAGCAAAGGAAGTGAGAAAAGTGCTCCCTTACCTGAAACAGCATCACTAAAATGGTTTGCAACATCCAGCACTTTATTATGGGGATGCATTTTTATGAAATTCATACCGGTAATCTCCTCTTTCGAATAACCAAGTCTTTTTGTCACGCTTTCATTTGTATATAGGACACAGCCCTCATTATCAAGAACAAATATCAGGTCTTCGATGCTGTCAAGAAGCAATTTCAGGTCGTTCTGGTTCTTCTGCAGATCAACTTCAGTCTCAACACGGCCTATTATGGATCCGATCTGTCCGGCAATTGTCTCCACTGATGTATGAACATCATAGGGCATATCATACTCAAGATGGGATCCAAGAAATAGAACTGCCACGGTCTCTTCCCTGTACTTCACAGGGACAATTGCAGTAGCAAGAAGCCCTTCATCCACACGATCATCATGACGGGTCAATGGGAAAATTTCATAATAAAGCTTATAGACCGGATAGCCCGCCAGGAAGAACCTGCTTTGTATGGAATCGGAACCAAAGTGGGAGTTAGCCTTAACAAAATCGTCAGACAAACCATTATGTGATACAAGATTCAGATCGCCACTGTTCTTGTCTACGATATAAAGAGCACCACAATCAAGACCTTCTGTATGTAAAGAGAACTCCAGAAGCTGGTCAAAAGTTTCCTGAAGATCACCAGATGGAGTAAAGAAATTACCCACCTCGGACTCAATATTAAGGAACTGGTTGATCCTTTTACGTTCGGTTATGTCAAGGATTATACCCTGCAAATTTGTAAGTTCACCTTCCTCATTATATTTTGGAGTCGTTCTTTCTTCCACCCAACGAATATCTCCGGACTTTGTAATTATACGGTACTCTACACGATACTCAGAAGCGCCTTCAGCATTCTTCCGGGCAAAGTATGCATGCACCCTTTCAGAATCAGAAGGGTGAATTATGTCACTGTAGTTCAACTCTCCTGAAAGGAAATCATCTGGAGAATAACCAAACTTTTCGATGTTTTCAGAAACAAACTCTACAGGCCATTCCGAATCAGAACCCCAGAAGAAAACAACAGCAGGACTTGTTTTTATTACTTCCTGAAGGACCTTTTGGACCTCCAGTGATTCCAGCAGTTTCTGTTCTTTTTCTTTCTGCTCGGTAATATCATGAATAATGGCCATTACCGAAGGTATCCCTTTGTGTTCAATGTGGGAGATCGTAATCTCAACAGGAACAGACTTTCCACCTTTTCCCAGAAGGAGAACTTCAGACCTGCGATTGATACTCTTTTTCCTTTCAAGTACCTTTGAGAATAGCTTTTCGATCATTCTTCTGTATTCAGGTGCCAGGTAATCTGAAAATTTTGTACCTTCCACCTTATCGCGGGATATCCCCACGATCTCAGAGAACATTGTATTTACAAATTGGAGCATACCTCCCTGAACTATAGCCACACCATCATTTCCTTTTTCGATGAGCGTGGAATATTTCTCCTCGGATGCCCTGAGCGCTTCATCCGCTTCCTTGTTAACAACAAGTTCCCACATGGCCTGAAGAAGCAGCTTAATATTATACGTGTCAAAATAATTGTATGCTTTATTGTTGTTACCAACACCAAGAACAAACCTGATGGAACCACCCTCATAGAATGGCATTTCCAGCAGTTTGACATCTTTCCCCAGACCATCGGGGTAATCGTATTCTTCCATAACGTTAGAATACAAAGGCACATTTTTAGAAATGCGCTTCAAAAAGTCCTTTTTCAGCTCAGAAGAACAATCATGGAGATCTTCAGTAAATGAATACTGACCTTGCTCGTCTTTTGAAAGGCAGAGGATCTTACTGGGTATTTCATTATCCCCTACTCTCACAAGATAACCACTATTACTCTTTGTGAGATCCAGAGCCGAACGAAGAGCAAATCGGGAAATACTGGATACATCCTGACCTCCCATCTTGCTTAGTTCAAGAAGCTTTTTCAGACGGGACTCGTTCTGCTGAAGAGATTCCTCACCCACCTTATGCAGGGTTATATCGTCAAAGAGAGCCATACCACCATGAGGAAAACCATCTACTATCAATGAACTTACATTTAAACGAAGCAACAGAGAGCCATTTCTTTTTGGAAGCTGGGTCTCAGCTTCAAATGTGTTTGATCTTCCTTTAAGGATCTTATTAATGCCTTCACTGACCTCGTGATCTTTAAGGAAATCAAAAAGGCTCTTTCCAATAGCATTTTCATAAGAGACTTCAAATAATTCACCAAATGCTTCGTTTGAGTTGATGATGATACCTTGCTGATCAAAACGTACAATCCCCATAGGCGATTTCTCAAAGAGAAGCCTGAAGTTCTTCTCAGTGTCCACAAGAGCTTCTTTTGCCTTCCTTTTTTCCCGAATATCATTAATACTAAGAATAAGACCAGGTTTCCCCTCATAGTCATCAACTGACCCGGTTATTTCCACAGGGATGATCTCATTATCTTTTGAAAAAAGGCTCACTTCATAACTTTTAGTGTCCTTCTTACCGGAAAGCCATTTTTTGACCCTTCTTGAGACCATACGTTGATATTCATTAGGAAGGTGTGATAGCAGGTCCGAACCTATGACATCTTCCCTTGACAGGCCTCTGAGTTCACAGAACTTTGAATTAGTATATTTAATAAGATCATCCTGAACAACAATGATACCTTCAATTCCTTTTTCAACGAGGGTAGAATATTTCTCTTCAGATGATAGCAATTCCTCTGCTTTTTTAAGTTCAGTGATGTCTTCAAATGCTAAAAGCACCAGACATTCATCATCTCCCATTAAAGATATACGACTTGCATTCAGCGAAATGGAACGTGTACCAACACTGCCGAATGTATATGTGAATTCAAAATCTCTGAGAACTTTGCCTTGCGAACAAACTTCTTTGAATCTGAAAACTAAATCAGGAGAATTCTCCCAGAACTCAGCAAGTTTTTCCGCCTCTTTACCAATTATGTCTTCCGACCTGACTTTGAACATTTCATAGAATGAATCATTCGCATAGGTCGCTTCAAGATCATTGTTCACTACCAAAAGAGACTCCTTTAGAGAACTTACGATCGGCTCAAAACGACAGTTTGCATGACCGAAACCAGACAGATCAAGCATTTCGATCATAAAACCACAGGCAGATCCGATAGAACCATCAGCATCAACTACAAGACTGGTAAGAACCCTTACCTGCACTATAGAGCCATCCTTTGCCAGTATCCTGTAACTCTGGACAAACGATGAGATTCCTTCAGTTTCCCGATAACCATCTATTTCGGAAACTATACGCTTCAGGTCATGAGGGTGAACAAGATCTGAATACGAAATATCCTCCGCCACACATTCTTCAGCACTATAGCCGAAAAGTGATACATTTTCAGAAACATCCAGGATCTTCCAGCCATTCTCAAGATCCCATAAGAAAAAGACAGAGCCTTCGCTATTGAATTCGGGCATACTGCCCAACGCTGCTAAGATTGACTCCTTTTCAGCAGGCTTAAAGCCCGCATTAACTCTGGAATTGTATATAGTATACATCTCCCGTTTTGCACGTTTTTGTGATGTTTTCCTGCTTCACAGACTTTTAGTTGTTAATGAGAAGACTAACGTATTTATTGCTTTGGATTTTTCAATATATCCTGAATAGCAATTTTAAAATAACTCCAATCTGATGTGCCTTCTTTTCATTTATATACGAGGAATGAACGAAAAGGTTATCTAAACGAAAGTATTATCTTAAATTAACGAATAAATTAAATTGCTCACATCTAATGATCTATAGTAGCTTCCTTCGATCCAATCCTTTACTTTTAGATCAATATCCAGTACAGAGTACCTTATAGGTGTGAGCTTATAATCAAATCTATTAGTTTTACTTAGGTTTAGCCTATCACATTGAGCTTGTTCCAGTCAAGAACATCCTCAGGACATGCATGGATACATTTCTGGCAATGTGCTCCATCACAAAGATCAGTTCGTATGCTGACATTGCAATCCTCTTCTTCAAGGGCATCGTTTGGACAGACTTCCATACACTTGTGACAATCGATACATCCCTCTACTTCCATCCTGAGATAGGTGCCAACCTGTTCAAGAACATGCAGACCCTCATCACCAAGGTCAGGAATATCTTTCACAACACGCTTTTCGACCTCAGGAGCAGCCTTTACAACATCAAGTGTAGGGAGTCCCTTTTTCTTCAGGAACTTTTTCAGGGCCTTGAAAGGCATTCCTTCGTTCCAGTAAGAAAGCTCAAGGATGTAAGCTTCTTTAAATGCCTCATCTGTTGCGAACATCACATGAGTACCAACGATCTCCCTTGCTATATTCTGGAGTTCCCATAATCTGTCTTCCGACATCAGGATCTCCTTTGCAACGATAAGGGAAGTGTTACCGATCTGGCACACATTTGCAACGTTGTATGGAATCATGCCGATACGATGCGCTTTCAATGCATCCATATATGTGCCCGCTGCACCGGACATGTAAGCTACCTGCACATCTTCCATGGATATACCTGCAGCATTACAGAGAGTCACATGACCTGCACGTATGGCACCAATAGCCCTTCCTGCTTCTACAAGGTCTTTTTCCGTGAATTTGACTCCATCCTGAAGATATAGCATCTTATCGCTTGTTTTAACGCTAGGAAGCTGGATGATGCCGTTGTTCATAGCCTCATCGATGAGTGCAATAACTCCTGTACCTGTAATCCCGGTTGCTTTAATGGCACCTTCCTCCACCACAGCACCGTTCTTGTAGCTCACAAGAGATCCTGATACAGTGTTCATCTCCTCATCGAGGACAAAGTTTCGCAGGTTTCCATCATTAAACTCGATATCTGAGATAACGAAAGGACGGGCAATACTGCCATCTCCGATCTCCTGCCCTTCAAGTGCAGGACCTGCAGCTGCAGATCCTGTATAGATCACGTTTCCAACCTTAAGGGCCATCTCCGCATTGGTTCCGTAATCGGTTGCTATAGAAATATCATCGGAGTCAAGCATGCCAGATTTTACGATCAGTGCGAGAGCATCAGCACCGACCTCATGTTTGATAGCAGGAGGGATAACAACCTTGCAGTCAAGATCCTCGAGACCTTTTATATCAGTGCTGTCAACAATTGCAGCATCACGCTCCTGCTCCTGAATATTCATCAGTTGCTTCTTTCTTTCACCTGCATATGCAAGATCATCAATAGGAATTCCCTGGAAAAGTGACAGTTGTATCGGGTTCCCGCAAATGGCTATCCTTTCAACTTTGCCACCCTCAGGTTCAAGTTCATCAACAATGTGCCTGAACGCATTGATTACAAGCCCATGTGCCTTATCCTGTCCATATGTCATCGCAAAATCCAAATGGTCCATTACATTAGCACCCGGAAGAGGATTCCTCATTGTAATGACGGTCCTCTTGATCTCACCACTATCCAAATCCACTTTTTGCGCCCTGAAACCGCTTGTTCCAAGGTCTATTGCAATTCCTGTTCGCATGATCCTGACTCCTTACTCGCTGGCCAAACCAGATAATGTGGTTTGAAATAAAAATCTATAAAAATAAAATAAATTAAGGTCCTGATCTACAGGACCCTTAGCTTATGCAATTTGCTCAGGCAAAGTATTCGTCTCTTGTCTCGACCATTGCCTTAATGTTCTCCACAGGTGTCTTTGGTGCAATACCACAGCCTGGAGCCAGTACAGCAACGCCATCATCGAGAGCTTTCTTTGAGTCTTCCTTGACCTTTGCAACATCGCCTGCAAGCAATGTGAAAGGACTGGAGACATTACCCACGATAACCGCTCGGTCACCTGCTTTTGAGATAGCACCTTTAAGGTCTTCGACCTTCTCTTCAATGCTAAGTCCCTCGAACTTGCAGTCTGCCATCATGTCAAGGATAGGGGTTACATTACCACATACGTGGAGTACCATTGGACATTTGACGCCCTCTGCAAACCTTATTAGTCTTGGTTTGAGCATAGTATCGAATGTGGATGGGTTCATTAGGTCGGGGGATGCTACAGGGTCAGGTACACAGATCACATCTGCGCCTGCATCTGCCAGTGCATTTGCGTATTCGATACATGCTTCTGTTGCAAAGTCTAGGATTGTCTCAAAGTCATCTGGTTTCTTGATTGACCATTTCATGAACTTCTTGACACTTGCAAGATCGGATGCAAGAGTTACAGGGCCTTCCATTCCGGCTATCAGAGGGATGTCGTCTCCGACCTTTTCCCTTATCATCTTTGAGGCTTCTAGTACAGCAGGGATCCTTCCCTGGCTAAGCAGATCTGCAGGCATCTCAAGGTTGTCAACACCTTTTGGATATGGGTGATCTGTTACGGATGGTTGCCTGTCCTGTGTTCCCATGTTAACCTCACAGCCCATTGCTTCTGCAAGGACGGTAAGACAATATGGATACCTGACAGCTTCCAGACCAGCAATCTCATGTGATGCGATGGAAAGTGCTGCCATTTTCTCTGGATCACTGTGTGCTTCCGGCCATGCAGCACCGGTCTGTTCCATAAGATCTACAGTAGCAGTCTGGGTTACGGACACTACAGGGGTTTTGTCAACTTCCTCTTGATTTAATGCTTTCATCAATCTTTCTTTTGGTGTTAGATCGGTCATTTTTTCTCACTCCATTTATTTTAGGATAGGATCGTGCCTGATACAGCACATATTAGTTTTTACGCTCACAATATGGGTGGTTTTACCCAAAATGAAGTCTAGAATTATAATATTTAAACATTTGTTTTGCTAAAAACAAATATATAAACAAAGCGATTTAGTAAAGAAAATTAAATATGTAATGTTGAAAATAAAATATGTATATTGATAATGTTTTTTTTAGAATAATTCGTTTTGTTAAAAAAAATAGATTTTATTAAACAAATATACTTATATATAATAAACAAACAAGTTAGTAGATATTATAATATAAAAAGAAATCTTCATTTTAATGAGTATATTAATAACAAAAGATGAAACTAATACAAAAATAAGTATCAATAAACGTGTTAATATCTTAGATGTAAATAATCTATTAAAAGTATATAATTAATAACAAATTACTATAAATAATAGGTATTAAAAAAACAATTTGATTTTGTTGTAAAAAGGAGAAATAACCTATACTAATTAAAAAAAGGAAAAAAGAAATTAAAAAACATTACCTATTTTATTTAGAACAATAATTTCCCAAAGGATGAAAAACGGACCTACATCAATCAATATTTTAGTAAGGACCCTTATATTTCTATTTATTTGTAACATTATTTTCCTTACTGCGCCCCCGGCCAGCGCACTCACCCACATAGATGTAAATCCTACAAATACGCCAGGCGGTGCAGTCATTCTCATAATTGACGGACTTGGTTCATCCTACGTATATCCTGAAATAACGCCTTATGCTATAGACGGGAAAACTACTGAAAAACCACTTGTTAATAACATAAACATTGTATCTGACAATGGTCTCAGAGCACTAAATATGCTAACACCCTCTTCAGAAGGTGAGACAGGCCATCTGGTAATAGTAACAGGAAATTCAGGTGCAACCCCTGCAATGATCTCCCAAACAGATGCTACAATCTATGATATAGCACACAGGAATAATTATCTTGCAATTGGAATACTTCAAAAAGGAGACATTCCGGAATTACTTACAGAACAGGACATAGTAGTGCATGATATCACTACATCCATCAATGACCCTCAAATGGAAGTACTAACACATTCCCTGTATAAGAGCGAATACGAGAACCTGCAAACATCCCTGACAGAGATGATGGAAACAAATGCAGATCTGGCACCAAGTTACATAGATCAATACAAGGAAGGAAGCATTGAACGCTATTATGCATACAACCGCTGGGCCATGGACACTGCTATTGAGATCCTTGGTCTCATGCACGAGAATTACCCTGAGCAGAAATTTATCCTGACCATCAACGTCGGTGCAGTAGATACGGCAGGACTCTATCGCAGGAGTGAAGGTTATGCAGATACCATCGAAGACCTTGACATAATGATTGGTGAACTTTATGAAGTAGCAGAAGAGAATGGCCTGGCATTGATAATAACATCGGACCATGGCATGGCATTCCAGTCCGCAGACGGGAGGGGAGGAAGCAAATCGGATAAATATGCCAGCCAGCCGGAAGTTCTCAGGATACCTTTTATTGTAGCGTCGAAGAACCTGAAGAGTGAAATTCTCGAAGGCGAATTCAACCAACAGGACATTGCACCCACCATACTCAACGTGCTTGACGTTCCTGATGAGATGCGCTTTAGCAACGGCAGGTCGCTCGCCTCGAAGGACTACGTTAATTTTAAGGTCATACTGCCTGAAGCAGGTGCTGTCACAATATACAGAGCAAACGAAACGGTCTCCAGAGCAAGCGGAGATGATTCATACGTGTTCTACGGGCTCAACCGGAATGAGCACTATATTATCGTCGTTGAAACAACAGGAGAGACCGGAAACATTATTGAGAGGAATGTGTTCTCCGACACAGATCAGGTCATCAGATTCAGCCCGTCACCGGATATTTCAAAACCCGTCGATAGCCCTGAGCAAAAAAACACACTACGCACTTTCGGGTCTGTTCTCATAGTACTCATAAACCTGGCAGGACTTGGCATCATCTTCAGGATCATAAAGAAATGAGATCCCGCTAACACAAACTATTTTTATAAAGCAACCCCATTCTTACCGATGATCGTTGGCGTACTCGGACCGGCAGGATCCTACTCGGATAAAGCTGCAAAAGGCTGGATGGAAAAACAGGGGATATCAGATAGTTCATCCCTTTTGTACTATGATGATATCAGCGACACTTTTTCCGCGGTCATCGAAGGAAAAACGGAGATCGGAATCATCCCCATCGAAAACTCCATTGAAGGCTCAGTCGGTATAACACTTGACCTTTTGCTCGATAGTGATGTTACTATTATAGGAGAGGTCGTGGTACCCATTGAACACTGTCTGTTATCCAAAGGGAAGATGGACGACATCCGAGTCATACTTTCACATCCGCAGGCACTTGCACAGTGCAGGCAGTTCATAAGGACACATTTCAGGAATGTTGAGATACGCACAACAGGAAGTACGTCGCATGCTGCCAAGCTTGCCAACGAGTTCGAGGAAATGGCAGCCATTGCATCGAAGGAATCAGCAGAAGCATACGGTCTTAATATACTGATGCCGAACATCCAGGACCGGAAACAGAACCACACCCGTTTTATCGCGATCCGAAGGACAGACAGTGAGACCGGCGAGACAAACACTGAAGATGCCTGTACCCACAAGACATCCATAATAGCATACATAGGGAATGACAAAGCAGGTTCACTGTATGAGCTTCTCGGGGAATTTGCAAAAAGGGACATCAATCTTACAAGGATCGAATCCAGGCCATCCAAGAGGTCGCTAGGTGACTATCTTTTCTACATCGACCTGGAAGGCAGCACATCCGATGCAATTATAAAAGATGCTCTATATCATATTGAATCCAGAGTGTCCATGCTGAAGGTCCTTGGTTCATATAATGGCTACCAGCTGGATAGCTAAAAACACATTTTTATAATAAGGGATGAATAGTGTTCTAGCAATCTTGGTAATTTATAAGATAGGGATCTGTGGTCATGGATATTGATGGATTTATTAAAAAACAGGAATCTGCGGTCAATAAATATCACCGTATCTACAAGATACTGGACTTTTCCATTATCGCATTGATATCTTTTAGCCTGCTGAAGATACTGAACATCGACCTTTTGCTTTTCACATACAGGACCTTTGAACTCTATGCGGATTCAACATATGGCCCCGGTGATGCCATCCCTGCAGGAAGCCTTTTACTTGCAGCAATATCCATCATCGTTGCCCTCGTTCTGACCATTGCCATACATATCAGGGATAAAAAAGTACAGATAGTATCACTTATCGAGAAAAAGTTCCCGCCTCTGAACGAGAGGCTTCGTACAGCGAAAGACAACAAGAACATTCACAACATCATTGTTGATGAACTCATGGGCAACGTCCTTGACATTGCCTCAAAGGTCAACACATCAGAGCTTCTCGAGAAAAAGAGATTCAAGGCCAGCATGGCCCTGCTTGTTGCATCCCTTGTGATCTTCGCTTTCGTGAACGTTAGCGACTATCGTTCGGATGTTGACCCAGATGATCTTGCAGAGATTATAGGGGATCTTCCATTCATACCCGATAAAGAGAATGCTACATCTCCTGATGAGTCATTTACACTTGACAGTGACACGGGGAACGGCGGGGAGGAAGATCTCATGGGTGAACCGGCTATAATAGTGGTCGAGGGAGAGGAAGTAGACCTGTCGCTACCACCAGGAGCAGGAACCGGATTTTCCGCAGGAGAGGAAGGTGAGGAACAGCCGCCTGAATTTGAGAGCTCTTCAGCCTACGAGGTAGGACTGATCTCATCCCCTGCCTATTATGAACAACTCCCTGAAGGTTATGAGAATCTCATAAAGGAATACTTCGAGGAGATGACTAAGAACTAAGGTCATCACATTGACTATCACACATAATGTCACATCACTATCAAATCAATATTAAATTAACAAATTCGATCTATCGCAATACAAGGAGAACATTAAATGAATTCCAATGACGCCGGATCCGGTGAACTTGAACGGGTCTACAGGGGTGCTGGAGATGCCTTTGCAGCACTTTTCAATGAGATATCAAAGGTCATAGTCGGACAGAAGGACACGGTAGAACAGATCGTTATTGCGATCCTGTGTAACGGCCATGCACTGATGGAAAGTAATCCCGGACTTGGAAAGACGCTTACGGTATCCACCATATCCAGAACAATGGACCTCGATTTCAGCAGGATACAGTGTACCCCGGACCTGATGCCTGCAGATATCACAGGTACGCACATCATCGAGGAGAGAGGCGGAAGCAAGGAATTCAAGTTCGAGCCGGGACCGGTATTCTCCAACATCGTCCTTGCAGATGAGATCAACCGTGCTTCACCAAAGACCCAATCTGCATTGCTCGAAGCCATGCAGGAAAAGCAGGTCACCGTTGGTAATGATACTTTCCTGCTTGACAAACCGTTCTTCTTACTTGCAACCCAGAACCCTATCGAGATGGAGGGAACTTTCCCGCTACCGGAAGCACAGCTTGACAGGTTCCTTTTGAAGATCCTGCTGGACTACCCATCCCTTGAAGAGGAAAAAGAGATCGTAAGACGCTACACACAGTACGAGGAACCACAGGTCAGGAAGGTGCTTGACAAGAGAATGGTATTACAGTTGCAGCGCCTTACAAGAGACATGCCAATTGCTGATGACATCAAGGACAGGGCCATCAGGATCGTAATGGCAACACGTAAGTGGACCGACTTCATCGAATACGGTGCATCCCCAAGGGCATCCATCGGACTTATACTTGCAGCAAAGGCACGTGCACTTGTCAACAGCAGGAACTTTGTCAGCAACGAGGACATCGAAGCCATGGCATACCCGATCCTGAGACACAGGATCATGCTAACCTTTGAGTCAGAAAGGCGTGGCATCACACAGGATCAGGTCATCAAGGAAATCCTTGGAAAGGTCAAGTGATCTCCTGACAAATGTAAGCAATGTAATAAATTCAGCCAGGTTAAGCCGAAAATAACGATAACAGATATTAAACCATGAGTGACAGGAAACACAGGATCGAGGTGGATTTCTTCCGCCAGCTGGACCGCTTTACCTTCATGGTAAGAAAGCGGGTATCCAGTGCCTATGCCGGAAGCAGACGTTCAACCCATAGCGGTCGCGGTCTTGATACCCTCGGATATGTTGAATATCATCCGGGAGACGATATCAAATCCATTGACTGGAACGTATATGCAAGGTCCGAGAAACTCTATGTGAGGGAGTTCGAAGAGGACAAATCCGTAACCACACACATACTGCTGGACGCCAGTAACAGCATGGACTATACTACCGGAGAGTTCACAAAATACGAGTATGGAGCCATGCTTGCAGCCGGTTTTGCATATCTTGTCACCAAGGACAACGACAAGTTCGGCATATCAACTTACGCCGAGGACATCGAAATATCGCAGACACACAGGGGCAGGCGCTACCTTCTCAGGGATATCGACAGGATGGCAGAGGTCGAGCTTGAAGGTAAGACCGCACTGAACAAATGTGTGGAGCAGTACGAGAAAGTAATCCATTCACGTTCCCTTGTCGTCATTATCTCAGATTTCATGGAAGACATCAGCTCCATTGAATCCGCCATTTACCGATTATCACATCACGACCTAATGCTCATACAGGTGTTGGACCCATCCGAGAGCGATCTTTCCATGCACGGTCATGTGAAGCTCTTTGACCTTGAGACGGATGATGAACTGAAGACCTACCTGAGCAATAATTTCAAGGACAAATACCAGGAAGAACTTCAGGCACACATCGATGGCATCCGAAACATCTGCGACCATGTCGGCGCCGATTTCTTTACGTTCACAACCGATACTCCGGTATTTGATGCATTCTTCCACACAATTAACGGGAGGAAGGTCTGATGCCTTTTGACAATACCATGGGACTTGCAGCCCTTGCGAGCGTGATCCCTCTCATTATACTGTACCTGTTACGCCCAAAGCCCCTTCAGATCAAAATTCCTTCACTGATGTTCCTGATGCGGGCAGAACAGAAGAAAAAGCGATTCGCTACGCTTAGAAGACTTATCAGAGACCCTATATTCCTTGCACAATTACTGGTGCTTATACTATTGTCCGTTGCAGTGGCAGGCCCGTTCTACACATCCGAGGAAAGCCTGAGCGGTGAGCATACTGTCTTTGTGATCGATGCTTCTGCGAGCATGAACACCGACGGAAGGTTTGACAGTGCCACAGAGATCGCAAAGACATATGTCAGCAAGAAGAACAGCATTATCCTTGCTCAGAACATTCCGGTAACCGTCCTTGAAGCTGCCGGATCATCGGCCACAAAAGATGCGCTTGACGGAATGTCAGGAAAGGGTACCGTAGCAGACCTTTCGACTTCCATAACGAACGCCATGAGAATGCTGTCCAACGAAGGTGGCAGAATCATTGTGATTTCGGATTTCACCAACTGGGAAGGAGAAGACCCTGTAGCTGCAAAGAGGCTTGCTGAATCCTACGGAATGAAGGTTAGTTTCGTCAGGGTAGGAACAACCACTGATAATGTGGGAATAATCCAGGGCTGGCTCGAGGCTGAGGAGAACAGCTACACTTACAACTGTGTTGTGAAGAACTACATGGAGACCACACAGAAAGTGAACATTGAGATCGAGACGTCCGGAAGTGAAACAAAGAAACGCCTCACACTTGACGTAGGTCCGTTCTCGACAAGTCAGTTCAAGGTGGAAAATCTAGGACCAGGAGTTACAGAGCTCAGGATAACCAGGGATGACAGTCTTATGACCGACAATACGGCTTACATATCCATCCCTTCGAACATTCAGAACGAACTGCTCCTTGTGACCGATGTGAAGAACTCACCGGCTGCAGTCTCACTTTCATTACTTCCGAACATAAGGGCAACCCAGTCCAATAATGTACCTGCAGACCTCAGTGACTACAAGGTCATCGTGATCGATACACATCAAAGGGCACTGACAACCGAAGAGGTTGCCACACTTGACACATTCATAAATAATGGCGGAGAAGCTTTATTCCTCGCATCCTCAGCCCTTGACCCGGCAGCTGCGAACTTTGATCTGCTCAAGATCCTTCCTGTAAAACCAATTGCCACCATGGAAAGCAACAACGGTGAAACGCTGAAGGTTGCACAGGAAACAAGACTTACAGATGATGTGAAATTCGAGGATATCGCGGTCTACACTTATCTTAATGCCACCCTCAGGGCAGATGCGGTCTCACTTGTGAACACCGATTCAGATATCCCGATGCTTGCCTACTGGAGCGTGGGTGGCGGAACAGTGATGTATCTTGGCCTGAGCGATGAGCTAGGTGAAGATGCATGGAACAATTTCCACAACCTGCCTGAGTATCCAGTCCTCTGGGCAAAGCTGATCGCATGGCTTGGCGGAGCGGGAGATATAGGTGACTACAACCTCCAGACCGGTGCTATTTCCGCACTTCCGAACGAAATGGATGTTTCCACACCTTCCGGAACCGTAACAACAAGCAGGTTGCTCTATGATGAAGCAGGCATCTACGAGGTCTCAGGAAAGGATATCGCTGTAAATCTCTATGATGATATGGAATCAGACACGACCATCGATTCATCCGGCGTTCTGGAACGTGCCACAGCACAGGATGGTTCCCAGATCGTCAGGGAAAGCACCTACACTGCCAAGAATTACATTGACATCTATCTCATCATACTTGCCATGCTGCTGGTGATAATTGAGATACTTATAATCAGAAGCCGGGGTGAGCTATAATGTATACTTTCGAAGAACCACTGGTACTGCTACTTATCCTGCCGATCATCGTCGGCGGGCTATATCTCATCAAAAAAGGTGCAAGAAAGACACTGATACTTTCACGCATCATAGTCCTTTCACTGCTCGTAGTGGCACTGGCATCCCCATTCTCACTTGTCAGCGAGGTCACCAGTGACGATACGCCCCAGATAGTGATCATCTCCGATGAGACCAGCAGTATGCAGCTGTTCAAGGAAGGAGTAGGTGATAATGTCTATGAGTCACTTACAGCAAATACCCCGACAACAATGATAAGGCTCACAGGGGAAAGCACTTCCCTGGGGGATGCCGTTGAGCAATATTCCAGCGGCGATAATCAGATCGTGCTGGTAACAGACGGTAACAGCAATTTTGGAAAAGACCTTGAAGAAGCTCTCCAGTTCGCTGAGGAAGTCGGAACCACTGTTTATTCAGTTGAACCTGAACTCGAAGAGAACGACATCAGTGTGCAGATTCTTGGCGATAAGACGGTTGTCATTGGAAACGAGAACCAGTTCGATGTACTTGTCTCACAGGCAGGAGAGGAAGAGATACGATACAGTTTCGAGGTTTATGCTGGCGATACTCTTGTCAGGAGTGGTACATTCACACAGAGCGCACGCACAAGGACCATACGTGTGCCTTATACCTTCAAAAAGCTCGGCGCACAGGAGCTGAGTGTCACACTTACACCACTTACATCCGATAAGGACAGCATTAATAACAAGTTCTACAAAGCTGTGTATGTCGTACCCAAGCCAAATATCAAAGTGCTGACCAGCGATAGTTCGGCACCTCTTGGAAATGTATTGTACAACCTATACTCAGTATCAAACACAGACGATTTTACAAACATTGATGGTAAAAAAGCAATTGTACTCGACAACCAGAACATCAGGACACTTTCAGAAACTGATGTAGAGCTCCTCAAGGAATTCGTAGCTAATGGTAACGGTCTTGTTGTTGTGGGAGGAGAGACATCCTTTGACCAGGGCAATTACCTGAACTCCTCATTCGAGGATCTGCTGCCGGTGCTATCAAAACCAACCGACTGGAAAGGTGGACGAAGCATTGTCCTTGTACTGGATGTATCCCAGAGTACGTTCCACCACGAGTCACTTTCCGACATCCTCGGAAATGCGATCTTCGTGCTTGAGGATGAGAACCTCAGGGATGCCTACGCAGGTGTCATCGCCTTTGGTAGCGAAGGTATCGATGTCTCAGGAGGCCTTGTTTACCTTGGTAACCAGGCCAATGTCCTGAAACTGGAAGAGGACATATCCGCACTTACACCCGGATCCACCAGCGAAACATCTCTTGACCAGGGACTTCTCATTGCACAGGACTGGCTTGAGAACGAGGTAGGAGAGCTCGATATAATCATCATCTCAGATGGTGGTATAGAGCAGTCCTATGAAGATTCTCTTGTTGTCGCAGATGAGATCAGCGATGGCGAGATACAGTTCTACTATGTCCATGTAAAGTCATCAGCACCATCTCAGAGAGACCAGTTCGGCAATATCTATGCAGAAGACCTCATGGAAAGTGTGGATGGAATCTACTTCCCGGTTCAGAAAGGCGAACGTGCAAACCTTGAGTTCGAGGACCTTGACATCTCTGACGAACCTGAGGACGATGAACCGTTCATGACATCATTCCCGCTTATCGAATACAACCCGAACCACTTCATCACACGTAACCTGGAAGTTGACGGCAACATCACCGGTTACAATGATGTCACACCAAAAGCAGGTGCTGACAGGATCATTGTGACCGCCACAGGCAAGCCGGTAATCACCACATGGAGATACGGACTTGGCAGGGTTGCAGCCATTACCACTGATAACGGTAAAGGCGGGCAGGCAACATGGAGCTCACAGATGTACTTCGGCAATAATTCAAAGCTGATATCCTCTACCATGAACTGGGCGATAGGTAACCCGCAGGTCGAGGAAGGGACTGTTGTCGAAGGAGATGACACATGGTTTGGAAGCTCTGCAACACTCTACATCACCCGCTACGATGAAGGTGTCCCGAAACTGAAGTACAAGGGCGAGACCCTTGAGCTTGCGGTTACAGGTAAGAACACCTATGAGACCACCATCGAACCTAAGAACATCGGTATGCATGATGTCTCAGGCTATCCGATCGCTGTGAACTACGCCATCGAATACCGTGATGTCGGCCTGAACGAGGACCTTCCTGTGCTCATCAAGGCAAACGGTGGTAAGACCTACAGCGAGAACGAAGCACTTGCATTGCTGCTTACAGATGCCAAAGCTAACTCACTTAAGAGCGTTCAGCAACCTGTCAGCCAGAAACTGCTCTTCCTTATTGCAGCATTACTGCTCTTCCTCACAGAGATAGCAGTAAGAAGAATAAGGGAAATAAGGGCAGCCAACAGGGAAAGGGCAGAGCAATAATTCTGCCTTCTTTTTTTTCAAAAACGCATGCAGAAGACTACGGATTTATTCGTAGTTAAAGTAATGAATATATAAGATTCATTCGTACTGTGACCTGATGACAAACAACAAAGTCATCAGGTGATATTATGAACACAAAAAATGTTTCACTTCCATTAATAATACTGATCATACTTTCCACGATAGCCTTAGGTGCTATCATCCTGAGTTCTGGCGACAACACCAATGAAGAGATTTTGATCGACAACGGTGGTCTGGATGCAGAGAATGCACCGGATGACAATAACAATGCTGATGATAGCAACGTACTACAGCCAATAGAGACAATCGCAACAATTGTAGGTATCGACTCATGGGACGGAACTAAGGTCCTGCTTCTTGATCAGGATGAGAGCGTAATCGGAGAAGGATACCCATGCGACCTGTATCTGATGATCGGAGAGGAAACAACAATCACAGACAGCAACGGTAACGAGCTTGTTTTCGAGGACCTTTCCGAGGGAACAAGGATCGAAGCACACTACGGACCAATGACAACAAGAAGCCTGCCACCACAGAGCAGTGCTGTGAGCATTGTCGTGCTTGATGAAAATGTTCCGACCGGTCCACAGCCTGTCAAGACTACCGGAACTATACTCGGAACAGAAGTATGGAGTGAGAACACAGTCCTGCTTTTGGACCAGGATGAAAGCGATATCGGAGAAGGATATCCATGTGACATCTTTCTGGTAACTGCTGAGGAAACGGTCATCATGGACAACGACGGGAACGAGCTTACCATTGAAGACCTTACCGAAGGAACAAGGGTAGAGGCTTACTACGGACCAATGGTAACTGCAAGCCTGCCACCACAAAGTGGGACTCTGAAGATCGTGGTTCTGGAAGAATGAAATAAGAAAACTATTGCATGGCTACAAAAGATAATCAGTTTTTGTACCATGACCCCCTCTTTTTTCTGACAATTCTAAATTTCTGACCATCCATCATCAACTCCACCAACTATCCCCCTTTCTCCCAAAAGTCTAATACTCTTAAATTTCAATCTTACTTACAGTTAAAAGAATAATTCATTCTAATAACGGGGGTCAATCATGGGAGATAGCAAATACATTCGATGGTTCGAAGAGATCAGTATAGAAGACATTCCTCTGGTAGGAGGTAAGAATGCCTCGCTCGGTGAGATGTACCGGGAGCTCACAGAGAAGGATATCAGTATACCCAATGGTTTCGCGGTCACAGCAGAAGCATACTGGCATGTCCTGGAATCTGCAGGCGTCCTCCAGGATCTTAAAGATACACTTGAAGGACTGGATACATCCGATGTCAGTGATCTTGCCGAGAGAGGGAAAAAGGCAAGGAGTATCGTCCTCGATGCAGGGATACCGGATGACCTATGGGAAGAGATAAAGGAAGCCTACGACAAATTGAGCGAGGAATACGGTTCAGAGACCGATGTTGCGGTTCGCAGTTCTGCAACAGCAGAGGATCTTCCTGATGCCTCTTTTGCAGGACAGCAGGAAACCTACCTGAATATACACGGCTACCACTCACTGAAAGATGCATGTAACCGATGCTTTGCTTCCCTTTTCACGGACAGGGCGATCTCCTATCGTGTGCATCACAACTTCGACCACTTCAAGGTCGGCCTTTCAATAGGCGTCATGAAGATGGTGAGATCAGACCTCGCATCCAGCGGCGTGATCTTCACAATCGACACCGAATCCGGGTTCGAGGATGTTGTTTTCATTACAGGGGCCTACGGTCTCGGTGAGAATGTCGTGCAGGGAGCTGTCAATCCGGATGAGTTCTACGTCTTCAAGCCCACCCTGAAAGAAGGCTACAAGCCAATAATCAAGAAAAAAAGGGGCAGCAAAGCTATAATGATGATCTACGGACGCGGGGATTCGCGTGTGCTTACCCGTAACGTTGAGGTTCCCCTTGCAGAGAGGAGGAAGTTCTGTATCAACGATGTCGAGATCCTCCAGCTTGCGAAGTACGCTGCTACCATCGAGGATCATTATTCTAAAAAGAAAGGGAAAGCTGTGCCTATGGATATCGAGTGGGCGAAGGACGGTAACACCGGCGAGTTGTTCATTGTACAAGCAAGACCCGAGACCGTGCAATCGAGGAAGAGGAAGGATGTCCTTGAGACCTACTTCCTTGACGATCGCTCGAACGTTCTTGTAAAGGGCAGGAGTGTGGGTGACAAGATCGCAGCCGGAAAGGTGCATGTGATCGATGATGTATCCAAACTGCCATCTTTCAAACAGGGAGAGATACTGGTAGCTGATACCACAACACCTGACTGGGAACCTGTCATGAAACGTGCCACTGCCATCATTACTAACAAAGGCGGAAGAACATGCCATGCAGCCATAGTCAGCCGTGAGCTGGGAGTTCCGGCCGTTGTGGGTGCAGAGGATGCAACTGAAAATCTGAAGAACGGAATGGATGTAACATTGAGCTGTGCTGAAGGCGATATCGGCAGGATCTATGAAGGAATACTGCCTTTCCATGTGGAAACCGTTGACCTCAAGGACCTTGGAGATACGAAGACAGAGATGATGATGAACCTTGGAAATCCGGAAGAGGCCTTTGGACTTTCAATGATACCAAACGACGGCATCGGACTGGCAAGACTTGAGTTCATCATCACCAGCTACATCAAGGTCCATCCAATGGCACTGGTGCATCCTGAAAAGGTGGAAGATGAAAATGCCCTCAGAGAGATAGAGAAGCTCACTGCCGGATATGAAAACAAGGAAGACTATTTCGTGGAGAAACTTTCCCAGGGAGTAGCCACAATTGTAGCTTCGTTCTACCCGAAACCCGTTGTCGTACGCATGAGTGACTTCAAATCCAACGAATATGCCAGCCTAATCGGCGGTGAGTACTTCGAGTTCGAGGAGAGCAACCCGATGATCGGTTTCAGGGGAGCATCTCGTTATTATGATGAACGCTACAGGGAAGGGTTTGCACTTGAGTGCAAGGCCATGAAGAAGGTCAGGGACGAGATGGGACTGAAAAACCTCATCCTCATGATACCTTTCTGCAGGCGTGTGGAAGAAGCGGAAAAAGTGATCGCAGAGATGGAAAAGAACGGTCTGGTAAGAGGACAGAACGGCCTGCAGGTCTATGTAATGTGCGAGATCCCAAGCAATGTCCTGCTGATAGATGAGTTCAGCAAATACTTTGATGGCTTCTCCATAGGCTCCAATGATCTCACCCAGCTGACCCTTGGTGTGGACAGGGATTCGGAGATACTGGCATCGTCATTCGATGAGAGGGATGAGGCTGTGAAGAAGATAGTTTCCATGGCAGTGCAGGGAGCAAAAAGGAATGGCAAGCACAGTGGCATCTGTGGTCAGGCGCCAAGTGATTTCCCGGAATTTGCTGAGTTCCTTGTGAAGGAAGGTATTGATTCGATCTCGTTGAATCCGGATTCTGTGATGAAGATCTCATTAAAGGTACTGGAGACCGAGAAAGAAATGGGATGAAGTGGAGGAACGTTTGCCTCCATTAATTTTTTTTATGAATTCTTCTAATAGAACGAAAATGAGTAACAAATATTGAGTATTGATAGAAGGCAAAAACAGAAAAAGTAAAAAGCAATCAACCGATCAGCCGGTTGATATCCTCACTATCGATAATTCCAACAAGCCTCTTCTTCTCATCCACTACAGGCAAAGCGGAAATACTGTGTCTTTCCATGCGCTTTGCACCTGCAACGATCGGCTCTTCGGGCGTTGCAACAAGAACTTCCTTTGTCATGATATCGTCCAGATCGTTGCATTTGAGTGCAACAGCCTTTGAGATATCCCAGGATGTTACGATGCCTGCAAGACAGCCTTTCTCATTTACCACCGGCAAATGTGTCAATCCTTCCTCGAACATGACCTTTGCAGCGGTGTCGATGCTCACACCTTCCCTGATGGTGGCGACATCTTCGGTCATCACATCAGCAATGGATGTGTATGAAAGGAAATTGTGAACCACGTAATTGATATGACCGCTCTCTAGGAGGAAAGCATCATGACCGTAACTGGAATCGATCTCCCTGTAGCTCACATCATGGTCGTTGAACAGGAGAGCCTCAACAATTTTCTTTGACTGGTATGGAGGATACAGCCAGTCCGATGTTATGGAAATAATCAGTATCTTTGATCTGATATCCTTCAGACCCTCTGCAAGGGAACCATTCTTTGAAAGGTCGAAATAATCCACAGCTTTTGTCACATAGAGATAGGAATTGGCATCAAACCTTTCGGTAAATGTTTCTCCCTGGTATTTCAGGTAGCTCTCGACCTGGAAATCGTTTGACATATCGAATTTGAAGTTCTCACCCTGCTGCAACTCCCTGCCGAACTTCTCGTGCATGGAATCATCACTGAGATATGTGATATGAGCGATCATTCTAGCTGTGGCTAACCCATGCACAGGAGCCTTGCCGGAATAGTAATCTCCTTCGTTCCAGTCGGGATCTGAGACAATGGCATTCCTTCCAACCTCGTTGAAGGCTATCTGCTGAGGTGACGAGACCGCTGTGGAAGCGATCACAACTGCTTTCCTCACGATGTCCGGATAAGCGACCGTCCACTGGAGGGTCTGCATACCACCCATGGAACCGCCTACTACGGCAAAAAGGGCTTTGATCCCGAGATGTTCTATCAGCTTCTTCTGAACATTGACCATATCGCCTATAGTTATCACCGGAAAAGTAATTCCATACGGTTTACCTGTGTCCGGGTTCAGTGATGCAGGACCTGTGGTCCCCATACAGCCACCCAGTACATTTGAACATATTACGAAATACCTGTCAGTATCCAGGGCTTTCCCCGGTCCGATGAGATCCTCCCACCAGCCGGGTTTGCGGTCATCGGGACTGTGTCTGCCTGCAGCATGTGCATCGCCAGTGAGGGCGTGGCAGACAAGGATTGCGTTACTTTTGTCCTTGTTCAGATTACCATAGGTCTCATAGGCGACTCTGATATCCTTCAGGGTCTGCCCTCCTTCTAAAAGGAAATCACCTTTTATCGTATGAAAATTGGTTCCAACAATACCTACGGACCTTTCACTCACTTCTGGGACCTCTCTAAAGCCTGATCAATGTCAGCAATTATATCTTCTGCATTTTCAAGACCTACGGACATCCTTATGAAATCATCGGTCACACCTGTCTGCTCACGTTCTTCCTTTGTGAGCTGCTGGTGTGTTGTGGATGCAGGGTGGACAACAAGTGTCTTTGCATCACCGATGTTTGCCAGGTGTGAAAGTAATTCCACGCTCTCGATGAACTTCCTGCCTGCTTCCAGTCCGCCCTTGACACCGAATCCAAGGATAGCGCCATAGCTTCCTTCCAGGTATTTGCCTGCAAGTTCATGGGATGGATGATCCTCAAGGCCGGGGTAGTTAACCCATTCCACCAGAGGATGGGATGCAAGGTGCTTTGCGACCTTCAGTGCATTCTCACCGTGCCTCTGTACCCTTAAGGAAAGTGTTTCCACACCCTGTATGAACTGGAATGCATTGAAAGGGCTCATTGCAGGTCCAAGGTCACGCAGATGTTGTGTGCGTACCCTGAGTATGAAAGCAAGGTTTCCCATTCCCGGAATATCCCCGAAGGATTCCCAGAACTTCAGGCCATGGTAACTGGGGTCGGGTTCTGTGAACTCAGGGAATTTTCCATTGTCCCAGTTGAAGTTTCCGGAATCCACTATGATACCACCTATGGAAGTACCGTGACCTCCAAGGAACTTTGTTGCGGATAATACAACAATGTCTGCACCATGGTCTATCGGCTTTGCGATACCTACACCTACAGTGTTGTCTACAATAAGTGGGACACCTGCGTCATGGGCGATCTTTGCGATCTTATCCAGATCCGGCACGTCAAGCTTTGGATTTCCGATGATCTCTACATAGATAGCTCGGGTCTTATCGGTGATAGCCTTCTCGAACTCTTCCGGTTTCGTGGAGTCCACAAAGTGAACCTTCCTTCCGAATTTCGGAAGGGTGTGATTGAAGAGCTGGTATGTGCCACCATAGAGATTATTCGCAGAGACTATCTCATCACCAAGCTGTGTGACAGCCAACACTGTTAAGGAAATGGCAGCCATTCCTGAAGCTACGCCAAGTGCACCTGTACCGCCTTCGATAGCAGCCACTCTTTCTTCCAGCACACCGGTGGTCGGGTTCATCAGGCGTGTGTAGATGTTGCCGAATTCCTTCAGCGCGAAAAGGTTCGCTGCATGGTCTGCATCCTTAAAGAGATAGGCAGCGGTCTGGTAAATAGGAACAGCGCGGGATCCCGTGGGGTCCGGCACATGTCCTGCATGCAATGCTAATGTATCTAATCCGTAATTCTTGTCAGTCATAATTGTACCTCAGTTGATGTTAAGTTCGTATTTTTCAGCGATCTCAAGGAATGCATCCGAGAGATAGTGTATCTGGTCCCATGAAAGTCCGTATGTGCTCAGCTTCCAGCTTCTTGTAGCACCCGGGAACTCGCCTACGATGCCACGTTTCTTCAGTTCGTCACTGAAGAAGTAGCCCCTGCGCTTGTGTGTCTTTGCAACCTTGTCGAAGCTGTTGGTTGTGTCCACCTTGGTAAGGGCATGCTTTCTCGGGAATTCGCTCAGCACTTCATTTCCTTCGATCCTCAGGAACTCGTTGAGGAAATAGTTGGATTTCTTGACTTCCTCATCCCAGTGCTTTGTCCTTTCTTTTACATACGGGAACGATGCCATCATAGACAGCAATGGAGCTCCCATCAGTGTGCACCCAAGGAACTCGACCTCCTTGATACCAAACTTCCTGCCAGTGACATCACCCACCATCTGTGTGGTCCTGAATATCTTGTCAGCCCATTCTTCCGTGGTTGCCAGCACTCCTGACGGAGCCACTGAGGCCATGCTCTTGTGGCCGGAACCTACTATAAAGTCCGCACCGAGCTTCTTTCCATTTACAGGCATGATACCCACTGTATATGCCCCATTGTACAGGAACGGAATTCCATACTCCTGTGCCACTTTACCGATACCGTAGATATCGTGTTCATTACATAGCAGATAGTCGAAATGGTCGATCATGATAAGGGACGGTAACTTTCCGGTCTCTTTCTTCACTTCATCTATCTTGTGTGCCACAGATTCGGCAGTGAGTATATTATCTTCGTTAACAGGAGCCTCTCTGATAGATCCACCAGCACCCTCTACAGCGAGGAACTCAGTATAATGTGCAAATGCAGATACGACCACATCATCACCCTTTTCAACAAGGGTTGATGCAACGGCCTGGAAACCTCTCCTGGCACCGGGAACAACTCGTGCCTGGTCCATTCCGACGAACTCAGCGAGATCTGTGTGGAATCCTGCGATCGAAGGCTTTTCGATCTTATCAAGCCTGAAAGGCTTTCGGCAACTGTCACATGTTGAGTAACCGTCCCCATAAGCTATGACAGCTTTGCGGGCTTCCGGGGTCAGTCGGCCACCGGCCTGAATGGGCTGTATATTTATGAACTCCTCTTCCCTTGTACGGCACATAAGATCGCCCACAATACTGACAGGTTGTGTTTGGCCGTCTTTTGCGCCTATCTCCTCGACAAGGCCGCCAAGACCCGACACGATCTCAGAAAAACGTGCAGACTGCTCGTCGCTCATACCCGTAGGTAGAGCCTCTCTTACGATCTGCCTGAGATCCTCCAGTGCAAACTGGGTTTCAAATATTTTGTTGGCGAGATATCTTTTATTGATTTGTTCATCCATTCTGTTACCACCTGCTCGTTTAGGGACATATGAAAAAGCGAATTACTATTTCGACTCCCCAGGCGATCGGTCTGCTATACGTGGACCGGTCTTCTTTCGGCCCTCTTTGATATGTTAACAGCGTTAACATTGTGCAGATTTACTCAACTGCTATATAAAAGTACCCGAATACAGGACTTATTAATTGCAGAAGTAAACCCACGCCATACTATGGTGGTAGTTACTGATATATAAAGAAGAGGATAAAGGCAATGTATCATTATGTACACTAATATGTAATGTATAGCATTGAAGTACTCATATTAGGCATAGACTTTTATAGGGCGAATTTATAATATACATGATACGAGGTCAAGAGTTTGCCGTTTCTCTTGACCTTAGAGATGATCTGAAAAGTCCTAAGAGACTTTCAAAACTTCAAAGTGGGGGCAAGTGAATTGTCATATCACGGTCTTCTATCCCGTCGGACCGTGATATGCCACTGCATAATTTACTATGAGCGGACACTCTTTTTTGAACTATGTATAAGATAGATAGCCTGATCTCCATAAGTTAAATTATTAAAGCTTCTTAAGTAAATCTTAATAGTAAGGACAGACCAATATTACATATTCAATTATATTTGTTGGATATCCAGGCGGGGGTTACTATGAAGATCGAACGAAAGTTATGGTTATTACCTATTCTCTTAATACTGCTTTTTGCAGGCAATGCAAATGCAGCTCTGATGTTTGACGCAGGAAACACAGTGATCATCGACGATCTCGTTGAGGATGATGTCTACCTTGCAGGTGATACACTGATCGTGAGCGGTACTGTTCTTGGCGATGTCGTTGCCACAGGAGGCACTGTCGAGATCCACGGGAACGTTTCCGGCGACCTCATCATTGCTGCAGGTGATGTGATCATTACCGGCGATATCGGGGATGATGTCAGGGTAGCATGTGGTAATTTTGAACTTGATGGACAGGTAGGTGACGATCTACTGATAGCTGCCGGTTCGGTCTCAACAACCGACACCGCAAGCGTAGGCGGCGATACCACCATCAGAAGTGGTGATGCAGACATTGGAGGAAACTTCGGGGGACTGCTGGATGTCTCAGCCGGTGCCCTGATATTCGACGCTAATGTTGAGGGAAACGCAATACTGGATGCCTCTGACCTGACGATCCAGCCAAACTCCAGCATAAAGGGCAATCTCGAATACAGCACCTCAAAAGATATCTCTATCCCGGCAGGAGTTGTAGGTGAAGAGATAAGACCGGAGAAGCCAGCCCCACGCGAAGACAGCTTCGATGGCGAAGGCGTGCTCAATGTGATAACATTCATCGGCAAGATCGCGTATTACATGTTCCTCTTCGTACTGGGAGTAATATCCATCCTTGTATTCCCTTCCAAGACCGAAGAGATCGTAAGAGATATTCAGGAACAGCCATTCAAGAATGTCGCCGTCGGGCTCCTGATATTAGTAGCCACTATCATAGGATCACTAGTCCTGATGATAACCATCATTGGTATACCCATAGCCCTTTTCCTGCTACTCCTGCTGTTCATCGTCGTGATGATCGCAAAGATATACACTGCAATATGGCTGGGAGAGGTAGCGTTCAGAAAGATCGGATTCGAATATAACCAATGGGGTGTACTGGCCCTTGGTCTCTTCCTGATACTGGTACTTACAGAACTGCCATATGTGGGAGGACTCACCGGTCTTCTGGTTACATTGGTGGCCATGGGAAGCATGTACTTTGCATTGAAGTACTGATGCAAGGTACCTACTTTTCTTTTTTGACTTTCTTTTTAATTTTTTAGTATGCAGTGTTTTTTATAATGTCCTATTTTAAAATAATTAAGTTATCTTAAATAATAACATATACAATCTAATTAGAAAAGAATATATGCTTTAACGTTTTTCTAAACCGAGAATGAGATCATTTGCTGTCCATCAAATCACCAAAAAATAAAGAATATAGTTGTTTGCAGCAGGTTGTAAATGTTGATCTCATTTCACAAAATATAAGGAGATATATTTAGAAAGGAGTTGAATGTAGATGTTGAAAAAATATAAAACACAAAATACACCATCAGTTGAAATAAAGGTCACCTTCGATCCAGAGACAAACAAATGTGAAAAGACGTTTAATGTTGTATTCCCAAAGTATACCAGTGCTATACATGATGAATAAGAGGGAGTTTATTCTAAACTCTGATCATTGATATTATTGGGCTGATGGCCTTTCCATTTGCCCATAATCACTTAAATAATTCTAAAAATCTTTTTTTGCCTGCTTTTTGTGAACACTATTCCTTTTAAACCCATAAGAATGATCACAAAAACTCTTTCTTCAAATAATTCACTCAAAGACAAGCACATCATCCGGCGAGATCTCCACGACCACCCGTGAAAGCCCGATATCACCCGATAAGCGTGTAGGTACCTCACAAAGCAAAATAAACTCACTTCCATCAAGTTCCACAGCCATCAATTTGCTGCTACCTTTATCAGTAATATCAATTACGTTGCCTGCAAAAACGTTTCCTTCACCGAGGAACAGGCCATCATCATAGCTTTTCAGATGTACGTTCTCGGGTCGTACTCCAAGAGATATCGTTTCAGAAGTACACACTTGACAATGTGTGATAAAGTTGAGACCCTTGCTTTCAACAATAGTCCCTGATGACAGATTTTCGATCACCTTTGCATCGTCAAAGATGTTGCTTACTCCCACGAGCTCGGCCACGTTCCTGTCAACCGGTGAATAGAATACTTCCCTGGGCGTGCCGGCCTGGTGAACCTTGCCATCATGAAGGACCACGACCCTGTCTGCAAGGGAAAAAGCCTCCTCGGGGCTATGCGTGATGAACAGCACAGGAATACCTAGCCCCTTCTGGATCGCTTTTATCCGTTCCCTCAGGCGCATCCTGACAACCATATCAAGAGCTGAGAAAGGTTCGTCCAGAAGCAGGATCTGAGGATTAGGTGCAAGTGCACGGGCAAGGGCGACCCTCTGCTTCTGCCCCCCTGACAACTGTGAGGGATACCTGTCTTCCAGACCCTCGATGTGCAGAAGGCGAAGCATCTCGAACATGCGCTCCTCTTTCTTTTCCTTATCCCATCCCTTAAGACCGTAGGTGATGTTCTTCTTCACATTCATGTGCGGGAAAAGGGCATAGTTCTGGAAAACATAACCCGGCTTCCTATACTGTGGCTGCAGGTTAATTCCTGAACTGCTGTCAAAATATGTCTGGTCATTGACAACGATACTACCACTATCAGGGGTTTCCAGCCCTGCGATACACCTAAGTGTCGTGGTCTTCCCGGAACCGGAGCGGCCAAAGAGGACAATAAGCTCATCCCCCGTTTCAAAAGAAGCATCAAGTGAGAATCGATCCCTGTCACCGCCCTCTTTAGCTCTGCCTTTTTGGCCTTTCCTTATATTGCCCTTTTTGCTGTCAGACCTGTATTGCTTTGAGACATTGACCTTTACACCCATCTGACCACCTCACACGCTCCAGCGATCCACGAACCTTGCAGTAAGTGCCATGGAGACCAGAGAAACAACAACAAGAGTAATTACAAGAATGTTCGCAAGTGTATCATTGCCTGACTGGAATGCCGTATAGATGGAAAGCGACATCGTGTTCGTCTTTCCGGGAATGTTGCCCGCCACCATGAGGGTAGCTCCGAACTCCCCGACGGCCCTTGCAAAGCTTAAGACAATGCCTGCAAGTATGCCTTTTTTTGCAAGTGGCAGGGTTACAAAGAATATAGTCTCCAGCTCACTGTGTCCCAATGTATAGGCCGCATACTCAAGTTCGCGATCCACTGCACTGATGGCGGAAGCCGTCGTTTTTACCATCAAAGGAAGTGACACCACAAAGGCCGCTATCACAGCAGCATGCCATGTGAAAAGCAGCGACCACCCGGTAAGTTCAAAGATGATGTTCCCGATCGGTCCGTTCTTTCCCAGCAGGACAACAAGCAGGTAACCTGTGACAGTTGGAGGTAGCACAAGCGGCAGGGTTACAAAGATGTCTGCCAGCCATTTCCCCCGAAACTCCCTTCTTGCAAGTGCGTAGGATATAAAGATGCCAAGCACAGCTACAAAGGCAGTGGACAGAATTGCCACTTTGAGAGTGATCAACAGAGGTATCCAGGCATCTTCAAGCATCAGTCATCATCCATTATTTCTATACGTTAATCCATATCAGTTAGTTTGTATACGTTACTGTAAAACCATACTTTTCGAATATAGCTTTTCCTTCATCCGAAACTACGAAATCGACGAAGTCCTGTGAAGCTTCTTTTTCGGTAGATGAAGATACGACTGCAATAGGATAGCTAATGCTTGTAGTTGTTGGAATTTCCGCCACAATCGCGATCTCATCCATATCGGAGGTCATTGCATCTGTCATATAGACAAAACCCGCATCTACTTCTCCGTTCTCAACATAGACAAGCACCTGCTTTACGCTTTCCGCATAGATCAGTTTGCCACTTACATCATCCCAGAGACCAGCTTCCTCAAGTGAACCCTTTGCATACTTTCCAACCGGTGCGACCTCAGGATCCCCGATCGCGATCTTTTTTACAGACCCATCACTGAGATCCTCAAGTTTTGTGATAAGGTTCTCGTCATCTTCACCAGATGCCGGAACGATCATCACCAGTGAATTTTCAGCAAAGTCCATTCTGGTATCAGTATCTATCAATTGTTCTTCTTCAAGGAGATTCATGTGTTTCTGGGAAGCAGATGCAAACACATCTATTGGTGCACCGGCTTCGATCTGCATGCGGAGCGAACCGGAACCTGCAAAATTGATATTAACATCAACATCCGGGTTCTGTGCTTCAAATTCCTGTTCGATCTCCGTGAAGCTCTCGGTCAGGCTTGCTGCAGCTGACACCGTGATCTCCGTACTTTCATCCGCCTGTGAAGACGGCATTAACACCAAAGCAGCAGCTCCCACAATGACCACTGCAGCAATAACTATTACCAGATGATTCTTCTCCATAATATTCCTCATATCGATAAGACATACCGTTATGTTTTGATGAACATAACGGTATGGAATTAGGTTGATTATATAAAAATATATTGAACACACAGGGAATTACATGCTGAAAACAGCCGAAAGCACTATTTGAAGACAAAAAAAGATGATGGAAACAGCCATCAATGTAAACATTAAATGAAAAATATAGCAACTTTAGAGGATGTCAGTTCAATTCAAAATCCCACCCTTTCGAAATAGTTCTTTTGATCGATCCTACAGTTTCCCCATCGACTTCGTGATAATTGACAGCCCCATAATTATCAATTATTGTTATTAGACCGGGATGATGTTCCCAGCCATCGACTTCCGGGTTCCACCAATCGGCAATGATCCTTTTGGTACCCACCTCGACCCTGAATAACGCATAAGGTTTCCCATATTCAGGGGAACTCTGATCATCCTCCATCCAGACATAATATCTCATATAAACTCCCCAGGTTTGATTATTGTTCATGCAAATAACAAGATCCAAACAACAACACAATCTGCAAAATAAGGATTCTTCCTGCAGGAAATATTCATTGGCTCAAAAATAGGCCACAACATCGTTTATTGGATCATTGGCATCATTCACATTGCTGAAAGATCACTTCATGTGCTCCACTGAGAATATTAAAGCCTTTTCCGGATAACGTTTGAATCTACCTGTAAACAACATTTGTTTTAACACTCCCCTTAATTCCTTTGACTCGATACAACCGAAGCCCCCACTTACGGCTTATTTAGACAGATGAAATCCATGTAAGGATTTCTAACCTACTTAGAAATTTAGCATTATTACATATATATGTTTGTGAATGAATAATATCGATTTGCTCAAAATAGTATGTTAAGATATAAGCGGGATTACTAGGATAAAGAAAATTATCAAGTATTATTTTGGAAGCCTTACATGGACCGTGGTCCCGTGATGAGGCTGACTCTCGATCCAGATCTCACCTGAATGGGCATCAACGATCTCTTTGCAGATGTAAAGACCAAGACCAGTCCCACCGTATTTTCTCCTGATGGATGAATCTATCTGATAGAACTTGCTGAAAAGGTTAGGGATGAGATCTTCAGGAATGCCGATGCCATTATCGCTTACAGTAATATGCAAATGCTTTTCTTCCTCGTATGCCCCAAGAGTGATAACACCACCCGCCGGAGTGAACTTGATCGCATTATCTATTAGATTGTTCAGCATATCGGTCAGACGAATCTTATCAGCAACGATCGACGGAAATTCCGAAGGGATCTTCTTTTCGAGATGGAGATCGTTCGCTTCGATAAGCATAACGGTATCCATCACAGTATTGTTCATTATTTCTGTTAGCTGGCATTCCCTGAAGTTGTATTCAATGATCTCTGCCTGCGCCTGGCTTACATATAGAAGGGAATCCACAAGGCGCCTGAGCCTGTCGGAATTACGCAATACCGTTCCAAGTGAGATCTTCTGCTGGTCATTAATATCACCAAGGGTCCCATCATATACATTCTGTGTATAGCCTTTGATGCTGGTAAGCGGTGTTCTTAACTCATGGCTGACATTTGACAGGAAGGCATCTTTCATCTGATCCAGTGATTTGAGCTCCTCATTTGCTTCTTCAAGTTCATCCGAATAGGTCTGGAGCGAATCAAGGATGTCATTCAAACCGGAAGGAATCTTCCTGAAGTCCACCTCAACATCCGTCTCAGCTCTCCTTTTCAGGTCGCCTTTCAAAGCAGAATTTGAGATATATGCAAAATTGGACACGATCTCATTTATCGGACGCGTTATGGACATGGCTACCAGATAAGCTGCTCCTGCCATGAATATAAGTGCAAGAGATGAAATGAGGATCAGTTCGTTACGCAGGGCCGTAACATCTGCAAGCATATCTTCTTTCGGTATCACAAGGATAAAGGAATAATTTCCTGTACGTACAGGTTCATAGAATATGATTGCGTCTTCCCCCGTGCTCGGGTCGATGGTTTCTATATGACCCCCTTTTCCAACAAGAATATCATCGGCCATTCTCGCGATCTCAGGATCATCGAAATCATCAAGTGTCTTTGAGCCGATCCACTCCTTGTGAACAGGATGAGACAACAGAATTCCGGTGTTACTTGTGGTAAAAGCATAGCCGGTCTCGAATGCAGTGACATTTGACACGATCTCATCGATGTAGTTCAGCGAGACATCTACGCCGCCGATACCTACAAATTCGCCATCCCTCATTATTGGGACCACATAGCTCGCAATAAGTTCACCCTGATAAAGGTAAGGCTCTGTAAGCACTTCCTCTTCAAGCTCTTTTGGCAACTGGTAATAATCCAGGGTCTCATATTCAAGAAGAGGTTCCACGAACATGGTACCGCCGATCTTGTTCCAGTAGGGTACAAACCGGCCTGTGGAATCTTGATCAGGCGGGACATTAACAAATTCCGCATCCCTGCCGTCGAACTTATTAGGCTCAAATGCTGTATAGGTTCCGATCAGGTTGGGATTATCAATGAGTATCTCCCTCAGGAAAGCGTTGACCTCCTCCCTGTCAGAGGAATTGTAAACTGTAAGTGTGCTTGCAATCGTTCTTGCAATGGCCATGTTGGATTGCATATCCGAATTGAACTGGTTCGCATAATTACTGGCCTTCTCTATGGATTTCTTATATGCAAGATCTTCATGCTGGGATGTGGTTGTAGAGATAATGATAGCTGTGGTAGCAGCCATTACTATAAGGACAGTGAATCCGATATACAGGATCAGTTTCACTTTTAGAGGCACATCATCCATTTTCATGTCGGACACCCTGCTGAAATCACGCTGATTGTAGGTCAATTCCATCGACGGAACATGACCATCGAAAGCAGGAATCTAAAAGGAAAGAGCGAAGTTCCGTTATAGAACAGATGCACTAACCTCAGTCCCCTAAGATAATATTTGGATTATGAATGTATAAATGTATGCATCTTGCAGATATCAACATGGTTTCTGTGCCATATTATCAAACTCTTTAAATATCATCATTACTATCAGTAATATTATGCAACTTCCAACTCCTGAGAGGTTAAAGCAGAAAAGGATCGAACTGAGTCTTACACAGAGTGATCTTGCAAAAAGAGCAGGTGTCAGCCAGCCTTTGATCGCTCGCATAGAGTCAGGAGATGTTGATCCCAGGCTTTCCACGCTCAGGAAGATCTTCAATGCTTTTGAGGAAGTTGAAAAAGAAAAGATCCTTGCAAAGGATATAATGCACAGTCTCGTTATCTTTGTCTCTTCTCATGATTCAGTGGAATACGCGGTCAAGCTTATGGAAAAGCATGGTTTTTCACAGGTGCCGGTAATCGATGACGGAGTTCCTGTTGGAAGTATTTCAGAGGACACTATCATAAAGTATATGGCTGACAGGAAAGCCTCTGCAATATCTCAGATGAAGATAAGAGATATGATGGGGGATGCGTTTCCCACAGTCTCACCTACCACAGAACTTGATGTTATATCACACATGCTTGAGAGGAATCCCGCTGTTCTGGTACTTGAGAAGGGAGTTACCACAGGTTTTGTTACGAAGCATGATGTGATCAAGTTGTTGCATGGGTGAACTTAAAAAACGGGCACCTGATATTTAAATAGAAAGTGAATATATTAAAACTAGTCTGCAAAGTTTGGATAAAACAAAAACATAAAAGAGGTATGGATTGATTCCACACCAATAGCATTTACGGTCACTTCATTTTCTTATTGTTTGCTTGTGCTGGAGTTGAGTCTGGCCCTCCGCCCTTGTCACTATTATCAATCATTTTGAGACAATCCCAAAGTGAACGAACATCAGTGGGACCATCCTTCATGTCAAAGCGGACTTCGAGCTTAGGATAATCATCCACATCAAGACCAGCATCAACAAGCTCCTTAATACTAACTTTTACGGTTAAATCTAGCAATCCATCTGGTCCGGTCCTGTTACAGCATGGGTCTGGATCTTCAATTGGACCTGACACATCTTCATAGCTGTATCTTACGATCGGAACATATGTCATCACTCCAGCACCGTTCGTATCGTTAAAACCAACTTCTATCGTATCTGGATCAATTTCCGTTACATCAAGCTGGGGACTACCCAGAATAGCTATTGGTAGTAGTCCATTGCTATTCAAGTTGACTGCATTTGGACATGAACCCGGTTTTACATCGATGTAGTTATGACCCATTGCCGCCGGCATAACAGCAAGTAAAGCCATCATGGCAACCATAGCCACAGCTAATTTTACTATTTTCATACCTCTCCACCACCTTACTGATTATTTAATCAGATGATCTTAACCGAATCATCTAATTTCAATTAAAGTTATGTTTGTATTAATATATAAACTCTCCGCAAAAATTAAAACAGATGCGTATACTCATAATGATGAGAATTTTAAGATTAATTTCAAAATGCATAACAATCGACAGTTCAAAAGCAATATGAAAGAGATAGAGGCAAGCAATCATAAAACTTCATGCATTAAACAACTTGATCACTCGATTTTGAACAGAATGCTTTTCTAATCATCAACATGGACAAACTAAGTGTCCAAATAATTTCAATTCCATGAAACCAGTTATATACTAGGTTTACATTAGATACGACATTCAATTATTAATTAATATACCAGGAGAATTATATGGATCTTGAAGACACATTATTAATGATGCCTGGCCCTGTTCCTGTTGCACCAAAAGTGCTCAGGGCAATGTCAAAACCCATGATTAACCACAGGGGCAAGGAATTTTCTGCAATGTTTGATGACTGTACTGCAATGCTCAAGGAGATCTTCCAGACACAGAACGATCTCATGATAGTCAGCGGTTCAGGAACAGCTTCCATGGAAGCAGCACTTGGATGTACCATCGATAAGGAAGACAAAGTAGTTGCTATCGAGAACGGTAAGTTCGGTGAAAGGTTCAAGGACATCGCAGCAAGATACGGCCAGGTAGTTCCTCTCGAGTTCGAATGGGGACAGTCCGTAGACCTCGAACTTGTGGAAGAGAAACTCTCCGAAGGTGCAAAAGCTGTTACAATGGTCCACAATGAAACCTCCGCAGGTATCAGGAACCCTGCACCAGAGGTCGGCAAGCTTGCAAAGAAATATGATGCACTCTTTATCATGGACGGTGTTACTTCCATTGGCGGAGATGACGTAAAGGTCGATGAATGGGGAGTTGACATCGCTGTTACAGGTTCCCAGAAATGTGTTGCTGCACCACCAGGACTTTCCATGCTCTCCGTGAGCGAGCGTGCATTTGATGCAATGACCAAGGAAAACCTACCATACTACCTTGACCTTAAGGCATACAAAAAGAGCGCAGACAAATCCCAGACACCATACACCCCTGCAGTACCACTGTTCTTCGGACTTCAGGAAGCACTGAAGATCGTGATGGAAGAGGGAATGGATGCAAGGAAAAGGCGCCAGGCAACCGGTGCTGCTGCTGTCCGTGCTGCTATGGACGTAATGGGAGTCGAGATGTTCCCACAGCTCAATGAAGCAAGCGCTTACTCCAACACCGTTTCTGCAATGAAAGCCCCTGAAGGTGTCAGCGGCAACGATATCAAGAGCGCTATGATGGAAAAAGGAATCATCATTGCCGGCGGTCAGAACAGACTCAGCGGCCAGATCTTCAGGATCGGTAGCATGGGCAATGTCGCACCAAAGGACATCATGCTGACCATTCAGGAACTCGAACTTGTACTCAAGAAGCTCGGCGTTGTAAACGAGATCGGTGCAGGTACAGAGGCAGCTGCTGGCGTACTTGACACACTGTGAATTACATGAAGACCATAGGCGTAGTAGACACGACCTTTGCACGTTTCAACATGGGGCGTGCTGCGGTCGATGAGATCCAGCAGAACGTGTCCGCTAAGATAAAGCGGATCACGGTTCCCGGCGTAAAGGATTTGCCGGTGGCATCCAAGAAACTCATCGAGGAAGAAGGATGCGACATCGTCATAGCTTTAGGCATGCCCGGAGCGAAGGAACAGGATAAGATCTGCGCACATGAAGCTTCAACCGGAATAATACAGGCACAACTTATGACGAACACCCACATCATCGAGGTGTTCGTTCATGAAGACGAGGCAAAGGATGAAAAGGAACTGGCATTCCTTATGGAAATGCGTTCCCGGGAACATGCCTTGAATGTCGTTAACATGTTGTTCCACCCCGAAAAACTTGTCAAACAGGCCGGTACTGGCCAGAGACAGGGATTCGAGGATGTTGGTGCTGTAAGGCACTAACACATTTTCATTTAAAGGACCTTAACAGGACCTTAGCTTTTTTGAAGACATTTTATTCCGGCCTTAAGAGTTGATATCCTCGATATATGCTCGCAGTATCTCAGCAACGCTCCATGCCTGTGCGATACAACCTCGCGGCCTGTGCGGGGAATCACCATCGAATATCTCGGAGATGGAGCCGATTCCAGCCTCATCAAGATGGCACTCAAGATCGGACAGCAATTGCCTGCAATATTCAAGGCTCAATAACGAATTCCCATTGACCTTTACGTATGCAGTAATGAACGGACCCATCAACCATGCCCAGACCATTCCATTATGATAAGCACGATCTCTGGAATTATGATCTCCACCATACATTCCGACATACCGGTTGTCGTTAGGAGATAATGACCTCAGGCCATAAGGAGTCAGCAGATCCACTTTCACCTTTTCAACGACCAACCTTTCCTTATCAGTATCAAGCATAGTATAAGGAAGTGAAACTGCAAATATCTGATTCGGCCTGACCGATGCATCGTTTGTGACAGTTCCGTCCTCGTTCACGGAAACACAGTCATAAAGGCATCTGTCTTCCGGATTCCAGAAAACCCCAATGAAATTGCTCTTTACCAATTCAGCGATCTCAAGATATTCTGCTGTTTCTTCACCGATCAACTCCCCCAGCCGGATGGCAGTACAGAGAGCATTGTACCACAAAGCATTGATCTCACATGCTTTACCTGCCCGGGGAGTGATCTCCTGATCACCGATCTTCACATCCATCCAGGTAAGCTGCCCCTCATGCTCTATCAATCCATCATCATCCATTCGGATACCATATGAAGTACCATTTTTGTAGTTATGGATGATCGATACGACAGTTTTCCACATTTCCCGGACAGTTCTGAGATCCTTCGTATAGGAATAATATCTCCCAACAGAATGAATGAACCACAATGAAGCGTCAACTGTATTATAATCGGGAGCAGAGATGCCATCGTCTGAGAAGCGATTGGGTATAAGGCCATCTGAACAGTTCTCCGAAAAGGTCCTGAGAATCTCTTTTGCATCACTGAACCTTCCCGTAACAAGGGTCAGTCCCGGTAACGAGATCATTGCATCCCTTCCCCAGTCAGCAAACCAGTGGTAGCCTGCAATAATGGAATGCGAATCTGTGGAGCGGCGTTGTACAATGAAAGAATCGGCAGCAACAGAAAGCTTCTTTGCGAGATCATCATTGAAGCTGTATTTATCCAGAAGATCTTTCTGTCGTGAAAGTTCCTTTTCATACTCAAAATTAACCAATTCAAGAGCTAAAGCAGGATCTAAAATATGCTCAGATTCCATTTCATCAGGAAGATCATCCGAAGCCACAACATAGAATTCACAAACATTGTCAACTATATGCTCTTCAAAATAACCCGGGTTATACAGGTCTTCCTGATAGGCTTCCCCGCGTTCGCGTTCCATCTCATATTGGAAATTGTAGTACCAATGTGAGTCCCGCTTAAATTTCATATTTGAACGCAGTTGCAGAAGAACATCATCGTCTACTAGATTAGATCCGACATCAGCGCCTGTATCAATGCTAACTTCGGTGAAACTGGCATCTTCAGCTTTCCTGAGCTCATGAAAACCACGGTTAGCAACAAGAGGCAATATTCGAAGAACGATGTCCTGCCTGGCGGTATTGAAGATCCTGTACCTCACAACAGTAGTATTCGTTCCATGGACCATGAAGACGGTCTTGATCAGCTTTACATTCCCGACCCGATACTCAAAGGTTGGCAGAGGGAAAGCAGAAAAACGTTCAAGGTATTGAAAGCCCGAAGGATACAGAGTATCGGGATAGCTGTGCACTGCAAGCCGGAAGACCTCACCTTCAATAATGAGCTCTTCATCCAGAGATGAAAGCAGCACTCTCCGGTCGACCGGAGGATTTGCAGAAGCTACTAGAAGGCCATGGTACTTTCGGGAATTCTCGCCAATAACTGTGGATGATGCATAGCCACCTGTGCCATTTGTGATCAGCCATTCTCTCGAGATAGCAGCTTCATGGTCAAATTCGTCATTATATGGTGGAGATGGTAACATACTGATCCCTTCTTATTGTTATTCAGCCGGAGCTCAAGGCCTGTCAGGCTTCTTTCAGTCATCTTTTGAACTACTGTCTTTCAATCTGTCCAGAAGCAGGATATTTTCGATGAACAGGGCACAACTCCAGCTCAAAGGCCTTGCCCATGCGGCTTTGCCGGTATTCTTATCCGCCTGTTCGGCCAGTATACCGGAGCTGGTTGCACTCCTCATTACCCATTTGATATATTCAAGCGCCCTGTTCACAAGCCGGTCATATTCATCATCCCTTTCTTCCATCGAAGCAGCAAGGGTCAGCAGGGATCTGGAAAGCCACAGTGTTGTCACGACCCATGGATTGCCACCAATGTAGTTGTCATTTTCATATCGTTTGATCCCGTAGTAACCATTGACAGGAACCCTGAGAGACCTTTCAATGTGTTCTATCATTGATAGGATCATGGACCTTTCATCAGGATCATCCACTGAAAGAAGACCAAACGGAACAAACGTACCGATCATACTCGAATCCACGGTCTTCCGGACATCATTGTCAATAATACCACGGGAGAAATAGCCTTCCTTAAGCCATAGCTTATCAATGGTCACCCCCCGTATCCGATCAGCTCTCTCGGACCACATTTCAGCACGGTTGCTGTCATTACTGCCATTGCTCTCTCTGGCCATATGGGCAGCTCCCTTCAGACCGGCATATATAGCAGCATTCGTATAGGGGAATATTCCTTTTTCTGATTCCCAGAGGCACCTGCAAGGATCGTGAAGTCCCTGTTCGGTCCTTCCCATCAGGTATTCTGCACTTTTCCATACCGTTTCCCGAATGGAATCCAGGAACTCGCCCCTGTCGGGGTCTTCCAGTTCCCGGTAGTAACGTTCAATTGCATAAAGCGTGGAACCGGTCTCATCGATCTGGGTAGAGTCGTCAAAATTACCCCATGAGGGAGCCTCTGTCCCGTCAAGCCAGTATCTCTGGAACCAGGACCCATCAGGCATCTGCGTTCTTTTACACCATGTAAAGAACTTCTCAGCATATTCAGGATAACCTGCTTTCATCAGGGCAAGAACAGCTTCCACAGCATCCCTGTTCCAACAAAAACCATACCCACCACACATCTCAAATGCAGGATCGAATTCCGGGGCAGCCAAAATCGCACCGTTATCTGGATCCGTCATTAAGTTAAGGGAAAGCAAAGAGCGATCATAAAGCGTTATGACCTCATTCCTGAAAACAGGATCATGATCAAGTACAGATAGTTCCAGAGGTCGCATTTCTGAGAGCCATTCTACAGTGGTGCTCTCGGACCCCCGGATAATTTCAGACAGGGGATATGACAGAACATCTTTCGTCATATCGCATACATCCTGTCTTCCCGAAGCAATTCCAATAAGAATTGTGATAGTTAACGATTCCCCCGGCATAAGATCAAATTCCAGGCCTATGGTACCGTCTATATCACCGATCTCCTCCATATTGTTCTGGAGCTTTCCATCTTCCATATCTGTCCTGGCACTTTTAGCCCAACCTTTATCGCTGGTCTTGCCTACCTGCCATTCATCAAATACCAGATCAGTTGCTACACCAATGTAAAAGTCATGCATGTAATGGACAAGCATATCCCGATTCACATCATAATAAGCAGAATTCATCCGGGAAGTTCCACCGACCTGGAAATTGGAATAGTAATAGAACTTACCGTTGAGATGTTCCTTAGAAGTGATCTCATACTTTCGAACAAGAACCGGCATTTCATTATGAACAAGATCCTGAATAGATACTTCTATACCGGAAGAATGGGAGAGATGAGTATTGATGATGTTAGTTCCGTCCTCAACCGTCTGTTTTGAATTCCATTCGTGAGAATCGAGCCATATAAGCCTGCCACCGGTGTAAAGACAGGCACCTGAATCGACGACATGCTGCGCTCCATCCCTTCTGGGATAGAAAAACCCCAGGATGTTCCCCTTCTCACCCATTGATACAAGCAATCTGTCGTTTCCGAGTATAGCATTTGGATGCCGGATCAGAAATCTCACCCCACATTAAGAACTATATTTGATTAATTATATAGTTAATCAATTATTCAGCTGTTTGTCTGCCATTCATCAGCACAAACCCATCAATCAATCCGCCCACAAGCATTAATTCATCGGCTACCTATCCACCTGCTATGGTAGCCGATCAGTAGACTGGTTACTCATCCATTTCAGCCAGCTTCCTGAAAACACATGACTTGAAATCCAGGAAAACTGCCATGAAATTGATTGCTGCATCGTAAGGGGAATTATGGATGCTGAAATATGAATGAACATCACCGTCACCCAGCCATTTGGTACTCATGTAGTAATAGTGGTCGGATGTGAGGAGATGCTTCCATATGTTGATAAGCTCCGGGTCTTTTGTTCGCTTCACGTAAGGTCCAAGCCCCTTTGCTTCTTCGAAGCACCTGCGTTGCATATCGTTGCCCAGCCATGCACTTGTATCCCTCTCCATATCTGCCCAGGAGATGGTGTTAAAGTCACCAACATCGATCTCGCCTACTGGCCCATATCTGTCAACTACCTCGGAGGGAGTGTTGAACTCAATGTTCTTGCTAAGAACCTCATCCGGCAGAGCCCTCATGAAATCAAAGATACCTGTATCCGCCCACTGGTGTTCACCGAAGGTCTCGTAATCCATGAAGATGTTCAGGCAATCACCTTGCTCTCTGGAAGCCCAGCAGGCCCACTTGTCAGCGGTCAGTGGATACTCTTCCCACCATCTGGCTGAGAAACGATAGCCAATGTCATCGCTCATCTTGTAGTTCCTCATAAGGACGGCTATATCGCAATCCTTTGCCTTGTAGACATGATTTGGTGAGCGTGATTGCAGAAGCTGGTCAACACCTTCTGTAAGTATAGCCTTGTAGCCCATGGATGAAACTGCCTCTGCTACACTATTATTGTAAAGAAGTTCCGTGTTCCTGAAGATCTGTGGCTTTACACCAAGCAGTTCTGAAGTGATATCATGATGGGTCTTTACTTCTTCCCTGAACTCGTCCTTGCTATCAAAAAGACCTGCAAGGGAATGGTAATTGGTCTCATCGAGGAATTCCACACATTTTGAGTCAGCAAGCCGCTGGAAGATGTCCAGGACATCAGGATTCCATTTCTCACACTGGCTCAGGAGAGTGCCGGTTATTGAAACACTGAACTTGAAGTCGCCTTCATGCTGTTCAACGAGATCTGCCAGAAGGGTTGTTGCCGGAACGTAGCACTTGCTGGCTACCTTTTCAAAAATGTTCCTGTTTATTGCAACATCGAAATACCTTTCAAATCCTTTCGAGTCATCAGGCCAGAACCACTTCAAACGATACGGCTGATGAAGCTGGAAGTACATACAAACGGATCTCATGCCTTCACCTCCAGTAATGCACGCTTAAAGTCCGAAAGAACAGAGAACGTATTGACCGCCTTTTCATAACCCTGATTGTTGTTGTCAGAACCCATTTCCAGCAGTATCTCACTTTGTTGCAGGTACCGGTAAATGCAGTTCATCTTATCGTATTCAGGAGAATCCTTTATGGACTCAAGCATCTTTCCGATACCTACCAGCTCATGCATGTACAGGTGCTGGGGGTGATTCCCCACCAGGTTGTGCATCCCGTAACGTGAGGTTGACTTGTTCATAATGGAAGGTAGTTCTTTTGTCTTGAAGCTCTTCAATGCTTCTTCAGGCGTTACCATTGAAATACCATATCTCTCTAAACTTTCAGGAAGGTCCATCAGGAACTGAAGTACATCGCTTCTGCTTTGCTGATGGGAAAGGATAGAGCTGTATTTGAAATGCAATGTGGTCACATCCCCTTCCATATTAGCTATCCATGAAGCGAATTTATCAGCTATCAGAGGATAGCTGATCCATTTCTGGTCTGAAAAACGTAATTCAATATCCTCGCTCAGGGAGATGTGGCGCAGCAGAGTCGGAATATGATTATCGTAGACATGGTTTGGATCATTGCCGTACAACAGGTTATCCGAGCCTTCTGAGATCAGGCACTTGAATTTCATCTCTTTAAGGAGATTGCTAAGATCCTTTGTCAGTATCAGCTCCGAATTGATGAAAGTACTGGGATTAATATCAAAGATATCGCGGATCTTGTTGCGATGCATTGAAACCTGTTCCCTGAATTCCTTACTGTCAGGGAAAAGGGACGATACGGAATGATAATAAGGGGAAGATGCAAAACCTGCACCCCTGTCCTTTAGTTCCTGGAATGATTCTATAATAGCGGGATTCCATTTGCACTGGTCCAGGAATATACCGGATATGTCAAAGGTATATTTCGCACCATTATCGATGGAATCCAGCAAAGCTTCATTCGTGCTTAGCATCTGAGGCAGGCTTCTTTCCAGAGCAGAGAATATCTGGGGCTGATCAAAATAGGTATCAAACTGCGGAGAACGATAACCTTCGGATGGCCAGTACCATTTTAGTACACAGGGAAGGTGAACTTCCGAACAAATGCAAACTGACTGCATTTACAAACCTCTTGTTTTAATTATAATACAGGTAATGTATTTCCAATAACATTAGTTACTATTGCTATCGGATTTACTCTCCAAGAACATCAAGGTACGCTTCACTTGTTTGTTCCGCGATCTTGTGCCAGTTGTACTTGGTATCGATAAGCTCTTTGCCTGCTTCCCTCATGCTGCCGTTGGAAAGGTCATCAAGTGCATATTTTATGCCCCATGCGATCGATTCCGGGTTCTTGTAGACAAGAATACCATCGACAAAATTGTCTATTATCTGCACAGCATCTGTTGCGACGATGGTCCTTTCAGCATCCCAGCCCTCAAGGACAACTATTCCGAAAGGCTCGTTCCTGCTCGGGATACACATGATATCACAGGCATTTAACCAGTCCTTAGCCCTCTCATCATCCACATAACCAAGGAAATGGCAGCATTCGGTACACTTACCTGAACTTGCAATATGTTCACAGTGAGGACGCATCTCGCCTTCACCTATGAAGACGAACTGGGTATCCCAGCGGTGAGATTTTACTTCAGGAACAGCCTCAACAAGCATATCAGGACCTTTCTGGTAGCTCATTCGTCCTATGAAAAGGACAACAGGTGCAAGAGGATGAATACCTAATCTCTTTTTTACTTCTCCTGGATCAACATCCTTCTTCATTTTCCCATGGAAGATCCCGTTTGGAATGATAGAAATCTTGTCATGAGGGATCTGGTACAGGAACTTGATCTCGTCCGTAAGTTGCTGGGAAGTGGATATGACCCTGGTGGACTCATAGCCTGCCTTCCATTCCCTGTGGGATATCTCTTCGGCCTCCCACCAGTTACCATGCACGTTACCGTTGCGACCCCATTCGGTACTGTGGTATGTCATCAAAAAAGGAATGCCAAACTCGTACTTGATCCTTGAGACAACATTGAAAGGGTGCCAGTCGTGGACATGCAATACATCAAAATCACCATATTCCTTGGTAACATCAAGGAACCTCGAGTACATTGCATCACACATGCTATCCATTTGATGAACGATGCCTCCGTCAAGAGAATGATCCACCCTGTGGTAATGGACACCATTGACCATCTCGTGAGTTTCAAGTCCTGAATTCCTTGTAAATATGTGGACCGAATGCCCCATTTCAGCAAGAGCTTCACCAAGTTCGGAAACGTGTGGAGCTATACCACCCACTTTTACCGAGTGCAGACTTTCCCAGGAAAACATCCCGATGTTTAATTTTTTCCCCATTTTCTTTCAAACCCATTTTTTTATTTTGAATATATAAAGTACAAATATTAAATAAATTGAATATATTAACTTTCAGAAATCTCCGAATCGTAGAATGGTCCTGCAAATATTTGAAGAAACATTCAGATCAATCCTCAAACTTCCCCTGAAGATATTTTGCAGCCGTCTCCGGAGGCATTGTGTTAATGTATATGCCGGTATTCTTTTCAAAACCAGCTGCCTTAGTTGTAACCGGCTGAATCTTTAAGTTGAAGTGATATCCCGGTTCATCCTTCAATTGATAGAACATGTAATTGTAGGGTATCTCACCGATATTATCCAGCAGGCCTGACAGGGCAGAACGTATTGCATTACCAAGAGAAACTAGCTGTTCGTTATCAAAAACTGAGATATGATGTATGTGCATCTTAGGAAGTACCCACATCTCGTATGGGATCATCGAACAATAAGGAGCTATGACAATGAAATGCTTATTCTCATAGATCAATCTCTCACTGTTGCTTTCTTTTTCAATGACCTCACAATAAGGACATTTTGAAAGGGATCCTATTGCATTCATCTCTTCAACTAATACCGGGGGTATCACCGGCAGGGCTATCAGCTGGGAATGAGTGTGTGCCAGGGATGCACCTGCTTTTTCTCCCCAGTTCTTGAAGAGTGAAACATATTCTATCCTGTCAAGAGACTCATAGTAAACTACCTGGTCACGGTAGACCTTCATGAGCAGTGACATCTCATCATCGGAAAAGTCAGGTATGACCTTCTCATGAGACGGGGTTTCAACTATCACTTCGTGATACCCATATCCCGGAAGTGTGTCAGATACGGAACTGACCTCACCTGCATCCGGAGAAAGAGCAGGATAAAGATTGGGTATACAGCGCATATCCCATCCACTTATTCTTGAACCCTCTTCTTCCTTCAGTATTTTACCGTCTTTATAGACTGCAGTTGCAAGAGGTGTTTTGTCCTCTTCCCCTGCGCAAAAGACGCATCTGTTAGATGTACCTTCATTCTTTTCTGCTTTGAAAACCGAAGGTCTTTTGCTTCTTCCCGGTGCTATCAGGCAATATTCTTCCAGAAAGTAGTGCTTACGTATCTCTGACATGTTTCCCCATCAACCCTAATGTAAATCAATTATACGTCAATCAATCTTCACTCTTAATTTTGATATTTATTTTAATATTAATTTTAATTTTTTTGATTTTTATTTATATTTTCACACCATAAGAACGATAGTTCTTATTTTGCAGTTAGTTTTCATTTTTTAGCTTTGTACCTGTAAGCATCTCATAGTATTGCCTGGTAGGCTCCTGCCAGTTCATGTCCTGTGCAAGGAGATTTGCTTCCTGGCAGAGGAAATTGTACTTGGTCTTATCATCAGTGTAAGTGTCTATGAAATAGTCCAGAGTAAGCGCGTAATCTGCTATCGTTTCAAGATAGGCCTGATCGATATTGTCAACTACCAGCACCCCGCCCATTCCCATCACCAAACGCTTGACCGTTTTAAGTGCATCACTGAAACCACAGACCTTGCTCACAATACTGGGAGTGGCTTCCTTCCCGGCCTCAAGACCGGTGAGCAGGAACGGCTCATATCGTGACGGGAAAATACCGGCAACACAGCCCGCCATGAACTCATCAACGCTCATATTGAAACCGCCATCGCTCTTAGATAACCACTGGGGATAAAGAATCGCGGACACATACCTGCTACCGCCGGAAAGCCTGGAACATTCAAGTTTTCTGCTCTCGATCATGTTCTGGATACGCATCTCCTCGCCGATAAGCACCTCTTCATTGAGCATGATCGGGAAATTTTCAGGTGGATTGGCCTTCGGGCCATGGGCTGTTACGATAAAACAAACTACCCTGTAGTTCTCATCAAGTCGACCGGCCTCTACTTCGATCTTAACCATCCTGTCGAGAAGAACAAGCGAGTCCAGCAGATCCGGATAGCCTTTATTTTCAACTTCGATCCTTGATATTGAAAAGATAGGAATGATCTTCTCCGGTAGAAGCTTCAAACCATTGTGGGTTTTGTAAAGCTTTTCGGCAGTTAATTCCTGGATCTTGGTACGGCATTTGTTCTTTTTATCCAGAAGTTCATTAATGTCTCCGGTCTCAAGATCGATACCGTTCCTTACGATAATGGAATCAATGTCATAGAACAACTTGATCTCTTTTTTAGTGGAATCCCCAACTGCAGTTACAACATCTGCATATTCGGACAACGACTCAAGGGTAGCCATATTCTTCGGAACACCTGCACCCCATTCTTTATCATTGTCACGTATCTTCCTGATGGAGAGGTGGCCTGCAACCCTTCCGGGGATTGTCGCATGATAAGTTGCTACTGAATTGATTGGAACTCCGATCTTCTTTAGCCTTGCAATTGCATAGAATACACCGAACTCATGGCAATGTAATGAAACGTGCCATGATGGTATAAGGGAACTGGCAAATTCAGATATCAATTCATCCTCATAGGCCATCGCTTTTTCTTTACGGAGATCCACAAGGGTATGAACGAATTCGGAAATGGCGTAGGAAAGATTAAGGTAATGTGTATATTCTGTCCTGTTACCCATATCCTCATATGAAAGAGAGTCTAGTCCGATAAGATCGTAGGCTTCTGCCTTTACTTTATTCTCCAGACAGGTGTGCTTCCCATTGAATTCAACTATGGTCCTGCAGAAATCATTGGTCTTAAACATCAGATAAATTATTTCGACCTGTTCCACCTTTTTTGATCCGACGATCAATTCGATGCCTTTTTCCTGGAGCTTTTCAATGATAAGTGAAAGATTCTCATCGGGAACAAGCTCATCGAACTCGCTCATGTCAGTTATACGGTTGAGGCCCTTGTTCCAGTCCGAGCCACTATATCCATAATAGGGACATGCAACAAAGATCCTTGGAATTGATTCCTCCTCAATGATCCCGTCCTCAAGCATCTGAGCAAGATTCTTTACTTCCGCATCAATGACATTCCATATACCGCCCATCTTATTGGACTTTGGACCAGCTTCTTCGCCGGCAATAATAATACACCTACGTTCGAACACCCGTTACCCCCCCGGACTTATCAATTGACTACACTATTGTCAAGAGTAGTATATTAGTTTTTTTAAAAATATCAATTGTATTGACAATTATACCACATGTTCTCTAAAAATTAATAGAAATTTGTAGAAACAACTGATCAAATAAAGCTATCTTTATAAACCCGGCCCATATTGGCAATCGAAAAAAATGAAGTGATTGTCCAATGATCACAGTGCCATACCGGAAGTGAACAGCAATATCAGGAAGATCACATAGAGCACGATCAATGCTATCCCTTCTATTCTCCTGATCTCCCAGTGTGTGTTAATGAACCACAAAAGGACAACGCTGATCATGATCATGAAAGGTATCGTGAACATAATGCTCATTGCTGCTATTTCGAGCGGGAACACAAGTGCAGAAAATCCCAGGACCAGGAAGATGTTGGTGATGTTGGAACCGATGACATTCCCTATCGCGATGTTGCCATAACCTTTGCGTGCAGCGGATATTGTCACCATGAGTTCAGGAAGTGAAGTACCTACTGCAACAAGTGTGACACCGATCAGGGTATCAGGTAACTGTAAAAGTTCTGCAAAGAATATTGCTTCCGCTACAAAGTATTTGGCACCGAATATTACAGCCACTCCACTAACGACGAGGATAAGAATATCCTTGTAGATGCCTGTGAGCTCTTTTTTCTTTTCTTTAGATTTCCGATCGCCACTCTCTGTAGCTTTTACTTTACCCGAATTATAGTCATTGATACCTGCTTTGATGCGCTGGTTCATTGACCCTACATATTTGAACTTGACAAAATAGTGGAGAAATTCCCGGAAATAGGATTTATCTTCATATTTTGACTTGTCTTCGAACAGAAAGAACACATAAGCCACATAGAAAAGAATAAGGATCACTGCTTCAGCTCTTGAAAGTTCAAGATCGAATGCAAAGAGCAGGAAAAGTGTGGATGCAAAGACCATAATGTAGCCATCTCTTTTCAGCATATCGGATTCGGTCTTTACTACTGAGATGATGGCAGCACATCCAACTATAAGTGCTATGTTCGCAATGTTCGAACCCACAACGTTTCCTATCACAATTCCGCTTGACCCTGAGAGTGAAGCAGCTATGGAAGAAGCAAGTTCAGGGATCGAAGTACCGATTGCTACCAGGGTCAGTCCAATAATGAACTCAGAGATACCGAACCTCTTTGCAATGGAAGATGCAGAACTGACAAAAAAGTCAGAGCCTTTGACCAGAAGTATCAGCCCTATAAGCAGAATAGCTACATTAGAAAGCATCAAGCATTAATTGATTTCATTTCTATTTATCTTTGTTTATGGTGTCACATTGATATGATTTTAATGATATGGTTGCCTATAAGTACGTTTATATGCCAGATTGATGTTTATGAATAAGAGAAGTTAGACATTACATACATTATAAAGGAGTTTGATGCTTTGAGTGATACTGAACCTATTAGATTGGGATTTGTCGTAGCTGAGTTCAACAGGGACCTTACATACCAGATGGAGCTTTTGGGAACAGAGCATGCAAAGTTCCTTGGCGCTGAGGTCATTGACACAATTCTGGTACCTGGCGTTTATGACATGCCTCTTGCTATCAAGAAACTCTGCGAGAGAGATGACATCGATGCTGTGATCACAATTGGTATCGTGATCGAGGGTGCTACAAAGCACGATGAGATCGTTGTTCAGCATGCTGCAAGAAAGATCACCGACCTTTCACTGGAATACGACAAACCTGTGACACTCGGAATTGCAGGACCTGGCATGACACGCATGGAAGCACACCAGCGTGTGGATTATGCAAAGCGTGCAGTCGAAGCTGCAGTAAAGCTTGTCAGACGCCTGAAATAAGATCTTAATTCGATCTTTAAAAAACAACAAACTAAAAAAACGAAATACAGAGGGTAATTCCTATGCCATCATCAAGACTTGAGCGTGTAGAAGAATCGGCAACGATCAAGATCGCGAACGCTGCCAACAAGCTGAAAAGTGAAGGTATCGATATCATCAGTTTCAGTCTTGGAGAACCGGACTTTGACACACCCGAACACATCTGTAAGGCAGCAGCCGACGCAATGTACCGTGGTGAGACACATTACGCACCGTCCAACGGCGTTCCTGAGCTCAGGAATGCAATTGCCAACAAGCTGGTAACCGAGAACAAGCTTGACTTTACACCGGATGATATACTTGTCACACCTGGTGCAAAACAGGCTCTCTTTGAGATCATCATGTCCGTACTTGATGACAACGATGAGGCTATCCTTCCTGACCCTTCCTGGGTATCCTACAGCCCATGCATCAAATTTGCAGGTGCAAACCCTGTCTGGGCACCTACTGATCCGGAAAACGGATTCATGCCATATGGAATTGAGGAGCTCATTACTGACAAGACAAAGCTCATTATTGTCAATTCCCCCTGCAATCCTACCGGAGGAGTGTACGACAAGGAGATGCTCAAGACAGTTTCAGACCTTGCTATCGACCACGACCTGCTTGTGATCTCTGATGAGATCTACGAGAAGATCATCTACGACAAAAAGCACATCAGCATGGGTTCACTGGACGGCATGCACGAGCGTACTATAACAGTCAACGGATTCTCAAAGGCATATGCAATGACCGGATGGAGACTTGGTTATGTAGCAGCCATACCGGAACTGATGAAAGGATTCAAGAAGATCCATTCACACTCCGTAAGCAGTGCAACAACATTCGCACAGTTCGGCGGTGTGGCAGCTCTGGAAGGACCACAGGAACCGGTCAATAACATGATCACAGAGTTCAAGGCAAGACGTGATATCCTTATCGATGGCCTGAACAGGATCGGATTCAAGTGCAAGAAACCAGACGGTGCTTTCTACGCATTTGCCGATGTAAGCGAATTCGGTAATGGTGATGAAGTTGCAGACAAACTGTTACAGGAAGCACACGTAGCAGTAACTCCGGGTTCAGGATTCGGAGCAAGCAGCAAGGATTTCATAAGGATATCCTATGCTACATCACAGGAAAGAATAAGGGAAGCACTCCAGAGAATAGAGGAAACACTCCTCTAAACCTTTCTTTTTTTCTTAAATTCAACAAGATATCCGTAATAGACGATATCGGTTTTTAAAATCAATCGTTATTTTCACAATAACGTTCGAGTATTTTATTGATAATTCTTCCACTGCTGTATAGCGGACACTTCATGGACTCGTCTATCCTCATTACAGTTGCCTTAAAACCTCGTTCCCTGAGACTATTTTCAAGTTCTTCCACGTCAAAGAACTGGTCATGACCGAGAACGATGATATCAGGATCGATCTCGTAAAGAGGTTCGAAAATGTCTTTTTCACTTCCAAGCATTGCCTTATCAACAGCCTTCAATGAACTTATCATCTCAAGTCGCTGTATTTCAGGAACGATAGGTTTTGCCTTATGCCTGATCATGGAATCCCTTGCAACCAGCACGTAAAGCTCGTCACCCATTGCACGGGCACTGCTTAAGAAAAAAATGTGTCCGGGATGTAAAAGATCAAACGTTCCTGTGGCAAGTACTCGTATCAATAAAGATCACCCTGTAAGTAAAGCTATGGAATAAAGACCAAAGGGTCTTGCAGTTCAGGAAATGAACAACAACCTTAATAATATTATGCTAAAAGAATGAATCACGATCCACCCAGTGGAACAATGGAACAGTGAATCAGTTTTCCCTTTTCAAGACCTCATTACGGAACTTCCTGTAGCAGCCTTCAATGAGACCAAGTTCTCCCTCGATGTTCAGGATATCAAAGTCAAAGATCTCAGCGAACTCCTTTACAATATCATCGAACTTCTTTTCATAACGCAGACCGGTATCCAATTTTGCCACCTTCTTGTAGCCCACCGCATCAAAAACGAACTTCGAGGTCTCAATATCATTGGGATCCTTGCCAAACCCACCGGCAACAAGCATATCTCCCCAGTTCGCAGCCCACATTGGTGTCAGGAAAAAGGTACCTATCCCCTTGAAGCTCTTAAGGTGATGCAGGTATGCATCCCTACCGCCAAGTACTGCACCAATACAGTCATCGACTATCTCACCATTCTCCTCTTTGAGGATGCAGATCTTACACTCAAGATCACCAAGATCCTTTTCAACATCACCGAGAACATTACCACAAAGACCATAGAATAAGAGAATTCCTTCCGAATAGGATGCCATTTCCTCTACCTTCTGGTAGACCTCAGACTTGAGGTTGGCAGGTACCGCATGTAATGCAAATTCGAGTATGTTTATGACAAAGCAATAAGAATCACCACACCGATCATGGCATTCAGATGTCATGCTGGCCTCAGGTACGAGCTTGTAGGAAGCTCCAACAGCATCAAGCTTCTTTACAATACCACCGCAGTCCTTGTTCTCGACCACGATCAAATTGTCTATCAAAGGGTCATGCTCTACAAGATGGACGATCTCATCCTCGAACATCCTGCATCCTATCAGGCTTATTAACGGCATAGCTCTCCTCCTTATTCAAAAGATAAATCAAAAGGTAGTGTAATGTTGCTGACCAGAACTATATAAGGATACCTATGCGAGCTGTTTGTAGAAAAAGAATAGCGATGCAGGACTTGAGAGCGCCTGCAACTCATATATTGTTAATGACCGAACTCAACGATTGTTCCCATAGCACTTCTCAAGGTGATCCACTGCTGGCGGGGTCGTAACAAGACTTACACCAACTGCAACTATCATTGCCAGTGGGGTTGCTACAAGTATAGGATCAACGACGGTCCATGTACCTGTCAGGATCGTATCCACGCCGAAAAGCGCCTTTGAGATTCCCAGTGGTACTGCTTCCTTTGCATGGACGAATGTGAGCCAGAAAAGGCTGCTGAAAGTACCGACAACAAGGCTTGCAATTGCTCCTTCTTTTGTCATTCTCTTCCAGAACAATGCACCCATGTACATTGGGAGGAAAGCTGCTGCACAGAGTCCGAAGAATATTGCAGTTGCCCTTGCGATGATGCTGATAGGCAGGATGTATGCAAGGATCACACTCACAAGGATGGCAACAGATATTCCGATCTTTGTAACGTCAACGGTCTTTCCGGCATTGCCCTTCATCAGGAATTCACGGTAGAAGTCATGTCCGATAGCTGTTCCCATTGTGTGGAACTGTGAGCTCAGGGTTGACATTGCAGCTGCGAGCAATGTTATCATGAAAACGATGACGAACATCTCAGGCATTGCACTGTTGATGTACTCAGGCATGATAACGTCCATGTTTCCTTTTGCAACCTCAATGGAAAGCATTCCCCTGGTGTTGAAGAAGTAAACGTTGGAAAGTCCGCCTACGATGTATGCGACTCCTGCCATCATGAGGATGAAAGGACCACCAGCGAAGACTGCCCTGTTCAGGGATTTCTTACTGTCAACGGTCATGAACCTGACCGCAAGCTGTGGCTGTGCAAGCACACCGATACCAACACCAAGGATGATGGTTGATACCATTGTCCACCAGATAGGGGAGCCAAATGCCGGCATTGCGGTCCATCCCTGATGACCGCCTGCTGCAAGGGATTCAGGAACCATAGGTGCGAGGTTGGTAAGTGCCTGGTGAGCTTCAACGATACCACCAAGCTTTGCGTAGGTGAGTGCCAGAAGTACTGCCATACCACCGAGCATAAGGGTCCCCTGAAGTGCATCGGTGTACATGACCGCAAGCAATCCGCCTGTGATAACATAAGCAGCGACAATAACTGTCAGTATAAGGACGGCAATATCATAATCGATAGAAAGTGCGGTTTCCATGAACCTTGCACCACCAATTAGGACGATACCTGCATAAAGCGGCATGAATAAAGCTATAAGAGCACCGGAGTATCCCTGGATGAAACGTGACTGGAATCGTCTTCCCAGAAGTTCAGGGAATGTAACAGCATTAAGGTTCACACCGATCCTTCTTGTTCTTGCACCGAAAACAACGAATGCAATGAATATACCCACAAAGATGTTCATGAACACGAGCCAGAGGGTTCCCAGACCAAGCGTACCGGTCACTCCGCCAAAACCAATGATAGCAGCTGTACTTATGAAAGCTGCACCATAGGAAAGTGCGAGAATGTAAGGATTGACCTTCCTTCCGGCGAGCATGTAGTCGTCGACCTCTTTGGTCCTCCTGTATGCAAGCCAGCCGCAATAGAAGACTGCGAGCATATAGATCAGGACAAATATTCCCAGGGTTGAAGTACTGACCGCCATATTAGCACTCCTCGTCCTCTTCTTCGTTCCACTTTAAAAGCCCATAGACCATACAGCCCAGTGCACTTACAATGCACAGGACATAGGCCAACCATATCTGAGGGTCATCAATACCTAACATAAATACCACTTGCCATTTTTTGTTTGACGCTTGCTAACATGTAGCAAGATTTCATACTGGTATCTGTTAACATGTACCATACTTTAATGTTTCGAAGTTATTCGCAAAGAATAATACAATTGGTTGAATGAAAATAGACATCAATGGAGCTAAAAGTGCAGAGATGTTTTAGAAGAGACGGTGCTGTATTGTAAGCAGATCTAAAAGAAAATGAAAGTATACAAAACTGGAAATTAATTCAAAGAATACAGCCTATTGCCAAGACTTCAGAAAATACGACCATCATGAACTATTTCCAGATAATTTCTCTAACTAATATATCTAATAAACGTATGTATATTAGTGGTCGTAGCAAAATAGCTATAACTTAATCAAATGTATATATTGTTGGGGTTTTAAAATGTGGAGTTTCTCAAAAATAGATGCTGAAAATTTAAAAGCGATCGCTGATCTGGAAAGCAAATTAGGTATTACCTTAATTGCATTCTCAGATGATGGGATAGAGTATGCAGACTTAAACGAAGACGATACTAAAGAAGTAAAGGTTCTGGAAAAGAAACTGGGTCTTTCACTGGTCGCGGTTAAAGCATGATTTGAACGGGGAGTGCAGTATTTTGCACCCACTACTTTTTTTCATTATCAATAGTTGCTAGATTAATCAATATTTCATTTAATGATACAATCCAAAATAGCAGTATATACTGCACTAATTCCCATCATGTTACAATCCTCATGGACTTTAGTCACGTTTACCTTCTGTTGTCCATTCCTCAAGAGCACTGGAATAGCTCTCAAATGCTCTTTCATTAAAGCACACTAACAAAACCTTCTCAATAGAGCTGTTCTTCTCAAGGAAATCCAGGATCTCATCTACTGCGATCCCGGCAGCTCTGTTCACAGGGAAACCATAAGCACCTGTACTTATTGAAGGAAAGGCAATAGAGCTCACACCATTCCTTACCGCAAGCTTCAGACTGTTACGGTAACAGCGGGCAAGCATCTCATCTTCACCGGAAGTTCCACCCCTCCAAATCGGACCCACAGTATGTATCACATACTTTGCAGGAAGACGATAGCCGGAGGTGATCTTTGCCTCTCCTGTGGGACACCCTTTCAGACTCCTGCATTCCTCAAGAAGTTCAGGCCCCGCTGCTGTATGTATGGCACCATCAACCCCGCCACCTCCCAGAAGGGAATTATTGGCAGCATTCACGATGGCATCAACATCCAGTTCGACAATATCACCTTTGACTACAACAACCCTGTCAGACAGCATAAATTATAGTTTGGTATGATATGATTTTAGAATTGTCCTGCCTTCACGTTGTGTCCGGTTTCATCCAAGCATGAAGAGTACCATAGCACAGCAGAATATCAGAACCCCGGCACCTGCAAGAGGCATGGTAAACCTGCGAAATACCGTTGGAATGGAATCTCCTGTAGAGCGCTGGACCAGCCAGAAATAAGGATCACTGACATATGACACAACCAGTGTACCGGCAGAGATCATCAGTATGAGAGGGATAGTCGGTATGGAAGCAACGATATCCGTGCCTGCGAGAATGGTCGCAGTGATAACTGCTGTTACCACACGGGAACCCTGTGCCGTCTGAATGAGGACAGCGAGGACGAAAGGTATCACAACTACCGGAAGTACACCTGATATCAGGGTAAATATCTCATCCGGAAAACTGCTTGCAGATATTACGAAACCAAGGGCACCTGCACCGCAGAGATCAAAAAGAATGATACCAGCGTTCTTGGTACCTTTCTCAAGTGCAAGCCTGCGAGGCCCTTCACTTACCAGCAGAAGTGAAACGAACACTGAGATCACAAGAGCAATGTTCACGTCACTGATCATTGATAGCGGGGAGAAAAGATAACCACTTGTGATGAGTACAACGGGCAGTGCTATGGGTAGCCATACCTTCCAGCGAGGCAGGGAGAGCATAACAGGCTCTACAAGTCCTTCAAGTTCCGGAAGCTTATGCTGCTGGTCCCTGCTTAGCCTTTTAGCGACAATGTAGCCGATGCCCAGCAGGAACAGGGAAAGGGGAACAGTAATTAGATTGATGCTGAAGGTCTCTGAATCCGGAACCCCGAAAGTTGTGGTCATGCTGTAAACAACAGGCAGTGGCAGGATCAGTACGAACGATAGCACGCTTCCGAATGCTGCCATATAAAAAAGTCTTCCATTTGAGGAATGTTCCTTCTCCATCTGCTCAATGAGCGGAAGCATCACAACGTATGCAGTAAGACAGCACATGAGTGGGATAGAAAGGAGATAAGCCACCACCCCTGCAGCAAGATCGGGAGCTTTAATGGTTCGCTTCACATCGTCAACGATCCTCTCAATAAAGTGACCATGCCTCAGTATCTGGGCTATCACTGCTCCGCAATAGATCGGAATTCCCAGAAGGGAGAAAATGCGGCCGGCACCACCGGTAACATACTGGACCAGCCATTCGGTCATTCCACTTAGTATACCAAATATGAACGCAGCTGCTATCAGTGTCAGGAAAGGAGTGAAGTGGTACTTTATGGTGAGTACACTGATAAAAATAATAATAAATATAAAGATGAGCAGTGATTCCATACAAGTCTTGATGTATCAGGAAATATATGATGGCATCGGAAGAGAGAAGGAGCAATTAAATGGACGAAGACCTGCTTGCTATAGATTACTGTATCGATTGCGGAAAATGCTATGATGTCTGCCATATTGCAAAGGTGACAGACAATAAATACACACCGAAATCGAAGATAATGCTGCTCCAGAAGCTGCTTGATGGCGATGAGCTTGAACAGGAGGAAATAAATGATGTTTATCTCTCAACTCGCTGCGGTGCATGTGATGATGTCTGCCCCATGAACATCCCCATCACTGATATCATCCAGAGGGAAAGGGAGATACTGGCAAAACAGGGAAATGAACCTGCCAGAACCTCGCAAATATGCAGGAACATCCTCGAAGCAGGAAGTCCCGGAAGGATGGATGCTTCGATCAGAAACTCCTGGGCCACCGATGAACTTGAAATTTCAGATAGCTCGGAAGTTGCATACATGGCCGGCTGCTGGATAGCATTCGCACATCAGGACATTGCACAATCAACCATCAAAATACTCAATGCCGGAGGAATTGTCCCGAGGATCATTCCGGAAGAAAAATGCTGTGGACTCTTCCTGATCGATAACGGCCACCTGGAAGAAGCTAAGGAGCACGCAAAAGAGTATGTCGAATACCTTGAATCCCTTGGCATAAAGAAGGTCATTGCCTCATGCCCAGGATGTTACGAAGTTCTTGGTAAGGAATATGCAAAGCTTTTCCGTAAGCCGGAATTTGAGGTAATATATTCACTTTCACTTTTCGAACAGCTCATTGATGAAGGAAAACTCATTCCAAAAAAGCTGAACAGAACAGTATCCATAAGGGATGCCTGTGCGATCATGGAGATGTCCGACATACCGAGGAAGATACTCTCATCGATGGGTGTGGAAGTAAAGGAAATGTTCGACAGGAAGAACGGCTGCTGTGGCGGCCCTGCCGGAGTTAAACCAAACTTCCCGGACATCTCATCAAAGACTGCAATGCTTACCATTGAAAAATTCAAGAACACTCCAAATGGAACTGTGTCCTACTGTCCATTCTGCTATCATCACCTGGAAGGTGTCTGTAAAGAAAAAGGTGAAGAACTGGATATGCAGGATATTTCAATACTGCTTCTGGAAAGCATACTTTGAATTTGAAAAAGTGATGCCGTATAATTAAAGGTCAATTAAAAATTGGCCTTTCGTGAGTTCAGGCATTAGGTTGACCATCTGGCTGCCCTCTAGGTAATTCAGTTTGCCTGTCGGTCACCTGGTCATTCAGTTAATTGTATGATCTTCAATAAATTCGTTCCACCTTCATGACCCTGAGTCAAAACGATCATATCCTTGGCTTTCCCGATGCCCTTTGATCTCATGTTTTTGTTTACCTTTTCTTCAAGATCTTCAGAATCATTCATCACTTTAATTGGATATACCCCATAGGAATATGCCAGCTGTTCGCATGTCATGTCGAGGTGACTCATGGCAATAACCCATTCATCCGGCTTGAACCTGGAGATACGTCTTGGAGTACCACCGGAATACGTAGGTGTTACAACGTACTCTATGGGAAGTCTGTTGATAGCTTCCTGTACCTGAAGTGAAATGACATCACTGATGTTCATGAAAGTCTCATCGATTCCTTTTCTAACAAGATCGAGACCAAAACCGGTTCTTGCACGCCATTCTTCGGTCCTCTTTGCAATATTGACCATTGTCCTTACGGTCTCTACAGGATATTTTCCAACCGCTGTCTCACCGGACAACATTACAGCATCAGTACCATCAAGGATAGCATTTGCCACATCGGTCGCTTCAGCTCTTGTTGGCCTTATATTTTCGGTCATTGACTCAAGCATATGTGTTGCAGTTATTACCGGTATACCACGAAGATTAGCCTTATGGATCAACTGCTTCTGTGCTATTGGGACCTCTTCTATTGGGATCTCCACACCAAGGTCACCACGTGCAACCATCAGACCATCGGTCATATCCAATATACCATCAATTTTCTTCAGTGCCTGTCCTCTCTCTATTTTTGCCACAAGGAAAACAGAATGTCCCTGTTTCTCAGCATGATATCGCACTTTCTCGATATCGGATCCAAGCTCAATGAACGATACACTGAAACAATTAACACCTTCATTCAAAGCAAAGTCTACTATCTCAAGGTCCCTATCTGTGACAGGATCAAGTAAGAGATTGGTTCCGGGAAGGTTGACACCTTTATGAGAGGATAACTGACCACCTACTACAACCTCACATTCGGCCTCATTGTTACAAACACCGTTGCATCGCATCTGGATAAAGCCATCATTGAAATAAACATCAGAAGGCTTTGCAATACAATAAGGAAGTTTATCAAAATCCACAGGAATCAGATTTCCTGTGCCAACTACCTTATCCGTGGTCAGTTTGACCTTATCTCCTTTCTGCAGGGTAATTGGCTCATCCTGAAGCTCTCCCACACGGATCTTCGGGCCAGGGAGATCTGCCATAATAGAGACAACTACATCCATTTCCTTACATAGCTTTTTGATCGTACGGATGACCTTACCGTGGCTTTCAAAACTTCCATGGG